>NZ_JAXQPR010000037.1:0-559 GCF_046723295.1 Halomonas sp. A29
CTGCACCAGAAGTGGTTAGCCTAACCTTCGGGAGGGCGATCACCACGGTGTGGTTCATGACTGGGGTGAAGTCGTAACAAGGTAGCCGTAGGGGAACCTGCGGCTGGATCACCTCCTTAAACGACGTATCACGCCTCGCGGCAAGTGCTCACAATGAATTACCTGATCGGCCAGAGCAAAGACTGTTTGGGTATAGGCCCAGCGTGACCAATGGGTCTGTAGCTCAGTTGGTTAGAGCGCACCCCTGATAAGGGTGAGGTCGGCAGTTCAAATCTGCCCAGACCCACCATTCTCGAGCTTCGGCCGGGTCTGTCGCTCAGTTGGTGAGAGCGCACCCCCGGAAGTGCTGTAAAGAGAAGGGTGAGGTCGCCGGGTTTATTTCAAATCTGCCCAGACCCACCAAATTTGCGTGATACGTCGTTGAAAGACTCCTTGTATAGCAGGCTATACGTCGTCGTCTTTCGCCTAGTCTCACACAAATTGCTTTCGGGGCCATAGCTCAGCTGGGAGAGCGCCTGCCTTGCACGCAGGAGGTCAGCGGTTCGATCCCGCTTGGCTC
>NZ_JAXQPR010000025.1:0-3937 GCF_046723295.1 Halomonas sp. A29
CCGACGGGCGCGTCACCTTGAACGAGTAGTCGGTACCGAACTCATCGGTCACGACAGGAATCACACCCAGAATCTCAACGAAGGCTGTTTGGTCCCAAGAGAACATGTGTAAGCGCCTAACGCCTTGCTCACCGGAAAATTAAGAGCGTAGCGAGTAATTTTTCCGAGTGCAGCAACTTGTTATAAGCCATAGCACTCAGAGCTAGAATTAAATACATTTCTACTGCATTGATACACTACATGCTTGTTGTATTGCTCTAGTGCAGATAAATCATTGGTTATATTGTGTACATCAATCGATTTAGGACCTGCCTTGAATCTTTCCACTAGTTCTTTGGGGGCAGTTGCCGGAGCAAGTAAATCTAGATTTCCGAAGAGGTATCTTATAAACCCATGAGAATATAAATTAAAATCCCACGCCATATGGTCCTTTTCGGGTAAAGGGATACTATAACCCCGATCAGAAAGAAGGCATGTTTTATCATCATAGGTATATATAAGAACCATGATGAATAAATCTGGATTCTCATACAGTCCTTTTACAACTTGTTCCAGAAAGTTAGGCTGATCTTTTTCGAGCGGCGTTAGCAAAAGAAATATCACAGAAAGCCAGTCTGCATATTCTTCTTCTGTTACTCCCAACTGATTACAAAGGTAATTTTGCTGAGGCTTTCTTCCATTAAGTATACGTTCAAAGTTTTTATAGTGAATGGGATCAGTTGGGTGAACATCCCTAAGTTGAGGGAACGTATTTAGCACCTTTTTAATCGAGTATGGATTTCTAACAAAATTTAGAAACTTAGAAAGAAAAATGTTAAGTATTTCTGACTTTATGTCTGCGCCCGCAGCAGGAAGCTTTAAAACCAAACTTTCAGTATTTGTCTTGATGTTCGCCTCATAATGATGAAATAACTTTTCAAAATTATATCTGGCAGCCTCTTTTTCAAGAACATCAAAGCTAAATATATCGTTCAGGCTTAGTGTATTTGAAATTTTAAAGCCTTTATCTGAATCTAGATTTATAGAATAAGATTCTCGATCCTTGAGGCTAAATGAGTAAATTTTTTGATTTTCTTCTTTAACTAATGGATTAATCGCATTAAGCCTCTGTTCTACTTGAGGTACAAAATGTTGATTTTTAGTTAAATCCTGCAAATCCACGCCTAATTCTCCATTGGCTTATAACGCCGGGCTCACGCGCCAGTTTGGAGCCGCGAAGCGGTGGAAAATCGGTCGCCGTGCAGCCGATGGTTATGTTTTTCTCGCTTTCTCAATATGACTTAACACTTTCGATTTTCGTTTTCTTGTTATTTCTAATGTGCGGCTGCTCCCAGAACTTAGCTTTAGCTTCTTGTTCGGAGTTACAGCCGCGCAATGTCACACTTACTGGTCCAGAGCCTTGTGTATACTTTATAACATATGTCTTACTCATTCTTTTGCTCTCCTCCCTGATCTTTCTAACACGCTAAAGATAGCGAATTATCATGTTAATATTAAAAGAAATCGATATAACTGTCTTTTGGGTTCGGCCAGCTTTTCGACAAACAATCATATATTCTCTGAACCCATTTAGGGTCATTACTAGCTGCTTCACCTACATAGTCGTTACCTGCATCCCAAGTCTCAAGGCGGAAAGCTAGGCCTTCTGTATTCAGGTTTCCGACCTCATCAGACAAGTACGCCACCCCTTCTTTGGTAACGCGCAGCTGACGAGACTGAGAGTCATCTTTTGAAGCTATTAGAGCTTTCACTCCATCTACTGTAAACTGACTTTTATCATTTAGATTCAATTTCATCGTTTCATCTCCTTGCAAGTGTAAGTGGCGATTAATCTACAAAAGAACATAACGCTTCGCATCACCGGCGGCCAAAATCGGCGCGACGAAGGAGCGGCGCTTTTGGCTGTCCGAGTGCATGCGTTTGTTAGGCATTATCTTCTGCCTGACCTTCGTTTTCTTGTTGGTTGGCATGATTTGAATTCCAAAAGGTGTTAAATATAAGACGAAAAGCAAGCCACCAAGCATAGATTGAATATATATTTTGGCTTTCCTCATACCCTATAAGACCGTGCGCTAATTCATTTCGTAGATTAGGTCCGAAAGGATCACAAAATATTGCTTTTAATTCGAACGAAAGATCTTTTCCAAAGATGTCTTCTACCTTTTGATTATCCATTAGCGTACTAAGACCGTTTTCGTTCTCTATGCCGTTAATATCTATATTGGTTGTCTTTTCCCCATGTTGTTTTAGATGATATCTAACTAAGTTTTCTATCTGGGGAATAATCAAATGCAAGGCGCTAATAAAATCGCCATCGAAGCCTTGAAAAAGCGCTTTTGCCATAAGCCGAATTCTATCTGGCGGCACTACCGGAGACCTTTTTACAACTGAATAAAAATCCGCCTCCTTCAACCTGTGCTCTTGCCTAATTACTTCAAGAGCTGGCCAGATATCACCCTGCACTACCAAGCTGAGTTCCATAGCGTAGTGCTTAACCATTTCGGGCCATATGACTGCTTCTTGATTTTCTCCCCCAAGAACAGCTGCAGGTTTCTTTGCAACTACTCTGCCGTCGGATGACATATGAGTAGCTGCAAATAATGACTGCAAGGGGTGATTCCTTATCATTTCCTCAGAGAAGCTTCGTATTTTGTCAGCTCGTGCCCCTCTGTAGACGTTTGCAAACTGCAATAGCGCTTCCGATAATTCTTTCCCCTTTACCGCTTTCACTGAGTTTTCAATTAGTTCGCTGATATCTATTGGCCCAGATGTGATCTGCCCCATTTCATTAAGTGAGTTTTCTCCTGCCTCATTCATTAGCCCCCTGAGTTCAACGATCCTTTCTTCAACATTGTGTTGATCGCGTAGAGCTTTCGGAATTGTTCTGTATTTATGTATCGCACTTTCATAAAAACTCGCAGCAACCATGTTGCTAGGATTATCACCAGACTGCCTAGCGATTGCCTCCTTAACCCAACACTCTGCATTTCTTACAATCATTACTATTGATTGTGGTGTATCTTCTGATTTTTTATACCATTCTGATGCCGCATCTAAATAATCTCTTGCCCTATGAAGATCGCCAGAGTCTTCAAAGTAAGTAGCAAGCGCCTCAAGTTTTTCAGCAATATCCTTCTTATCCTTAACGCCTAAGTGGTGCTTTAAAAGTAAATCAGCTAGCCAGTTGGCCAAATACCCATCTTCCGGCGAAGATTCTTTCAGCGCCTCAACTATTTTTGACTCTATCTCTTTTAACCTTTCGCCGGCACCAGCCCGAAGCATTAGACATAGCTGTATAGCCCTGTCCCAACATTCCCGACCATCTCGAATCCAACTTTCGGTACCGATTTCAATACTTTTATAATTATCTATCGCAGAGAGTGCATGCTGAGGATTCTTCGGCTTTAATAGCAACCACGCTATATCTGAAATTCTTGCACATAATTTTGGCTCATCAATCAAAGGTATGATTTGTGAAAAGAATTCGATGTCTTCATTTTTAAAATCTTCCGGAAGTGCCGAACGTTTTCCATCCATAACCATAAAAGGTGCAAACGGCTCGTTCAGACTATTAGGCTTCAACATCATTGAGCAGGCATCTGCAAGTAACCAAAGTACTTTCCCTGCTTCTAAATTGCCTTCTTCTGTAGCCTTCCGTGCTCTCGACGATAGCTGTTGCCACATGGATGAATAGTCTTCTCGACGTGCTTCTTCCAATGCCTCGCGCCAACCACAAGCATTAAAGTCATCCAATGAAATATTTGTATTCTCTGGGTAACGTTCCATGATGTTCCAAACCTATTTAATGCCTAACGCCTGAATTAAGCCGCGCCGCGAAGCGGCGTCGGCTTGAATGAATTGTTAGGCGCCGCCGAAGGTCTCAACAAAGACATCAGGCTCCACCCAGATACGCAGGCCATGGTGAAGTGGCTGCAGA
>NZ_JAXQPR010000001.1:0-705219 GCF_046723295.1 Halomonas sp. A29
GCACCCAGGCCGAACACCGCCACGGTGGAGCCCGGCTCGACCTTGGCGGTGTTGAGCACCGCGCCGATGCCGGTGGTCACGCCGCAGCCGAGCAGACAGATCTTGTCCAGCGGCGCCTCCGGCGAAACCTTGGCCAGCGAGACCTCGGGCAGCACAGTGTACTCGCTGAAGGTGGAGCAGCCCATGTAGTGGTGCAGCATCTTGCCGTCGAGCGAGAAGCGCGAGCTGCCGTCGGGCATCAGGCCCTGGCCCTGGGTGGCGCGCACCGCCTGGCACAGGTTGGTCTTGCCCGAGCGGCAGAACTTGCACTTGCCGCACTCGGCGGTATAGAGCGGGATGACGTGGTCGCCGGGCTTGAGGCTGGTGACCCCTTCGCCCACCGCCTCGACGATGCCGGCGCCCTCGTGGCCCAGCACCGAGGGGAACAGCCCCTCCGGGTCGGCGCCGGAAAGGGTGAAGGCGTCGGTATGGCAGACGCTGGTCGCAACGATACGCACCAGGACTTCCCCGGCCCTGGGGTCCTGCACATCGATTTCGGTGAGCTCGAGGGGCTTGCCCGCTTCGAGAGCAACGGCGGCGCGCGACTTCATGCAAAATCTCCTGATGGTCAAACGATCCAGTTTGTAACGATCTCTATCAGTCTAGGTGCGCCCAGCGTTATGATGATATAGAAACAGCGACACAACATTATTCCAGCTGTGCAACGATGGAGTTCCTATGGCTCATTGGGATGGTATCGAAGCCTTCGTGGAAGTGGTCAGGTTGGGTACCTTTGCTGCGGCAGCACGCCAGCTTCACGTTTCCAACTCGCATATCAGCCGCCAAGTGGCTCAGCTCGAGCAACAGCTGGGGCTGCCACTGCTCTACCGAACCACACGCCAGATCCACCTTACCGACGCCGGCGAACGCTACTATGTCCGATGTCGTGAACTTCTCGATGGCTTTCGCGAAGCGGAAACCGCATTGCAGAGCCTCAAGGAGTGCCCCCACGGTGTGCTTCAACTGAGCTGCGCCACCACCTTCGGCGAGCGCTTCCTCGCCCCGTTGGTGAACGACTTTCTGCGCCTGCACCCTCAGCTCGAGATGCGTCTTCACCTGACCAACCGCCAGGTGGATGTGATCGACGAGGGCTACGACGTCGTCATTCGCATGGGCACTCTACAGGATTCAACCTTGGTGGCACGCCGCTTGTGCGAGCGACGCGAATACGTTGTCGCTTCTCCCGATTACTTTCAAGGCGTATCGCAGCCCCACTCGGTAGCGGAGCTGGCACACCATCGATGCCTGATCGGCACCCGCGATCACTGGCGCTTCGACATCGAGGGGCTGCACCGAGAAATACGCGTGCAAGGTCCTTGGCAGGCCAACTCCGGGCTTGCACTGCTCGATGCAGCGCTCAAGGGACTGGGGTTGGCCCAACTGCCCGACTACTACGTCATGCCTTACCTTGCCAGCGGCGAACTGATCGAAGTACTACCCCGCTTTCAATGCCACGACGCAGGGGTTTGGGCGGTCATGCCACGGCATCGCCAGCATGCAGCCAAGGTGCGCCAGTTCGTCGACTACCTGGTGGAACATCTTCCCGCCAGCCTGGAGCGGGCCTGCTCCACGTCGCAGGAATAAAAAATGGCGCCCATGGGGCGCCATGACGAGGCTTGTCGATGCTTCTTACTTGAAGTTCTTGCGATACATCTTCAGCGCCTCGCCGACGATACCGCTGCGGAAGCTGAGTACGCAGAGCACGAAAATGATACCCAGGATCGGACCCACCCAGTTGCCCAGCGGTGACTGAGCCAGCAAATGCTGCAGGCTGACCACCAGCCCCGCGCCCACCACCGGGCCGAACAGAGTGCCCACACCACCGAGCAGGGTCATCAGGATCACCTCGCCGGACATGTGCCAGTGGGCATCGGTCAGAGAGGCGAGCTGGAAAACTACCGTCTTGGTGGAGCCGGCCAGTCCGGCCAATCCCGCCGAAAGGATGAAGGCCACCAGCTTGTAGGCATCGACGTTGTAGCCGAGCGATACGGCGCGCGGTTCGTTCTCGCGGATCGCCTTGAGCACTTGGCCGAACGGCGAGTGCACGGCCCGCTGGATCAGGGCAAAGCCGAACAGGAAGACCGCGAAGACGAAGTAGTACATCGCCAGGTTGTTGCGCAGGCTGATGAAACCGAACAGCTGGCCACGCGGCACGCCGTGCAGGCCGTCCTCACCGCCGGTGAAGGGCGCCTGGATATAGAAGAAGAACATCAGTTGGGCCAGGGCCAGGGTGACCATGGCGAAGTAGATGCCCTGCCGTCGAATCGACAGCGCCCCGAAGATGGCGCCCAGCACCACGGCAGCGGCCGTACCGGTGAGAATGCCCATTTCGGGAGTCAGCGCCGGATAGCTCGACAGCAGGTAGCCGGTCACGTAGCCACCGGTGGCCAGGAAGGCCGCATGGCCGAAGGAGAGCAGGCCAGCATAGCCCAGCAGCAGGTTGAAAGCGCAGGCGAACAGGGCAAAGCACAGCACCTTCATCAGGAATACTGGATAGGCGATGAAGGGCGCCACCATACCGATCGCGATCAGCGCCACATAGAAGGCGTTGCGACGCAGGTTGGCGCGGCGCTCTCGCTTCATGGATGGCGTCATGGTTTGGGTCGTGGCCATGTCGTCATGCCTCCTTGCCGAAGAGCCCGGCGGGCCTGAGTAGTAGCACCAGGATCATCACCAGGAAAATTACGGTGTTGGCTGCCTCGGGGTAGTACACCTTGGTCAGTCCCTCGATCAGCCCCATGGCAAGCCCCGTCACGACGGCGCCCAATATGGAACCCATGCCACCGATAACCACTACCGCAAAGACCACGATCAGCAGATTGGAACCCATGGTCGGCGAAACAGGATAGAGCGGTGCGGCCAGTACGCCGGCGAAGGCGGCAAGCGCTACGCCGAAGCCGTAGGTCAGCGTTACCAACAACGGTACGTTGACGCCGAAGGCCTGCATCAGCGCCGGGTTCTCAGTGCCAGCACGCAGATAGGCGCCAAGCCGTGTGCGCTCGATCATGTACCAGGTGCCGAAGCAGACCACGATAGCCGCCAGCAGCACCCAAGCGCGGTACTTGGGCAGGAACATGAAGCCGGTCTGATAGCCGCCCTGCAGCGCTTCGGGTGTCGGGTAGCGCGCTCCCGAAACACCGAAGAAGTTGACCAGCGTACCTTCGAAGATCAGCGCCAGGCCGAAGGTCAGCAATAATCCGTAGAGATGGTCGAGGTGTCCGATACGGCGCAACAGCAATCGCTCGATCAGCATGCCGAACAGACCCACCACCAGCGGCGCAAGCAGCAGTGCCGCCCAGTAATTGATGCCCAGGTAGCGCATGCCGAGCAGCGTGGCGAATGCCCCCAGCATGTACATGGCCCCGTGGGCGAAGTTGACGATCTTCAGCAAGCCGAAGATCACCGCCAACCCCAGGCTCAGCAAGGCGTAGAAGGCACCGTTGATCAGCCCCAGCAGCAGCTGGCCCATGAACACCGCCAACGGCACGCCGAATATCATCGTCATGTCAGGTTCTCCTCGCCGTCAGAGGGGCGGCGGCCGCAGCCGCCGCCAACCGTGTGTGCTTCAGTTCTGCACCAGCTTGCACTGGCTCTCTGAAAGCGGGCGGTAGGCCTCTTCGGCGGGAATGGTGGAAAGGATCTCGTACAGGTCCCATTCACTGGTGGAGTCGGCCGGTGACTTCACCTGGGCCAGGTACATGTCATGGATCATGCGTCCGTCTTCGCGCAGCCGGCCGTTACGCGCGAAGAAGTCGTTTATCTCCTGCTCCATCATGTACTCGCGAACGGTGGCCGGATCGTCGCTGCCGGTTGCCTCGACGGCCTGAAGGTAGTGCGTGGTGCTGGAGTAGATACCGGCCTGGACCATGGTTGGCATGCGCCCGACACGCTCGTAGTAACGCTCGGACCATTCACGCGCCTCATCGTCCATGTCCCAGTACCAGCCAGTGGTCAGCAGCAGGCCTTGGGTGGCATCGAGCCCCATGGCATGCACGTCGCTGAGGAACACGAGCAGGCCGGCGAGTTGCTGGCCCGCTTCCACCACGCCGAACTGGCTGGCGGTGTTGATGGCATTGACGGTATCGGCACCAGCATTGGCGAGGCCGATGATCTTGGCACCGGAGCCCTGGGCCTGGAGGATGTAAGAGGAGAAATCGTCAGTGGGGAACGGATGGCGCACACCACCAATGATCTGCCCACCGCTCTCTTCCACGACGCGGGATACGTCCGCCTCCAGCGCATGACCGAAGGCGTAATCGGCGGTGAGCATGAACCAGGTGTCGCCACCCTGGTCGACGACTGCCTTGGCGGTACCATTGGCCAGCGGGTAGGTATCGTATACCCAATGGATATGGTTGGGCGTGCAGTGCTCGTTGGTAATGCTGGATGCCGCCGAAGCCGAGACGATGCCGAAGCCATTGTTCTCTTCCAACACGCGCGTCACGGCGATGGTCACCGACGAGGCTACCAGACCGGCCACGAGGTCGACGTTACGAGTATCCATCCACTCACGCACGGTGTTGGCGCCCACATCGGCGCTGTTACGATCGTCGGCACTGAACACCTGGATCGGCGCCCCATTGACGCTGCCACCGAAGTCCTCGACCGCCATGTTCAGCGCCTCCAGGCCACCTGGCCCGGCCAGGTCACGGTAGGTACCGGACATGTCCGCCAGGTAGCCGATACGCACCTGGCCATCGCTGATTTCCGCCTGGGCGGCAGTTGCCATGGCGGCGGTAGCGGCAATGGCAATGCTGCTGGCGAGAGTCTTCTTGATGAAGGTCATTTTCGTCTCCATAGCCCAACTGGGCAGGTTGTTGTTGTCATGCGCGCTGCAGGTAAGACGTGATTGTGGTTACGAGTGCTGGCTTGCTATACGCCCAACAAGGAGTTCAAGTGTTCACGCTTGGAAGGCAGCGCCGCCTTGCTGATCTCCTCAATGATGCGCCCATGCTCCATGACGTAGTGGCGGTCGGCGAGCGGCGCGGCGAAGCGGAAGTTCTGCTCCACCAGGACGATGGTCATGCCGCGGTCGCGCAGTTTGACCAGCACCTCGGCGAGCTTCTGCACGATGACCGGCGCCAAGCCTTCGGTGATCTCGTCAAGCAGCAGCATGCGGGCCCCGGTACGCAAGATGCGCGCCATGGCCAGCATCTGCTGTTCGCCACCGGATAGACGTGTGCCCTGGCTGCGGCGGCGCTCGTAGAGGTTGGGGAACATCTCGTAGATCTCGTCGATCGACATGCCACCCGAGCGCACCGTGGGCGGCAACAGCAGGTTCTCCTCGACGTCGAGACTGGCAAAGATGCCACGCTCCTCGGGGCAATAGCCGATGCCCAGGCGCGGAATGCGATGCGCCTTCATGGCGATGGTTTCGGTACCGTTGACCATGATCGAACCGGTGCGCCGGCCGACCATGCTCATGATCGACTTGAGCGTGGTACTGCGACCGGCCCCGTTACGGCCCAGCAGGGTGACCAGCTCACCGCGCCGCACCTCCATGTCGACCCCGTGCAGGATGTGCGATTCGCCATAAAAGGCATGCAGGTCACGGATGCGCAGCATCTCGGCGCCATCATGGTCGCGATATTCGGTACGATTCGGCTGTTCGATGACCTGGTTCATGCGCTGGCCTCCTCTGCCTCACTACCCATGTAGGCTTCCCGCACCCGCGGATCGGCGGAAACTTCCTCGTAGTCGCCCTCGGCCAGCACGGCACCACGGGCCAGCACGGTAATCCGGTCGCACAGCCGGCTCACCACGCTGAGGTTGTGTTCGACCATCAGTACCGTGCGCCCCTTGGCCACGCGGCGGATCAACTCGACGATACGATCGACATCCTCCGCCCCCATACCCTGGGTCGGCTCGTCGAGCAGCATCAGCGTCGGGTTCATGGCCAAGGTGGTGGCCACTTCCAGGGCGCGCTTGCGCCCGTAGGGCATCTCGACGGTCAGGACGTTCGCATACTCACGCAGGCCGACCTCATCGAGCAGCTCGATAGCGCGGTCGTTCAGATGATCCAGGGTCCGCTCCGACTTCCAGAAATGAAACGAAGTGCCGATCGGGCGCTGCAGGGCCACCCGCACGTTCTCCAGCGCGGTCATGTGGGCAAACACAGCGGAGATCTGAAAGGAGCGCACCATGCCCATGCGCGCGATCTCGTTGGCCTTCATGCCGGTGATCGGCTTGCCACGATAGAGAATTTCGCCCCGGGTCGGCGGCAGGAACTTGGTGAGGAGGTTGAAGACGGTCGTCTTGCCGGCACCATTGGGGCCGATCAAGGCGTGGATATGTCCTTCCCGGACCTGCAGGTTGACATCGTCCACGGCAGTGAAGCCGCGGAACTGCTTGGTCAACCCGCGAGTTTCCAGTATGAACTCCTGGGTCATGTGACGTCCTCTCTGGACCGTCGTGACGATCCATGCTGATTTGTTGTCGTTGTGGTGAGGGCTGCAACTTGTATTTACTCTCAGCCCGGGGCTTCTAACCTTTACGTTAACGTAAGCTAGAGGAGACGAAACCGCGGGGCAACCATTGAAGCGCCGAACTCGACCAATGGCGTAGAGAGCGCGGCCATTCAATAGCTTGCAAACGAAAACGCGATGCCGCATGGGCATCGCGTCGGAAGGGGGCAAAGCTCGGTTAGACGGCAGGAATGCCGTGCGCTTTCAACATTCGATGGCGTTCACCGCCAGCCCGCCACGGGACGTTTCCTTGTACTTGTCCTGCATGTCGCGGCCAGTGTCACGCATGGTGCGGATCGCCTTGTCGAGGGAGATGAAGTGTTCGCCATCGCCGCGCAGCGACATCTGAGCCGCATTGATCGCCTTGACCGATGCGATGGCATTGCGCTCGATGCACGGCACCTGTACCAGGCCGCCAACCGGATCGCAGGTCAGCCCGAGGTTGTGCTCCAGGCCGATCTCGGCGGCGTTCTCAACCTGGCCGACACTACCGCCCATCACTTCAGCCAGGCCAGCAGCGGCCATGGCGCAGGCCGAGCCCACCTCGCCCTGACACCCCACCTCCGCACCGGAGATGGAGGCGTTCTTCTTGCACAGGATGCCCACCGCGGCAGCAGCCAACAGGAAATCCACCACGTCGCGCTCGCTGGCACCGGGCTGAAACTTCATGTAGTAGTGAAGCACGGCAGGAATGATGCCGGCCGCACCGTTGGTCGGTGCAGTGACCATGCGTCCGCCGGCGGCATTCTCCTCGTTCACCGCCAAGGCGAAGACATTGACCCAGTCCATCGCACCGAAGGTGGTAGCGATCAGACTCTGGTCGTCACTCGTTGCCAGCAGGCGACGATGCAATGAAGCCGCGCGGCGCTTGACGTTGAGCCCGCCAGGCAAAACGCCCTCCTGCTGCAAGCCTTTGTCGACACAGGCCTGCATGGCCTGCCAGATCTGCCACAGACCATCGCGCACTTCGGCTTCACTACGCCAGGCCTTCTCGTTCTCGAGCATCAGCTCGCTGATGCGCATGTCGTGCATGCGGCACAGCGCCATCAGTTCAGCCGCCGAGTTGAAGTCGTAGGGCAACGTGGTGTTGTCCTGGTCCAGCTCTCCCCGCTCGGCCTGATCCTCGTCGATGACGAAGCCACCGCCCACCGAATAGTAGGTGTTGCGCCACAGCTCCTCGCCATGACCATGGGCCACCAGCGTCATGGCATTGGGGTGATAGGGTAGGCACTCTTCGTACCACTGCATGTCGCGCGCCCAGAGGAAGGGAATCGCCAGGCGACCGTCGAGCAGCAGGGTGCTCGCCTCCAGCAGCTCCTCGATACAGGGTGCGACGATGGCGGGATCGATCCGGTCGGGGCGCTCGCCCATCAGCCCCATGATCACGGCGCGGTCGGTAGCGTGCCCCTTGCCGGTGGCGCTCAAGGAGCCGAACAGCTTCACCTCGACCCGGGCTACCCGTTCGAGCAGGTCACGCTCACGCAGCACCTGAACGAAGTCGTAGGCGGCCCGCATCGGCCCCACGGTATGGGAGCTGGAGGGCCCAATGCCGATCTTGAACAGGTCGAAGACGCTGATTGCCATAAGTCACCTCATCGGTCGCCGGGCAGCCACCGAGTGCCTCACTATGAGAAGTCACCCACCGATGGATCAGCCTAGCTAAAACATGTTTGCCTTCACGGCATGAATGGCCTTATGTTGAGCGTGAATACATCGAGCGGCAAACGAAAATAACTGCTCACTCCTATAGTAAAACTAAACCATGAATCGCCTGCTCCATGCCCAGACCCATGCCTGGCTGAAGGTCTTCGCCGTCAGCGCCCGCCACCTCTCCTTCACACGGGCGGCGGAAGAGCTGCATGTCACCACCGGCGCGGTGAGCCAGCAGATCAAGCAGCTCGAGGAGCGGCTGGGATTCAAGCTGTTTCGTCGCCTGCCACGACGCCTGGAGCTCACCGAAGAGGGCAAGCGCCTGGCCGCGGTGGTCGACGAGGCCTATCAATCGGTCGGCCTCGAGGTGAAGCGCCTGCGCAGCGGCGTGATGAGCGGCATCATCCGCCTGCGCAGCGTGCCGGCATTCCTCAGCAAGTGGCTGATGCCACGACTGCCGCGCCTGCAGGCGCGCTTCCCCGACATCGAGCTTCAGGTCATCGCCGAGGACAGCAGCCTGTCGCTGCGCGAGGGAGAGTTCGACCTGGCCATCGATCTCAACGATGGCCACTACCCGGGACTGGCCATCACGCCATTGATGGAAGAGGTGATCTTTCCCGTCTGCGCCCCGGCTTTGATGCGCCGCCGCCCGCCCCTGTCAGGCCCCGAGGAGCTGGCCTGGTATCCCTTGCTTCACGACATTACCGCCTGGCGCGGCGGGCACCCCTATGCCGAGTGGGAACACTACCTGCAGGCCATCGAAGCCCCGCCGCTCAACGTGCGCCGCGGCTATACCTTCAACCGCCACCGGCTGACAATGGAAGCCGCTATTGCCGGCATGGGCGTAGCCATCGCGCGTCAGGCACTGCTGACCAATGAGCTCAGCACCGGCGCCCTGATCGCCCCCTTCGCCGCTCGCATTCCGACTGGTAAGCGCTACGGCATCGTACATACCAGCGGCGCGCTCGATGATCGTCGCGTGGCCGCGGTGCACGACTGGATCGTGGAAGAAGCCCAGCGACACGCCAATTTGCCAGCCGCTATCTAGCCTATTCATGCAGGAGTCATTAAAATGACATGCATTCGTGTATGTCTCGATAGCGACCTTGTCCATGCCCTCCTCAGCACCCCGAAACGCCTGGCCGATCGGCTTCACCGCCGCCAGCCTGCGCGCAGGGCTCTACGTCCTGTTCATCGCCGGATGCGGCCAGCTAGCCTACCTGGAAGCTGCTTATTTCCCGCAAAGCCGTTTCACGGAATATGGCTTGGTGGAACTGGCACAAAGCCTCGTTCTGGCGACCTCGGCTGCCCTGTTATTCTACGTGCGTCAGGTGCAGCGTGCGCTTCCCACCGTCACCCTGTTGATGTTCGCCTTCATTGCCAGCTCGCTGATTCGCGAGCAGGACTACTGGCTCGACACCCGCGTCGCTCGCCACGCCTGGAAAGTACTGGTTGCCTTGATCGTTCTTCCCGCCCTGGCCCTGGTCATACGCCGTCGACATCGGTTCGCCGATGAATTCCGCCACTATTCCAACACCTTCTCCTTCGGCCTGTTTGCCAGCGGCGTGCTGGTGACCTATGTCTTCTCCCGCCTGTTCGGACGCCAGAGCCTGTGGCAGGCCATCATGCAGGAGAGCTACCTGCGCAGCTTCAAGAACGCCGCAGAGGAGATGGTGGAACTGCTCGGCTACGCTTTGATCCTGATCGCCATCATCGAGTTGGTGCTGCTGGCCAGGCGCTGGTGCATGGCCCGGCACTGACCTGTACTCTCAGCCTGCCGACCCCCTCCCCCGAAGGGCAACACGGTCTTTCGTGCTTCCGTGCCTCTAAAGTCGATTTGCAGACGGCGCCATATCAAAGTAATGTCGCGCGCCAAGCCCATTGGGCAAAATAATTCACTGCAATATCCGTACTAAAAGAGCATTTTCCAATGTCAAATTACGCAAACCGTCGCGAGCGGCTACGGAAAGGAATGTTCCACCGCTTCCTCGACGGGGTGGAGTGGCTCGGCAACCTGCTACCCCACCCCGTGACCCTGTTCGCCCTGCTCTGTCTCATCGTGATCGTGGCCAGCGGTATCGCAGGCGCCCTGGACGTCTCGGTCGCCGACCCGCGCCCAGCCAACGAAGGTGAGTTCATTGCGGTGAATTCACTGCTCAATGCCGAGGGGTTGCGCCGGCTGGTCACCGAAATGGTGACCAATTTCACCGGCTTTGCGCCGCTCGGCACCGTATTGGTCGCCATGCTTGGCGTTGGCGTCGCCGAGCACTCGGGCCTGCTTTCGGCCAGCATGCGCGCGCTGGTGCTGGATCGTTCGCCGCGAATCGTCACCTACGCCGTAGTGTTTGCCGGCATCATGTCCAATATGGCCGCCGAGCTCGGCTATGTCGTACTGATCCCGCTGGCAGCAATGATCTTTCACTCGCTGGGGCGCCACCCGCTCGCAGGCCTGGCCGCGGCCTTCTGCGGTGTATCTGGAGGCTACAGCGCCAACCTGCTGATCGGCACTGTCGACCCGCTGCTCTCCGGCATCACCCAGGAAGCCGCGCGCCTGCTCGATCCGAGCTACAGCGTGGGCGCAGAAGCCAACTGGTTCTTCATGATTGCCAGTACCTTCGTCGTCACGCTGATCGGCGGCCTGGTTACCGAGCGCATCGTCGAGCCAAAGCTCGGCAAGTTCGATGCCGCCTACGCCGTGGACGATATCGACGATCAGCGCATGGAGGGACTCTCGACCACTGAGAAGCGCGCCCTAAAGGGGACCGGGATCGCCACGCTGGCCATCGTGGCAGTGCTGGCAGCCATGGTGATACCTGCCAATGGCATCCTGCGCCATCAGGAAACAGGGGCCATCGGCGGATCCCCCTTTCTAAGCGGCATCGTGGTGATCGTGGCGGTCTCCTTTGCCGTGCTCGGCTTCGTCTACGGCAGGCTTGCCGCCACCATGCGCGGCGACCGCGACATCGTCGATGCCATGGCGCGCAGCATGAGCAGCCTGGGACTCTATATCGTGCTGGTGTTCTTCGCCGCCCAGTTCGTGGCGCTGTTCAACTGGAGCAACTTCGGCACGGTGATCGCGGTGGCCGGCGCCGACCTGCTGCAGACCATGGGCCTGGGTGGCCCGCTGCTGTTCGCCCTGTTCATCCTGATGTGCGCCTTCGTCAACCTGTCACTGGGCAGCGCCTCGGCCCAATGGGCGGTGACCGCACCGATCTTCGTGCCGATGCTGATGCTGATGGGCTACGCGCCGGAAGTGATTCAGGCCGCCTATCGTATCGGCGACTCGGTGACCAACCTGATTACCCCGATGATGAGCTACTTTGGCCTGATCATGGCGGTGGCGGCCCGCTACCGGAAGGATCTGGGCATCGGCACACTGGTGGCGCTGATGCTGCCCTACACCCTGTTCATGCTGATCGGCTGGAGCCTGCTGTTCTTCGCCTGGGTGTTCCTGTTCGGCCTGCCGGTAGGACCGGGATCTGCCACTCACTACGTGCTTTGACGAACCACCCCCACCGCTGGCGACGAGCCAGAACGCAAGAAGCCCATGGCCGCACGGCCATGGGCTTCTTTCATCGGGAGCTCCAGGCTCAGGAGCGCTCCAGCTTACTCGTCGAGGAACGAGCGCAGCGGCTCCGAGCGACTCGGGTGGCGCAGCTTGCGCAGTGCCTTGGCCTCGATCTGACGAATCCGCTCGCGAGTGACGTCGAACTGCTTGCCGACTTCCTCGAGAGTGTGATCGGTGTTCATGTCGATGCCGAAGCGCATGCGCAGCACCTTGGCCTCACGCGCGGTAAGGCCGCCCAGCACGTTACGCGTCGCCTCGATCAGGCCCTCGCCGGTGGCCAGGTCGACCGGCAGCTGCATGGTGCTGTCCTCGATGAAGTCGCCCAGGTGCGAGTCATCGTCGTCGCCGATGGGCGTCTCCATGGAGATCGGCTCCTTGGCGATCTTGAGCACCTTGCGCACCTTGTCCTCGGGCATCTCGAGGCGCTCACCCAACTCTTCGGGCGTCGGTTCGCGACCCATCTCCTGCAGCATCTGCCGCGACACGCGGTTGAGCTTGTTGATGGTCTCGATCATGTGCACCGGGATACGAATGGTGCGCGCCTGGTCGGCGATCGAGCGGGTGATCGCCTGGCGAATCCACCAGGTGGCATAGGTCGAGAACTTGTAGCCACGGCGGTATTCGAACTTGTCCACCGCCTTCATCAGGCCGATGTTGCCTTCCTGGATCAGGTCGAGGAACTGCAGGCCGCGGTTGGTGTACTTCTTGGCGATCGAGATCACCAGGCGCAGGTTGGCCTCGACCATCTCCTTCTTGGCCCGGCGCGCCTTGGCCTCGCCGATGGAGAGCCTGCGGTTGATCTCCTTCAGCTCAGACACCGGCAACTGGACCATGTCCTCCTCGAAGGCGATACGACGCTGGGAGCGCTGGATATCGGCGCGCAGCGGCTCCAGGCGCTCGGCGAACTTGGCGTGATTGCCCATGAATTCGTCGATCCACTCCTGGCGCGATTCGTTGCCGGGAAACGCCTTGATGAAGCTCTTGCGCGGCACCTTGGCCTTCTTGACGAAAAGCTGCATCACTGCCTTTTCCTGGGCGCGCACCTGCTCGACGCTGATGCGCACCTGGCCGACCAGGCGCTCGAAGTGCTTGGGCACCAGCTTGATCGGCGAGAACAGCTCGGCCAGACGCTCCATCTCGACCTGAGCTTCCGCGCTGCCCCGGCCGTGCTTGGCAAGCGCCTCACGCACCAGCTCGTTCTGCTCGCGGATCTGCTCGAAGCGAGCCTTGGCCTCTTCAGGGTCGGGACCGCCGGAGCTCTCCTCCTCCGCCTCGCCGGCATCCTCGTCATCGTCGTCGCTGGCGTCGTCGTCATCGCCAACGGCGCTGAGCTCCTCCTCGGGAACCTCGGCCTCGGCCACGCCGGGAATGCCTTCGTCAGGATCGATGAAGCCAGAGAAGAGATCGGAGAGACGGCCAGGCGCCTCTTCGTTCTGAGTCGCATCGTAGGCCTCGAGAATCGAGTCTACCGCGCCGGGCAGCCAGGCCAGGGCCGACATAACCTCGCGCGTACCTTCCTCGATACGCTTGGCGATCTCGATCTCACCCTCGCGGGTCAAGAGCTCCACGGTACCCATCTCGCGCATGTACATGCGCACGGGGTCGGTGGTGCGGCCCACGTCGCTCTCCACCGCTGCCAGGGCAGCCACGGCTTCTTCAGCAGCCGACTCGTCGGCGGAGTGATCGGACATCATCAAGGTATCTTCGTCGGGAGCCTCCTCGACGACGCTGATACCCATGTCATTGATCATGCCGATGATGTCTTCTACCTGATCGGGATCGGCAATATCCTCGGGAAGGTGGTCGTTGACCTCGGCATAGGTCAGGTAGCCCTGTTCCTTGCCACGCGCGATCAACTCCTTCAGACGTGACTGCTGCTGCGCATTTCCAGCCATAGAAACCCTATCTCGACGAAGAAGAATGAAGCACCTGAAGCGCTGGGGTGGAGAAAACTCATGAAGCCCAATAGTATAGCGGGAAACCACACGGGCCCGCCAGTACGGCCCCATTTGCTCAAACACTCAGGTATGTTAGTTTTAACGGTTATGCCGACAGCGGCCTGCCCTTCCCCATGTGGGGCTGGGAAGCGAGAAAACAACCCCCGCCGGCTAACGCATCAGCTCAACCAGTAATTCCTGCAGACGCTGCCTCGCCTCGAGCGGCAAACGCTCGCCGCCGCGCTCCCTCGCCAGCAAGGCCTCGAACTCCTCCTGCGGTGACTGCCTCTGGCGATGGCGCTGGAGGTAGTCGACAAGCCCTTCCAACTCCTTGCCCCGCGTATCACGCGGAATCAGCAGCTCGCGTCGGGCCAGCACCGCCAACCGCTGCCCCTGGGCACTGCCCTGGAAGTGAGCCAGCACCACCTGCGGGCTGCGATAGCGGCCGGCACGCAACAGTCGCACCAGCTCCAGGCACAGCGCGGCGTCCTCATCCCCCTCGGGACACCAATCGTCCTCCGCGGGCAAACGCTCGACCAACGACGGCTCATGTACCAGCAGCTGTATCACCCGTGCCACCAACCCCAGCGATCCGCTCTTGGCCTGCTGCACATCGTTCGCCGCGCCCCGACCAACAGGAGCCTGTGCAGGCGCAACGCTTGGCTCGGCCGGTGTCACCGCCATGCTCTCTTCCTTCGCCAGAAGCGCTTCGAAGCGCGACTGATCGACCCCGGTACGGCGCGCAAGCTCTCCCAGCAATACCGTCTGCAACATGCCCTGGGGCAGGCGGCTCGCCGCCTTTAACACCTGGCTGGCAAAACGCTCGCGATCCTCGACCCGCGCCAGATCGCGCCCCCTTGCCGCCTGGTCGAACAGGAACTCCGACAGCGGACTGGCGCAGGTGATGCGATCTTCGAAGGCCTCACGCCCTTCACGGCGCACCAGCGTATCCGGGTCTTCACCCTCGGGCAGGAACAGGAAGCGCGCCTCACGCCCGTCGATCATCTGCGGCAGCACGGCTTCCAGCGCGCGACTGGCCGCCTGGCGCCCCGCCTTGTCGCCGTCGAAGCAGAACACCACCTCACTGACCATGCGAAACAGCCGAGCCAGATGCTCCTCGCTGGTGGAAGTACCCAGCGTGGCGACGGCATTGCGGATGCCGAACTGGGCCAATGCCACCACGTCCATGTAGCCCTCGACGATGACCACTCGTTCCAGCCGCGAATTGGCCTGCCGGGCTTCGAACAACCCGTAGAGCTCACGCCCCTTGTGAAAGACTGGCGTCTCGGGCGAATTCAGGTACTTGGGCTTGGCATCGCCGAGCACCCGGCCGCCAAAGGCGATGGTGCGTCCCCGCACGTCGCGAATTGGGAAGACCACCCGGTCGCGAAAGCGGTCATAGGTCCGCCCGGTATCTTCGCGCTGCACCAGCAGGCCGTATTCGATCTGCACCGCTTCCACTATGTCCCGGGCACTCAGGTGGCGTTTGAGCGCTTCCCAATCGTCCGGGGCATAACCGATACCGAAATCCCGCTGCACCTCTTCCGAGAGGCCGCGTCGGGCCAGGTACTCCCGTGCCGCTTGCCCTTCGGACATCTTCAGCCGCTCACGATAGAAGCTGGCCGCCAGCTCTAGAAGGTTGACCCCTTCCTGACGCTTGCGTTCACGCGCCTGGGCGCGCGGATCGTCGGCACCCTCTCGCGGCACCTCGAGCCCAACTCGCGAAGCCAACTGGTCTACCGCCTCGGGAAAACGAAGCTTGTCGTACTCCATCAGGAAGCGCAGGGCGTTGCCATGGGCACCGCAGCCGAAGCAGTGGTAGAACTGCTTGTCGGCACTGACGGTAAACGATGGCGTCTTTTCCTGATGGAAGGGGCACAGGCCGGAATAGTTACGCCCAGCCTTCTTCAACTGCACTCGCTCACCCACCACTTCGACCACGTCGACACGCGCCAGCAAGTCATCAATGAAACGCTGAGGGATCTGGCCGGCCATGCAGGTCTCGCCACCTCCCGTTGGGATAGTAGAAGTATGAAGTGGAGCGGGGCGTGAAAAACAAGCGGCCACCTGACGGCAGCCGCTTGGTCATCCTTCCAGGAGCACCGATGCCCAAGGCGTCGGCACCCCGTTAGTACGGATCAATAGAGCCGTTCGAAACGCTTGCGCTCACGCTGGAGCTTCTTGGCGTGACGCTTCACCGCGGCGGCTGCCTTGCGCTTGCGCTCTGCAGTCGGCTTCTCGTAATGCTCGCGACGACGCACTTCGGAGAGGATGCCGGCTTTTTCACAGGAACGCTTGAAGCGACGCAGCGCGACGTCAAACGGCTCGTTATCACGTACTTTGACAGAAGGCATTAAGCACTCACCTACCTTAGAATCTTGAGTTCGGTTTGAACGCATACCCTAGTCTGGGCACACGACCCAATTGTACAGCGCACAGTAGTTTAGTCGGCGACACCAAGCATTGCAAATTCCGCGTGCCAGAAGCGGGATGGCAACGCCCCGATTTGCTAGAATGCCGGCTTTCACTCTTCACGAGCCTGCCCATGCGAGTCCTTGGCATCGAGACCTCCTGCGACGAGACCGGCGTCGCAATCTACGACACCGACCGCGGCCTGCTGTCCGACGCCCTCTACAGCCAGGTCGCCATGCATGCCGAATATGGTGGCGTGGTGCCGGAGCTCGCCTCGCGCGACCACACCCGGCGCCTGCTGCCACTGATCCAGCAGGTACTCGACGAGGCCGGCATGACCCGCCACGAGCTGGATGGCATCGCCTACACCGCCGGGCCGGGACTAGTCGGCGCGTTGATGGTCGGCGCCAGCACCGCCCATGGCATGGCACGCGCCCTAGCCATCCCGGTGCTCGGCGTGCATCACATGGAAGGTCATCTCATGGCTCCCATGCTGGAGGAGTCTCCGCCCACCTTTCCCTTCGTGGCACTGCTGGTTTCCGGCGGTCATACCCAGCTGGTGGAAGTCCAGGGGCTTGGCCGGTATCGCCTGCTAGGAGAATCGGTCGACGATGCCGCCGGTGAAGCCTTCGACAAGGCCGCCAAGATGCTTGGCTTGAGCTATCCCGGCGGCCCCCAGGTTGCCCGGCTGGCCGAGAGCGGCAATCCAGGGCGTTTTCGCTTCCCACGCCCGATGACCGACCGACCCGGCCTCGACTTCAGCTTCTCCGGGCTCAAGACGCATACCCTGACCACCCTTCGCCAACTGGAACGGAACAGCGAGCTCGACGAGCAGGCGCGCGCAGACGTGGCTCGGGCCTTCGAGGAGGCCGTGGTCGATACCTTGGTGATCAAGTGCCGCCGGGCGCTGGATGACACCGGGCTGAAACGCCTGGTGATGGCCGGCGGGGTCAGTGCTAATCTGCGCCTGCGCGAGCGCCTCGAGCGCGAGGCAGAGAAGCGTAGCGCGCAGGTCTACTACCCCCGCGGCAGGTTCTGCACCGACAACGGCGCCATGATCGCCTTCGCCGGTGCACAGCGACTGCTGGCCGGAGAGCGCGACGTGATCGGCAGTATGAAAGCGGTACCACGCTGGCCGATGGCAACCTTGGAAGCCCCCGCCTGAGCCAGATTCACCCGGAACTCAAAGCGTGTGCTCATCGCCTACCTTGAGGCGCCGAATATTGAGCAGATGGCGCAACAGCACCAGCCCGGTGAAGGCCATCACCACCAGCACGTAGTCCGGGGCCAACCACACACTGGCCAACGGAGCGACCCCGGCGCTGGCCAGCGACGCCACGGCCGCGGTGCGCACCCGCCAGGCCAGCAACACCCATAGCACGGCACAGCACAGCGCGACCCAGGGCGTCAGCACCAGCAGTACGCCAAAGGCACTGGCCACCGCCTTGCCGCCACGGAAGCGATGCCAGGGCGGATAGCTGTGCCCCAGCAGCACGGCCAGCCCCACTGCGCCCTGAGCCCATGGCGCCATGCCAAGCGCCATGGCCAGCCACAACACCGGCATGCCCTTGCAGGCATCGAGCAGCAGGGTCGCCACGGCCAAGCGGTAGCCGTGCAGCCGCAGCACGTTGGAGAAACCGGGATTACCGGAGCCTTCCTGGCGTGGGTCGCCGACGCCCGCCAGACGGCAGACCC
This sequence comes from Halomonas sp. A29, assembly GCF_046723295.1. Lineage (NCBI taxonomy): Bacteria > Pseudomonadati > Pseudomonadota > Gammaproteobacteria > Oceanospirillales > Halomonadaceae > Halomonas > Halomonas sp. A29. Next base: position 17,766 of record NZ_JAXQPR010000001.1, read on the forward strand.
ACAGCGCACCCAGCCAGGAACCGCTGAGATAGCCCAGCAGCGACAGGCCCAACAGCGGCAACCAAGCTTCGCCCAAACTGCCCTCCACGCTCTCCATGCACCTCAATGGATTCTGCCAGTCCCGGCGCCCCGGGGACAGCGCCGCAAGCCTGTCAATCGCGCGCCTCGCTCAGTACAATCGGGCCTCCTTTTTCTCAGGGGCCGCGCATGGACCGCATACTGATCGAGTCGCTCGAGTTCGAGACGGTGATTGGTGTTTACGACTGGGAGCGCACCATTCGCCAGCGCCTGACGCTTGACTTGGAACTGGCTACCGACATCCGCCCGGCGGCGACTGACGACGACCTGACCAAGACACTCGACTACGCTGCCATCAGCCAGCGCATCGCCCGCTTCGCCGACGAACACGACTTCGCCCTGGTGGAAACCTTCGCCGAACGTCTTGCCCAGTTGCTCATCGACGAGTTCGGCGTGCCATGGTTGCGGCTGACACTGCGTAAGCCAGGCGCCGTACCCGCCGCCGCCGCTGTGGGCGTGCGCATCGAACGCGGCACTCGCCCGGGGAGCGCTCGATGACCCAGGTAAGCGTCAGCATCGGCAGCAACATCGACCGCGAACGCCACATTCGGGCGTGCCTGGATGCCCTCGCCGCCGCCTTCGACGACATTGCCGTATCGCGTGTCTATGAAAGCGAACCGGTCGGCTTCGAGGATGGCCGCAACTTCTTCAATCTGGTGGCGGTATTTCACAGCGACTGGTCGGTCGGGGAGCTTCAGGCCTGGTGCAAGCGCATCGAGCGCGAACACGGCCGACGTCCGGGCACGCCCAAGTTCAGCCCGCGAACGCTGGACATCGACCTGCTGACGGTGGGCGACCTGGTCGGCGAGCACGACGGCGTCATGCTGCCGCGCGACGAGATCCTTCACCACGCCTTCGTGCTGCTACCGCTCTCAGAACTACTGCCGGATACACCGCATCCAGAGGTCGGGCGGACCTACGCCAAGCTATGGTCGGAATTCAAGCCTGGCGAGCAACGCCTGTGGCCGGTCGAGCTCGACTGGCAGCGCAGTACGTCGAGCTAGGCCCAGGCGACCGGGGCAGCATGGATTCAGCAGGCCTACGGTTGCACCAGCTCCCTCTCGAGTATGGCCCGACGACGACGGGCCAGCTCCGCGCCCAATTCACCGCCATGAAAACCTTCCGCCACCAGGGCTTTCGCCTCGAGTCGCGATACCGCCTGCCAGGCTCGTGTGAGCGTCGCGGCGAGTGCCGGGGCATCCAGTGCCAGCAGCGCGAGCAAGGGTTCCACGCGCTCGCTGCGCCGCCAGGCATCGATACCGTCCAGCCAGTCCTTGACGTCATTCGCACCATGCGACGCCTGCTGACGCAGCTGACGGGTCAGCGCCGCCTGGCGCCCCAGGTCGCGATAGATTCGCGGCAGGCGCAGGCGTTCGGCCAGCCCCGCCTGCCGGTCCTCTTCGAGATGCTCCACCAAGCGCGCCCAGCGCCAGCGGGGGCGTTCTTCGTCGGGCATGCCATCGGGCAGGCTATCGAGCCTTGCCAATGCGGATTCCAACGCCGGACCATCCGCACTGAGCTCCGGCATCAGCACCGGCAGCGCCCCGCAGTCCAGCAAGGTGCGGAAGTAGACCGCCGGCTCGGGCTCGCCCAGCGCCTTCTCGGTCTCGGTCCAGACCCGCTCGGCCACCAGGTGAGAAAGCTCACCGCTCTCGGCCAGCTCGCGCATCAGCGAGCGGGTCTCCCCGGCGATGTCGAAGCCGAGCCCGGCATAACGCGCCAGGAAGCGCGCGGTCCGCAGCACGCGCAGCGGGTCCTCGACGAAGGCCGGCGAGACATGGCGCAGCAACTTGTCATGGAGATCCCGCTGACCGCCATAGGGGTCGACCAGCTTGCCCTCCGGGGTCTCGGCCATGGCGTTGATGGTCAAGTCACGGCGGGCCAGATCCTCCTCCAGCGTCACGTCGGGGCTGGCGTGCACCTCGAAGCCGGTGTAGCCATGGCCGGACTTGCGCTCAGTGCGAGCCAGAGCGTACTCCTCGTGAGTTGCGGGGTGCAGGAAGACCGGGAAGTCGCGCCCCACCGGACGGAAGCCGCGGCGCTGCATCTCTTTCGGTGTCGCCCCCACCACCACCCAGTCGGTATCGACGGTGGGCCAGCCAAGCCGAGCGTCGCGCACCGCCCCACCCACGCGGTAGACCGCGAGGCCTTCGAGGCAGCGGTCCCGCACTCCACTCATGGGCGACCACGCTCCACTCTTTCAGGCAGGCGGTACTCCCATTCGGTGAAGCCGCCATCGAGGCTGTAGACCTCGGCGAAGCCCTGCCCTGCCAGCCAGGCCGCGGCTTGCTGGCTGGAGTGGCCGTGGTAGCACACCACCACGAGCGGCTGCTCGCGCGGCGCGGCCTCGAGCAGCGCCGGCACGCTGTCGTTATCGAGATGACGACTACCAGGGATGTGTCCGGCACCGAAGCTCCCGGAGTCACGAATATCGACCAGCGTCAGCGCTGTCTCGGCGTCGAGCCAGGCCGTTAGCGTATCGATCGTCAGGTGTTGGAATGGGGGGGTCGGCATGAGGCCTCCCAAGTAGCAGGTATGATCAGCGGCGCTGGCGACTGGGCACGCCGATGCGCTCGCCGGTGGCGAAGTTTAACGCAATGAGGCTACCGCCCCATACGCAGCCGGTATCCAGCGCCTCGACGCGCACCCGCGCACCCTCGGCATGCCCCTCCAGGGCCGCCCAGTGGCCGAACAGCAGGCGCACGTCGTCAGGGCGAGGATAACGGAACCAGGGAGCGAAACCGGCAGGAGCGCTGTCGAGCCCCTCCTTGGCACTGAAGTCGAGGCAGCCGTCGGCATTGATGAAGCGCATCCGCGTCAGCACGTTGACGATGGCCCGCAGGCGATCGATGCCGTCGAGCGACGCCTGCCAGCAGGCCGGCTCGTTGCCGTACATTCGCTCGAGAAAGTCGCCGCTGCGCTCGCTGCCGAGCCTCTCCTCGACCTCGCTGGAAAGTCCGGCCGCCTCTGGCAACGACCACTGCGGCAGCAGTCCGGCATGGGTCATCACGGTATCACCCTGTCCGTCGAAGGTCTCGCGCACCAGCAGCGGCCGCGACTGCAGCCAGTCGAGTAGCGCCTCGCGGTCGGGGGCGGCCAGGATGTCATCGAGGGTATCCTTGCGGTTGAGCCGTGCTCCACCGCGTGCCACTGCAAGCAGGTGCAGGTCGTGATTGCCGAGCACGGTCAGCGCGGCATCGCCCAGCGCACGCACCTCACGCAGGCAGGCGAGCGACTCGGGGCCACGATTGACCAGGTCGCCGGCCAGCCACAGGCGGTCGCAGTCGGGATCGAAGTCGATTCGCTCAAGCAGCTCGACGAACTCGGCGTGGCAGCCCTGCAAGTCTCCGATGGCGTAGGCGGTCATGGGCACTTTCCTTGCAGCTTGGTGTGGAAACCCAGGCAACCCGCAGGCCACCCCGGACCGATGCGGTCAGTGTACCTGGTTGGGGCCGGCCAGGCGGAAGGGGGCGATGGTGACTTCGAAGGGTCGCTGGCTGGCCGTATCGACGCACGTGTATGCCCCTTCCATCACGCCCACCGGGCCATCGAGAATCGCCCGGCTGGTATAGCGGAACGTCTGCCCCGGGCCGATCATCGGCTGCTGCCCCACCACACCCTTGCCGCGAACCTCCTGCACCTTGCCGCTGCCTTGGGTAATGCGCCAGTGCCGCGCCAGCAGTTGCACGCTGCGCTTGGAGTGGTTGTGAATCGTCACGGTATAGCTGAACACGTAGCGCGACTCGTCGCGTGAGGACTCGTCGTCGCGAAAGGCGGGCTCCACGTCGACCAGCACTTCCCGTTCCAGTGGCATGTCCGGCGTCTGGGTCATGACGTCGCCTCCGTAGCGGCCAGGTAGTTGGCGATGCGAACAAACTCCTCGACGGTAAGGGTCTGGGGCCGCCGCGCGGGGTCGATACCGAGTTCCGCCATGGCCTCGCCCTCGATCAGTCCCTTGAGGTTATTACGCAGGGTCTTGCGTCGCTGGCCAAAGGCCTGGCGCACGACATTGAACAGCAGCGCCTCGTCCTTGGCAGGCCATGGCAGCTCGACGAAAGGCGTCAGCCGCACGATGGCCGAGTCCACCTTGGGACGCGGCACGAACGCCTCCGGCGGCACCGTGAAAAGGTCGTCGACGCGACAGCGGTACTGCGCCATCACCGAGAGCCGCCCCCAGTCGGCACCGCCCGGTTCGGCAGCCAGGCGCTCCACTACTTCCTTCTGCAGCATGAAGTGCATGTCGGCAATGGCATCGCCAGCTTCTAGCAGGTGGCTGATCAGCGGCGTCGAGATGTTATAGGGCAGATTGCCTACCACCCGCAGCGGCTCGCTCTCGCCGCGCAGGGCGCGGAAGTCGAACTTCAGCGCATCGCCCTCATGCACGACGAAGTCAGGATAGTTGAAGAACTGCACGCGCAGGCCCGGGATCAGGTCACGATCCAGCTCGATCACTTCAAGCCGGCCACCTGCCGCTGCTATCAGCGGCTCGGTCAAGGCACCCTGGCCCGGGCCGATCTCCACCAGCCGATCGTCGGGGCGCGGCGCAATGGCGCGCACGATTCGCGAGATGATGCCGGGGTCACGCAGGAAGTTCTGGCCGAAGCGCTTGCGAGCGCGATGGACCGGCGGGCGCGATGCCATTCAATGAATCCTTGTCTGTGCGTTCGTCAGGAAGTTGTCGCGGTCGAGCAGCGGCCTGCCATTTGGGCGGCCAGTGCCACGGCAACCCGCAGGCTGCCTGCATCGGCCAGGCCACGGCCGGCCAGGTCCAGCGCCGTGCCATGGTCCACCGAGGTGCGCACTATCGGCAGCCCCAAGGTGACGTTGGCAGCACGACCGAAGCCGGCATACTTGAGTACCGGCAGGCCCTGGTCATGATACATCGCCAGCACGGCATCGACGCCGGCCAGGTGACGTGGCGTGAACAGGGTATCGGCCGGCAGCGGTCCGTCAAGGGCGAAGCCTTCGTCGCGCAGGCGTTCGAGGCAAGGCTCGATCACCTCGATCTCCTCACACCCCAAGTGCCCACCCTCCCCTGCGTGAGGATTGAGTCCACATACGGCGATGCGCGGTGCGGCAACGCCGAACCAGCGCACCAGGTCGGCGTGCAGGATACGCAGGATACTCTCGAGGCCTGGTCCGGTAATGGCCCCTGCCACCTCACTCAGCGGCAGGTGGGTGGTGGCCAGGGCCACCCGCAGCGCCGTAGCGCCCTGCCAACCGGGCTGCGCTGCATGCAGGGCGCTGTCGGTGGCCAGCATCATCACTACCTCGTCGACGCCGCAGGCATCACGCAGGTACTCGGTGTGGCCGCGAAAGCCGGCATGGCCGGCATCGAGGATCACGCCCTTGTGCAGTGGGGCCGTGACCATGGCATCGGCATGCCCTTGGCGACACGCTTCGATCGCCACGTCGAGGGTCTCGAGTACATAGCCGGCGTTGGCCACCGCAAGTCGCCCCGGCTGGCAAGGTGCACGCAGTGCCACCGACCATACCGGCAGTACGCCGGGCCGTGCAGCCGGCACCGGTTCGCCCGGTGAAAGTTCGAGCAGGCCGACATCGAGGCCAAGCAGCGCGGCCCGTGCGGCCAGCAGCCTAGGATCGCCTATCGCCACGACTCGCCCTGGCGGAGGCTCCTCCAGCGCCAGTTGCAAGGTCAGTTCGGGACCGATACCGGCAGGCTCGCCGGTGGTCACGGCCAGCACGGGGCCAGAACTCGCCACTGTGCTCAACGCCCGTTGGCGAGCCGGTTGTCGACGAATGCCTCGGCGCGGATCTCCTGCAGCCAGGCGTCGAGCGCCTCGTTGGCCTTGCGCTGGAACACCATCTGGCGCGCCTGGTCTTGGCTCACGTTGCCGCCCTGCTGCTCGATGAAACGCTCGACCTCACGATTGCTGACGTTGACCCGGCCGCCGACCTGTCGCTGGTGCAGTTCGCGCATCAGCATCTCGCGACGGATCTCCTCGCGTACCGACGCCATGGTGAGGCCGTCCGCCTCCAGTGCATCGGCAAACTGATCGAGGGACATGCCGTTTCTTTCGGCGATTTCGCGAATCTGGCGATTGAGAGCGGTGTCATCGATGCTGAGCCCGGCGTCCGCCGCCATCTGCAGTTGGATCTCCTCGAGAATGATCTGCTCCAGCATGTGTTCACGCAGCATCGCCTCGGGCGGCACCCCCTGCCCTTGGGCAGCAAGCTGGCTGCGCGCCTGATCCATACGCTCCTCGAGCTGGCTCTGCATGATGGCCTGCTGGTTCACCACGGCCACGATTCGATCCAGTGATTGCCGCTGCACCGGCCGGAAGTCCTGGGCCATGGCTGTCAGCGGCAAGGCGCCGAGGCACAGGGCCATGCCCAGGGCACCCAGGGTGGCAATTGGCGAAATCCGCATGGTTCTCTTTCCTCTCATATGTCTCACTTGTAAGGCGTCCCGCAGCGGTCAGAAAGCCGCTGCACGGTAGCCTGGAATGGCCCGCTCGAAGTAGTCACCGGCATCGCCGCCGACGCCGCCCAGTCCCTTGAACACGAAGCGCAGGAACAGGCCACGCTCGTTGAAATCATCGTTAATGGTATTGGCGGTGTCGTTGTCGTTGACCCACTCACGCCAGACCAGTTGCAGTCCATAACAGCAGTCGTTCCACTGCACACCGGCCACCTGATCCAGGCTACGACGATTGGTATGGTCGTACAGGTAGAGGCCGATCAGATCAATCCTGGGGTTGACCTTGTAGGCAAAGGAGAGCTCGTACTCCTCGCGATCATAACCCAGGCGGTCCTCGTCTTCTCCCGAAGGGTCGAACCCTTCGAGTTGCCAACGATAGGCAAGGTTCAACACGTGACCACGAGGATCGCGATAGGCGACACCCACACTGCTTCTCTCGGTACGGCTGCGCTGGTCGTCATAGAGCAATTCATAGTGCGTGCTCCAGCGATCGTCGATACGCCAGTCGAGCCGCGTCACCACCGGTGAACGATCCCGGGTCGCCTGGTAAAGACGCTCCCCATCGTCGGCATCCGGTGAAGGCAGGGTGTCGGGATCGCCCGCCATGTCGATGTTACGGTCTTCGAAGTAGACCGACTGGCCCATGCCAAGCATGAAGCGCTCGCGGCCGCTGGCATCCTCCAGGAAGCGAGTGCTGGCGCCGTAGGAGAGGCGGTTGAGGTCGCCGACACGATCGGACCCCGAAAAACGGTGTGGCGACCAGAGCTGGTTCCAGGAGAAGGCACGCTCGTCGCTGTCGAAATCGGGGAATTCACGCTGATCGCGGGCCGGTACGTAGGCGTAGTTGAGCCGAGGCTCCAGGGTTTGACGATAGTCGCGCCCGCCGAGTTCCAGCTCGCGCTCGAAGATCAGGCCGCCATCGATCGAAGAGACCGGGACCGCACGTTGCAGCGAGGTGTCGCGATCCGTCACCCGCTCACCGTAGTCGAGGTCGTAAGCGGTGTAGAGCCATTCCACACGGGGTTCGAGGTGGCCCCAGGTCTCGTCGAAGCGCCAGCCGGTGGCTGGCGAGAGATGCAAACGTGTGCCGACGGCCGCTTCACGCAGCGGAACCCGGTTGCGGTCCACGTCGCGCCAGAAATAGGTGACGTTGGAGCGCCACTGCTGATACAGCCCCCCGGGCTGGCTCCAGCGCGCATTGGCGGTCAGGCTGGGCAGGCGATAGAAGGGCTTCTTGCGATCCTGCAGCGGATCGTCCAGACGCTGGTAGCCCTGGGCGCGCGCATCGAGATTCCACACATCGCCGCGGTAGTTGAGCTGGGCCAGGCGCGGCATGTTGTTGGGGTCGTCGCCGAAGGGGCTGCCGAAATCGTCGAAGTAGCGCCCGTCGCTGGCCGCACCGTAACGCAGATTGTAGCTGGTACGCGAATCGAAGCGTCCCCTGTGGCTGTAGTCGACATACCAGCGATCCTCGCCCTCGTAGCGCCGCGAGGGGTCGTTGGGGTTGTCGTTGGAACCACCGCCGTCACTGGTAATGTAGGCCCCTTCGAGCTGGCCGGCATCGCTGGGATAGAGGTAGCGGTACTCGCCGCCAAGCAGCAGGCCGCGGTCGCTGATCCAGCGCGGTACGATGGTGGCATCGTGATTGGGCGCGATGTTCCAGTAGAACGGATGGGCGTAGTCCAGCGCACCACCCGACAGCCCCAGCTCGGGCCACAGGAAGCCGGTATGGCGCCGGTCGTCGATGGGGAAACGCACCCAGGGCCAGTAGAACACCGGTACCCGCCCCACCTCCAGGCGTGCGTGACGCGCAGTACCAAAACCGCTTTCACGATCCAGTACCAGATCACCGGTAACCAGCTGCCACAGATTGCTGCCGGGATCGCAGGTGGTGAAACTCGCCGAGGTGAGCCGGAAACGGCCATCCTCGAGTCGCTCCATCTGCATCGCGTCGCCACGCAAACGCTGGTCGTGTACCACGAAATGCGCCGCATCGACGCTGGCGGCATCGCTGACCAGCGAAACCTCCCCGGCCTCGCCGCGCACCAGCAGATTGAGATCGCGCAGGGCAAGCGGCCCCTCGGCATAGGCTCGCTCACGCTCCGGCGGCACGCTCACCCGCGGCGACTCGAGCTGGCTATCGCCGCGCCGCAGGATCACCTCGCCGCCGAGAATGGTCTCACCATCTTCACCGTAATAGGCACTGTCGGACTCGGAGCGGACCTGATCGGGCACCTGGGTGGCAGGCAGGCGATAGGCGGGCATCACATAGACGCCACGGCACAGCGCCTCGGCGGGGCGATCTTCGCCCCAGGGGTGCCAGTCGAGCTGCCATGCCGGCAACGGCTCGAGCGCCAGCGCCTGTGGCACGCCAAGCGCCAGGCCGGATGTGAACAGCCCGGCCAACGCCGTTCCTGCATGTCGCTTGCCCATGTTCCCTCGATGTTCTTGGCGAAGAGAATCGGTATTATACAGACCGCACACAGCCTGTCGTATGCGCCTGATCGCTCAGCATGCGGCGGCGCCCCACGAGCGTCAACCGGCACCGTCCGGCACGACAAGGAGCCCGCATGAACCCGGACGATACCTCGACGCGATTCGAAGCCTTGCGCCGCTGGGCGGCCGTGCAACATCGGCTGCCTGCCGCAACGCTGAACTTGCGCCTGGCCGCAGGCGATGCCAGCTTCCGCCGCTACTTCCGCCTGCACCTGCCCGACGGCCGCTCGCGCATGCTGATGGATGCCCCGCCCGCTCAGGAAGACAGCCGGCCGTTCGTCGAGATCGCCCGGCGCTGGCGAGCCGGCGGCCTGCCGGTACCGGCACTGCATGCGGTGGACCTCGAAGCGGGCTTCCTCGAACTCGACGATCTAGGCGACACGCCGCTGCAGAGCCTCTTCGCCGGAGTCGATCATGCCGACACCCTGGCCTGGCACGAGAGCGCCATGGCATTGATCCATGAGCTGCAGAACCGCGCCGGCCCTCAAGCCCTGCCGGTCTATGATGCCGCCCTGCTCGGCCGCGAGCTGGATCTCTTTCCCGAATGGTGCCTCGGCGAGTGGCTCGGTGAGACCGCTCTGCCCCCCGGCTGGAACGAACTGCGTGAGGCGCTGATCGAGTCCGCTCTGACCCAGCCGGTGGTCACGGTACACCGCGATTTCGATGCCATGAACCTGATGGTGCACGACGAACGACTCTACCTGATCGATTTCCAGGACGCCGTGGCCGGCCCTATCAGCTACGACCTGATCTCGCTGCTGCGCGGACGCTACTGCCGCTTCCCCCCCGCGCGCTTCGCCGCCTGGGTCGAGGCGTTCCGGCAGCAGGCGATCAGCGACGGTCGCCTGCCGAGCTCCACTGCCAGCGAGACCTTTCATCGCCAGGTCCAGGCCATGGCCGCCCAGCGGGCGCTCAAAGTGCTCGGCATCTTCTGCCGCCTGACCCTGCGCGACAGCCGCGATGGCTATCTCGAACGCCTGCCGCACTTCCTCGCCCATCTCGAGGAGAGCCTCGTCTCACTGCCTGAGCATGCCGCCTTCCAGCACTGGCTCGTGGACAGCTTCCGCCCCGCTCTGGCGCGACGTCTGCCCAGCGGAATCGCCCCCGCCCCGGAGTCGCCATGAGAGCCATGATCCTCGCCGCCGGTCTCGGTAAGCGTATGCGGCCATTGACCGATCACTGTCCCAAGCCTCTGCTGCCGGTGGCTGGCAAGCCTCTGATAGCGCATCACCTGGAGCGGCTGGCGGCGGCCGGGATTCATGACGTGGTGATCAACGTCAGCTACCGTGCCGAGCAGATCATTACGGCGCTGGGCGATGGCAGCAAGCATGGCGTCAACATCGCCTGGAGCCGGGAAACACACCCGCTGGAGACCGGCGGCGGTATTCTCCAGGCGCTGCCGCTGCTGGGCGATTCGCCTTTCCTGCTGGTCAATGGCGACGTCTGGAGCGATTTCGATCCGGCTACCCTGACATCGCTCGATGCCGGCGACCTGGCCCATCTGGTACTGGTCGACAACCCCCTGCACCACCCCGCAGGAGACTTCCGTCTCGACGACACCGGCCGGGTACACGCCCAAGGCGAACCGCGCCTGACCTTCGCCGGGCTCAGCCTGCTCGACCCGGCACTGGTGGCCGAGCAATCACCGGGAGAGTTTCCCCTGGCCCCGCTGCTGCGTGCGGCGATGCACGCCGGCCGCATCGGCGGCACCCATCATCGCGGGCGCTGGGTCGACGTGGGTACCCCCGAGCGCCTGGTCGAGCTGGAGCGGGAGCTGGCCGGGCAGCAGGGCTGAGCCGAGCGCCGCACAGTGGTAAGCTCTCCGACATGAACGTATCGACAAGGAAACCTTGCTCATGAAAGCCAGCGTCAAGTGGACCGATGGCCGTCAGTTCGTCGCCGAATCGGGTAGTGGTCACAGCGTGGTGATCGATGGTCCACCCGACCACGGCGGACGCAATACCGGCCCGCGCCCGATGGAGATGCTGCTCATGGGAATGGGCGCCTGCACCTCCTTCGATGTGCTGGAGATCCTCGAGAAATCCCGTGCCGGTGTGACCGACTGCGTGGCCAGCATCGAGGCCGAGCGCGCCGACACGGTGCCGTCGGTGTTCACCAGGATCCACATACACTTCACCGTCAGCGGGCGCAATCTCAAGGAGAGCCAGGTCAAGCGCGCGGTGGAACTCTCCGCCGAGAAGTACTGCAGCGCCTCGATCATGCTGGCCAAAGGCGGCGTCGAAGTCACCCACTCCTACAGCATCGTCGATGATTGATGCGGCAAGGCATTTTCTGAAACCACAAGGCCCGCTCTAGCGGGCCTTTCTGCTTCTGGACGGAGTGACCCCGTCGGTACGGAAAGTCTCTTGGGCTCATTGTGACGCAGCACCGATGGGCCTTCTCTGCCATGACTTCTTGCTCAGAGTCGATAGACGCTCTTGGTCATCACCTTGGACATCAGGCTCATGCCGAATTTGACCGGCGCCGGAAAACGCGCGCCGCCGGCTTCCAGCGCCAACTGGGCGTGGTGTGCCTCGTCGATGGCCATCTGACGCAGCACGGCTCGGGAGCGCCGGTCTCCCGCGGGCAGCTTGACCATGTGCTCTTCCAGATGCTTGCCCACTTGCTCCTCGGTGGCGGCGACGAAACCCAGGCTGATCCGGTCGCCAACGGCCCCGGCCACCGCCCCCAGGCCGAAAGAAGCGGCATAGAACAGCGGGTTGAGCAGGCTGGTGTGGCTGTCGAGCTCCTGTAGCCGGTCGTCACACCAGGCCAGGTGGTCGATCTCCTCCTGGGCGGAGTGCTCCATCTGATCGCGTACTTCGGGCAACTTGGCGGTACAGCCCTGTCCCTGATACAGCGCCTGGGCACATACCTCACCGGTATGATTGACCCGCATCAGCCCCGCGGCATGGCGCCGCTCGTCGGCGGTCATGTCGTCGTCCTGGATTTCTGCAGTCGCCGGCGAAGGGCGCGATGCGACTGCCGCATGCGGCACCAGTGTGCGCAGCACGGTATCGAACTGGTGAATCAGGTTGTCGGCATGGGAATAGTTGCGGTTCATCTCGCTCTTTCCTGTACGAAGCTTTCCGGTACGAAGCCTGGCTGTACGCAACCTTGTTGTATACGCAGAACGGACTTGCCACCGTCCGCCAGAAGGCTGCCGCAAGCACGGCAGCGCCACCCTGCTGGGTGGCGCCATGATTCAGTTGCACCTGATGCGCCGCACGCCTCGACGCGCGCGGATTGCTCCGCAAAGCGCCAGCTAGCCAGCCGGCCAAGTAAAGCGACGACCGCCCATCAGGTGCATATGAATATGATAGACCGTCTGCCCGCCCTGGTCATTGCAGTTCATCACCACGCGGTAGCCGTCATCGGCAAAGCCGCGCTTCTCGGCCAGCCGGGCTGCGGTGTACTGCAGCCGGCCGATCAAGGCCAGATCGGCCTCCTCGATATCGTTCAAGGTGGCAATGTGCTGCTTGGGAATGATCAGGATGTGAGTGGGCGCCTGGGGATTGATGTCATTGAACGCCAGAACCTGCTCGTCCTCGAAGACGATGTCGGCCGGAATCTCGCGCTTGACGATCTTGCAAAACAGGCAGTCTTGCATCGGTTCGGGTTCCTTTCTCGTCACCGCTGGAAGTTGCGCAGCAGCGCCCCCTCTCAACGAAAGCGACGCTGGGCCAGCAGGTGGCGCACCAGCGGCGCCAGGATCAATTCGATGGCCAGCGACATCCTTGCACCGGGCACCACCAAGGTGTGCGGACGACTCATGAAGGAGTCCTGGATCATTGCCAACAGCCAGGGAAAGTCTACCGTGGAGGGGTCGCGGAAACGGATCACCACGAACGATTCAGCATCGTTGGGGATGTCCTGAACCTCGAAGGGATTGGACGTATCCACGGTGGGCACGCGCTGGAAATTGATGTGAGTGCGCGAGAACTGCGGCTGGATGTAGCGCACGTAGTCGTCCATGCGTCCCAGGATGGTGTCGATCACCGCTTCCTGGGAATAGCCGCGCATCTTGATGTCGCGGTCGATCTTCTGGATCCACTCCAGATTCATGGTCGGCGCCACGCCCACCAACAGATCGACGTGCCGCGCGATGTCGTGCCCCGCCGTGACCAGGCCTCCATGCAGGCCTTCGTAGAACAGCAGGTCGGTGCCGCAGGGCAACGGCTGCCATTCGGTGAAGGTGCCGACCTGGTAGCCGGCCTCGATCATCTGCTTGTCTTCGGCGTGGATGTAGTGACGGAAAGTGCCGGTGCCGTGCTCGCCGTACTCGTGGAACAGCGCTTCGAGACGGTCGAGCAGGTTGGCTTCCACGGCGAAATGGGAGAGCTGATTCTTGCGTTCCGGCTCTTCGCGGAAGATCCGCGCCAGTTCCTCACGGGTATAGCGATGGAAAGCGTCGCCGTCGACGAAGGCGGCATGAACATCCTCACGGGCGAACATACGCTCGAAGGTTCGTTTCACCGTCGTGGTACCGGCGCCTGACGAGCCGGTGACGGCAATGATCGGGTATTCGCGCGACATCAGGCGCTCTCCACTCCAGCGATAGCCTGGCCGACAGCCTCGGGGATGGCGACGCTACGCCCCTGGGCCGGATCCACCAGCACCACATTGAGACGAGCGGTGGCCACCGGGCGGCCGCCTTCGGCATGGCATACCCGGTGATAGACAACGATGGCCTTGCCTGCAGGCGCAGGAATCGCGGTTTCCACCACCAGCGCATCCGGCCAGCGGGCCTCGGACTGGTACTGCACTGCGAGGTCGACCACCACGCTGGGGTACCCACCCATGTCCCACTCGCTCAGCCCAAGCGCGCCGAATGCCTGGATGCGGGCCTCGTGGAGCAGTGACACCAAGGAGTCATGGCCCAGATGGCGGCCGTAGTTCATGTCGGTGATACGCACCGACAGCGGTTGCCGGTGCACAATGGCGGACTCGGGAAACTCCAGCTTGATACGCTCCATGTCCACTCCCTGAATATTGTTATCTGGTCGATGCGGCAGGTTGCCGGTGACTCAGTTGGCCTGTCGCTCGCGGGCGATGGCGCGATAGGCAATGTCGCTGCGGAACTGAACACCGTCCCAGCGGATTGCCGCCACGCCCTGGTAGGCCAGATCACGCGCCTGGGACACCCCCTGCCCCAGCGCGGTAACGCACAATACTCGGCCCCCGCTGGTCACCACGCGGCCCTGATCGTCCTCAGCGGTACCGGCATGGAACACCTTGCAGCCGGTGATAGCGGCGGCCTCGAGACCTTCTATCGCGTCACCCTTGCGGTAACTGCCAGGATAGCCGCCCGCTGCCAACACTACGCCCACGGCGGCATGCGGATCCCATTCGCAAGTCTGCCCGGCCAGCTCTCCGAGCGCCCCCGCCAGACACAGCTCGGCCAGGTCCGACTGCAGGCGCAGCATGATCGGCTGGGTTTCGGGATCGCCAAAGCGGCAGTTGTATTCGATGACCTTGGGATTGCCTTCGTCGTCGATCATCAAGCCGGCATAGAGGAAACCGGTATACGGATGGCCCTCGGCCGCCATACCGTACACCGTGGGCATGATGACCCGCTCCATGATGCGCTCGTGCACGCTCTCGGTCACCACCGGTGCCGGCGAGTAGGCGCCCATGCCGCCGGTATTGGGGCCGGCGTCGCCGTCGAGTGCACGCTTGTGGTCCTGGCTGGTGGCCATCGGCAGCACCGTGGTGCCGTCAACCATGACGATGAAGCTGGCTTCCTCACCTTCGAGAAACTCCTCGATCACCACGCGAGCCCCGGCATCGCCGAAGGCATTGGCCTCGAGCATATCGCGCACCGCCGCCTCGGCCTCGGCCAGGGTCATGGCCACGATCACGCCCTTGCCCGCAGCCAGGCCGTCGGCCTTGATCACGATCGGCGCGCCCTGCTCGGCCAGATAGGCCAGCGCCGGTTCGACCTCGGTGAAGGTGCGGTAAGCGGCCGTGGGGATGGCGTGGCGAGCAAGGAAGTCCTTGGTGAAGGACTTCGAGCCCTCGAGCTGTGCCGCACCCTGGGTGGGACCGAAAATGGCCAGTCCCGCCTCGCGGAAGCGATCGACCACTCCCTCGACCAGCGGCGCCTCGGGACCGACGATGGTCAGCGCGATACCTTCGTCACGGGCAAAATCCACCAGGCGCTCCAACTCAGTCGCCTCGATGGCGACGTTGGTCAGACCCGCCTCATGTGCCGTGCCGGCGTTGCCGGGTGCCACGAACACCCGTTCGACGCGAGGTGACTGGCCGACTTTCCAGGCCAACGCATGTTCGCGGCCACCGCCGCCGATGATCAAAACCTTCATCCGCTTGTTTTTCCTGTCTCTTGCTACGCAGGCTCGACTGAGGCGAAGCCTGGTGTTCGGCTGGGAAACGTCGCGGCATTATGGCAGAAAGCTGACCGGCACGCCGCCCCGCTATGAGGTCTTGTCGTCGTCCTTGCCTTTCTTGTCCGGCGTTTCCTTCGACCCCGGCTTGCCGGGCTGCCCCTGGCCGATCGCCTGCTGCCAGAAACGCATGTTCTCCTCGGCCATTTCGCGCATCAGCTCCATGGGCGAGTGGCGCATGGCCTGCTGCCACTGGTCCTGCATGCGCTTCTGCTGTTCGAGCATCAGTTGCGTGCCCTGCTCCAGATAACGTGCCAGCGGCAATGGCTGGGCCATGTCATAGACACGAATGAACTGTGCCAACAGGTCGTTGGAGAACACTTCGGCCTCGCCATCGGCCTGCTCCTGCTCGATGATGATCGACAGCAGGATGGTACGCGTCAGGTCCTCTCCGCTCTTGGCATCCTCGACCCGGAACGGCTCCTCATCGAGAATCAAGCGCCGCAGATCCTCGAGCGTCACATAGCGGCTCTGTTGGGTATCATAGAGCCTACGGTTGGCATACTTGCGAATCACGCGCACGGCGACACTCCTTGTAGGGAAGGCAAACTGCCCTTGGCTGCTATTGTGCACCGCGCCACCCTCCTTGCAAATCGAAGCGACCAACGAGGCCCGATGAACCTGATCCTGCTGACACCCGAGGAGATCCAACACGACCGGCTGGCATGTCTGCGCGACCCGCGCCGTCTGCGTCATTTGCGGGAGATCCATCGCGCCCAGGTCGGCGACACCCTGACCCTGGGTGTGGCGGGCGGCGGCATCGGTCGTGGCGAACTCACCCTGCTGACCGCCGACGAGGCCCGCTTCACGCTCGACGGCCTCGACACACCGCCGCCGCCGGCGCTGCCGGTGCACCTGGTGCTCGCCCTGCCGCGCCCGCGCATGCTGGCAAGGAGCCTCGAGCATGTCACCGCCCTGGGTGTGAAACACGTCACGTTGCTGCATACCCGTCGGGTGGAGAAGAGTTACTGGCAGTCGCCGGAGCTCTCCCCGGCAAAGATTCACGAGCACCTGGTACTGGGGCTCGAACAGGCGCGAGATACGCTGCTACCCGAGGTGAGCCTGGCCAAGGGCTTCCGTCCCTTCGTAGAAGAACGTCTGCCGCTGTTGCTCGAAGCCCGACGTGGACTCGTCGCGCACCCCGGCATGGTCCAGGCCTGCCCCTCGGGCCTCAGCGAGCCCATTGCGCTATTCATCGGGCCGGAGGGAGGCTTCATTCCTCATGAAGTGGAGCGACTGCTCGAGGCCGGCTGCGAGGGTATTCACCTGGGGCCGCGCATCCTGCGAGTGGAGACGGCAGTGGTCGCCCTGCTCGCCCGGCTGTTCTGAAGCGCCCACAGCGGGCGGCGGGAGTCACGCCTCGTCGTCCTCGATGTCGCCCTCTTCTTCTCCGTTATAACGCATGACTTCAGCGTCGTCCTTGCAATCGGGCTTGTTGAGGAAGGTGCGGGTCACGTCGAGCAGACCCAGATGACCGATGCTGCGCCGGCCGAGCAACAGCGGATAGTGCATTTCTCCGCGGTCGCGCAGGCTGAACTGCTCCTCGTAGACCGTATCGCCCATGCATACCTTCATCAGTACCACCGGACGCTCGTCCCGGCCGCCAGCGCCGCGTACGCGGATATCACGGTACAAGGGCATTTCCAACTCTTCTTCGAACGGCTCGCCACTGGCCTCATCAGTGAGTTCGAGGCGAAAACGTACCCACTCCTCGCCCTCCTTGTCGAAGACCTCGATGTCACGGGCATCGAGGGACGAGGTGAGCGCGCCACTGTCCAGCTTGGCCTTCACCTCGACACCCCAGGGTTCGAGAGTGCTTTTCTCGATCCAGCCGAATACCGGTTTCTCCTCATCGGCAAGGGACGGCGCCAAGCCGGCCAACAACAGCCCCACTGCCAGTGCCAATCGATGCAGATGGCGACAGGTCTGGCGGCGAATACTCGACTCCCTCATGGGCATGGACGAAACCTCCTTTCATCGTCAAAGCTCAGTGGACCCCTGATCAGCGCTGCGGTTCCAGCCAACTGACACAGGTGTTACGTTTACTACACTATTTGCATCACCAAGGAAAAGGGAGGGCAAGACGATGTCACAGCCACGCATGACAAGGACGACCATCGCCGCCTCGGTCGGCCTGCTCATCGCCGGCCTCGCCATTGGCGCACAGGCCCAGTTCGACCCGCAAGGCCTCTATTCCACTCGCGCCATCCTCGACGCCGACGTGCACTTCGAGGTGGCGCCCGACAGTCAGCCCAGCCAGGTCGTCGACATGCTGATGGGCGACGACAGGAAAGTACACGCCATCGTGGTTCGTTCCAACGATGCCGTAGGGCAGAACGGCGACTACTTGGTAATTACCAACGCCCACTACCGCCTGGTCAATCATGAAGAGAATGACGAAACCCGCCATGAAATCGTCGTCGACGCCGACCAGGAGGCTCTTGAGGCCATGCCACGCTACGACAAGGAGTGGTGGGACACGGCACGTCAGCGCGCTCGTGAAGCCTGGCATGACGCCGGTGAAGGTGCAGACAGTGCCTGGCAGCAGACCCGCAGAGGCGCCGATCGCATCGGCGAAGGTGCCGAGCAGGCCTGGGAGCGCACCCAGGAGGGAGCCGAGCGGGCCGGCCGCACCATCAGCGAAACTCTGGACCGCTGGACCAACAATTAGGCACGCTCCTTGGCACGCCCGCCCCGGCTCACCGGGGCGAGCAACGCATCAACGCTGTAGCCGCTGCAACAGCCCCACGGTGGCGAAGCCATCCGGCGTGACGCCGATGCTGCGCTGGAACTCGCGCAGACCGCTACGTGTATTAGGCCCCATGACCCCATCCGGGGTGCCGACATCGAAGCCGCGCGCGTTGAGTGCCTGCTGCATCTCGCGTACCTGACTGCGTGACAGCAGCTGCGCATCGCGCGGCCACTCGGCCCGGATGCCTTCGCGCCCGGCGATCCGGTCGGCCAGGGTTCCCACCGCCAAGGCATAGCTGGTGGCATTGTTGTAGCGCAGGATGGCACGGTAGTTTGGCCCCACCAGGAAGGCCGGCCCTTGAGCACCGGCCGGAGCGATCACCGAGGCCTGTTCGAAGCCGGGCAGGCTACCTCCACCGATACGACTCACGCCCTGCTGCGCCCACTCGCTGCTGGAACGGCGCGTTGTCAGCTCGGTCTGTGCATAGTCGAAATCCTCAGGCAGGCGCACCTCCACTGCCCAGGGCTGGCCGAGCTGCCAGCCGGCCCGCGCCAGATAGTTGGCGGTAGAAGCCATCACGTCCGGGATGCTGCCCCAGATATCGCGTCGCCCATCGCCGTCCCCATCCACAGCGTAGGACTCGAAGCTGGAGGGAATGAACTGAGTGTGCCCCATGGCACCGGCCCAGGAGCCGACCATGCGCTCCGGTGCGATGTCACCCGCCTCGATGATACGCAGGGCGGCAAGCAATTCGCCGCGGGCAAAGTCACGCCGCCGCCCGTCGAAGGCCAGGGTCGCCAGCGCCTCGAGCGTGGAAAAGTCGCCGAAGTTGCCGCCGTAATTGCTCTCGATGCCCCAGATGGCCACGATGACCTCGGCCGGTACCCCATAGCGCTGCTCCATGCGCTGGGCCGTGTCCCGATGCTCGGCGAGTTTGGCTTGCCCCTGGCTCACCCGAGCCTGGGAAACTGCACTGTCCAGATATTGCCAGATCGGACGCACGAACTCAGGCTGCGAACGGTCCAGCTCGATGATGCGTGGCCGATAGCGGACACCATCCAGCGCGCGCGCCAGGGTCGCTTCGCTGACCCCTTCGCTACGGGCCTGGCGGCGAAAGTCGCGCAGCCAGGCCTGGAAGTCCTCAGGTGCGGCCCGTTCGGCCTCGCTGGGAGCCGGCTCGGGTGCGGCAGCCTCGCTCGAGGGAGCGGTATCGGGCTGGCGTTCATTGGCCGCTACGTCCTGTACGGGACCGGATTGACATCCGGCCAACAGCAGGAGAAGGAAGGCGACAGGGAAGAGTGGACGAGTCATGGCGAGGTATTCCTTTACATCGAAGGCCACCGATAATGGCCCAGAAGCGGCCCTCTGGCCAGCCCTCCGGGCCGCGGAATCGTCGTATTGTGTAACCGGCCGCAAGGGGCGGGTACGCAGGTCACTTGGGATCGTTTTCGCGAGGCTGATGCACGGCGTTGGTATCCGTTTCCAGGCCGCTCTTGAGCTCATGGGTGAACGGGTCGTAGTTGGGCCGCAGCTCGTCCTTTACCGTACCGCTCCACAGCTTGGAGCCGACGAAGTAGCCGGCCCGGCCGATCACGTGGGCCGCCACTGGCGCGGTCATGAGCACGAAGACGATGATGGCGAAGGCCCGCGCCACTACGGCCACATCACCGAAGTGCAACGCCACCGCGAGCATGATCAGGATCACCCCCAGGGCAGCGGCCTTGGTGGTGGCGTGCATGCGGGTGAGCAGGTCGGGCAGGCGCAGGATCCCCAGCGCCGCCAGCAACATGAAGAGAGCCCCGGTCAGGATCAGGAAGCCTTTAACGTATTCAATCATCGCGCGGCCCTCCACGCTCCAGGAAACGGGCAAAGCCGATGGCGGCCAGAAAGCCCATCAGTGCGATCACGATGGCGGCATCCAGGAAGCTGGAAACGTCGGTGCGAATGGCATACACCCCCACCAGCCCCACCACGATGCTGGCGAACAGCTCCAGCGCCACCACCCGATCGGGAAGACTGGGGCCCCTCACGACCCGGACAAAGGCCAGAATCAGGCCAAGGCTCATCAATACTTGGCTGATCAGGATCACGACATCCATTGCAGCTCCCCCTTCGTCGATGTCAACGGAACAGTTCCAGGGCGCGACATTCCATTTCCTTGAGGTTGCGGCGAAGTTCCTCCTCGTCATCGAGGAACATGGCATGGATATAGAGCACCTTGCGATCGTCGGAGACGTCCAGGCTCAGGGTGCCGGGCGTCAGCGAGATCAGGTTGGCGACCATGGTGATCTCGAGCTCCGTGCGGGCGGCCAAGGGCATGGCGATGACCCCAGGCTTCATATGCCAGGGCGGAGTCAGGATATCGAAACCGACCCTCAGGTTGGCCTGCACCAGCTCCTTGACGAAAAAGCCGAGGAAGCCCAATATCCGCGGCACCCGTCCCGGGTAGCCGGCCAGGGCATCGACCTGTGGTTCGATCAGCACCAGGGTGATGTAGCCGAATACCAGCCCGACCACGAGGTTGAGCCCCGAGAAATCGCCGGACAGGATGACCCAGGCCAGCGCCAGCAGCAGGTTCCAGATCGCACCGGTCATGGCAGCTCTTCCTCTTGGTCCGTCGTATCGATCAGCGCCTCCTCGACACCGACCGCCCCTCCCATGACCACCTCGATGTAGCCCTGCGGATTCATCAGCTGGTCGCCAATCACATTCATAATGCCCATCAGCGGCTCGGCGAAAACACCGATCAGCAGCGCGAACACCGCCAGCACGGCCACCGGCAAGTACATCAGCCACAGGCTGGCCGGTACCATGCGGCTGTCGTCGCCCGCCACCACCTCCTCGGTCGGCACCAGATTATCCTCGGGCAGCGTCTTCCAGAACACTTCGTTCCAGATCTTGACCATGGAATAGAGCGTCAACAGGCCCACCAGCAGGGCAACCGCAGTGACCACGTAGGCTTCCGCCTCAATACCAGCACGCACGATGACGAACTTGGCAAAGAAGCCCGACAGTGGCGGGACCCCCGCCAGCGAGAAGGCCGAAAGAAAGAAGGCCACCGCCAACCATGGCCGCTCGCGGTAGAGCCCGCCCATCTTCTTCAGCTCGTAGGTACCCTGCAGCCGCCGGGTAACGCCACTGATCAGGAACAGGTTGGTCTTGACCACGATGTTGTGCATGACGGCGAAGATACCACCGGCAATCGCCAGCGGGGTGAACAGAGCCAGACCCAGGATCATGTAGCCGATCTGGCTGACGATATGAAATGACAGAATGCGGCGAAATTCGAACTGCGCCGCTGCGCCGAGCACCCCCGTGACCATGGTCAACGCAGCCCCCCACAGCAGCAGGTCCTGGGTATAGCCCATGGTGTGGTCGAACATCAGGGTGAAGACCCGGTACAGGGCATAGACACCCACCTTGGTCAGCAGCCCGGCAAACAGCGCCGATACCGCTACCGGCGGCGTGTGGTAGGAGGCCGGCAACCAGAAGAACAGCGGGAAGGCCGCCGCCTTGATGCCGAAGGCCACCATGAACATAACAGCCAGCACCTCGACCATGCCCTGGTGTTCCGCTATGGCCAGGCGCTGGGCGGCATCCGCCATGTTGAGAGTGCCGACGGTGCCATACAGCAAACCCACTGCGGTGAGGAAGATCACCGAGGCCAGCAAGTTGAGAGTGACGTACTTGATCGCTCCTTCCATCTGCGCCTTCTCACCACCGAGAATCAGCAGCGCGAAGGAAGCCACCAGCATCACCTCGAACCAGACGTAGAGATTGAAGATATCGCCGGTGAGAAAGGCCCCGGCCACCCCGGCCAGCAACAGATGCATCAGCGGATAGAAGCCGAAGCGCTCATGCCCCGGGCCGGTGGAAGCCAGCGAATAGACCGACAGCGCCAGGCCGATGATGCCGGTCAGCACCACCATCACCGCACTGAGCATGTCCGCCACCAGGGTGATGCCATAGGGAGCCGGCCAGCCCCCCATCTGGATCACCACATAGCCTTCGCGGCTCACCGTGACCAGCAGCCACAACGCTATACCGAGTAGTGCAAGATTCCCGGCCACGGCGGTGAAGCGCTGCATGGGACGCGAGCGCCAGAACAGCAGCGAGATGGCACCCGACAAAAGCGGCAGAAGAACGGGAAGGGCGACTTCAGGCCTCACGTATCGGTTTCCTTCATCTTGTCCAGGTCATCGGCCTTGACGATTTCGTAGGCCCGGCGGATCAGCACCACGGCGAACGCCAGCACGCCGAAGGCAATCACGATGGCGGTCAGCACCACGGCCTGGGGCAAGGGATCGGCCACCGGTCCCAGCGGTGCCGTGAGCCCCTCGGGGATCAGCGGTGGTGCTCCACGAGTCATCCCCGCCGAGGTGAAGATCAGCAGGTTCGCCGCGTTGGAGAGCAGCATCAGCCCGATCACCAGCTTGACGATCGAGCGGCGCAGCATGAGAAAGATCGCTGCCGCAAAGAGCATCCCTATGGCCACGGCCATCACCGGTTCCATGCCATTCCTCCGTGTGGGTTCAACGATACGGCACCCGCGGCGCCCCAGTGCTCAAGGCTCATCCTTGTCCACCTCCATCAGTGTCATGACCATGGCCAGCACCGACCCCAGCACCGCGAAATAGACACCGATATCGAAGATCAGCGGCGTCGATGCCTTGAAGTCGAGACCGGGGATCGTCCACCACTGGGCGGTCAGGAACGGCTGGTCGACGAACCAGGCGGGAAACACCGAGATCATGCCCAGCAGCAGCCCCATGCCGATCAGGTCGCGAGGATCGACCATGCGCAGCACTTCACGCGTGGCGCTGACGCCGAAGGCGAACAGGTAGAGGGTGAAAGCCCCGGCAGCCACCAGCCCGGCAATGAAGCCACCACCAGGCTCATCGTGGCCGCGCAGCAACAGGAATACGGAGAACAGCAGCTGCAGCGGCATCAGGATGCGTGCCGCCGTGTGCAGTATGAGCGTGCCAGACTTAACCATTGCTCGACTCCTTCTCCTGTGCCGTCGGCTTGGCGGACCTGACCGGCGCCCTCAGCTTGAGCATGGCGATGACCCCGATGGCCGCCAGCGCCAGCACGAAGATCTCGCCCAGGGTATCCAGCGCGCGATAATCGACCAGGATCACGTTGACGATGTTGCGGCCGTGGGCCAGCGGTGCACTGTTCTCGATCATGTAGTCCGAGATCGGGACGAACTGATCGATCCCCCAGGCGGTGAGAATCAGCAACGTGATCAGCCCTCCCAGGCTACCCGCCACCAGCACGTCACGCACCCGCTCGAGAGGCGTAGACAGGCTGGCAAAGCGCGGCAGGCGGAACAGCACCAGGACCAGCAGGATCACCGTCAGCGTCTCTACCAACAGCTGGGTGATGCCCAGGTCGGGAGCGCTGAACAGGATGAAAGTCAGCGCGATGGAGAACCCCATGATTCCCACCGATACCACGGCACTCAGCCGCGAGCGGGCGATGGCCGCGAACAGCGCGCCGAACACCATCAAGGTGACTACCACCACCTCGTGGAAGCGCACATCGAGTTCGAAGCCTATCTCCAGCGAGTGGCGCAGCAGCAGAGAGTTTCCGATCAGCGCAATCAGCACCATGACCATCACCAGGATATAGTTGCGCATGTAGCCGTTCTGCAGGATGCGAGTCTGCCAGTCGGATACCACAGTGATCCAGTGCATGAACGCCTCGTAACCTGCCTCGGGACCACGGGCCATGATGGGGTCGAGCCGTGCCAGATGAGCGCGCAGGCGATCCCAGCGCTTGAACAACAGGTAGCCAAGCACCAGCGTCACGATCGACATGATCAGTGGCAGGTTGATGCCGTGCCACAGCGACAGGGAAACGGTTATCGGCTCCCCCATCACCGCCGAGGCCGCTGCGGTGAGCACGCCCATTCCGGCCAGCACCGGCAGCAGGCCGAGCAACACGGAGAGTACCGCCAGACAGGCGGGTCCCAGCAGCATCGACAGTGGGGCTTCGTGGGCAACTCGCGGCGTTGGGCGACGCTCACCGAAGAACGGACGCAAGGCGACGATGGCCGCCACGGCGATGGTAAGAAAGGCCGAGATGAAGGAGAGCAGCAGGATCAGCCAACCGAAGGCATCGGCCTCCAGCGCCGTCTCGAACAGCAGCTCCTTGGCGATGAAACCAAACAGCGGCGGCGCGCCGGCCAGCGACAGTGCAGCGATCACGGCGACGATTGCTGTCACTGGCATCAGAGGGCGCAGGCCACCCATGGCGGTGACGTCCTTGGTGCCGGTTTCGTGATCGAGAATGCCGGCCACCATGAACAGCGCCCCCTTGTACAGCGAGTGCGCCAGCAGGAAGGTGACGAAGGCGATCAGCGCACCTTCGGTCCCGATGCCGAGCAGCATGGTCAGGGTACCCAGCGCCATGATCGTGGAGTACGCCAGCAACTTCTTGATGTTGGTATGGCGAATGGCCAGGAAAGCGCCGGTGAACATGGTTAGCGCCCCCACCACCGAGAGGATGCCTACCCATTCCTCGGTACCGCCGAGGCTGGGCTGCAGGCGTGCCAACAGATAGATACCGGCCTTGACCATGGTGGCCGAGTGCAGGTAGGCGGAAACCGGCGTCGGCGCGGCCATGGCATTGGGTAGCCAGAAATGGAACGGGAACTGGGCCGACTTGGTGAACGCCGCCAGCAGCAGGCACAGCAGCAGCGGCAGGTAGAGATCGTGTTCACGCAGATCGATGGCCCCGGCGCCGATCTCGGCCAGCGACCAGCTGCCGCTGGCATTGCCGAGCATCACCAGACCTGCCATCAGGGCCAGTCCGCCGCCGAAGGTGACGAACAGACCCTGGCGCGCCGACTTGCGCGCTTCGATGTCGGCATGGCTGAAGCCGATCAGCAGATAGGAGGTGATGCTGGTCAGTTCCCAGAACACGAACAGGGTAAGCAGGCCATCTGCCAACACCAGCCCCAGCATCGACACCATGAAGGCGAGCATGACGACATGGAAACGCACCAGGTCACGGTGGCCCTTCAGGTAACCGCCGGCATAGATCAACACGAAGGTACCGATGACGGTAATGAGCAGAGCGAACAGCAATGCCAGGCCATCGATGACGAAGGTCAGGCTCATGCCCAGCGATGGCACCCAGTCGAGCTGCAGTTGCAAGACCTCGCCTTCCATCACCGCCGGCACCTGACCCAGGAACCACAGCGCCAGCAGGGCCGGGAATGCAGCCAGCACGAAGCTGGTGCGTGAGCCGAACCAGTGATGCAACAAGGGGGCAAAGGCGGCCAGCACGAATCCTGATAGCACGGCAAGTTGCATCATGCAGTTCCCTTCTGTCGGTTCTTCCAGCAGTATCGGAGCATCCCGGCACTGCATCGTAAAGTTGCTGGCAAATCAGCCTTGTCAAGCCCCTTCCGGGAGAGCTTCAAGTCGATAGTGCACCAGGTCAAGAAACGGTGATTGAGCCCAGAAAATACGCCCAAAGGATGAGCGTTGGCAGCCGTCCCAGACTGTCTATTGCAGCGCAAAAGCAGTAGACTTTGCGCCGCGGCTGGCTACGGTGAGCGTTGATTTCACGACAAAACGGCTTGCTAGTATAGCGATTTTCCTCCGTTTTTTCATTCCCTTCCGGCAGCCCACCGCGTCGATTCTCGATCATTATAATTAGCCTGTGAGTGGTACTCGGGCGCGCCACCACGCGATGGCGCCATGGAACGATGTCCGACCCGCCGCCAGAATGGACGAACCACCATGTCGTTGCTGTGGATCCCCCTTCTCACTATCGCCGGCATCTTTGTGCCGATAATGACCTCTCGCCATGGTCGCAAGATCTGTGTCGTCGCTACCCTGATCGCCCCGCTGCTCGCCCTTGGCCTGGTGCTGGTGAACGCGCCGGCCGTCATCGCCGGCGACGTGATCAGCCTACAGATACCCTGGATCCCCCTGCTGGGTCTCGACCTGGCACTGCGCATCGACGGCCTGACTCTGCTGTTCGCGCTGCTGATCTTGGGTATC
The DNA here is from genome assembly GCF_046723295.1 of Halomonas sp. A29. Classification (NCBI taxonomy): domain Bacteria; kingdom Pseudomonadati; phylum Pseudomonadota; class Gammaproteobacteria; order Oceanospirillales; family Halomonadaceae; genus Halomonas; species Halomonas sp. A29. The sequence goes on from NZ_JAXQPR010000001.1 coordinate 43,896, forward strand.
GGTAGCCTGATCCTGTGCTACACCGGCTATTACCTCTCGAGCGACGAGGATGACGGCCGCTTCCTCGCCTACATGATGCTGTTCATGGTCGCCATGCTCGGTATCGCCATGGCGGACAACCTTATCCTGCTGTGGCTGTTCTGGGAACTCACCAGCATCTCGTCGTTCCTGCTGATCGGCTTCTGGGGCCACCGCAGCGATGCCCGGCGCGGCGCGCGCATGGCACTGATCGTCACCGGCGCCGGCGGGCTGACCCTGCTCGCCGGCATCCTGCTGATCGGCCAGATTGCCGGCAGTTTCGCCGTGAGCGACGTGCTGGCAGCCGGCGACCTCATCCGCGCCTCCGAGCACTACCCGCTGATCCTGGCACTGGTGCTGTTCGGCGCCTTCACCAAGTCGGCCCAGTTCCCGTTCCACTTCTGGCTGCCCCACGCCATGGCCGCACCGACGCCAGTTTCCGCCTACCTGCACTCGGCCACCATGGTCAAGGCGGGCGTGCTGCTGATGGCGCGTCTCAACCCTGCCCTGGGCGACACCGCACTATGGACGGTCAGCCTGTCACTGGTGGGCCTGGCGACCATGCTCTATGCCGCCTGGTTCGCCCTGCTCGAGCGCGACCTCAAGGGCATACTCGCCTTTTCCACCGTCAGCCATCTGGGACTGATCACCCTGCTGCTGGGACTGGGCAGCCCACTCGCCATCGTTGCCGCGATATTCCACATCCTCAATCACGCCACCTTCAAGGCGGCACTGTTCATGATGGTCGGCATCATCGATCACGAGACCGGTACACGTGACATCGATCGCCTCGGTGCGCTTTGGTCGATGATGCCGCTGACCGGCACCATGACGATCCTGGCCGGCTCCGCCATGGCGGGTTTCCCGCCGTTCAACGGCTTCCTGTCCAAGGAGATGCTGTTCGAGCAGAGTCTGATCAACAACCTGCTCGGAGCACTCAGCATCGTCATTCCGCTGCTGGTGGTGGTCGCTGCGATGCTCTCGGTGGCCTATTCGCTGCGGCTGATCTGGAGCCTGTTCTTTGCCGAGCCCAAGCTGACCCGCGAGCAGAAGGCCCAGCCGCCGCTGCAGGCCCATGACCCATCTCGCGGCATGCTGGCCCCAGGTCTGGTACTGGCCACCATGAGCCTGGTGATCGGGCTGTTCCCCATGACCCTGGCAGCGCCGCTGCTGAACGCGGCGAGCCTTGCCGTACAGGGCGAAACCACGCCGGTCTTCAGCCTGGCGCTGTGGCACGGTTTCAACATGCCGCTGCTGATGAGCGTGGCCGCCGTCGCCGGCGGCATCCTGGTGTTGAGCCAGCAGCGTCGCTTCGCCGCCATCGCCGGGCTGTTTCCCGAACGCAATGCAGGGTTGATCTTCGAAGCGGCGATACAACGGCTGATCAAGGCCGCCCTGTGGCTGACCCTGAAGCTGGAGAACGGCTCCCTGCAGCGCTATCAGGCCCTGCTGATCCTGAGCGCATTGGCCATGGCCGCCATAGGCCTGACACAGCTGGAGAGCCTAACCGGTGAGCGGGGGCTGCAGCCGCTCGACGGCATATTGCTCCTTGGCGCCGGGCTGATGATCTTCGGTGCCATCGGCAGCGCCCTGAGCCACCGCTGGCGGCTGGTGTCACTGCTGATGCTCTCGGTGGTGGGGCTGTCGGTATCGCTCACCTTCGTGCGCTTCTCTGCCCCCGACCTGGCGCTGACCCAGCTGTCGGTGGAAGTCGCTTCGATGATCCTGATGATCCTGGCGCTGTTCTTCCTGCCCCAACGCCCCCCGCTGCTGGTATCGGGTCGACGTATCCTGCGCGACCTGATGCTGGCTGCCTCGCTGGGCCTGGTAGTGGCCATGCTCAACTATGCCTTGCTGACCCGGGAGAGCGCGACCATCGCCGACTATTTCCTGCGCGAGAGCGTACCCGGCGGCGGCGGCACCAACGTGGTCAACGTCATCCTGGTCGACTTCCGCGGCTTCGACACGCTGGGCGAGATCACCGTGCTCACCCTGGCCGGCCTTGCCACTTTCAAACTGCTCAACCGTCTGCGCCTGTTCATGCCATCAGGCAACATCGAGGGCATTCGCTGGTCGCAGCATCGCTACCCGCTGATCCTCTCGGTAGTGGCACAGATCCTGCTGCCGCTGGCGCTGCTGGTGTCGGTCTACATCTTCCTGCGCGGCCACAACCAGCCTGGCGGCGGCTTCATCGCCGGGTTGATCACCGCCACCGCACTGCTGCTGCAGTACATGGCCCGAGGCCACGACTGGACCCGCGAGCGACTGCCGCTCTCCTATCCCATCGTGGCCGTGTCGGGCCTGGCCATCGCCCTTGCCACCGGCCTCGGCAGTTGGCTGTTCGGCTACCCCTTCCTGACCTCGGCGTTCGGTTACTTTCATTTGCCCCTGGTGGGCAAGTTCGAACTCGCCACGGCGATGCTGTTCGACGTCGGGGTCTACCTGGCAGTGGTCGGCGCCACGCTGATGATCCTGATCAATCTGGGCCGCGTCACTACGATGAACCGCCCCACGCTGGAGGAACGCTGATGGAAGCCCTCTTCTCGCTCGTCGTCGGCGTGCTCACCGCCAGTGGCATCTACCTGCTGTTACGCGGGCGTACCTTTCCCGTCATTGTCGGCCTGGCGCTACTCGGCTACGCGGTGAACCTGTTCCTGTTCTCTACCGGCGGGCTCAACACCCATGCCGCAGCGGTGATCGGTGAATCGTTCGCCCCCGCCGATCCCCTGCCCCAGGCCCTGGTGCTGACCGCCATCGTCATCGGCTTCGCCATGACCGCCTTCGTCGTGATCCTGGCGATTCGTGCCCGCGGCGATCTCGGCTCCGATCATGTGGACGGCCAGCAGGGGGAAGATGGGGACGGCCCGCGATGAATCAGCACCTGCTCTCGCTACCCATCCTGTTGCCCATGCTGGGCGCACTGGTACTGCTACTCTCCGGCAAGGCAACCGACCATATCCAGCGCTGCCTGAGCCTCGCCTTCACCGGCCTACTGCTGTTCGTCAGCCTGTTGCTGCTGCGCCAGGCAGCCGGTGGAGAGCTGGCTTTCTATGCCTTGGGCAACTGGCAGGCGCCCTACGGCATCGTGCTGATGCTCGATCGCCTCGCGGCACTGATGCTGGCCCTGACCGCCGTGCTAGCCATGGGTTGCGTCATTTTCGCCTGTGCTGGCGACGACATCCGTGGCAGCAATTTCCACGGCATCTTCCAACTGCAGCTGATGGGTCTGAACGGAGCCTTCCTCACCGGCGACCTGTTCAACCTGTTCGTGTTCTTCGAGATCCTGCTGCTGGCCTCCTACGCCCTGCTGATGCACGGCGGCAACAAAGCCCGGGTCGGCGCCGGTCTGCACTACGTGATCCTCAACGTGGCTGGCTCGGCGCTGTTCCTGATCGCGCTGGGCGTACTCTATGGCGCCACCGGTACTCTCAACATGGCCGACATGGCGCGCCGGGTGGAGGACATGTCGGGCGATGATGCCGCCCTGGTCACCGCTGGCGCCCTGCTGCTGATCGTGGTCTTCAGCCTCAAGGCGGCCCTGTTGCCGCTCTATTTCTGGCTGCCACGCACCTATGCCGCCGCACCGGCACCGGTCGCCGCCCTGTTCGCCATCATGACCAAGGTCGGCCTCTATGCCATCCTGCGGGTCCACTCGCTGATCTTCATTGACACTCCCGCCGCCAGCGCCATCACCGGCTGGCTATGGTGGTCTGGGCTGGCGACCATCCTGTTGGCCGCCATCGGTGTGGTAGCGGCACGCGACCTGCGCCCATTGATCGCCTACCTGGTGCTGGTCTCGGTCGGAACGCTGCTGACAGCCACTGCGCTGGGCACCCCCTCGGCCACGACCGCGTTGCTCTACTACCTGCCGCATACCACGCTGATCTGCGGCGCGCTGTTCCTGATCGCCGAACTGATCGGTCAGCAGCGCGGCAAGGCCGGTACGCGCCTGGTGCGTGCGCGACGTCTCCACCAGCGTCAGCTGCTCGGCGTCCTGTTCCTGATTGCCGCGGTGGGCGTGATCGGCCTTCCCCCCCTGGCAGGCTCACTGGCCAAACTGCTGCTGATGCAGGCTACGGAGGGAGTGGCGCGGCTCTGGCTGTGGCCTCTGCTACTGCTGGCGGGTCTATGCGCCCTGATCGCCATGTCCCGCGCCGGCTCGGTATTCTTCTGGGCCAGCTACAAGGGCGAAGTCGCCGCCGGCAAAGTCAGCCGCGCCCAGCTCGCCGGCGTGGTGTGGCTGCTCGCCAGCGCCCCTGTGCTGGTCGCCTTCGGCGGCCCCGTCAGCCACTATGCCCAGGCCACCGCCGAGCAACTGGCCGCTCCCCAGACGGTGATCCAGCAGTTACTCGGTGACGCGCCCACCCGGGATATCGCACAGCTGCGCCAGCTGACGCTCGGCGAGACACAGGGAGACACTCTATGAAGGCCCTGGGACGCTACCTGCCCACGCCCACGCTGTCGCTGGTACTGCTGGTGGTATGGCTACTGATGGTCCGTAGCCTCGCCCCCGGCCAGGTGCTGCTGGGGCTGATCCTGGCAGTCGGCATCCCCCTGCTGACCCAGGGGTTCTGGGAGCCACTGCCACGGGTCAAGCATCCGCTCAAGCTGGTCTGGTTCGTATTGGTGGTGCTGTGGGACATCGCCAAGGCCAACGTACACGTCAGCCTGCTGATCCTGCTGCCGCGGCGCGAGCCGCATCCTGGGTTCGTCGAGTATCCGCTCGAGGTGAAGGATCGCCTGGCCATCACCCTGTTGGCCAATACCATCACCATGACGCCCGGCACCGTATCGACCAATATCCGCCTCGACGGCTCCTCGCTGCTGATCCACGTGCTGGACCTCGACGACGAGCAGGCCCTGATCCGCGAGATTCGCGATCGCTACGAGCGGCCGCTCAAGGAGATCTTCGAATGCTAGATACCGCTCTGCTGATCAGCCTGACCCTGATCGTGCTGGCCATGGCCATGAACGTGTACCGTCTCGCCATCGGCCCCGACGTGCCCGACCGCCTGCTGGCCCTCGATACACTCTACGTGAACTCGATCGCCCTGATCGTGCTGCTGGGCTTGTGGCTCAACACCAAGACCTACTTCGAGGCGGCGATCCTGATCGCCATGCTCGGCTTCGTCGGCACCATGGCCATCTGCCGCTACCTGCTGCGCGGCGACATCATCGAATAGAGGACACCACATGACCTTCTACGTGATAGCCGAGGGCGTGATCTCCTTCCTGCTGGTAGCCGGCGGTATCTTCGCCTTTACCGGCTCGCTGGGCATGCTGCAGTTCAAGGACTTCTTCATGCGCCTGCATGGCCCCACCAAGGGCACCACGCTGGGTATCGGCTGCGTGCTGATCGCCTCGATGCTCTACTTCACCATTACCCAGCGCGAGCTGCACGTGCAGGAGCTGCTGATCACGCTGTTCCTGTTCATCACCGCCCCGGTGACCGGCCACATGCTGGCCAAGACCGGGCTGCACATGCACCTGCGCTTCATCACCGGTACTCAGGGCTCGGTGCCGGAATTCCGCGATGAGGACGTGGGCCAGAGCCGGGTCGCCCGTCCGGCCCGGGCCAGGCACCCCTGGAAATACCGCAAGCAGAAGCGTTCGCGCCTGTTCCGCTGAGTCGTCTCGCTGGGCGAGACGACTCAACACCAGCCGCTCAGTTCATTGTCGATGATCGCCAGCAACGCGTGGATATGGTCGTCGCGGTCGTTGAGGCAAGGGATGTAGGTGAAGCGCTCTCCCCCGGCCGCCAGGAAGCTGTCGCGGATCTCCTCATTGATCTCCTCGAGGGTTTCCACGCAGTCGGAAGAGAACGCCGGCGAGACCACCGCGATGTGCCTCCTGCCCTGGCGCGCCAGCTCCGCCACGTGATCCACGGTGGGCGGTCCGACCCACTCTTCCGGACCGAACTGCGACTGGAAGGCCGTCTGCACGGCACTCTCCTCCCAGCCAAGCTGCTCGCGCAGCAGCCGCGTGGTCTTCTGGCACTGGCAGTGGTAGGGATCGCCTTCCATGAGGAAACGCTTGGGTACGCCATGGTATGAGGCCACCAGCACCTCCGGTGGCGTGTCGGCCGCGGCGTAGGCCTCGCGCACCGAGTTGGCCAGTGCCTCGAGATAGGCCGGGTGCTCGAAATAGGCTGGCACGGTGCGAATGGCCGGCTGCCACTTGAGTTTCATCAAAGTGCGGAAAGCGTGGTCGTTGGCCGTGGCCGTGGTTGGCGAGGCGTATTGCGGGTAGAGCGGAAAGAACAGGATACGTTCGCAGCCCTCGGCCTGCATTCGCCGCAGCACGCTGTCGGTGGACGGATTGCCATAGCGCATGCAGAAGTCCACCAGCACCCGGTCACCATATCGCTGCTGGAGGCCCGTCGCCACCTTGAGGGCCTGCTCCCGGGTGATGGTCAACAGTGGGCTCTCGTCCTTCTCGTTATTCCAGATGCCGCGATAGGCTTCGCCGGACTTGAACGGACGTCGGCTGAGGATGATCAACTGCAACAGCGGCTGCCACTTCCAGCTCGGGTAGTCGACGACCCGCTTGTCGGAGAGGAACTCGCTGAGGTAGCGCCGCATCGACCAGTAGTCGGTGCCATCCGGCGTGCCCAGGTTGGCCAGCACGACGCCCACCTTGGGCCGCGAAACCGCGGGATGATCCGCCGGAGCATGGGCAGGACGTTGACGTTCTGTCGAGCCCGGTTCCACTTGCGATGCGGCCATGCGCTGCGCTCCTCATGGGTGAGAAAAAGGAGCAGTTATTGTATCAGGCAGGAAGGGTGCGGGGCATGAAGTTATACTATGAATGTGATTTGTATAACTTGGATCAAGGTTGGTACCCGGGCGAGCTGCCCGGGCCGCCGCAAGCCCTAGAAAACCAGCGGCATGCGTGACGTGAGCGGGTCGCGGTAGTGAGCCTCACGGCCGACGACCTCATCCTGAGGCACGTGCTGGACCAGGAAGGCACGATGGATACCGGCACGCTGCAACTCAAGGTAGACGTCCTCCAGGGAGCGAAACACCGTCGGCTTGCCGCGGTGAGTCAGGATGTGGCGCGCCCCTTCGACGTCTTCCAGCTCCACCTGGTAGCAATGGCTGCCGGAATGCGTGATGACACGCACCTCGAAATTGTCGTGTTGGGCGACGAAACTCTTCAGCTGTTCGAATTCCATTGGCTCCCTCCATGCATCGGAATGGCGTTCCGTTGTTGTGCAGGATATGCGTCGGGCACAGCATGACTGTGCCCGATGTAATCTGCATGACGCTGACATATTGATCATATGACAGCATTGGAGCCAGGAGGGTTCCCAGCGCGCTCTTCCGCGTCCGCGCCGAGGTGTACTGCGCGGGCGGCTAGTGGTAGTCGGAGGGGTCGATCGCCTTGGCCAACGAGTTGCGGTCGACCCACTTGCCCGCCTTGGTCTCCTTGTAGCGGAACACGACACGATCGCCTACCGCCACGGTCAGCTCGGCGTCTTCGGTCTGGTAGCTGTAGGCTTCGCCATCGACGACCAAGTGAAAGCGATAGAGATCCGGCATACCCAGCCACTCCTTGAATGGCCCTTCACGCTCCAGCGACTGGAGTTCGCCGCGCGCTTCCAGTTTGGGGGTGCGCTGGCGCTTGCCGCGCCGAAATCCGCCTGCCATGGTCACTCCTCGAAAAACGACTGTCGGGGGGTCGGCATTATACGGGGCCGAACGAGAGGCTCAAGCACTGCCCTCGGTCATTCGCCAAATGCCTCGCCGTAGCTGTCCGGCGCCAAGTCCTCGAAGCGGGTGTACTTGCCGATGAAGGCCATGTGCACCGTACCGATGGGGCCGTTACGCTGCTTGCCGATGATCAGCTCGGCCAAGCCCTGGTTATCGGGGTTATCTGGATTGTAGACCTCATCGCGATAGACGAAGGCGATCACGTCGGCGTCCTGCTCGATGGCGCCCGATTCGCGCAGATCCGACATCACCGGACGCTTGTTGGGACGCTGCTCCAGTGAGCGGTTGAGCTGGGAAAGCGCGATGACCGGGCAGCCGAACTCCTTGGCCAGCCCCTTGAGTGAGCGCGAGATCTCTGAGATCTCGCCGGTGCGGTTCTCGGAGAAACCGGGAATCTGCATCAACTGCAGGTAATCGATCATCACCATCGCCAGGTTGCCATGCTCGCGCACCAGGCGACGCATCCGCGAGCGCATCTCGTTAGGCGACAGCGCTGCGGTATCGTCGATGAACAGCTGCTTGTCCTTGAGCAGGTTCACCGCCGATGTCAACCGCGGCCAGTCCTCATCCTCGAGCTGGCCGGTACGCACCCGGGTCTGGTCGATACGCCCCAGCGATGACAGCATGCGCAGCATCAACGAATCCGCCGGCATTTCCATGGAGAATACCATCACCGGCTTGTCGCTCGAGATCACCGCATGCTCCACCAGATTCATGGCAAAGGTGGTCTTGCCCATGGAGGGACGCCCCGCGATGATCACCAGATCCGAGGGCTGCAGGCCCGAGGTCATCTCGTCGAGGTCGCGAAAGCCGGTAGAGAGCCCCGTCATCTCGCCCTTCATGTTGAACAGCTCGTCGATGCGGTCCACCGCCTTGGCCAGCAGCTCGCTCATGCCAATGGGGCCGCCCGACTTGGGCCGCTCTTCGCCGATCTGGAACACCAGCCGCTCGGCCTCGTCGAGCAGCTCGTCAGCCGGCCGACCCTGAGGGCTGAAGGCACCGTCGGCGATCTGGCTCGCCGCGCGAATCAGCTTGCGCAAGGTGGCCCGCTCGCGAACGATATCGGCGTAGGCGCGGATGTTGCTCGCCGAAGGCGTGTTGCGCGCCAGCTCGGCCAGGTACGCAAGCCCGCCGACGGTATCGAGCTGATCGCGCCTTTCCAACGCCTCGGAGAGCGTGACCACGTCGAGCGGCTTGGCCGCCTCGGCGAGGCCGATCATGGCGTTGAAGATCAGGCGGTGCTCGTAGCGGTAGAAGTCGTCCGCCACCAGTCGGTCGGCCACGTTGTCCCAGGCCTGGTTGTCGAGCATCAGGCCACCCAGCACCGATTGCTCCGCCTCCAGCGAGTGCGGCGGCACCTTGAGCGCAGCGGTTTCCTTGTCGAGCTCGAGCGTGTCGTTCATGGCGCTACAACCTTCATGGGAACGGGCCGTGCCATTCTACCCGATGGCCCGGGTCCGCCCTACCTCTCGAAACGACAAAAACCGCGACCTAAGTCGGCCGCGGCAAGGGGATCGAAACAGTATGCGAACAATGGCCCGGCCGCAGCCGGGCTTAGAACCACACCTCGGTTTGTACACCGAAGCTCCACTGGCCACCGGTGAAGCCATCGCTACCGAAAGCGCCGGTGCCGTAATCGTTGAGTTCGCTCGACCAGTCGGTATAGGAGGCGAAGGCGCGGATCTCGGGGCGCTGCCAGAAGCCGCCCACCTGGGGCTTGAAAGTCGGCGCGATGGTGAACTTGCCGAAGTCGCCACTCACGGCGTTTCGCCCATCGTAGCCGTTGGGATCGAGATCCATGTACTGGTAACTGGCTTCGTACTGCATCTCGAAGTTCTGAGTAATCTCGTTGGCCAGGCGCGCGCTCAGGGTCAGCCACTTGTAGTCGTCGCCCTCGACGTAGCGGTCCTTGCTGACCTCGCCGAACAGCACCGGGGCGATACGCCAGCGAGGCGCCAAGTAGGTGGTGCCGTAGATGCCGAGGCGGGTGGCCTGGGCGTCATCCGTCAGGTTACCGTCGCTGCCGAGCCCCTTGACCTCGGCGCCCAGGCCCTGGCCGTGCAGCAGCGCCACCTTGAAGTTGCCCTCGCCCAGGCCGAAGAAGCTGTCGCCGTGGTAGGCCACCATGGTATGGAAGCCGCTGTCGGCGGCGGTCTGCCCTGCTCCGATGTCACGCTCGTCATTGTCGGCCGCCGAGAGGGCGTTGACCATCCACTGCCAATTGCCGAAGTAGTTGTTCGAGGTCAGGATCAGGCTGTCGGTGCTGCCATCATCCCCCGGGTACTCGGGACGTACCGGGTAGTCGCTGAAACTGCGCCCGTAGAGCGAGAAGTTGGAGCGCCAGCTGTCGGCCAACTGCATGTCATAGACACCGGCGCCGGTACCGGCGAGGAAGATGAAATCGCTGTCGAGCCAGTGGATGTCGAAGTTGTCGCGATCGAAGCGCTTGCCGGCCCAGATAGAGGCATTCTCGAAGGCACCGGTGAAGCTCGGCAGGTCGCTGAACTCGGCGTAGACCTGGCGCACGTTGAGGTTGGAGTCATCGTCCCAGTCGTTGCTGGTCGTGGTCCCGCTGGCCAGCATGGTGCGGTAGAGCGCCTTGGCACCGTTGTCGAACTGCATGCGGTAGTTGAGGATCGCCTCGGCGTAGGTATCGTCCTCGTTGCCCAGGCGGCCCACGGCACCGCCCACCCCACCCGCCGGCGTCACGTAGGGACCGCCCGGAATACTCTTGCGATCCTCGCCCAGCAGCAACCCCGAGCGGGCGTAGACGTTGAACGAGAAACCCTCTTCGCCGCTGGCCTGACGCTCGACCTTGGCCAGGCGCTCCTCGACCTCGTCAGTGGAAAGTCGCCCCTCGGACTGGGCCTCGGCGAGTTCGGCGCGCTGCTCCGCGGCACTGGCACGCTGTTCGGCAGCGGCGATACGATTCTCGAGCTCGAGCAGGCGCTGCTCCAACGCAGCAGTATCGGCGACGGCATGCCCCATCATGCCGAAGCTGGCCACGGCCACGGCGGCAACGAGTGGAGTTCGTAGCAAGGCGGTCTTCATCGCAGTTGTTCCTTTTATGTTTGTTTATTCGTTTGTTTTCACAAGAAGAACGGGGCGAAACACGGCACTGTATCGTTATAGACAAGCATCGCAATGCTGCCTTGCGGCCCTGCTGCCCTGGCCTGAAGCGCAACGCATCCAGGTCAGGCAGAACTTAATCGTTTAAGAGCAATGACGCAAAGACAAACCGTAATATTACTACCAATGTCTAAGAGGCTGGTGTCGGCACGAAAAAACAAGGGGCGCAGGGAGTTTTCTCCCCGCGCCCCTTGGCGTCGTTACCGAGCTAGCTGGAAAGCTTACTCGGCGACAACGACCACGCGAACGGTGGCGTCGACTTCGGCATGCAGGTGCAGGTCGATGTCGTACTCGCCGGTCTGGCGAATCGGACCTTCGGGCATGCGAACTTCGCTCTTGGCGACTTCGATGCCGGCCTGGCCCAGCGCTTCGGCCAGGTCGCGCGGACCGATGGAGCCGAACAGCTTGCCTTCATCGCCGGCCTTGGCCACCAGCGACAGCTCGATCTCGGCCAGTTGAGCGGCACGGGATTCGGCGATCGCCTTGCGCTCGGCGGCCTGCGACTCGAGCTCAGCGCGCTGGGCTTCGAAGGCTTCCACGTTGTCCTTGGTGGCAGGCACGGCCAGGCCGTAGGGCACCAGGTAGTTACGGCCATAACCAGGTTTCACGGTGACCTTGTCGCCCAGACCGCCCAGCTTGCCAATGTTGTCGAGCAGAATGACTTCCATCTCGTTAACCTCATGTCAGTCGCTGCGAGGGGCCAGACGGCTGCGGAAATCCGCGAACACGTCGATGAAGGCCACCAGCAGCACTATCAGAATCATGGGCCAGGTGGTGATCAGCAATACGTAGAAAGCGATCAACCACAGCCCGTTCATGCCCTTTATCCCGATGAAGCCGTGCACCAGGGCAATACCGGCCACCAACAGCGGCACCCAAGCCAGCATGGAGAGCGACGGCAAACCCAGTACCATGCCCACCACACCGAGCAGAACCAGCAGGCCGAGTTCGCGCGGCGCCAGGCGCAACGCATGGAACTCCTCGCGAAAACCGCCGGGGTTGTAAAGCCCCGCCTGCCACGCGCGCGCCAGAGCCAGACAGCCCACCGCGGCGATCAGCACCATCAGACCGGTAATGCCACCGATCAGCAGCGTTGCCAGCTCTTCGGTGTCGAAGCCCTGCCGCGCCAGCTCGGTCAGCATGCGGTCGATGTCGGCCGAACCCTGGCGTAGCTGTTCCAGCAGCGGCCCGGTACCACCCGGCGGCACGAAGATGCCGAACTGGATCATCGCCGCGGCGGCCAGGGTGCCGACGATCAACGCCTCGCCCCAGCGCATGCGCGAGCGCAGCACCACCGCCATCAGCGTGACCAGCAACACGCTGGCCAGCGGAATGGCATCGCCCTGGGTCCACCACCAGCCGGAGGGGACGGCAGCCGCCACCAGTACCGGTAGCGCTGGCGACAGACCGCGCCGCAGGGTAACCAGGGCGACGATGGCACCGCTCAGCCAGAACAGCCAGGGTACGATCGCAGCCAGAGCCGCCCCACCTGCTGCGTAGGGCATGCCGCGCATCAGCCATCGGGCAATCGGCAACATCGAGTGCGGCTTACTGGTGGCTGTCGGTGTAGGGCAGCAGAGCCAGGTAGCGCGCGCGCTTGATGGCGGTAGCCAGCTGACGCTGGTAACGGGCCTTGGTACCGGTGATACGGCTAGGTACGATCTTGCCGGTTTCGGTGATGTAGGCCTTGAGTGTGTCCAGATCCTTGTAATCGATCTGCTTCACACCTTCAGCGGTGAAACGGCAAAACTTGCGACGGCGGAAAAAGCGTGCCATGTAAAGACTCCTCGGTACGTGCTATCAGTTGGCTTCGGCAGTTTCTTCTTCTTCCGCACGCGGTCTTTCTTCGCGACGCGGACGCTTGTCGTCTGCCGGCTTCATCATCGGCGAAGCTTCAGTGATGGCTTCCTTGCAGCGCACCACCAGGCTGCGAATGATGGCGTCGTTGAAGCGGAAGATGTTCTCGATTTCCTCGAGGGTCTCGCCGCTGCACTCGACGTTCATCAGCACGTAGTGAGCCTTGTGAATCTTGTTGATCGGGTAGGCCAGATGACGACGGCCCCAGTCCTCCAGGCGATGCAGGGTGCCACCGCTCTCGGTGATGATGCTGGAGTAACGCTCGACCATGGACGGCACTTGCTCGCTCTGGTCCGGGTGGACCATGAACACGATTTCGTAATGACGCATGGGATCTCCTTTCGGGTTGGCAGCTTCCGCGTGCGCCGATGGCGTCAAGGGAAGCAAGGAGGTGATAGTCGAAATAGCAACGCCCGCTCACGCAGGAACGGGCGCCTGTATTCTAGTGATCCGCGCCGCCACATGCAAGGCAGGGCGGCGCTGGCGACTCAGCCGCTGGCGCCTCGACGCTGACGTACCGCCTCGAACAGGCAAATGCCGGTGGCCACCGAGACGTTGAGGCTAGAGACACTGCCGGCCATGGGCAGCTTGACCAGGCCGTCACAGGCTTCGCGGGTCAAACGACGCATGCCCTTGCCCTCGGCACCCATCACCAGCGCGGTGGGGCCGCTGAAGTCGGCATCGAACAGCATCGCCTCGGCCTCGCCGGCGGTGCCGGTGATCCACACACCGAACTCCTTGAGCCGGGCCAGGGCTCGGGCCAGGTTGGTCACCTGGTAGACCGGCAGGCTCTCGGCGGCGCCACACGCCACCTTGCGCACCGTAGCGTTGAGCGGTGCGGCCTTGTCCTTGGGCACGATCACGCCATGCACGCCGGCCGCATCGGCGCTACGCAGGCAGGCGCCGAAATTGTGCACGTCGGTGACGCCATCGAGTATCAGCAACAGAGGCGGCGCCTCATGAGGCCAGGCTTCCAGCTTGAACCACAGCGAGGCCTCGCTCTCGAAGGCAAGGGGGGCCGTGAAAGCGACGACACCCTGATGAGAGGCTTCCTGCGCCAGGCGATCCAACTCATCACGCGGGTGCAGTTCGATACGAGTCCCGCCTCGCCGGGCCCTGTCGACTATTTCAGCCAGACGCTGCTGGGCCTCGCCCTCCTGTACCCAAAGCAAGCGTGGGGAGTCGCCCCGCTCCAGCAGGGCGCGAACGGCGTGAACACCGAACACCGCATCGAGCCCACCGGGCACGCCAGGTGCGTTGGCTGCGTAGCGGGAACCTGGCCGCCGGCCCGAATCACGCTGCCTGCTCTTGCGCCCTTGCGCCATCAGCTGCGCGCTCTCGGCTTGCGCGGGCCGCGGCGGCGCTTGCCACCCTTGCCCTTACTACCCTTGTCGTCCGCCTGGCCCTTGCCGGCGTTAGGCTTGGGCGTAAAAACCGCCTCGCTCTCGCCACGGCGCTTGCGCGACTCACGCTTGGGCCGCGGCTTTTCATCTTCCAGAGCGAAGTCGATCTTGCGGTCGTTCAGGTCCACACGCGCCACCTGCACGGTGACGCCATCGCCCAGGCGATAGCTCATGCCGGTACGCTCGCCCTTGAGGCGGTGCTTCTCGGGCTCGTAGTGGTAGTAGTCGGACGGCAACGAGGTGACGTGCACCAGGCCCTCGACGTAGACCTCGTCGAGGCGCACGAAGATACCGAACTGGGTGACCGAGGCGATGGTGCCCTCGTAGACCTCACCCAGTTTGTCGGACATGAACTCGCACTTGAGCCAGTCCTCCACGTCGCGGGTAGCGTCGTCGGCGCGGCGCTCGGTCATCGAGCAGTGCTCACCAAGCTCCAGCATCTGCTCGAAAGTGTAGGGGCACCACTTGCTGGGCGGCTCCACCGGCGCCCCTTCGGCGCGCAGTACGGTGTTGGTCTGACGCGGCCCGCGAATCACCGAGCGTATGGCGCGGTGCACCAGCAGATCGGGATAACGTCGAATCGGCGAAGTGAAGTGGGCGTAGGCCGGATAGGCCAGGCCGAAATGCCCCTCGTTCTGCGGCGAGTAGACCGCCTGGCTCATCGAGCGCAGCATCACGGTCTGGATCACGTCGGCATCGGGGCGGCCGCGAATCGCCTCGGCCAGCGCCTGGTAGTCCTGCGGCGTGGGTTCGTCGCCCCCGCCCACCGAAAGCCCCAGCTCATTGAGGAACAGGCGCAGCTTATCGAGACGCTCCGGTGAAGGCCGCTCGTGGATGCGATAGAGCGCCGGCAGGTCGTGTTTGTCGAGGAAACGCGCGGTGGCCACGTTGGCCGCCAGCATGCACTCCTCGATGATCTTGTGCGCGTCGTTGCGCTTGCGCGGAACGATCTTCTCGATCTTGCGCTCCTCGTTGAAGAGGATGGCAGTCTCGGTGGTTTCGAAGTCGATGGCACCACGCTCCTCGCGAGCCTGGCGCAGTACACGGTAGAGCTCGTGCAGGCCCTGGAGCGGCTTCACCAGGTCGCGGTACTCCTCACGCAGCGCGTCCGCTTCGGCATCATCGCCACTGAGGATCGCCGCCACCTTGTTGTAGGTCAGCCGCGCATGAGACTGGAATACCGCCTCATAGAAGTGGTAGCGACTGATGGTCCCGTTCTTGGAGATGTTCATCTCGCAGACCAAGGCCAGGCGGTCGACGTGGGGATTGAGCGAACAAAGCCCGTTGGAGAGCAACTCGGGCAGCATCGGCACTACCTGCCCCGGGAAGTAGACCGAATTGCCGCGGCGGATCGCCTCCTCGTCCAAGGCACTACCCGGGCGCACGTAGTGCGACACATCGGCGATGGCGACGAGCAGCTTCCAGCTGCCGGACTTGGTCTTCCAGGCGCATACCGCGTCGTCGAAATCCTTGGCCGTCTCATCGTCGATGGTGACCAGAGGGATATGACGCAGGTCGATGCGATGCTGCTTGTCCTGCTCGGCCACTTCGGCGGACATCTCGGCAATCTGGTCGTGGACCTCCGGGGGGAACTCGGCAGGAATCTCGTAGCTGCGGATGGCGATGTCGATTTCCATCCCCGGATCCATGCGCTCTCCAAGCACCTCGACCACTTCACCCACCGGCTGCACTCGCGTATCAGGCTGCTGGACGATCTTCGCCGACACCACTTGACCATCCCGAGCGCCGCCGCAGGCGCTGTGGGGGATGATTACTTCCTGGGTGATGCGCGGATTTTCGGGGATCAGCACGCCGAATTCGGACGTATTCTCGCGGAACACGCCGACGATAGTCTGGGTGTTGCGCGACAGTACCTCGGCGATGGTGGCTTCGTCGCGGCCGCGGCGATCGCGCCCGCTGACGCGAACCAGTACGTAGTCGCCATGGAAGACCCGGCGCATCTGCCGCGGCGGCAGCACCAGGTCGGGTTTCTTGCCATCGTCGCGCAGCACGAAGCCGAAACCGTCGCGATGGCCCAATACCTTGCCCTTGACCAAATCCAGCTTGTCGATCAAGGCATAGGCACCGGCGCGGTTGCGCAGTACCTGGCCATCGCGCTCCATGGCCGCCAGGCGACGGCGCACCGCCTCCTGCAGCTCCTCGTCGTCGAGACCCAGCATGCGGCTCATTTTTTCATGGGTGACCGGCTTGCCGTACTCTTCCAGGCGCGCCAGCAGGTACTCGCGGCTGGGCGCCGGCTTGTCGTACTTGTGGGCCTCGCGGCTGGCATGAGGGTCGTCGCTGAGCGTCCAATGAGTCATGCGTGGGGCATCCTTGGCAACGGGAGCAGCGTTCCTGGGAGGGCGCGGGCGAGAGGCCGCGTACGTTGGGTGTTGCTAATGGAGTCGTTTGTCATGCCCGCATTATAGCGCCGGTGCCGGTTCGGCCCAACCATGGCGGCATGATCTGTAGACAACACGTGAGCGAGGACACTCGGCGAAGCCCTTGCCAGCGCCATCCGCGCCGCCTGGCGCCGGGTGAAAATTCTCCCGGCGCTCTTGCATTGGGCCCTGAATTGGGTAAGATACGCGTCGCCTGCCCAGATGGCGGAATTGGTAGACGCGCTAGCTTCAGGTGCTAGTATCCTTACGGATGTGGAGGTTCAAGTCCTCTTCTGGGCACCATTCGCTCCCTTCGGGATCGATGGTAGGGTCAGGCCCCTCGCTCTTTGTCAGCTTGAAAGTCTCGTGTTCGCCCAGGTGGCGGAATTGGTAGACGCGCTAGCTTCAGGTGCTAGTATCCTTACGGATGTGGAGGTTCAAGTCCTCTCCTGGGCACCATCCCAGGCTCGCGAACACGACCGACGACAGCATGATGCGCCCAGGTGGCGGAATTGGTAGACGCGCTAGCTTCAGGTGCTAGTATCCTTACGGATGTGGAGGTTCAAGTCCTCTCCTGGGCACCACTGCTCTTCACGAGCACATCGCGTCATGCAGTGACAATATCCAAGAGCACTAAAAGCAGGTAACCCAAGAAACCGCGATCAATCGCGGTTTTTTTGTGCCTATATCAAGCCTAGCCATTACCGTCGCGAGCGAAGAAAGGCGGCTTCTCGCCGGAGCGCAGCAACCGGAGTTGACTTGCTGCTCAATGAGGATTCGACCGGGCCGGCGCTCCGGTACCGCCGAGCAGCCGGATTTCTAGCGCAGCTAGGAATGGGTGGCTTGATCAGAAGCGTGATGGCAGGCGCGCCACCTCTTCCAACGCCCAGCCCTCTGCCACGACCTCTCCCTCCAGCACCTCGGCCACTTTTTCGGGCAGGCGCGGGAAGAAATTCAACCCGGTGCGTTTCTCCACCTCGTCGATGCTCACCAGGTAGTCGTCCAGCGGTTCGTCGCCGCGCACCTCCTGGGGCATGATGAAGGCCAATGCCCTGGGCTCCTCGCCCGGCACCACGATGATCTTGTAGAAGGCTTCGGGGATCTCGACGAGCCCCACCCGGTTGGTCACGTTGTCGAGGAAGCGCTCGGGAAAGACCGGGCCGGTAATCACCTGCACCACGCCGAAGCGCGGCACGAAGTGATCGATCACCACCTCCTCCAGGCGCTGCCAGAGCCGGCGATTAAGGTCGGGTCGCTGGGGCGAGATATTGCTCATCAGGAACGACTGCTCCTGGGCCTGGCGCCCATGTACTACGGCAATGGCATAGTTCGGGGCCAGGTGCCCGCGGTCATAGCCGCTGCCGAAGTAACTGTCGGCAGCGATGGGCCATAGTGTGCGCCAGTCGCGGCGAAAATCGGGCCTGGGACCCGACCTCGGATCTTCCACCTCGTGCAGCAAGTAGCTGACCCAGAGCGGATTGACCCGCACGTCCGACCAGCCCACCAGGAAACCGTCGTTGCGCAGTACACGATGTAACGTCAGCGGTGTCGGGCTTTCCCAGGTGGGCACGCCCATCCAGCTCAACTGGTCACGATACTCCTGCTCCTGGGTGTACCACAGGCCGCTGCCGACCAAGACGAAGACGAGGGTGATAGCGAACTGCCGAGTGCGTGAACGCCAGCCTGACAGTGGCGAGCGTCGGCGCCTTCGCCGGCTGTGGGAACGTGCTAGAGCCATGAGTCGATCCGAAAGGTGCCGCTGCCGGCGCGCATCGGCACCGGCACATGGTATTCAGTAACTTGGGTATTCAGGAACTTGGGTGTACAGGCAGTTGGAAAGCAACAGCCCCAGGTTACCAGCCCAGCGAGAACATGGTCTCGAGGTCGTGCCGGGAGTGCACCTGCATGGCATTGAGGGTCTCGGTGTCGCGGATGCCTTCCACGGCATTGAGGCGCTCGGTGACCAGCTCGGCCAGGCTTTCGAAGTCGCGGGTACGGGCGATCGCCACCAGGTCGTAGCGACCGCAGGTGGAGTAGACCTCGCTGATCCCCTCGACATCGGCGAGCCGCTCGGCCACCGCCTTGACCTGCCCTTTGTCGGTATTGATCAGAATCACGGCATTCTGCATCGGGCACCCTCCCCGGTTAAGTATTCGTGCGGCATGGCACCGCCGCGCTGGCGCGAGTATAGCAGGCCAACCACGGCGGCAGAACAAAGTGCCGGTCTCCCCGCCTGCCTCATAAACAGGGCGGTAGAAATATTATCGGGTAGCCGACGAACAGCGTGCCGCCCGCCGAGAACAGGAAGACACCCGCCGAAACATGGGCAAAATAGCAATCGCGCTGCAGCTCTGTCTTGCGTGCGGCCGCTACGCTGGCACAGGTCAGCCACAGCAGCAGCGCAGTAGTCACCAGCGTGGCCAACCCGATGCCGACATTGATGCCGGTCAGCATATCGCGCTCGGGATCGGGTGGCGCCACAGAGCAGGCCACCGAGAGCCCGGCGTAGATGGCCACGAACCAGATGCCCCATATGGTCAGGCCGCTGATCACGTGAATCGGATGGGTCAGTCTCAACAGACGTTTCATGACGCCCCTCCCAGCAGGGTCGGCATGACCCAGATGGCCACGAAGAGGGTCCAGTAGACCACCAGGTTGTAGTACCACAGACGCAGCACTACCACCGGCTCCATCGGCACCTCGACGCTGACATAGCCGAAACCGACGCGCAGCCCCTGCAGGATGCAAAGTACTGCCCCCAGGGCAGCCAGGATAAGCACGTAGCACAGCGCCACCAGCAGCGTGGCATCATGGGCCGTCTCGGTAGGTGCCAGCCCCGCGAGCCACATCACTGCAACGATCAGCAGCGTCTGCAGCCCCCCCAGGCCACCTGCCGCATACATCAGCAGGCCGAGCCCGGCTCCTTCGCCACGGCGCAGCCGGCGCACTACCTTGGCCAGCAGCAGCGTGCCCACGGTCAGCGCCACACCTGCCCCCACCAGCAACGGCATGGAGAGCGGAGAGGTTTCCGGCATTTGCCATTCCGGCGCTACGGTCCACAGGTAGAACCAGCCAAACAGCAGCGAGAGGTAGAGCGAGCCATTGGCCAGATGAGACACCGACATGCACCATACGCCAGGTCCATTCATGGTGTGGTAGTGAAGCGGTGGCTCGCTGGGCGCCATCGACGCCTCGGGCGCCTTGCCGGGGTGCGCGCCGTTTTCCCAGGACCAGCGCAGTAGCAGCACGACAGCCGCCAGGGTTGCGATGGCCCCTATCCAGTAGATTCGGATCAACAGGCTGATACAGACGAGGGCGATGGCCAGCGATGCGAACAGCGGCCACCAGGAGTTGCTGGGCAGATGAATGGTTTCGCGCAGCTTGCCGGTCAGGGCGTCGCTGCCCCAGGTCTCGCGCCGGCCATGCTCGATGGTGTTGAGACCATGCTGCCCCTCGTAGATGGTGCGTGAGAGTTCGGGCTTCTCCCACAGCGGGTGACGCGTCTCGACCGCGGGCAGGCTGACGAAGTTGTAGGGCGTGGGCGGCTTGGGCATGGCCCACTCAAGGGTGTCTGCATTCCATGGGTTCTGCGGCGCCTTCTTGCCGAAGCGGAAGTGCAGTGCGATATCGAAGACCAGCAGCGCCACCCCGGCGGACATCATGAAGCCGCCTACCGAAGAGATCAGGTTGTAGAGATCCCAGCCCATGGCGGTATCGTAGGTGAACACGCGCCGGCGCATGCCCAAGAGTCCAGTCCAGTGCATGACCAGGAAGGTGACGTTGAAGCCGAGGAAGATCAGCCAGAAGCTCCACTTGCCGAGCCGCTCCGAGGGCATGCGCCCCGAGACCTGGGGCAGCCAGTAGTAGAGTCCCGCCATCAGCGGGAACAGCATGCCCCCCACCAGCACATAGTGCATATGAGCGACGACGAAGTGAGTGTCGTGGACCTGCCAGTTGAACGGCACCAGGGCCAGCATCACCCCGGTCAGCCCCCCCAGCACGAAAATCACCAGGAAGCCGACGATCCACAGCATCGGCAGGGTCATTCTAGGTCGGCCCAGCCACAGGGTGGAGAGCCAGACGAAGATCTGGATGCCGGTAGGGATCGCCACCAGCATGCTCGCCGCCGAGAAGAAGGCCAGCGCCAGCTGCGGTATGCCCAGAGTGAACATGTGGTGCACCCACAGCCCGAAGCTGACGAAGCCCATGATGATGATCGCCGCCACCACCCAGCCGTAGCCGACGATGGGCCGCCCGGCAAAGACCGGGATCAGGGTCGAGACGATGCCCGCCCCCGGCAGGAAGATGATGTAGACCTCGGGGTGGCCGAATAGCCAGAACAGATGCGCCCACAGCACCGGGTCGCCGCCGCCGGCCACCTCGAAGAATGGCATGCCCGCGGCTCGCTCCAGTTCGAGCAGGATGCTGCCGAGGATCAGCGGCGGAAAGCCGACCACGATCATCAGCGCCATGGCCAGGATGTACCAGGCAAACAGCGGCATCTTGTGCAGCGCCATGCCCTGGGTACGGGTACGCAGGATCGACACCACCAGCTCGACCCCGGCGGAGAGCGCCGAGATCTCGACGAAGGTGATGCCCAGCAGCCAGAAATCGGAGCCCCTCCCCGGGGCATATTCGCCGCTGCTCAGGGGGGTGTACATGAACCAGCCGCTGGCCGGTGCCATCTCGAGGATCATGCTGGAGGCGAGAATGATGCCGCCGAACAGGTAACAGAAGTAGCCGAAGGCGGTCAACCGCGGGCAGACCAGGTCGCGAGCCCCGATCATCTTGGGGATCATGTAGATCGCCAGCCCCTCGAGAATGGGAATGGCGAACAGGAACATCATCACCGTGCCATGCATGGTGAAGACCTGGTTGTAGATCTCGTGGGACATGAAGTCGTTGTCGGGAAAGGCGAGCTGGGTGCGGATCAGCATCGCCAGCAGGCCACCGATCAGAAAGAAGATCGCCCCGGTGACCATGAAGCGCAGGCCGACGGTGGTGTGATTCACCACTGTCAATGCCCGCAGGCCCGTGGGATTACCCCAGACTTCGTCCATGCCCTTGTGCAGTCTGCGGAGCTCGGGCGTCAGGGTCGCATCCTTGATATCGCTCATGGTTCCATCGTCTCCAGCCAGGCACCAATATCCTGCAGTGTCTCGATATCGATATGGTTATGAGGCGGCATCCTGTTGCCGGGCTTGAGCGTCTGGTGGTGTTCGAGCCAGTAGGCGATGGCGCCCTCTTCCATGGGCAACACACCAGCTCCCAGTGAAGGGCGCGAGCCGATGTCGGTCAGATCGGGCCCCTGGATGTCGTGGGACACGTCATCGACGATGAGCTGCTCGGGGAAGCCGTCCACCGTGTGGCAGGCCACGCAGTGCTCGCCGAAAGCCTGCCGAGCCTCGTCGAAGCCGTCGCTTGGCTCGGGCGGTGCCCGGCGTTCGGCCAGCCAGGCATCGTAATCGTCGCGCTCCAGCGCCTCGACGTGGAGCAGCATGGCGGTGTGCTGGGCGCCGCAGAACTCCGCGCACTGGGCGCCGAAGACACCGGGCACATCTGCCTCGAGGCGAATGGTCGAGCGCCGCCCCGGCACCATGTCGCGCTTGCCGCCGAGGCGCGGTATCCAGAAGGCGTGGATCACGTCGGCGCTCGTCAGACGAAAATCGACCGGTTCGCCAGCCGGCATCACCAGCCGGTTGGCGGTGATTACGTCAGGCTCACCGTTCTCGCCGGGATAGCGGATCTCCCACCACCACTGGTGCCCCACCACCTCGATGAGTTCGGCTTCGCCCTCGGCAAGCGGCAGGGGCAGCATGCCGCGACCGGTGGGGGCGGCAAATACCAGCAGCGCGACTATGCTGACCACGGGCAGTGCGATTCCGCCACCCAGCACCCAGCGCAGCATGATGCGCTGCTCCTCTCGCGGCGTTCGCGTTGGCTGCTCACGGCGGCGGAAGGTATAGAGCCAAAGCGCAATGAGGGCCAGCGAGACCACCACGCTGACGCCGAGCATGGCCCACCACACCCAGAATTGGTGACGAGCGGCCGGGCCGGAAGGATCGAGGATCGACATCTCCCCGGCACAGCCAGCCAGTATCCCCAGCAGCGGCGCACCCAGAATGAGACGCCGCCAGCAGTTGACCCGATGCCGCACGGGGCGTTGAATGCCTGTGAGAGCCCTGAACCGATCGCAAAGGACGCGAACATGGCTGACCAACCGAAGCGCTCGATAAAGAGCCGCGCCGCCATCGCCGGCCACCCTCTTCACCCGACCATGGTGCACTTTCCCATCGCTTGCCTGATGCTGGTGGTAGGAAGCGATGCACTGCTGCTCTACACCGACGACCCGTTCTGGGCACGGGTCGGCCTGTGGCTGGCCGGTATCGGCGCGCTGGGCGGCTGGGTCGCCAGCATTGCCGGGCTGACCGACCTGATCATGGTGAGACGAATTCGCCAGATGATCCTCGGCTGGTGCCACGCCATCCTGGCGGTGATGATGCTGTCGCTGGCCTCGCTCAACTGGCTGTGGCGCTACTTGCACCCCACCGACCTGCTGCCCTGGGCCGTCAGCCTCACCTTGATGACGGCCGGAATGATCATGCTGGCCGGGATTCTCGGCGGTATGCTCGTCTATGACGAAGCGGTCGGGGTCGAGATCGACGACAAGTGAAGCAAAGCGCACCTGGCGTGACGAGTGACACATGTGACTCTCCTTGTCATGCCTCAGTCGAAGGGTTTGCTCAGCACCAGTACCAGCACGGTGAGCATCAGCGATGCCGCCAGAGCAGCGATCAAGCCGCTGGCCGGTATGAGGAAGCGGTATCGATTTCGCTCCAGCCGTACGATCAGTGCGCCGCACAGCACATGACACAGCACCATGCCGCTCACCGCCGCCAGCTTCAGCACCAGCCAGCCACCCGTGAGCTGAGCGACGACGAAGAGCAGTGTGCCGCTCATGATCGCCAGCAGGGCGAAAGGCGTGGCGACATGGGTGAAGAGAAAACGCAGCAAGGGCGGAGCGGGAACCTCGAAGGTCGCCTCCCCCCGCGTTCTGGCGCTTGCCATCAGCAGGGCCGGCAAGTAGAGCAAGGCCGCACACCAGCACAGCAGCGTGGCAATGTGCAGAATTTTGATCCACGGCATAACAGCATCCTTGCAGCAGCAGTGTGACCCCACACTACCCAATGTAGGGCCGCTGGGCCAAGTTTACCCGGACGGCATACGATCCGCCGTGTCGCCGGGCTCCTCTCGATTCGTTACGCCGTCACTTTGTCGAACCCATGACACCGGGTGGAAACACAACGAAACACACGGCAATTGCGCCTGCGCTAGAAAAAGTGTTTCCTCTGCTTCACACAAGAACTTCATACCCCTCGTCGAGTCTGATGATCAGGATGGTGCTACCCCCTCATCCTTGGCGCCAGTCTGGCCTGAACCGGGGTAATCTTCATTGACCGTGTCGAAGCAGGAGAACCCTCCATGGCCAAAAAAACTTCCATGGCCAAACAGAGCCGACGAGCCTTTCTGCGCGATGGCTTGCTGGGTGTCGCTGCCCTGCCGTTGGGAATCGGCGTCCTCTCGCGACAGGCCTTCGCCCAGAACCTGCCCAGGCTCGACCCCAACGATGAGCAGGCCCAGGCATTGAACTATGTCGAAGCGGCCAGGCAAGCCAGCGACCACCCTGCCTATGCAGAGGGTGAAACCTGCAGCAACTGCATGTTCTTCGAGCGCCGCAGCGAAGGCTGCCAGCTCTTTCCCCAGAACAGCGTCGAGCCCGCGGGCTGGTGCCAATCCTGGGTCAGCATGGACTGAGCGGGCCTCTTGGCCCGCCAATGCCCCCCCTTTCTTCGTGCTACTGCTCCTTGCCTTCGTCGTCGGGTAGCGGCCACTGATAGCGCCGGACGACCGCTCCCTCTTCGGAGAGCGATTCCAGCCTTACGGGGAAGCCCCACAGCTGGTGCAGGTGGCGAATCACCGGGTAGACACTGCGACCCATGGGACGCCGGCTGTCCTGCACGTGATGCAGGGTGAGCGAGCGGTTACCGCGGATGTTGGCCTCGTAGACCTGGATGTTGGGCTCGCGCAGCGACAGCGCATACTGCTGCGCCAAGGCCTCGCGGATTCGGCGATAACCTCGCTCGTCATGGATGGCGGCCACTTCCAGCATCTCTTCCTGATCGTCGTCGATAATGCTGAACAGCTTGAGGTCGCGCATCACCTTGGGTGAGAGGAACTGCTGGATGAAGGATTCGTCCTTGAAGTTGCACATGGCGAAGTGCACCGCCTCGAGCCAATCGCTGCCTGCGATGTCGGGAAACCACTCGCGGTCCTCGTCGGTAGGGCTCTCGCACATGCGCCTGATATCGCTGAACATGGCGAAGCCCAACGCGTAGGGGTTGATGCCGCTATAGAATGGACTGTCGAAACCGGGCTGACTGACCACAGCGGTGTGCGACTGCAGGAACTCCAGCATCAGGCCCTCGTCGACCAGACCTTCGTCATAGAGCCGGTTCATCAGGGTATAGTGCCAGAAGGAGGCCCACCCCTCGTTCATCACCTGGGTCTGGCGCTGGGGATAGAAGTATTGCGCCAGCTTGCGCACGATACGCACTATCTCACGCTGCCAAGGCGCCAGCAGCGGTGCATTCTTCTCCAGGAAGTAGAGCAGGTTCTCCTGGGGCTCGGGAGGATAACGCCCGGCCGTATGCAGGCCCAGAGGGTCCTCCTCACTGTCCAGGCTGCCTGGGAGGACGTCGGCCTGATGACGCCCCGGAATGGTACGCCATAGCGTATTGACCTGGGTCTGGAGATACTCCTCGCGCTCCGCCTGGCGACGCACTTCCTCTTCGGCAGAGATCGGCGAGGGCCGCTTGTAGCGGTCGACACCATAGTTCTGCAGGGCATGGCAGGCGTCGAGCAGTTGCTCGACGGCCGTCACGCCGTGCCGCTCCTCGCATTCGGCCACGTAGCGGCGAGCGAATACCAGGTAATCGACGATCGAGCTCGCATCCGTCCAGGCGCGAAACAGGTAATTACCCTTGAAGAAGGAGTTGTGTCCATAGCAGGCGTGGGCCATGACCAGCACCTGCATCATCAGCGTGTTCTCCTCCATCAGATAGGCAATACAGGGGTCGGAGTTGATCACCAGCTCGTAGGCGAGCCCCATCTGGCCACGCCGATAGGCCTGCTCCACCGCCAGGAACTGCTTGCCGAACGACCAGTGATGGTAGCCCACCGGCATCCCCACACTGGCATAGGCATCCATCATCTGCTCGGTGGTGATGATCTCGATCTGATTGGGATAAGTATCCAGTCGATACTCGTCTGCCAGCCTGGCCAACTCCCGTTCATACGCATCGAGGATCTCGAAATTCCAGTCGGAACCGGTGGCAATCGGCTTGCGTCGGATCATGTTGCCTCCTCGTTCGCTCAATGGGCGGCACGGCGCTTGAACAGCTCGCGGAACACCGGATAGATGTCACCTGCCTCGACGATCTGGCGCATGGCAAAACGGTCGGGGAACACGGCGGCCACCGTCTCGTACTCCTCCCATAGCGCCTGGTGCGCGTGGGGAGTGATTTCCACGTAGGTGTAGTACTGCAGGCGGGGCATCAGCGACTTCATCAGTCGCTCGCGGCAATTCACCGAATCGTCATCCCAGTTGTCACCGTCCGAGGCCTGGGCCACATAGAGGTTCCACTGTGCAGGTGGGTAGCGCCGGGTGATGATCTCATCGACCAGCGTCAGGGCGCTGGAAACGATGGTGCCGCCAGTTTCCCGCGAGTAGAAGAACTCCTCCTCGTCGACCTCCTTGGCCGCGGTGTGGTGGCGCACGAAGACCAGTTCGACCTTCTCGTAGTTACGCTCGAGGAACAGATACAGCAGCAGGAAGAAGCGCTTGGCGATGTCCTTGTGAGCCTGGGTCATGGAGCCCGAGACATCCATGACGCAGAACATCACTGCCTTGCTCGACGGCTGCGGCTGGTTGATCAGATTGTTGTAGCGCAGGTCGTAGGTATCGATGAAAGGCACCGCCTCGAGGCGCTTCTCGAGCCGCTCGATCTCCGCCTTGAGTTCACCGATTCGCGATGGGTTACGCAGCACCGGATCCTTGCGCTCCTCCTCATCCAGCGCTTCCTGTGCCTCGCGCAGTGCACGACGAATGGGGGCACGCATGGCAATGCGCCGGGCATACGCCTCGCGCATCGAGCGCACGATATTGATCCGAGCCGGTACACCATCGCGGGTGACCCCGGCGCGCACCGGTTTCACTTCATCCAGATCCTTGAGCGCCTTGCGCTCGAGATGCGGCAATTCCAGGCCGTCGAAGACGAAATCGAGGAATTCCTCGCGAGTCAGGCTGAAGGCGAACTCGTCCATGCCCTCGCCCTGGTTGGAGGCGTTGCCTTCACCCGAGCCACCACCACCGCCGCCCCCACCGGGGCGGCGCAAGCGATCACCCTCGACGAACTCCTTGTTGCCGGGGCTGACGATGGTGCGCTTGCCACCCGGGCCGTGCTGGAACACCGGCTCCGAGATGTCGCGAGCCGGAATCGAGACCTTCTCGCCGCGCTCCATGTCGGTGATCGAGCGGCGGTTGACGGCTTCCTCGACAGAACGCTTGATGTGCGTCCGGTAACGGTCGAGGAAGCGCTGGCGGTTCACGGCGCTCTTGTTCTTGGCGTTGGCGCGTCGATCGATGAAATAGGTCATGTTGACCTCCTGGCTCGCGCCGATTATTGCGATTTACGCACCCGCAGATACCACTCGGAGAGCAGCCGCACCTGCTTCTCGGTATAGCCACGGTCCTTCATGCGGGCCACGAAGTCCTCGTGCTTCTTCTGATCCGCGGTCGAGGCCTTGGCGTTGAAGGAGATCACCGGCAGCAGCTCTTCGGTGTTGGCGAACATCTTGTGCTCGATCACCCCGCGCAGCTTCTCGTAGGACTGCCAGCTCGGGTTCATGCCGTTGTTCTGAGCCCGCGCCCGCAGCACGAAGTTGACCACCTCGTGGCGGAAATCCTTGGGATTGGAAATACCCGCCGGTTTCTCGATCTTCTCCAGCTCCTCGTTGAGCGCCTGGCGATTGAACAGCTCCCCGGTTTCGGGATCGCGATACTCCTGGTCCTGGATCCAGAAGTCGGCATAGGTGACGTAACGATCGAAGATGTTCTGGCCATACTCGGAGTAGGACTCGAGATAGGCGGTCTGGATCTCCTTGCCGATGAAGTCGACGTAGCGCGGCGCCATGAACTCCTTGATGTAGCGCAGGTAGCGCTCGAAGGTCTCCTTGGGCAGATGCTCCTGTTCGAGGCGCTGTTCCAGCACGTAGAGCAGGTGCACCGGGTTGGCGGCGATCTCGTGGTTATCGAAGTTGAACACCTTCGACAGGATCTTGAAGGCGAAGCGCGTGGAGAGCCCGTCCATGCCCTCGTCGACGCCAGCCGAATCGCGATACTCCTGGATCGACTTGGCCTTGGGATCGGTATCCTTGAGGTTCTCGCCGTCGTAGACCCGCATCTTGGAGTAGATGCTGGAGTTTTCCGGCTCCTTGAGCCGCGAGAGCACCGAGAACTGCGCCAGCATGCGCAGGGTATCCGGAGCGCACGGCGACTGATCGAGCGAAGAGTGCTCCAGGAGTTTCTTGTAGATGTTGATCTCCTCGGTCACGCGCAGGCAGTACGGCACCTTGACGATGTAGACGCGGTCGAGGAAGGCCTCGTTGTTGCGGTTGTTGCGAAACGCCTGCCATTCGCTCTCGTTGGAGTGAGCCAATACGATACCGTCGAAGGGGATCGCCCCCATGCCCTCGGTAGGGTTGTAGTTGCCCTCCTGGGTGGCGGTCAGCAGTGGGTGCAGCACCTTGATCGGTGCCTTGAACATCTCGATGAACTCCATCAGCCCCTGGTTGGCCTTGCACAGGCCGCCAGAGAAGCTGTAGGCGTCAGGATCATCCTGCGAGTAGAGCTCGAGCTGGCGGATATCGACCTTGCCGACCAGCGAGGAGATGTCCTGGTTGTTCTCGTCGCCGGGCTCGGTCTTGGAGATGGCGATCTGGTTGAGCCGCGAGGGGTACAGCCGCACCACCTTGAACTGCGAGATGTCGCCGCCGTACTCCTTGAGCCGCTTGGCCGCCCAGGGCGACATGATGCTCTTCACGTAGCGGCGCGGAATGCCGTACTCCTTCTCGAGCAGCTCGCCATCCTCCTCGGGCGAGAACAGCCCCAGCGGCGACTCGAAGACCGGCGATCCCTTGATGGCGTAGAACGGGATGTGTTCCATCAACAGCTTGAGCCGTTCGGCCAGCGACGACTTGCCACCGCCCACCGGCCCCAGCAGGTAGAGGATCTGCTTGCGCTCCTCGAGCCCCTGGGCGGCGTGGCGGAAGTAAGCCACGATCTGCTCGATCGCCTCCTCCATGCCATAGAACTCGGAGAAGGCTGGATAGCGGCGAATCACCTTGTTGGAAAAGATTCGGGAGAGCCGCGGATCCTTGGCAGTGTCGATCACCTCGGGTTCGCCGATGGCTTTCAGCATCCGCTCGGCGGCGCTGGCGTAGGCCATGGGGTCCTCACGACACAGCTCCAGGTACTCCTGCAGGCTCATTTCCTCCTGCTGAACACGAGAGAAGCGGTTCTGCACATGATCGAAGATGCTCATCGAAGCCTCCTGTTTTGCCTACCCTGTTGGCCACCCGATCGGAATGACCCCCTTGGGTTACTCATCAGCCTAGACACTTCGCGACGGAGTGGGTGGCAAAGAATCAACGCAAGGTAAGGATAATCATGAGAACGCCGGAGACGCCAAGGGTTCGATGAGCAAAACCGAAATGAATTAAACGTTGTTAGGACGCAGCCTGCCTGCCCCGCCGGTACTGACGGAACGGGCAGCCAGGCGCCCCCACAGCGCATGACGCGTGGCCTGGAGCCAAGTCCGCCGTCGTAAATGCCATAGATAAATGAGGTGATCGGCAACGCCACGACCGGTCGTAGGACCGGCCGTGGCGTCTTGCTGAAAGGTCATCATGGGCAGCAAGGGATTTCTTCAGCTTAGCTGCCTTGATGAATTCTGCTGTCAACGCTGCACGTTACAACCCTGCTGCTACTCGTGTGCCCTGGTCGATGGCCCGCTTGGCGTCGAGTTCGGCGGCTTCGTCGGCACCGCCGATCAGGTGCACCGCCACGCCGGCTTCCTTGAGAGGTTCCAGCAGCTCGCGGACCGGATCCTGGCCGGCACAGATCACCACGCTATCGACCTCGAGCAGGCGCGGCTCCTCGTTATAGCGAATATGCAGGCCAGCGTCATCGATACCGACATACTCGCAGCCGGCCAGTGCCTCGACGCCGCGGTGGCGCAACGACATTCGATGCACCCAGCCAGTGGACTTGCCTAGCCCCTTGCCGGGCTTGGAGCGCTTGCGCTGCAGCAGGAAGACCTGACGCGGCGTCTCGGGGCGCTCGGGTGGGCGAATGCCGCCAGGCTCGGAAACACCGAGGTCCACACCCCACTCGGCACACCAGGCCTCGCGATCAAGCGAGGGATGCCCCACATGGGTGAGCAGCTCGGCCACGTCGAAGCCGATGCCGCCGGCCCCGATGATTGCCACTCGCCGCCCGACCCGCTCGGGATGCAGGATTGCCGTGGGATAACTCATCACCTTGGGATGCTCGATGCCCGGCAGCTCCAGGCGTCGCGGGCGTACGCCGGTGGACAGGATCACCGCATCGAAGGCGCGCAGCGTCTGGACATCGGCCTCTGTACCCAGCCTTACAGAGACGCCGTGTTTGGCAAGCATCACCTTGAAGTAGCGCAGGGTCTCGTCGAACTCCTCCTTGCCGGGAATCTTGCGCGCCAGGTTGAACTGGCCGCCCAGCTCGTCGGTGCGCTCGAACAGCACTACCCGATGGCCACGCTGGGCGGCGGTAAGCGCCGCCGCCATGCCTGCCGGTCCGCCACCGACCACGGCAACGTCACGCGGCATCTCGGCCGGCACCACTTCGAGCTCGGTCTCGTGGCACGCCCGGGGATTGACCAGACAAGAGGTGAGCTTGCCCTGGAAGGTGTGGTCGAGGCATGCCTGGTTGCAGGCGATACAGGTATTGATCTCGTCGCTACGTCCCTCGGCCGCCTTGCTCATCCAGGCCGGGTCGGCAAGGAAGGGGCGCGCCATGGAAACCATGTCGGCATGCCCCTCTGCGAGTACACGCTCCGCCACTTCGGGCATGTTGATGCGGTTGGTGGTGATCAGAGGAATGGAGAGCTCGGCCTTCATGCGACGGGTCACCTCGGTGAAGGCCGCACGCGGCACGCTGGTGACGATGGTGGGCACGCGCGCCTCGTGCCAGCCGATGCCGGTGTTGATCAGGCTGGCCCCGGCGGACTCGATGGCGCGCCCCAGGGTCACGACCTCCTCCCAGGTACTGCCCTCCTCCACCAGATCAATCATCGACAGGCGGAAAATGATCAGGAAGTCGTCGCCCATCGCCTCGCGTATACGCGAGACGATCTCGACGGCAAAGCGCATGCGATTGTCGAGGGGTCCACCCCAGCGATCGTCGCGCTGATTGGTGCGCAGGCAGAGGAACTGATTGATCAGATAGCCCTCGGAGCCCATTACCTCGACGCCGTCGTAGCCGGCCTCGCGGGCCAGGGATGCGCAGCGCACGTAGGCATCGATCTGCCGCTCAACCTCTTCATCGGTGAGCTCTCGCGGGGTAAACGGGTTGATCGGCGCCTGAATCGGTGACGGCGCTACCAGCTCGGGCGAATAGGCATAGCGCCCGGCATGCAGTATCTGCATGCAGATATGGCTGCCCTCGGCATGTACTGCCTCGACCACACCGCGATGGTCGGCCACCTGCTCGGCCCGCTCCAGTGTGGCAGCGCCCTGGAACACCGCCCCTTCGGCGTTGGGGGCGATACCACCGGTGACGATCAGCCCCACGCCCTCGCGGGCACGCTCGGCATAGAAGGCCGTCAGGCGCGCAAAGCCATTCGGCGCCTCTTCCAGATTGGTATGCATGGAGCCCATCAGCACGCGGTTGGGCAGCGTCAGGTGGCCCACCTCGAGCGGACGAAAAAGATGAGGATAGCGCACGCCGAACTCCTCCTTGGGTCTAGTCACGGTTATTTCAAACAACTGTATGATAGCCGGGCGGCAGGCGCAAAGGAAAAGCGAGCCTTACGCCAAAAGACGAAGCACGCTCTGCTCTCGCGACGGGGAGACACCCGCGGCTCATGCACGCCGGGCGAAGACTGGATGGGGGGAGTATAGACGATACGAAAAGGCCCCGAGCCTGAGCTCGGGGCCTGAAATCGATGGCGGACCGGACGGGACTCGAACCCGCGACCTCCGGCGTGACAGGCCGGCATTCTAACCGACTGAACTACCGGTCCGCGTGGTGGGTGATACCGGATTCGAACCAGTGACCCCCAGCATGTGAGGCTGGTGCTCTAACCAACTGAGCTAATCACCCACGGATATCGCACTGCTGCGATGAGGACTTACCAAGCCAGGGCATCATGGCGGACCGGACGGGACTCGAACCCGCGACCTCCGGCGTGACAGGCCGGCATTCTAACCGACTGAACTACCGGTCCACGACAGATGACACTAGCGTCGGAAGCGATGGCGGACCGGACGGGACTCGAACCCGCGACCTCCGGCGTGACAGGCCGGCATTCTAACCGACTGAACTACCGGTCCGCTGTTTGCTTCCTGGGTGTTGCACGTGATCACCGTTTCACCATCGCTTGCTGCTCGAAGGCGATGGTGGGTGGTACAGGGTTCGAACCTGTGACCCCCAGCTTGTAAGGCTGGTGCTCTCCCAGCTGAGCTAACCACCCCTGGTCACGTGGCGCTGAATTCTACAGAGTTCCTTAGCCTTGTCAACGCCCTTGCGCATATCTCAAGTGAGCAAAAGGGCCTTGAAAGAGACCGGCCATCGGGACGAATGTCCTACAACCCGCGCCATCCGTGGAGTCGCTCATTTCGGCTCGCGATGTGCTCGCATGAAAGCGGCGATCACGGCTGCGCCTTCCTCGATCAGGATCGCCTGGGTACGGCCCGATCGTTGTCGCGGCTTCCAGTCGTGGTCGCCCTCCTCAAGCCAGTGCAGTTGCACCCGGGCAGGAAGCTCGTAGCGAGAAACCTCTTCATGCGTACCGAAGGGATCACGGCTGCCCTGCACCACCAGGGTGGGGCAATCGATCAGCGGCCAATGTTCGAGCCGCAGGCTCGCGGGCTTGCTCGGTGGGTGGAACGGGTAGCCGCACAGCACCAGGCCGGCCGCCTGGTCACGGGCTGCCAGCAGGCTGGCCGCACGGCCACCCATGGACTTGCCGCCGAGCCACGGCATACCCCCTTCTGAGCGTGTCAGAATGTCGCACCAGCGGGACAATTCTTCTACCAGGCGATCAATCCTCGGAGGTGGGATCCGCCGCCCCTCGCGCTGCATGCGCTGCATGTAGCCGAACTCGATGGCAAGGGTCTGGACGCCCTGGTTGGCAAGCGCATCCCGTAATTGCCTCATATAGGCGGATTGCTGCCCAGCCCCCGCGCCATGGGCAATCAGCATGCGTCCGGCGCTTCCGCCACCTCTCACTTCGAGCGGACCAAGCCCTTCGACGAGCCAGCAGCCAGGCTCTCGATCGAGCCCCTGCTCGTGCAACTGATCCGGCCCAATCGAAACAGGGTCTAATCGTGCAAAGTTCGACACACGTCAAATTCCTATACGAGTTTCGCCTGTATGCTTGTTTCAGTCTGTCAGGTGGCTGCGCTAGAATCCGCCTGCTTTCTGACCTGCTTCAGCCAACCGAGAGCGCGTCGTGGCCACCGCCACCGCGAGTTCTCGATACGCGTTCGATGGGAACCTGACATGAGCACAGCATTAGAGCATCCGACCTACAACTACAAGGTAGTTCGGCAGTTCGCGATCATGACAGTGGTGTGGGGCATCGTGGGCATGTTCCTCGGTGTCATCCTTGCCGCTCAACTGGTATGGCCGCAACTCAACCTCGATCTGCCTTGGACGAGCTTCGGCCGCCTGCGTCCGCTACATACCAACGCAGTGATCTTCGCCTTTGGCGGCTCCGCGCTGATGGCGACCTCGTACTACGTGGTGCAGCGCACCTGCCAGACACGACTGTTCTGCGACAAGCTGGCCGCCTTCACCTTCTGGGGCTGGCAGGCAGTGATCCTATCGGCGGTGGTCACGCTCCCGCTCGGTATCACCACCACCAAGGAGTACGCCGAGCTCGAGTGGCCAATCAACATCCTGATCGCCGTGGTCTGGGTCAGCTACGCCATCGTCTTCCTGATGACGATCAAGCAGCGCAAGACTTCCCACATCTACGTGGCCAACTGGTTCTTCGCCGCCTTCATCCTAACCGTGGCCGTGCTGCACATCGTCAACAACGCTGCGATCCCGGTCACCCTGACGTACTCCACGTCGATCTATGCCGGCACCATCGATGCCATGGTGCAGTGGTGGTACGGGCACAACGCGGTGGGCTTCTTCCTGACCGCCGGCTTCCTCGGCATGATGTACTACTTCGTGCCCAAGCAGGCCGAGCGGCCGATCTACTCCTACCGCCTCTCCATCGTCCACTTCTGGGCGCTGATCATGATCTACATGTGGGCCGGGCCGCACCACCTGCACTATACCGCCCTGCCCAACTGGGCCCAGTCGCTGGGCATGGTGATGTCGATCATCCTGCTGGCGCCCTCCTGGGGCGGCATGATCAACGGCATGATGACCCTCTCCGGTGCCTGGCATAAGCTGCGTACCGACCCGACCCTGCGCTTCCTGGTCGTGGCCCTGTCGTTCTACGGCATGTCCACCTTCGAAGGCCCGATGATGGCAGTGAAGACGGTCAACGCCCTGTCCCACTACACCGACTGGACCATCGGCCACGTGCATGCCGGCGCCCTGGGCTGGGTGGCGATGATCACCATCGGCTCCATGTATCACCTGATACCGCGCCTGTTCGGGCGCACCGAGATGTACTCGGTCGGCCTGATCGCCGTGCACTTCTGGCTGGCCACCATCGGCACCGTGCTCTACATCGCCGCCATGTGGGTCAACGGTATCCTGCAAGGCCTGATGTGGCGCGCCATCAACCCCGACGGCACCCTGATGTACACCTTCATCGAGTCGGTCGAGGCCAGCGGCCCGGGCTACATCGTACGCCTGATCGGCGGCCTGTTCTGGATCGTCGGCATGCTGCTCATGGCTTACAACGTCTTCATGACCGTCAAGCGCAGCGAAACCGTCAACCAGCAGCCGATTCCGCAGACTGCTTGAGTAACCGGGGAAACCGACACCAATGAAACACGAGATTGTCGAAAAGAACGTAGGCCTGCTCGCCGTGTTGATCCTGGTGGCGATCAGCTTCGGCGGCCTGGCCGAGATCGTGCCGCTGTTCTTCCAGAAGCAGACCACGGAGCCGGTGGATGGCCTGCGTCCGCTCTCCGCCCTGGAGCTGGAAGGGCGTGACATCTACCGCCGTGAAGGCTGCGTGGGCTGTCATTCGCAGATGATCCGTCCGTTCCGCGCCGAGACCGAGCGCTACGGGCACTACAGCGTCGCCGGCGAGTTCATCTACGAGCACAACTTCCTGTGGGGCTCCAAGCGGACCGGGCCGGACCTGGCCCGTGTCGGCGGCCGCTACAGCGACGACTGGCACCGTGCCCACATGTACAACCCGCGCGACGTGGTACCGGAATCGATCATGCCGGCCTATCCGTGGCTGTTCGAACGCACCCTCGACGGCAACGACACGCCGCGCAAGATGGAAGCGCTGCGTACCCTGGGCGTTCCCTATACCGACGAGGACATCGCGGGCGCCACGCGCGAGGTGCGTGGCCAGCAGGAAATTACGGCCCTGGTCGCTTATCTGCAGCAACTGGGTACCGTGCTTGAGGGCACGCGCTGATCATGGATACCGGGACCTTTCGCGGCATCATCACTTTTCTGCTGATCGTGGCATTCATAGGCATCACCTGGTGGGCCTATTCCCGGCGGCGCAAGCCGGACTTCGACGAAGCGGCCAACCTGCCCTTCGTCGAGGACGATGAGCCACTCAACCGTGACAGCACCAGCGCCTCGCAGCGGCATGCGAAGAATGAATCGAACAGCGCAGCCGATTCCCGAAACGACAGGGGAGATAAAAACACATGAGCAATCTTTGGGATGACTCCCTTTCCGGGTTCTGGAGCGCCTGGATCATTGTGATAACGCTGGGCTCAATCGCCTTCGCATTCTGGATCCTGTACGCCAACCGCAAGACCGACAAGGTGCCCGATGCCGACGGCAACGTGGAAACCACCGGACATGCGGCCGACGAGATCGAGGAGTACGACAACCCGCTGCCGCGCTGGTGGTTCCAACTGTATGTCGCCACCGTGGTGTTCTCGCTCGGCTACCTGCTGCTGTACCCGGGGCTGGGTAACTTCGCTGGCCTGCTCGGCTGGACCCAGGAAGGTCAATGGGAGCAGGAAGTCGCTCGCGCCGAAGAGCGCTTCACGCCGATCTTCGCCCAGTACCAGGAGATCCCCATTCCAGAGCTGGCACGCGACGCCGATGCCATGCAGGTGGCCGAACGGATCTACCAGAACAACTGCGCGGTGTGTCACGGCGCCAATGCCCGAGGCGGTTATGGCTTTCCCAACCTGACCAACGACGATTGGCTGTACGGCGGCGAACCCGAGCAGATCGTGACCACCCTGGTGCGCGGGCGTAACGGCCTGATGCCCTCCTGGCAGCAGCTCGGCCAGAGCAACATCGAGAACGTGACCCAGTTCGTGCTGTCGCTGTCCGATCTGGAGCACGACGCCGAACGCGCCGAACAGGGTGGAGCGGTCTACGCCTCGGTGTGTGCAGCTTGTCACGGCCAGGAAGGTACCGGTAACCAGGCATTGGGCGCCCCCAACCTGACCAACGATACCTGGCTCTACCAGGCGCCCGGTCAAAGCGTTGCCGACTCTGTGCGCCAGACCCTGCGCAACGGCCGCAACGGTCACATGCCGGCTCAGGAAGCCTATATCGGTGAAGAGCGCGTTCATCTGGTTGCGGCTTACGTCTACAGCCTGCGCCTGCGAGACTGAGGCCCACCCAGCAGCGGCAGAGTGCGACGTCGAGTCGCACTCTGCCCGCCTCGCCCCGGGCTCTCGATACAATGAAGCCACTTCATTGCCTTCCCTCTGCGGGCCAGCGTTGCCCGTCGCGAGTCCAACATGAACGATAAGATTCCCACGCGTGACGTGACCCCGGAACCGGTGGGCCACCACAGCCCGCGTGGCGCGGTGCAGCAGGAGATGTACGCCAAGCGACGCCACATCTACGTGCGCGAGATCAAGGGCCTGTTCCAGCGCCTGCGCCGGCTGTCGAACTGGTTCCTGATGCTGGCCTTCTTCGGCCTGCCCTGGCTCACCTGGGGCGATCGGCCGTTGATCTGGTTCGACCTGCCCGGACGTGAATTCCACATCTTCGCAGCAACCTTCTACCCCCAGGAATTCATCCTGCTCTCGTGGCTGCTGATCATCTGCGCCTTCGGCCTGTTCTTCATTACCGTATTCGCCGGTCGCGTATGGTGCGGCTATACCTGCCCCCAGAGCGTGTGGACCTTTCTCTACATCTGGGTGGAGCACCGCCTCGAGGGTTCACGCAACCGACGCATCAAGCTCGACCGCGAGCCGATGAGCGTCGACAAGGCATGGCGCAAGAGCGCCAAGCACGCCGTCTGGCTGGCTATTGCGCTGGCGACGGGCGTGACCTTCGTCGGTTACTTCACCCCGATACGCGAACTGGCCGTGGAGCTGCCCACCCTCGAGGCCCACGGCTGGTCCTATTTCTGGGTCGGCTTCTTTCTGGTCTTCACCTATCTCAATGCCGGCTGGCTGCGCGAGCAGGTGTGCATCTACATGTGCCCCTATGCCCGCTTCCAGTCGGTAATGTTCGACGCCGATACCCTGATCGTTTCCTACGACACCAGCCGTGGCGAGCCCAGGGGGTCGCGCAAGAAGAGCCTGAGCCATGCCGAGGCCCGCGAGGCCGGCCATGGCGACTGCATCGACTGCGACCTCTGTGTACAGGTCTGCCCCACCGGAATCGACATTCGCGATGGTCTGCAGTACGAATGCATCACTTGCGCGGCCTGTATCGATGCCTGCGACAGCGTGATGGACCGGATGAACTATCCGCGTGGCCTGATCCGCTACACTACCGAGAACGCCCTGGAAGGAAAGCGCTCCCATATCCTGCGCCCCCGCCTGCTAGGCTACTTCGCCGCGCTGATGGTGATGGTCGGCCTGTTCGTCTGGGCGCTGGGCGATCGCATGCCCCTCAATTTCGAGGCCGAGCGCGAGCGTGGCCAGCTCTACCAGATGACCCGTGACGGGCGCATCAGCAACGTCTATACCCTGACGGTGCGCAATCTCGACGACCGGGAGCATACCTACCACCTCGCAGTGAGTGGGCTGCCCGGCCTGGAACTGGATACCGAGACGCTGCGGGTACCGGCCGGCACCTCGCGGCTCTTCGCCGTTCAGGTCACCGCCGACCCGGCGGTACTGGAGCTACCCAGCCATACCATTCAGCTGCTGTTGCAGTCACAAGACAACGAGCGCATCGCGCTCGAGCGAGAAACCCGCTTCATCGGTGAAACCCGGAGATGAATCACATGACGACCCCCTCCCCCTGGTACAAGCAGTTCTGGCCGTGGTTTCTGCTCGGGCTGCTGATGCTGTCGATCAGCGTAAGTTCGACCTTTGCCGTGCTGGCCGTGCGCTCCGCCGATGGCATGGTCCAGGAGGACTATTACGAACACGGTCGCGCCATCAACATGGTCCTGGCCAAGCAGCAGCGTGCTCATGAGCTGAACCTGGCCGCGGATCTGCGCATCGACCCCATGACCAGCGACATCATCGTGCAGCTCGACGGCGATGACCGCCCCGAGAGGCTCTACCTGCGCCTGATCTTCCCGACCCAGGACGATCGCGACCAGGATCTCGTGCTCGAACACGTGCGCGACGGCCGCTACCTTGGCCAGGCACCCGACAACCTGCGCTACCGCTGGTACCTGCAGCTTCATCCCAGCGCAGAACAACCCGAGTGGCGTCTGGTCGGCGAGGCCAGCCTTCCCAGCGAGGAGAGTTTCAGCCTCACGCCGGGCGTGCAGCAGCGTAGCTGACACGAGCGATGTGACCACACTTGACGCATGACGACATGACCCTGGCCGCCAGTAACGTGAAGCCCACCGAAAGCTGTTATCACTGCGGCAGCCTGGTTCCGGCAGGGGCACCTTGGTCGATTGCCCTCGATGACGGCAGGCACCCGCTGTGCTGCCCCGGCTGCGAGGCGGTGGCTCACGCCATCGTCGATGGCGGCCTGGCCAGCTACTACCGCTTTCGCACCGAACTGCCCGAGCGCCCCGACGAGCGCCAGGCGGTCAAGGCCGAGACCTGGGCGGTATTCGACGATCCCGGGCTGCAGCGCCAGTTCGTGCATACCGATGGCGACAACGGCGAGGTCCATGCGACCCTGGCGGTGGATGGCATCACCTGTGCCGCCTGCGCCTGGCTGATCGAACACCGCCTCAACGCCTTGGAGGGCGTGACCTCCAGCGCTGTCAACCTCAGCCATCACCGCGTACGCGTGGCCTGGGATCCGGCCCGACTCAAGCTTTCAAACATCCTCGCCGAGATGGCCGCCATCGGCTACAGCGCTCAGCCCTACGAGCCCGACGCTGCCCAGCAGCGGCTGCAGCACGAGGAGCGCATGAACATCCGCCGGCTGATCATCGCCGCGGTGGGCATGGCCCAGGTGATGATGTTCTCGATCCCCATCTACGTGGCCGGCCCCGGTGAGATCAGTGAGGATTTCTACGCCCTGTTCCACTGGCTGTCGTTCGCCCTGGCCACACCGGTGGTGTTCTTCTCGGCCGTCCCCTTCTTCCGTAATGCCGTACGCGACCTGCGCACCCGCGTACTGGGCATGGACGTGCCGGTCTCCATCGCCATTGGCGGCGCCTATCTCGCCAGCGGCTATGCCGTGCTGTCAGGCACGGGCGAGGTCTATTTCGACTCGGTGGCGATGTTCACCTTCTTCCTGCTCTTCGGCCGCTACGTGGAAGCGCGGGCGCGCCGGCGCAGCGGCCACACCGGTAACGTTCTGGCCGGTGCCCTGCCGCTCTCTGCCGTGCGCCTGGAAGCCAATGACGAGGAGCGCATCCTGCCGGCCAGCGAGCTCGCCGCCGGTGACCGGGTGCTGATCAAGCCTGGCCACGGTGTGCCCGCCGATGGTGTCATCGAAGAGGGCGAATCGAGCCTCGACGAATCGATGCTCACCGGCGAGTACCTGCCGGTGAACCGCCGCGTCGGCGACGCCGTCACCGGCGGCAGCCAGAACATTGAAAGCCCATTGGTAGTACGCGTTACCCACGCCGGCAAGGAGGCGCGGGTGGCGGGCATCGTCGACCTGACCGACCGCGCCTTCGCCAGCCGCCCGCGCCTGGCCCAGATGGCCGCACGCATGTCGCACCTGTTCGTGCTGCGCCTGCTGGTGGTGACCGTCTGCGTAACCACCGCCTGGTGGTTCATCGACCCCAGCCGCATGCTGTGGGTCATGCTTTCGGTACTGGTGGTGACCTGCCCTTGCGCCCTGGCGCTGGCGACACCTACCGCCCTCACCGCGGGGCATGGACAGCTGCGCCGCCGTGGGGTGCTGATCACCCGTGCCGATGCCATCGAGTCACTGTCTCAGGTCGACCGGGTCATCTTCGACAAGACCGGCACGCTGACCTGCGGTGAAATGCAGCTCGTCGACACCCGCCCGCTCGGTGAGCTTCAGCCGGAGCGCGCCAAGGTGATCGCCGCGGCGCTGGAGGCTTACTCGGAACACCCCATTGCCCGCGCCTTCCGCCCCTGGCGCGACGCCACGATGGAGACAAGCGAGCGGACCAGCCGCACCGGCCTGGGCGTAGAGGGAGTGATCGAAGGCCGTCGCTGGCGCCTGGGGCGACCCGACTTCGCGGCTCCCGAGCACAAGCTCACCGCCCCGGGCGATGGCCAGTGGCTGCTGCTCGGCGAGGAAGGCGAACCCCGCGTCTGGTTTGCCCTGCGTGACCGGCTGCGCGACGATGCCATCGAGACCATGGTGGCGCTGAAGGCTCGCGGCGTCCAGGTGGAACTGCTCTCTGGCGACACGGCCGATGCCGTGCGCACCATGGCACAGCAGCTCGGCATCGATACCTGGCAGGCCGGCGCCAGCCCGGAAGACAAACTGGCCCGCATTCGCCAGTGCCAGGCCGCCGGCGAGAAGGTGGCCATGATCGGCGACGGTATCAACGACGTGCCGGTGCTGGCCGGGGCCGACGTATCCATCGCCATGAACGGCGCCACCGACCTGGCCCGCACCAGCGCCGATGCCGTGTTGCTGAGCCCGCGCCTGATGCGTATCGTCGAGTCGATCGAGATAGCCCGTGCCACCCGCCGCATCATGCGCCAGAACATGATCTGGTCGGTGTGCTACAACTTCTCTGCCCTGCCCCTGGCCGCCATCGGCATCGTGCCGCCATGGGTCGCGGCGCTAGGCATGTCGGGAAGCTCGCTGGTGGTTGTGGGCAATGCACTGCGTCTCAATCGCTTCCATATGCGCCCCAACCCGACGCCGAGCCCCGATGCGCAACTGGTGAATGCATGACGATCCTCTATCTGCTCATTCCGCTCTCCCTGATCCTGCTCGGCCTGGCCGTGTGGGCTTTTTTCTGGGCGGTCAAGAACGATCAGTTCGAGGACCTGGAGGGCCCGGCCCACCGCATTCTCTTCGACGAGGACGAGAACGACCTGACGCCGGCGGAGCGCGAAAAACGGCGGCAGGCCGCCCAGCGCAAGCCGGCCGATGGGAATGGCGACGGCCCGGCGGCGCGCTGATGGACCCTACCGGACTCGGCCTGCCACCGCTGCTGGCGGCCTTCGTCTTCGGCCTGCTCGGTGGTGCGCACTGCATCGGCATGTGTGGCGGCATCATGAGCGCGCTGACCTTCGCCGTGCCGCCCAGTATGCGCAGTCCCGCAAGGCTTTCGGGGCTGCTGCTGGGCTACAACCTGGGCCGCATCCTGAGCTACATGGTCGCCGGGGCGCTGGTCGCCTCGCTTGGTACCGTCCTGGCGCTCACCCCTGCCACGCGGATCGTCCTGCAGGTGTTCGCTGCCGCGATGCTGATTCTGATGGCGCTCTACATTGCCAACTGGTGGAAGGGGCTGCTCAGGGTGGAGGCTCTTGGCCGGCACCTGTGGCGCTACCTGGAGCCTCTTGGCAAACGCCTGATGCCGGTGGTGAAGATTCCCCAGGCCATCGGCCTCGGCGCGGTGTGGGGCTGGCTACCCTGTGGGCTGGTCTACTCGATGCTGGCCTGGAGCCTGGCCACGGCAGACCCACTGCGCGGCGCAGCGCTGATGGGTGCGTTCGGACTCGGTACCCTGCCTGCACTGCTGGTCACCGGTTTCGCCGCCCGCCAGTTGGGTGCGCTGATCCGTCACCCGGCGACCCGTACCATCGCGGCACTCTCCATCATCGCCTTCGCCCTGTGGCAGCTCTTTGCACTATTGCCGCATGGCATGGCAGGGCATTAAAGGCGCTGTCCCGGGACGGCATTGACACTTCGTTTGACGCAGCTCAATCCACCTAGGGCGGTGTATCGCTACATTGTGTCAACGCTAGCCTTTCGGAGTGCCATCATGTCCGTTCCCGCGATGTCCGTGCATCGAGCGATGGCCGATCCATTCGCCTGGAACGAGGCCCTGTTGCGGCGCTACGACACTCATGGCCCGCGCTATACCTCGTACCCCACTGCCAATTCGTTCAGTGACGATTTTGGCGTGGAGGCCTACCAGGCCGCCCTTGCCCGCAGCAATGCCGACGGCAGGCCGCTGTCGATCTACGTCCATATCCCCTTTTGCCGCAAGGCTTGCCATTATTGTGCCTGCAACAAGATAGCCACCAAGAACGCCAAGGTGGCGGAGCCCTACATCTCGCGCCTCGATCGGGAAATGGTGCTGATCAAGCCCTACCTGGATACGCGTCGCGAAGTGGCACAGCTGCACTGGGGTGGCGGCACCCCGAGCTTTCTCAGCCTCGATCAGATGAGCGATCTGATCGACCGGCTCGACGCGCGCTTTGGCCTCTCCAGCGCCCGTGAGCGCGACTACGCCATCGAGATCGACCCGCGTGAGGCCGACGTCTTCACCTTGCGCCACCTGCAGGCGCTGGGGTTCAATCGCTTGAGTCTCGGCGTTCAGGACCTGGACCCCAAGGTGCAGCGCGCCGTGAACAGGGTCCAGCCACGCATT
Source organism: Halomonas sp. A29 (assembly GCF_046723295.1). Classification (NCBI taxonomy): domain Bacteria; kingdom Pseudomonadati; phylum Pseudomonadota; class Gammaproteobacteria; order Oceanospirillales; family Halomonadaceae; genus Halomonas; species Halomonas sp. A29. The sequence continues at coordinate 86,747 of NZ_JAXQPR010000001.1, forward strand.
CTCACCGAGGCCCTGCTCGACGAAGCCGATCGCCTCGGCTTTCGCTCGCTCAACCTGGACCTGATCTACGGCCTGCCTTTTCAGACTCGCGACAGCTTCGCCACCACCCTGTCACAAGTGATCGCCATGGCACCGGCGCGCCTTTCGGTGTTCAACTATGCTCATATGCCGGAGCGCTTTACCGCCCAACGGCACATTCGCGCCGAAGACCTGCCTCGGCCCGAGGAGAAACTGGCGATACTGCGCACTACCATCGCCATGCTGACCGAGGCGGGCTACGTGCACATCGGCATGGATCACTTCGCCCGCACCAGCGACAGCCTGGCCATCGCCCAGCGCGAAGGCACGCTACAGCGCAACTTCCAGGGCTATTCCAGTCATGCCCAATGCGACCTGGTTGGGCTAGGCGTCTCGGCCATCTCCTGCATCGATGACGCCTATGCCCAGAACCACACCAGCCTTGACGCCTATGAAGCGGCCCTCGACGGCAGCCGCTTGCCCACCGCAAGAGGTATCCGGCTGAACTTCGACGACCGTGTCAGACAGCATGCCATCGAGCGGCTGATGTGCGACATGGAGCTGGACATGGCCGAGCTGAGCGAAACCTTCGGCATCGATGCTCCCCGTTACCTGGCGGATGCCCTGGCACGGCTGGAGAACCTCCAGCGCGACGGGCTCGCGCTCATGGAAGGGCCGCGGATTATTGCAACCCCCATCGGCCGGCTGCTGATCCGACACCTGGCCATGGCCTTCGATGCCCGCTCGCCGCTGCTGCCCGATGCTCAGTTCTCACGCATCGTCTGACCTCAAAGGGCTAGCAAGAAAGTTCTAAACATACTGCGGCCAAAGGTCGCAAGAGGCATTTTACCGGCTACAATAATGCTCCATAATGCGTCAATGATAACGATCCAGGAGGTGGAGCATGCCGGTCAACGCGGCCAATGCAGTCGGCAAGCGGCGTTCGTTGCTGCATGAAACCCGCTGCCAGAACTGCAGCTTGAGTTCGCTATGCCTGCCTCTCGCCCTGGAGCTCGAGGACATGGAGCAGTTCGACGCCATCATCCGGCGTCGCTCACCCTTGAAGAAGGGCGAATCGCTGTTCCGTCAGGGCAGCGCCTTCAGCAGTGTCTTTGCCGTGCGCTCAGGCAGCCTCAAGCAGGTCACCACCGAGGGCTCCGGCGACGACCAGGTCACCAATTTCTACCTGCCCAGCGAACTGGTCGGCCTCGATGGCATCGACGAAGAGATCTATCCCGGCAGCGTGATCGCGCTCGAGACCACCACCGTGTGCGAGATCCCCTTCGATCGTCTCGACAGTCTTTCCGAGCAGTTGCCCGAGCTACGAGGCCAGCTCTACCGCAGCATGAGCAAGGAGCTGCGCGATGACCGCAAGATGATGCGCCTGCTGTCACGCAAGACCGCCGATCAGCGCCTGGCCAGCTTCTTCTCCAGCCTGTCGGACCGCTTCCGCCGCCGCGGCTACTCGCCCTACAGCTTCCGCCTCTCCATGTCGCGTGCTGATATCGGCAACTACCTGGGCCTGGCCGTGGAAACGGTCAGCCGCATCCTGGGGCGCTTCCAGCAGCAAGGGCTGGTCGAGGTCTCTGGGCGCGAAGTGAACATTCTCAATCTCGAGGCATTGGTGGCCCAGGCGCAGGACGATCACTGAGCCCATAATTCGCAACTCCGATCGAAGAGACCCGCCCGGCAATGCCGAGCGGGTCTCTCTGTTTGGTCTCTGTTTGGCGGCACTAACCGGCTATTCAGCGATTGTGCGAAAGCTCCAGCGCGTCGATTCGACGCTCGCGCATCCGCACCTGCTTGGACTCCAGCCCTTCGAAGTCGAACAGCTCACGGTCGGCCAACTGAGACGGTGCCACGTTGGTCACCGCCTTGAACATGGTTTCAATGCGCCCAGGATGCTTGCGCTCCCATTCGGAAAGCATCTCCTTGACCACCTGGCGCTGCATGTTGGGCTGTGAGCCACACAGGTTGCAGGGAATGATGGGAAAGTCCATCAGCCGTGCGAATTCGGCGATATCCGCCTCGCGGCAGTAGGCCAGGGGACGAATGACGATATTCTTGCCGTCATCCGAGAGCAGCTTGGGCGGCATGGCCTTGAGACTACCGCCATAGAACATGTTGAGAAACAGCGTCTCGAGAATGTCCTCGCGATGATGGCCCAGCGCCACCTTTGTCGCACCGATCTCCTCGGCGAAGCCGTAGAGGGAGCCGCGACGCAGCCGTGAGCAGAGCGCACAGGTGGTCTTGCCCTCCGGCGTCTTCTCCTTCACCACCGAATAGGTGTCACGCTCGAGAATGTAGTACTCGACGCCGATGGACTCGAGATATTCGGGCAGCACGTGTTCGGGGAAGCCCGGCTGCTTCTGGTCGAGATTGACCGCCACCAGCGAGAAACTTACCGGCGCATTGCGCTGCAGGTTGCGCAGGATTTCGAGCAGGGTGTAGCTGTCCTTGCCACCTGACAGGCAGACCATGACGCGATCGCCCTCGCGGATCATGCCGTAGTCGACGATGGCATTGCCCACTTGACGTCGCAGGCGCTTCTGCAACTTGTTGAATTCGCGCCGGGCCTTGGCATCGAGCGCCTCCAAGGGGGAGGTCTCTACGCCATTGCCCTGCTCTTGATGAGCATCAGGGCCGTCGGCAATATGAGGATTGAAAATCACGGCGTCTTGCATGGTCACGGACTGCCAGAGCGTGGTGGATGACGGTGGCCATCCTACCATCGCCTCGTCCCAGTGGCGACGCCGTGGCGTCATGCCGGCGCAATTTACCAGGTTGTTTCACCACTTCACGCCTCGCGGCGATCAGGCATCGCAACACGCTCCAGGCGCAGGTACATCAACGCCGTGGTCACGGCATCGCCGAGCGCGGTGTTGCGCCCCATGACCGGCACGCCAAGAGTTTCCGCTACCGCCTCGAAGCGCTGCGAACGCGGCTCCGGCTCCATGACGCTGCGACGCTGTTGGCGATGAAACAGCTGTGCCACATCGATCCCGCTGTTGGGCAGGTCGAAACCGAAGCGAGGCCGAATCTGGCGATTGAGAATGGCCAGGTCGAAGTCCAGCCGCCAGCCCAGCAGCGGGCGGTTGCCAATGAAGTCGAGCAGTGTCACCAAGGCTTCATCCAGACTGACGCCATCGTCGAGATCGATACCCCGCAGCCCATGCACGCGGATCGAGTCGCCAGTCAGCGTGGCGGGGCGCTTGAGGCGCAAGTCCAGCGACTCGCTGGTCAGCACCCTGTCGCCGCGCACCTTGACCGCACCGATGGATACGGGCTCGGCGGTACGCGTATCGACACCGGTAGTCTCGCAGTCGATAGCCACCAGCTCATCCCCGGTGTAGGGATGAAAAAGCCAGCCATACTCGCCGCCGGCATGGCGACGACGATCATGGGCCCGGCGTAATGCTCGAAACATGCCGTTCCTCCTTGGTTCCTGTCTGCCTGCCGCGGTTGCCATTCTCAGGAGTATTCGAGGTGGTAACGCTGCGACAGGCTCTGCTTGAAATCCTTGACGATGTGCAGCGCTTCACGCAGCAGGTCACGCTCCAGTGACGACAGCTGCTGAACCACGACACGATCCGGACTCTGGTTATCGATATCGCCACCCAAGCGCTCCAGTTGCTGTTTCAGGCGCAATTCGGTGAACAACGACAGCGCCTCGGCCAGATCCTCGGCGACTCGCTCTTCCAATCTTCCATCCGCCGCCAGAGCCTCGAGCCGCTCCAGGGTGGAAGTGGGTTTGATGCGACGCTCCAGCGCCATGGTGCGCACCCCATGCACGATCGGGAAGATGCCGCCCTTCTTGATGTCGATGCCGTGCTGAGGCTTCTTTAGCGAGCCGAACAGGGTCAGAGGCGTGGAGAAGCGCAGCGCCGTGCGAGCGAAATAGGAAAGAAGGATCTCGTCACGCGAGCACTGCTCGAAGAGGGCCTGGCGTACGCGGTCGAGCAGCGCCGGGTTGCCCGCCACGGCATGGGAATCGAGCATGATGGCAAGTTTCATCAGGCTGTCTCCGTCACGCTTCTCTGCCCAGCGGGCAATGCGTTCCCGCCACTGGGAAACGGACCCCACCCAGTCGGGGTTGCTGACCATGATGTTGCCGGGACAGGGCGGGTAACCCAGTTCGATCAGTGTTTCGGTGAGTCGCTGCATCTGCTCACCCACAGCAGGCCATTCGAGTCCGTCGGCGAGTATCAGGCCGTTGTCCTGGTCGGTCTTGAGAATCTGCTCACCCCGTCCTTCACTACCCATCACCATCAGACAGCTGTCGGCGTGATAACGCTCGTCGATTAGAAAGCCCCAGGCCTTGGACATGATGCGCCCGTTGAGCGCCGCCAGCAGGCCCATGGCGAAGCGCAGCTTGACGCCTTGCGCCATCAGCGCCTTGACCAACTCGGGTGTACGGCGACTGGCGCGGAACAGGGCATCGAGACTATCTGCCTGTTCCACTTGCAGGCTCACCACATAGCTACGGCTGGAGAAATAGCTGAGTACGTCGGTGAGTTCCACCACACCGATCGGTGAGACTTTTTCCTGTTCCTGTTTCTGCTCCAATACCACGACCCGTTCCACCTTGAAGCGGGTCATCATGACGAGGACTTCGAACAGGTACTGATCGGGGCGTACCGTGACCAGCTCGAAATGAGCGATATCCTGAAGCGGACTCTCCTTCTCACGCTCCTGAAGCACCAGCGCTTCGAGCAGGTCGGTCTTGGTCACCATACCCGTGCCGCTCTCGCCTTCCACCAGCAGGCTGTCGGCGTGACTCTCATGCAACCTGAGCACCGCCTCGGCGATGGTCGTCCCCGGTCCCATGCACAACGGTGGGCGCATGCACTCTTCGACCCGTGCCAGCATGAAGCCGGCCATGGTCATACCTCCCTCTGCCCGCTGTTCGGTCAGCAGGCGCGCCTTGTGGGCCAATGTTTGACGGAAGAATTCGGCAAAAGCGGGGTAATCGTCAGCAAGCTGCAGGAACAGCGCCTTGGGCAACAGATAGCAAAGGCTTTCTTGCTCGGCGCGGAAGCGGTAGCGGCTCTTGCCATTGAGGATGCTGATGGCCCCGAAGAGATCGCCGGCCGTATAGTGACCGATCCGCTCGCGCGCGCCCGGCTGCGTGGTGTCCAGTTCGGCCACCTCCCCCTTGTGGATGAGGAAGACGTACTCACCGGGCTGACCGGTTTCGAGGATGATCTCGTCACGATCGAAATAGGCCAGGTCGATGCCATTGCGAACGCGCTCACGCCCCTCTTCGTCCAGAAAGGAGAACGGGGGTTGGGAAAGATCGACATCGACCATGCTGTAGCCCTCGTTGTGCGGCCGCCATCGCCGTCAGCACCCGAACGAGTCCGAAGGGAGGCCTGGCGAACAGGTCGCAATACCAAGGGAAACCCATGCCTGGGCCATCTACGTCCCTGTCGCCCGAAACAATAAAGAAACATTCCCTCGCTATATTTCGATGTGACCCACATCGAACAGGACTTCTCGAGGCAGAATAACAGTCCCGACTTTCGAGACATAACCTAGACCAACGTCCAAGAGAGTTGACTACAGGGGTTTTCAATCAGTACTAGACAATGGTCTTACAGAAGAGATATAGACAAAAGTTCAATGCTAGACAATCGTCCTAACACACAGGTTGCGATATCTCTAACCTCCACGAAAAGATAAGACAAGTCAATGATATTAAAAGCAAAATTAAAACATAAGAGCATTACAGTTTGCTCATGATACCAAAGTCTGGGATTTTATTTTCCTGATTTATTGACCACTATTGCTCATGAGTCATTCGGGGGAGACGTACCTTGATAACGCGGCTCGATGATCGGTAACCAGAAATGGTGGGAAGTGCGGCTCGTCCGCAGGGAGCATGGGAACTTAAGGCACTTGCCAGCGCCATTGACCATACCACCCGACCCGAATCGCCCAGCGCGAACCCCGATGAAGCTTGGCAACCCCTCTTGGCGACTTCCCAACCTTAACAACAAGTGGAGAGCATCACTATGGCAGATGATAAAACCAATGCTGCTGCATACTGGAAGGCGAACGTACGCCTCATAACCGGGTGCATGATCGTCTGGGCATTCGTTTCGTACGGCTGCGCCATCCTGTTTCGCCCCCTTCTTTCAGGCATCCCGATCGGCGGCACCGATCTCGGATTCTGGTTCGCCCAGCAGGGATCCATCCTGACCTTCATCGGCTTGATCTTCTTCTACGCCTGGAAGATGAACAAGCTCGATCAGAAGTTCGGTCTCGGGGAGTAAGCCAGCATGAGTCAGTTTGCCATTAACCTTCTCTTCGTGGGCGGCTCTTTCGCCCTCTATATCGGCATTGCCATCTGGGCCCGTGCCGGTTCGACCAAGGACTTCTATGTCGCCGGCGGTGGCGTTCACCCGATCACCAACGGCATGGCCACCGCGGCCGACTGGATGTCCGCGGCCTCCTTCATCTCCATGGCCGGCCTGCTGGCTTCCGGCGGCTATGCCAACTCCACCTTCCTGATGGGCTGGACCGGCGGCTACGTGATTCTGGCCATGCTGCTTGCGCCCTATCTGCGCAAATTCGGCAAGTTCACCGTGCCCGACTTCATCGGTGACCGCTTCTATAGCAAGACGGCCCGTATCGTTGCCGTCGTGTGTCTGATCGTCGCCTCGGTGACCTACGTCATCGGCCAGATGACCGGCGCTGGCGTTGCCTTCTCGCGCTTCCTCGAGGTGCCCAGCAGCGTGGGTATCTGGATCGCCGCGGGTATCGTCTTCCTGTACGCCGTATTCGGCGGCATGAAGGGCATCACCTATACCCAGGTGGCCCAGTACATCGTGCTGATCGTCGCCTACACGATTCCGGCTGTGTTCATTGCCTTGCAACTGACAGGCAATCCGATTCCGATGTTCGGCATGTTCAGCACCCATACCGAATCCGGCATCCCCCTGCTGGCCAAGCTCGACGAAGTGGTCACTGCATTGGGTTTCCGTGACTACACCGCCGATGTGGACAACAAGCTCAACATGGTGCTGTTCACCCTGTCGCTGATGATCGGTACCGCCGGCCTGCCCCACGTCATCATCCGTTTCTTCACCGTGCCCAAGGTCGCCGACGCGCGCTGGTCCGCTGGCTGGGCGCTGGTGTTCATCGCCCTGCTCTACCTGACCGCACCGGCCGTGGGCTCCATGGCACGCCTCAACCTGGCCACCACCATTTTCCCGGACATGGCCGGCCAGGTTCAGGACTATGAAGAAGCGGCAGACAATGCGCTGCTCTACGAAGAGCGTCCGGACTGGGTACGCACCTGGGAAGAGACAGGACTGCTCACCTTTACCGATCGCAATAACGACGGGCGCATCCAGATGTACAACGATGCCAACCCGGCCTTCCAACCGATCGCCGAGCAGCGCGGCTGGGAAGGCAACGAGTTGACGGTGAACAACGACATCCTGGTACTGGCGAATCCGGAAATCGCCAACCTGCCGGGCTGGGTCGTGGGTCTGATCGCAGCCGGGGGTATAGCGGCGGCACTCTCCACTGCGGCGGGCCTGCTGCTGGCCATTTCCTCGGCCATCAGTCATGACCTGATCAAGAACACCATCAATCCCAACATCACCGAGAAGGGTGAGATGCTGGCGGCACGGATCTCCATGGCCGGTGCCATCCTGCTGGCGACCTACCTGGGCCTCAACCCGCCAGGGTTCGCCGCGCAGACCGTGGCACTCGCCTTCGGTATCGCTGCCGCCTCGCTGTTCCCGGTGCTGATGATGGGTATCTTCTCCACTCGGATGAACAGCAAGGGCGCCATCTGCGGCATGCTGGCCGGCCTGATCGCCACCCTGCTCTACATCTTCACCTACCTGGGCTGGTTCTTCATCCCTGGCACCAACATGCTGCCGAATACCCAAGACAACTGGATCATGGGCATCTCGCCGCTCTCCTTCGGTGCCGTGGGTGCGATGATCAACTTCGCCGTGGCCTATGCGGTCTCCACCGCGACCGAGGAGCCGCCGCAGGAGATTCAGGACCTGGTGCAAAGCGTGCGTTATCCGAAAGGCGCTGGCGTCGCACTCGACCACTAAGCCATAATGACCCCGGCCCGAAGCGGGCCGGGAACCAGTCCCAATCGGGCTTCCCTCCGGGAAGCCCGATTGTTTTAGAAGGTAGCGCTATGATATGGCACTTGATTGCGGCGATCTTCGCCGGCCTGGGTGCTGCGGGCATCGGCTTGATACTGCGCCTGGCCAGTGGCAAGCGGCTTCCGAAGTGGATCGTTCCGGTATTCGCCGGCCTGGGGATGCTGGGCTACCAGATCCACTACGAATACTCCTGGTTCGACCACAAGCAGGACCAGCTACCCGCCACGGCTACGGTGATACAAACCGAGCAGGACAGCATGGTTTGGCGGCCCTGGACCTACCTGTATCCAATGACGGTGGCCTTCAGCATCGTCGACCGAAACAGCATGGTGTCCCGGCAGGCGGACGATCAGGAGCTGGTCGAGTTCATTCTCTACCGCTTCGAGAAGGAGTATGTGGATCAGCTTCATCACCAGCCGTATCTGATCAACTGCTCCTCGGCCGAGCTGGTACCGCTCAGCGAGGGCAACCGCCAGCCACGCCTCGATGCCCTGCGCACACTGGACGAGGAATCGCGCCTCTACCAGGCGGTCTGCTCGCACGAGTGAGTCTCGGCACCCCGCCGACACCGCCCCTCGGCCCGAGTGTTCTCGGGCCGATATCGCTTTAGAATGGTCGGCACTTGCCGGGGGGAGGAATCATGTTTGCCGGTTGGCTGCTGATCGCGGTTTCACTGCTCTACATCGCCGTCCTGTTCGGCATCGCCTGGCTTGGCGATCGCAACGCCCGTCGGCGTGGCGCCAGTCGCCAGCGTCCGGTCATCTATATCCTGGCACTGGCGATCTACTGCACCTCCTGGAGCTTCTATGGTGCGGTCGGCCAGGCCGCGACTTCTGGCTGGTCCTTTGCCAGTATCTATGTCGGGCCGATTCTTACCTTTCTGCTGTTCTGGCCAGTACTCGCCAAGATGATTCGCGTCGCCAAGCGGCAGAACATCACCTCGATCGCCGACTTCATCGCCTCGCGCTACGGCAAGGCGCAGTCCCTGGCGGCCTTTGCCAGCCTGGTCGCACTGATCGGCACGCTGCCCTACATCGCCCTGCAGCTGAAAGCCGTATCGACCTCGTTTGCCGTACTGACGGATGCGGCCGATATCACCCACACTCCGCTCTTTGCCGATACGGCCTTCTTCGTTGCCATCGTGATGGCAGCGTTCGCCATCCTGTTCGGTACGCGCCACACCGATGCCACTGAACACCATGAAGGATTGATCCACGCCGTCGCCTTCGAGTCGATGGTCAAGCTGCTGGCCTTTCTGATCCTAGGCGCCTATGTCACCTGGGGCATGTTCGATGGACTTGGTGAGCTGATGGCGCTGGCTGACACTCAGATGGAGCTTCAGCGCCAGCTCGCCGACCAGGACTTCGGTCGAGGTTTCTGGGCCCAGACGCTGCTGGCGATGCTGGCGATCTTCTGCCTGCCTCGCCAGTTCCACGTCGCCGTGGTGGAGAACACCCACCCCGATGATGCCGCCAAGGCACGCTGGCTATTCCCGCTCTACCTGGTGGCGTTCGCCTTCTTCATCCTGCCCATCGCCGCCGCGGGCCTGGCCCTGTTCCCCGACGGCTCTGTGGAACCCGACACCTTCGTGCTGGCACTACCCATGGCCGCCGGCCAACAGTGGCTGACCCTGCTCACCTACATCGGCGGCTTCTCCGCAGCGACCGGCATGGTCATCGTGGCCACGGTCGCGGTATCGATCATGATCTCCAACGAGATCGTGATCCCGCTGCTGTTCCGCCTGCGCTGGCTGGATGCTCGCCCGCGCGATTACGGGCGGCTGGTGCTGCAGGCACGGCGCATCACCATCTGCGTCATCCTGGCGCTGGCCTACGGTTTCTATCACCTGATCGCTGAGTTCACCTCACTGGCGTCCATCGGCATGCTCTCCTTCGCTGCAGCGGCCCAGTTCGCCCCTGCCCTGCTCGGCGGGCTCTACTGGAAGCGCGGCAACCGGCTAGGGGTGGTGGTGGGCATGAACGCCGGATTCGCCATCTGGGCCTACAGCCTGCTGATGCCGGGAATGATTCAGGCTGGCGTACTGCCAGCCGACTGGCTTGTCGGCGGCCCCTTCGGCCACCCCTGGCTGACGCCCACCTCGCTGTTCGGGCTCAACTTCGGTGACTCTTTCACCCATGGGGTGATGCTCTCCCTCGGGGTCAACCTGTTCTGCTATATCTTCGTTTCCCAGCTCACCTCACAGCGGGTGGTAGAGCGTATCCAGGCCTCGCTGTTCGTCGACAGCGTCGAGACCCGCCAGACTTCGATCAATCGCCCCTGGACCGGCGCTACTACCGTTGGTGACCTGAAGGTGCTATGCGAACGCTTCCTCGGTGCCAGCCAGGTAGCTCGCGCCTTCGACGACTACGCCCGGCGCACCGGCAAGCCGCTGGAGGACGGCAACCGCGCCTCCATCGACGTGATTCAGTTTACCGAGCGTTTCCTGGCCTCGGTGCTCGGCGCCTCTTCGGCGCGCATCGTGGTCAACTCGGCGCTGCAGGGGCGCGGTATCGGCATCTCCGACGTTATCTCTATCGTCGACGAAGCTTCCCAGGTGCTGGAGTTCAACCGTGCCCTGCTGCAGGCCACCATCGAGAACATCAACCAGGGCATCAGCGTGGTCGATCAGAACATGCGCCTGGTGGTATGGAACCAGCGCTATCTGGAGCTGTTCCGCTTTCCCGACCACTTGATCCGGGTCGGCGCACCAATGGACAAGATCTTCCGTTACAACGCCCACAACGGCGAGTACGGCCCCGGCGACCCGGAAGAGCACGTGCAACTGCTGATCGACAACATTCGGGACGGCCAGCCTCACCGCTACGTGCGCTACCGCCAGGACGGCAGCGTGCTCGAAGTACAGGGCAACCCCATGCCGGGGGGCGGCTTCGTCTATACCTACCAAGACATCACCCAACAGAAGCGCATCGAGGAGGCGCTGATACGCTCAGAGAACAACATCCGCATCTACACCGACAACGTACCTGCGCTGATCGCCTACTTCGACAAGGAGTGCCGCTACCTCTTCACCAACCGCGCCTACGAGCAGGCCTTCGGCATTGATCGCAACGAGGTCATCGGCAAGCACGTCAACAGTGTCATCAGCGACGAGATGGCCCGCGAGCGCGAGCCCTGGATTCATCGGGCCTTAGCTGGCGAACGGGTCAGCTTCGAGGTGTCGCTGCGCCTCGGCGACGACCTGCGCTACATGCTGGTGACCTATACCCCGCACTTCGGCGACAGTGGCGCAATACTGGGCTTCTTCGCGCTCTACCAGGACATCACCGAGCGGCGCCTGGCCGAGATCGCCCTCAAGGAGACCAACGAGACCCTGGAAGAGCGGGTACGCGAACGGACCCAGGCACTCTCGGAAGCCAACACCGCACTGCGCCAAGAGAACCGGGTGCGAGCCGAAGCCGAGCAGGCGCTGCGCCAAGCCAAGCAGGTGGCGGAGGATGCCAACGCCTCCAAGACTCGCTTCCTTGCTGCCGCCAGCCATGACCTGCTGCAGCCACTCAATGCCGCACGCCTGTTCACTTCGGCGCTGTCGAACGAGATAGATGCCAGCGACATGAAGCGCACCATCGGCCATATCGACAATTCGCTGCAGGCCGCCGAGGAACTGCTCGGCACCCTGCTCGACATCTCCAAGCTCGATGCCGGTGCTCTCACCCCACGGCGCAACCACTTCGCGCTGGCGGATATCTTCCGCCCCCTGCGCGCCGAATTCGAAGTCATGGCCGAGGAGCGCGGCCTCGACCTGGTGGTGGTCCCGACCCGTGCCTGGGTCGACAGCGATCCCCAGATGTTGCGGCGAATCGTGCAGAACTTCCTGTCGAACGCCCTGCGCTATACCCAAGAGGGCCGGGTGCTGCTGGGTTGCAGGCGACGCGGTGCGCGCTTGACCATCGAGGTGTGGGACTCGGGCCCGGGTATCCCCGAATCCAAGCAGGCGGAGATCTTCCAGGAATTCCGCCGTCTGGACCAGGCCTCACGCCACAAGGAGAGCGAAAAAGGCCTGGGCCTGGGTCTGTCGATCGCTGACCGCATGAGCCGCGTACTCGATCACCCGATCAAGGTTTTCTCCCGGGAGGGTATCGGCACCATGTTCTCGGTCAGCGTGCCTGTGGTGGCCGCACGCAGCGAGGCAGAACGCGCCGAAGAAGCCGCCTCGCCGCGGCGTGCGGGCAACAAATTGGTGGGCACTCGCATTCTGTGCGTCGACAACGAGACGTTGATCCTGGAAGGCATGAAAGCAATGCTATCGGGCTGGGGCTGTGAGGTGTATACCGCCACCACCATCGGCGGCGCCAAATCGGTCCTGCGCAATCTCGACGGCGAGCCGGATGCGATACTGGCCGACTACCATCTCGACAACGAAGTCACCGGCCTGATGGCGCTGGAGGCCCTGAGCGAGCGGTTGCAAGGTGCGGTGCCAGGCATCGTCATCACCGCCGATCGCACCGAGGAGGTGGCCGAGGAGATCCGCCGCAGCGGCTATCATCTGCTGCAGAAGCCAGTGCGTCCTGCCGCCCTGCGCGCCCTGTTGACCCGCACGCTGCAGGCCAGCCGAGCCCCTAGCGCTTAACAGGAAGGCAGCCTAAACGAAACCGCCTCCGCGGCAAGACCAGGGAGGCGGATTTTCTTTTTTTCTTTCAAGCTTCCAGCCGCGAAGCGCCGCTCTTGAAGCTCCTGTTCGAAGATCAGGACTCCACCTTGGGCGGCTCCACCTCGAGCTTCTGGGCGGCGATGACCGCCTGGGTGCGCGAGTGCACCCCCAACTTGCGCAGGATGGCGGTGACGTGAGCCTTGATGGTGGCCTCTGAGACGTTCAGCTCGTAGGCAATCTGCTTGTTGAGCAGGCCTTCAGTGAGCATGTTGAGAACCCGGAACTGCTGCGGTGTCAGCGAGGCGATAGCCTCAGCGAAACGGGTCTCCTCTTCGTTGGCATCACCCAGGGAGTCGGCCAGCTCCTGGGGCAGCCACACCTCACCGTCGAGAATCTCTCCCACCGCCTCGGCGATCAGTTGCAAGGAGGAGGACTTGGGAATGAAGCCAGAAGCTCCATAGTCGATCGCTCGGCGTACCACGTAGGGCTCATCACTGCCGGAAACCACTGCCACCGGGATATCCGGGGTCTGCCCGCGCAGTTGTATCAAGCCGGAAAAGCCATGAGCGCCCGGCATGTGTAGATCGAGCAGGATCAGGTCGGCATCGGGATGACGGGTGACGACCTCGCAGGTCGCCTCCATGGTGTCGGCTTCGACGATCTCGGCCTGGGGAGCCAGCTGGCGCAGCGCCTGCGTCAGCGCTGCTCGGAACAGCGGATGGTCATCGGCAACGATGAATTTCTGGGCAAAGGCCATGGATTCTCCTCCGGTTCCTCGAGCTCGGGGCTTGGGGCCGCCGCTTCAGGCTCTTCGATTGTTCACCGCATGTTACCCCATGCTTGGGCGCTTCCCAAGCATGGGAAGCGAGTTGTCGACAATACTTTCCGACTTGTCCCACTTCGAACGGGCAATAAAGACAATTTTCTTTTCACATGGAAACAGCAATCCTCTTGATGGCCTTGGAAAGCGACTTCTATCTTCAGAGACGATGGCAGACGCCAGCAGTGCCGGATTCCCGGTAAATGGAAGTACGTGCATGGGAAGTCCATGCGGAAAGGATTCAAGGAGATTTACTATGGCACAGCGCAACCAGAACCCCGGTAATTTCGCCAACGATCCGAAGAAAGCCTCCCAGGCCGGCCAGAAAGGTGGTCAGAACAGTGGCGGCAACTTCTCCAACGACCGCCAGAAGGCTTCTGAAGCCGGTCGCAAGGGGGGGAAGAACAGCTGATTACTCTGTCTTATTGATCTCAATCAACCAAGCTGCCGGGAAGCTGCCGGCAGCTTTTTCCCTGCCCCTCCCGCCAGTTTTTGCGAGCCATGCATGTGTCTCCCTCCCTGATCATACGATCTTGGCACGTGGTGAAAGATCTTCGACAGACGACAAAAGCGCCAGACGACAAAAGCGCCAGACGACAAAAGCGCCGCCTCTCCGCGAAGCGGCGCTTTAGCGTCGAGGCCGGAACCTACATATGATCGCGCGGAATCACCTTTTCCCAGTTCTTTGAGAAGACCCGGTACTCGTCCTCGTAGGCATCGAGCTGGGCATGGACGAAGAAATTACTCTCGTCGCAGCTCAATATGGTGCGCGTATAGACTTCCACGTTCCAATCGTCACGTTTGAAGGTACGCTCGGTATAGGTCTCACCGCGCGCCGAGGTAAAGTCGTCGTTGACGGTGGTGTACCACTCGCGGGTGCTGCGCCTGATCTCGGTACCGATGTCCTCGATACGAAAGTGCCCCTGGTCGTTGATCACCTCGAGGGTCGCTTCCTTTGTCGCCAGGTCGCGATGCAGCAGCCAGTTGTGTTCGCTGGCAGCGAAGGTATGGACGTCCAGAGGCGGCGCCTCCTGGGGCTCGTCGAATGCGGACAGGCGCAGGTCCTCCTCGCCCGGGGTTCGTTCCGGCAGCACCAGCGCGCTGCTGTCGGGATAGATGTCGACCTGAGCCGGCTCCGGCGGCAGCCAGGCCAGGGGCCAGTAGGAGGTCGAAACCGACACGCGTAGCTGGTGTCCCTTCGGGAAACGCTGGGCGATACCGTTCATCGGGATGCGCACCCGATAGCGGCGGTGCGGTATCAGCGGTTCGGGGTTGGCATCGCTGTCACGATGCGACAGGTTGAGCAGACCATAGGTGACTCGGGTCGACTTACCGTCCGGTGCCACGTCGGAAAGACGCACCGCCAGCATCGCCTGCGGTTTGTCGCAGGAGAGTTCGAGCTCAACCGCGGGCATACCGAAGATATCGAGCGGCTCGGCCAGTTGGCGACTGCTGAAGATCAGCGAGCCGCCGTCCTCCTCGCGCTGGTCACCCGGCAGGTCCGGCGTGGCGGCATAGGAGCACCACTTGCCCGCCGCCAGGCCGACGCTTAGCGGAGACTGCAGCGCCAGGGCACTCTCCTGCCCCTCGCGCTGGTGCGGGCCGCCATGCCCCTCGCCCATGTGGATGGTATAAGGGCCTAGCCCGTAGCGGCGCTCCTGAATGTTACTCGAAGGCCAGCCGGATTCGGCGATCCAGCGCCCGGGGCGCTCCTCATAGGAAGTATCAGGCGGCACGCTGTCCTGCTGCCAGGCGCGCAGCATGGGTTCCTCCATGATGCCGGTGTCCTTGCCCTTCAGCCAATGGTCCCACCAGCGCAGGGCCTCCTGGAGAAAGCCAATGGCCGGCCCCGGAAGTCCCTGGTGTGGATACTTGTGGCCCCAAGGGCCAATCAGACCTTTGCGTGGCACCTCGAGATGCTGCATCAGGCGCAGAACGGTATTGGTAAAGCCGTCGGCCCAACCGCCAATGGCATACACAGGGCACTGGATTGCCAAGTAGTCTTCGTTGATCGAGCTGGTGGACCAGTAGGGGCCGCGTCGCTGGTGCTCGAGCCAGGGCTCGAGCCACAGGCCGCTGTTCTCCATGCGGTCGAACCACATGTCGCGCCAGCGATTGCCGACGATCTGGGGGTCCGGCGGTAGGGTATTGAAGGCGAACATGACAGTTGCCTCGGAGAGGTTGTCGCCGAGCAGGCAGCCGCCCATGTAATGCATGTTGTCCGCATAGAGATCATCGCTCGAGCAGATACTGATGATCGCCTTGAGCGCCGGCGGCTGCTTGGCGGCTACCTGGAGGCTATTGAAGCCCCCCCAGGAGATGCCCATCATGCCGACGTTGCCGTCGCACCAGGGCTGCTCGGCGAGCCAGGCGATGGCGTCGACACCGTCCTCCTGCTCCTGCTGGGTGTATTCGTCGGTCACCACCCCATCGGAGTCGCCGCTGCCACGCATGTCGACGCGGACACAGACATAGCCATGGCCCGCCATGTAGGCGTGATTGGCGGCATCACGTGCTCGGGTAATGTCTCGCTTGCGATAGGGAATGTATTCCATGATCGCCGGCATAGGCGTACTCTCGGCCCCCTCCGGCAGCCAGATCCTGGCTGCCAGCTGAGCCCCATCGCGCATGGGGATGAAGACGTTCTCGATCTCGCGAACCTTGTAGGGAAACGAATCTACGACACTCACGGTTCCTCCTCGCGGGTTCATTCGGTGGGTTCGATCTCGAACTGAAGCGTCTCCAGGCATGCCCTGTAGCGCTCTTCGATCTGGTCGTGGTCCTCACCCGCAACATAGAGGGTGCCCAGGCGATAGCAAAAGTTGTCTTGGTGCAGCAGCTCTCCCAGCCGCGTGCCAGGCGCCACATCGATTCGCACCTTGGTGCCGGGATAGCGCTCGCACAGCGCCTCGATTTCCGCTTCGCTGGGTATCCGCCTGACGATGCCGTCCTTGTGCTCGTAGGGGATGTAGCACTTGGCCGCCACGGCGGCCACGCCTTGCCGATTGACCAGTGAGGGCCGTTCGCCCAGGGCGATATCGACGGCGACCTCATGGTTCGACATGCCGTCGACCATGATGAAGATCTCGCTGTGGGACTGTGAGATCCGTGTGTTCACCTCGATCAGCCACAGCTTGTCATTCTCCTCGTCCCACATGAACTCGGCGTTGAAGCAGCCGTTGTCATAGCTGATGTGCTCGAGGAATCGGCGCGACACATCGATCATTTCGCGATGGATGCGCTCTGGCAGGTTGCTGGGATACTCCAGTCGATCGTAGGGGATGTCCTTGTTGACCGAATTGGGCTGGGCGATGATGCCATGGACGTTGAATTCACCACGATAGACCGTGCCTTCGGGTGCACCCTGCACACCCGCAACGATCTGTTCGGCAATACATGAATTACCGTCCATTTCCTGTACTTCGGGCGGCAATTCTGCGTGTCGCAGCGCCTCGTTGAACGGGTCGCCGAGCTGGCGAATGCCCTCGCGGATCTCCTTGATCGCCGCATGGAACTGCTCCTCGTTCTCGATTCTGAAGCCCAGATGTGAGGAAAACGCCTTGACCGGTTTTATCCAGAAGGGGTAGTTCAGCGTGACCTGGGACAGCGGGTCTTCTACAAAAGGGTCGACGGCACAGAACTCAGGTACCACTTCAGGGATGACTTTCTGTTGCTCTAGCCGGCTCCAGTACTTGTGCTCGCACTTGAGCACACTTTCGACCGAGGGCGCCGGGATGCCATTCTCCTTGCACAGGATGGGCACCATCACGCTGGTGGGAAAGTCCCACTGCGCCACGATGGCGTCGATGGAGCCATCGAATCGCTTGAGCTTTTGGCGGGCCTCGTCCAGCAAGGCGTCGAAGGAAAAGCTGGGCGACTCGACAGCAGTCCTGACCGACAGCAGGTTATGCACCTCGAACCCTTCGGAGTGGCGTAGGGTCTCAAGTTCCTGGCGCTGTTGATCTTCCAGCGCTACGACAAAAATGTTCCGTTTCATCCGTCTATCTCCATGACAGTTCCTTTGGAAAGCCACGTAAGGACTTTCCTCTCTTCCCTACACGCATCAATCAAGATAAGTAGGCGGGGCCCAAGGTTCCATGAAGAAGACGATTCTTTACCCTTCCAAACCCCGAGAAACAAAACGGCACGCAAAGCCTGACGTCTCGGTGTTGCCATCGGCTTGGGATACAACAAAGCCGTTGCGCTGCGTTATGGGTTTGGTGACTACGCCAAGCGGGACTAGTCTGAAAGACGAGGCCTTTGTGGCCTGGGAGTCAGCGGCCAAGGATGGAGCCGATGGAGAAACTCGAGGAGTACCGACGCAAGCGCGACTTCACGCAAACACGAGAGCCCGCGGGCGAAGCGCGAGGCAAGGACGCGTCGGGAAATCTCTACGTGATGCACAAGCACGCGGCCAGTCACGACCACTTCGACCTGCGCCTGGAGCAGGATGGCATACTCCGGAGCTGGGCCCTGCCCAAGGGGCCGAGCCTCGAACCTGGTGAGAAGCGCCTGGCCGTAGAGGTTGAAGACCACCCGCTAGAATATGGCAAGTTCGAAGGCGTGATCCCCGAAAAGTCCTACGGCGGGGGTACCGTCATGCTCTGGGATCACGGCACCTGGCGGGTCAAGGGTCGGGCCAAGCAGGACCGTCTCGATATCGAGCTCGACGGTGAGCGGCTCAAGGGCAGCTGGACCTTGACACGCATGAGCGGCAAGCGCCAGGACAAGCACGGGCGCAACTGGTTGCTGATCAAGCGCCACGACGACAAGCCACGCATGGATGAATCGCTCACGGTCGAACTCGACGCGAGCGTCGCCAGCGGTCGCAGCATGGATGAGATCGCCGAGGACCGAGACGCCACCTGGTCCTCGAAAAGCCGCGCCCTGCCCGATCCGTCAGGCCTCGAGGGTGCCCGGCGCACGAAGCTGCCCCGCGAGGTAAAACCGCAGCTCGCCACTCTGGCCCGCGAAGTGCCTAGCAAAGGCGACTGGATCCACGAGATCAAGCTCGATGGTTATCGCCTGCTCGCCCGCATCGAAAACGGCGAGGTGCGGCTGATTACCCGCAATGGCAAGGACTGGACCCATCGTTTTCCCGAAGTCGCCCGGGCGCTGGCGCCGCTGCCGGTGACCTCGGCGCTGCTTGATGGCGAGGTGGTGGCCATGGGCAAGGATGGGGTCAGCCGCTTCGGCCAACTCCAGGAAGCGCTCTCCGACGGCCGCACGTCCGCCCTGGTCTACCAGGTCTTCGACTTGCCCTATTTCGAAGGCCATAACCTCGCAGGCGTGGCGCTGCTCGAGCGCAAGCGTACCTTAGAGGCGCTACTCGATGCCGCGGGAATGAAGGAAGGCACCATCCGTTACTCCGATCATATCGAGATCCAGGGCGAAGCCTTTCATGAGCGCGCCTGTCACATGGGCCTCGAAGGCATCATCTGCAAGCGGGCCGACAGCCGCTACCAACAGAAGCGCAGCCGCGACTGGCTCAAGGTCAAGTGCGTCAGTCACGAGGAGTTCGTAGTCGGCGGTTACACCGAGCCTAGTGGTTCGCGCAGCGGCTTCGGCTCACTACTGATGGGGGCCTATGGCAGGCAGGGATTGGTCTATGCCGGCCGCGTCGGCACCGGCTTCAGCAATCGCTTGCTGGAGCAGCTAAGCACCACCCTGAAGGAGCTCGAGATCAAGCGTTCACCCTTCCACGACAGTGTGCCGGATAGCCGCTCGGCCCACTGGGTGCGCCCCGAGCTGGTGATCGAAGTGGAGTTCACCGAGCGCACCCGCGACGGCCGCCTGCGCCACCCGGCCTTCCGCTGCCTGCGCGAGGATCGCAATCCGGAGGAGATCCGCATGACCCCGACCAAGGAGATGGCCGCCGATGACGCGCCGGAAAAAGACGGCAAGGCGGGCAAGACAACCTCTCGTAAGCGCAAGGACGAAACCTCGTTGCTCGGCGTCCGCCTCACCAGCCCCGACCGCGTGCTGTTTCCCGAGCAGGGCCTGACCAAGCTCGATCTGGCGCGTTTCTACGACCAGATACACGAGTGGGTACTGCCCCACCTGGCGCGGCGGCCGCTGTCGCTGGTGCGCTGCCCCCAAGGCCGCGACGACGAATGCTTCTTCCAGAAGCACCCGCGACGCGCCATCCCGGCAAGCGTGCCGCGCCTCGACATCCCGGAGAAGAAAGGCAGCGCCGAATACGTCTATGTCGAGTCGGCCGCCGACCTGGTGGGTCTGGTCCAGGCCGGCGCGTTGGAGATTCACCCCTGGGGCAGCCGCATCGACCACCTCGAGCAGCCAGATAACTTGGTATTCGATCTCGATCCGGACGAAGGCATCGCCTGGAAGGAGATCCTGCGCGTCGCCGGCACGCTGCGCGAGCGCCTCGAGTCACTGGGCCTTACGCCCTTCCTGCGCACCACCGGCGGCAAGGGCCTGCACCTGGTGGTGCCACTCGAACCCAGCGCCGAATGGGACCAGGCCAAGGCCTTCGCCAAGGGCCTTGCCGAAGCTCATGCCAAGGACGACCCGCAACGCCTGACCACCAACATGTCCAAGGCCAAGCGCGAGGGGCGCATCTTCATCGACTATCTGCGCAACGCCCGGGGTGCCACGGCAGTCGCCTCCTATACGGTCCGCGCCCGCAAGAATGCCCCGGTGGCAGTGCCGATCCGCTGGGACGAACTCAACGCCGCGCTGCGCGCCGACCGCTACAACGTCGAGAACCTTCGCCGGCGACTCTCGGCCCTGCGCCAGGATCCTTGGGCGAATTTCGCTGAAGCGGCGCGCCCACTGGATGCCGACCTGCTCAAGCGAGTCGGCGTGAAATAGGTAGCAGGACGGAGGAGACGACATGAGCGAAGCGCCCTGGTGGCTCGAATCCGGTCCCGAGACCTGCCAGTTCTGCCTGCGCACCTTTTACTACGAGGCCGGCTACCACTGTATCTACTGCGACCGGCCGATCTGCCCTTCGTGCGTCGCGGCACGCTTCGAGAGCCGCGAGACGGTCTGCCCGGAATGCCATGAGGATGGTAACCGTCATGAGGAGGAAAACTGATGGCGGCACGAGCGATGTGGAAGGGCGTGATCCGCTTCGGCGAGGTCCAGGTTCCGGTCAAGCTCTACTCGGCGGTCCAGGACCGCAGCGTGCACTTCCGCCTGCTGCACGAGAAGGACCGTTCACCGGTCAAGCAGGCCATGGTCAATCCCGAAACCGACGAGGTCGTGCCCTACGCCGAAACCCGGCGCGCCTATCGCACCGACGAGGGCAGCCTGGTGGTATTCGACCAGGAGGAGCTCGAGGCACTGGAACCCGACTCGGGGCGCGACATCGAAGTGATTCGTTTCATGCCCCCCCAGATTATTGACCACCGCTGGTACGACCGCCCTTACTACCTCGGCCCCGACGGCAGCGAGTCGCTCTACTTCGCCTTGGCCGAAGCGCTGGGCAACAGCGGCAAGGAGGGACTGGCCCGCTGGGTCATGCGCAAGAAGAGCTACGTCGGCGCTCTGCGCCTGCATCGCGGCGTGCCCATGCTGATATCGCTGCGCCACGAGGAGCAGGTGGTCCCGGTGGATGCCCTGGAGCCACCGAAGGGCAAGGCGCTCGACACCAAGGAGCTCGACATGGCGCGGCAGTTGATCGGCATGCTGGAAGCGAAGTTCGATCCCGAGGAGTATCACGATGAGTATCGCGAACGCGTGCTGGCGCTGATCGAGGCCAAGCAGCGCGGCAAGAGCGTCAAGGTCACGCCCATTCGTCGTCGGGAGGCTTCCGACGACCTGTCCAAGGCGCTCGAGGCCAGCCTGAAGAAGGAGCGCAAGCGTGCCTAGCCAGAGCAAGCGCCGGACCAAAGGCAAAGAGAAGGAGAAGGACAAGCGCAAGGACCCATCAGCGAAGCGCGACGAGAAGAAGCGCTTTCACGCCAGCGGTCCGCGCCCGCTGTGGTCGGGCACCATCACCTTTGGGCTGGTCAGCCTGCCGGTCAACCTCTACCCGGCCAACCGGCCCAAGCCGGTGTCGCTGCGCATGGTAGACCGGGAAGGCACGCCGCTGGCGCGACGCTACTTCTGCGAGAAGGAGGAGCGCGTGCTCGACTATGACGAGCTGATTCGCGGCTACGAAGTCGAGAAGAGCGAGTTCGTGGTGGTGGAGGATCGCGAACTCGAATCGCTCGCACCGGAGAAATCCCAGGAGATCGACCTCAAGCGCTTCGTCGGGCTCGACGAGATCGACCCGATGTACTTTGAGCGCGCCTACTTCATGACTCCCGACAAGGGCGTGACCAAGGCCTACCGTTTGCTGGCGAAGAGCATGGAGGCCTCCGAACGCGCGGGTATCGCCACCTTCGTCATGCGTGGCAAGGAGTACCTGGTGGCGATCATCGCCGAGAAGGGCATCCTGCGTGCCGAGACGCTACGCTTCGCCGAAGAGATACGAGCACCCGAGGAGATCGATCTGCCCGAGGCCATCCAGCCCGACAAGAAGCGGGTCAAGGCCATGCAGCAGGCCATCGATAAACTCACCAAGGACGACTTCAGTCGCGAGGCGCTCCAGGATCTGCAGAGCCAGCGTATCGTCGAGCGTGCCGAAGAGAAACTCTCCCGCGGCGAAGACGTGATCGAGCTGAGAAAAGAGGACGAACCCGACGTCGATCCGGAACAGGGCGGCGAGGTGATCGACCTGATGCAGGTGCTCAAGCAGAGCCTGGCCGAAGGCCGACCACCGGGCCAGGGCGAGTACGAAGGCAGCGCCTCCAGCAGCGCCAAAAAAGGCAAGCCGGGCAAGAGCAACAAGACATCGGCCTCGGGGAACAAGCGCCCGAGCAAGCGTCATCCCGTCGAGCTGGACAGCCTCGCCCGCGACGAACTCTATGAGCGCGCCCGGCAGCTTGACCTGCCCGGCCGCAGTCGCATGAGCAAGGCCGAACTGGTCAAGGCCATCGCCAACGCCGGCTGAGACGAAAACGCCGGCCACAAGGGCCGGCGAAAAGAGTCGTGAACCGGGGTGGTCAGCGAACGGCGCGGTTCTCGATCAAATCATCCACCACGCTCGGATCGGCCAGGGTACTGGTATCGCCCAGGCCATCGGTTTCATTGGCGGCAATCTTGCGCAGGATGCGGCGCATGATCTTGCCCGAGCGGGTCTTGGGCAGGCCCGGCGCCCACTGGATGACGTCCGGCGAGGCGATCGGCCCGATGTCCTTGCGCACCCACTGGGTCAGCTCTTTCTTGAGCTCATCACTGGGCTCGATACCATCGTTCAAGGTTACGTAGATGTAGATGCCCTGGCCCTTGATGTCGTGGGGGAAGCCCACCACGGCGGCCTCGGCCACGGCCTCGTGAGCCACCAGCGAGGATTCGATCTCGGCGGTGCCCATGCGGTGACCAGAGACGTTGAGTACGTCGTCGACACGGCCGGTGATCCAGTAGTAGCCGTCCTCGTCGCGACGACAGCCGTCACCGGTGAAATAGTAGCCCTTGTAGGTGGAGAAGTAGGTCTGGATGAAGCGGTCGTGGTCACCCCAGATCGAGCGTGCCTGGCCGGGCCAAGAGTCGCTGATCACCAGGTTGCCGTCGACGGCCCCCTTCAGTTCGTTGCCCTCGCTGTCGAGCAGGGCTGGCTGCACGCCGAAGAAGGGCAGCGTGGCGGAGCCCGGCTTGAGGTCCATGGCACCCGGCAGCGGCGAGATCATGATGCCGCCGGTCTCGGTCTGCCACCAGGTATCGACGATCGGGCATTTGGAGTTGCCGATCACGCGGTGGTACCACTCCCACGCCTCGGGATTGATCGGCTCGCCCACCGAGCCGAGCAGGCGCAGGCTGTCGCGCTTGCTGGAGTCCATCACACCGTCGCCGTGGGCCATCAGTGCGCGGATGGCGGTTGGCGCAGTGTAGAGAATGGCGACCTTGTGCTTGTCGACGACCTCGCCCATGCGACCATGGCTGGGATAGCTCGGCACGCCTTCGAACATCAGCGTGGTGGCGCCGTTGGCCAGCGGACCGTAGACGATGTAGCTATGGCCAGTGACCCAGCCCACGTCTGCGGTACACCAGTAAACCTCGCCATCCTGATAGTCGAAGATGTACTGATGGGTCAGGCTGGCATAAACCAGATAGCCGCCGGTAGTGTGCTTGAGCCCCTTGGGCGCGCCGGTTGAGCCGGAAGTGTAGAGAATGAACAGCGGATCCTCGGCGTTCATCTCCTCTGCCGGGCAGTCGCTGGCCTGCTTGTCGACCAGATCGTGGTACCAGACGTCACGCCCTTCCTTCCACTCGATCTCACCGCCGGTACGCTTGACCACCAGCACCTTTTCACACACCTCGGTGCCCTTGCGGGTCAGAGCGGCATCGACGTTGTCCTTGAGCGGTACCTGCTTGCCGCCACGCACCGACTCGTCGGCGGTGATCACTAGCTTCGAGTCGGCACCAATGATGCGCTGGGCCAGGGCATCGGGGGAGAAGCCGCCGAACACCACCGAATGCACTGCGCCGATACGAGCACAGGCCAGCATGGCCACGGCCGCTTCGGGGATCATCGGCATGTAGAGGGTCACGACGTCGCCCCTGCCGATACCGAGCTCCTTGAGCGCGTTGGCCAACTGGCAGGTCTTGGCGTGCAGTTCACGGTACGTGACGTGCTTGGAATCCTTGGGGTCGTCGCCTTCCCAGATGATGGCGGTCTGGTCGCCACGCTTCTCCAGGTGGCGGTCGAGGCAACTGACGCTGGCATTCAGGGTGCCGTCCTCGAACCAGCGAATATCGACGTTGTGCGGATCGAACTTGGTGTTCTTGATCTTGGTCGGCGCCTTGAACCAGTCGATACGCTTGGCTTGCTCGGCCCAGAAGCCCTCGGGGTCGTCGACGGACTGCTGGTACATGGCCTGATACTTCTCGCGATCGATCCAGGCGTTGGCGGCGAAGTCGTCGCTTACCGGATGGACTTTTTGCTGCTCGGTCATTGGCTAGCCTCTTCCAGGAGATGCACCCTCACGGTGGATGTTACCGGCTGCCTTGTTGTGGGTTGCGCCGGCATCAGATTCGCCCATCAGCATATACCCTCGACGCGGGCCTTCCTCTTAGACCTTGGTATCAGGATTTTTCCTTTAGTAATCAGCCATTTGTAGCATATTTTTCATGCTCTACGAAGGATTGATAGACCAACGTCTCAGCACACGACAGGCAGCGATAGCGGCGCCCCTTGGAGGCCAGTGCGTGGCGGCGCGAAGTGAAGAAGTGCTCCTGGCAAGCACAGAGGTAGCGATAGGGCATGGGACTTGCCCGCCGGGTATCAAAGGAGTGCGTTACGCTTGCCTTGAGGCCGAACAGTCGCTCCATCACCGTGCGCCACTCCCGCCCATGAGGTCTCGCATGGCGCCCGTCGCTTAAATGACGTACCAACCAATGAGCCATTTCATGCGGCACCACCTCACGTAGAAAGAGGTGGCGATTCTCACGAAAGAGCACCGGGTTGAAGCGCAGCCCACCGCGGCCGTAGTGCGCCTGGCCGGCGCACTTGCCGCGCAGGTCGCACCACACCTTGGGTCTGGGCAGCTCGGGATGATAGTCGCGACACAGCTGCCAGGCAGCCTCCACCCGCTCCAGCAAGGCCTGGTGCAGGGCGTTGTCATCGAGTTTCTCGAGCCTCTCGGGGCAAGGATCAGGAAGCGCAGGTCGTCTCATGGGTGCTAAAATGACGTCCCGCCACGGCGGTGTCCAGCCTTGCATGGCCACACCGCCTTCACGATGCCATGCGAGAGGCCCGATGTCCGATACGCCCCTGCCCCAGCCCCTGCTCGAGGACGAAGAACTCGACCGCCTCGACGAGTTCCTCGACTCCGAGAGCGTCGACCCCGATGCTCTGGACCTGATCTCGGCCCATGGCTTTCTGGTCGCGCTTGCCGTAGCCCCCCGTGAGGTGGAATCCGCTACCTGGGTGGCGGAACTGTTCCACGGCGAGCCGGCGTTCAGCAATGCCGACGAGCGCAGCGAGATCCTTGGGCTATTGGAAAAGCTGCGCACCAGCGCTATCGACACGCTGGAGCAGGGTGGATTGCCCGAACTGCCCTTCGACCTGACCCTTGAGGACTTGCCACCGGAGGAGACGCCCATTGGCGACTGGTGCGCCGGATTCATGGAGGGAGTGTTCCTCGACGAGGCGGCCTGGTTCGAGCAGGACGAAGAAACTGTGGCCACCCTGCTGCTGCCGTTCATGGCGCTGTCGGGACTGTTCGAGGACGAACCGGACATGGCCGAAATGGCGGCGGATACTGCACGCATGGAGTCGTTGGTCGGCCAACTGCCGGACCTGGTGCTGGATCTCTACCTGCACTACCGCGTGCCGCCCGAGACACCCAAGCCCATGCCGCGCAAGAAGAAACCCGCCGGCCGCGGCCCCATCAAGGGAAAACCCAGCGGCAAGCGGTAGTCTCGCCTGTCTTCCGGTATAAGCACGGGAGCGCAACAAAGCGATAGCTACCCGGAAGCGCTGGCGTTAGCGCAGCCACTCGCGGCGATCAGCGCGGATGTCGCTCGAGGACAGGTGTCATGAGCGCAATAGCCCGTCACCGTAGCCGCGTCAACCAGGCATCGAAGCTACCGAACACCCACTCCTTGAAGCGCTGCCAACGCGGACGCTGCAGCCACTCCCGATGGGTGATCTCGCGGCTGGCGGAGAAGTTGCGCTCGAACAGTGCCGCCACCTCGCCAGCGAAACGGGCATCGTCCACCTCCTGGTTGGCCTCCAGGTTCCAGTGCAGGCTCCAGTGGTCGAAGTTGCACGATCCCAGGCTCGACCATTGGTCGACCAGCGAGAACTTGGCATGGATGAAGGTGGGCTGGAACTCGAAGATGCGCACGCCGGCGCGCAGCAGGCGCCGATAGAAGCGCTGGCCGGCATAGCGCACCCAAGGGTGATCGTGGTCGCGGCCAGGCAGCAGCAGGCGCACGTCGACGCCGCGACGGGCGGCACGGGCCAGCCGCATGCGCAAACTGAGGGTGGGCACGAAGTAGGGTGTGCACAGCCAGATACGGCGCTGGGCCGATGATACCCGGCCATACAGCGAGTGACGAATGGCCTGGTAGCGGTAGCCCTGCCCCCATACCACCCGGCCACGCATACCGTGATAGTCCTCATGTGGACCGAGCTCGAGCCGCAAGTGCCGCACCAGTGTCGCTTCGCCTGCTCCTCGTGTCATCGGCGAATCCCACAGCCGCGAGAACAGCCGCACCCAGTCGGCGATGACCGGTCCTTCGATACGTATCGCGACCTCGTACCAGGCTTCGAGGAACTCATCGAGCACGCCGAAGCCGCCGGTGAAGGCGACCCGGCCGTCGATCACCACCAGCTTGCGGTGGTCGCGGGTCAGATTGCGCGTCAACGAACGCAGCCCCAGGGGGTTGAACAACCGTAGCGCCACGCCGGCTTGCTCCAGGCGGTCACGATCCTCCCCGGCGAGCCCCATGGCGCCATAGGCATCCAGCATCACGGCCACCGTCACGCCCCGTCCCGTCGCGCGGCATAGCGCATCGATCAGCTCCGTGGCCAGGCGCCCCGACTCCATCAGGTAGAGTTCGATCAGTATCGAGCGACGCGCCTGCTCTATGGCCGTGAACATCACCGGCAGAAAGCACGACGACTCCGCCAGCAGCTCGAACCGATTGCCATCCCGCCACACGCCATGCATGGCATGCCTCCCGTCTCCTTGCCAGCCGTGATTGACGCACGTTTGCACGGCGAGGGAAAGCACCTGACCCAAGCAGGGTGCCATGGCTATACTGGCCCCTCGGTTCGACATCGAGGCAATCGGATGGCCCTAGCCCACTCTCTACTCTCTATACTACGCGCCCCATTGAAGGGCTTGCTCAAGGCCTGGGTCGAGACTCGACTCATCGAGCCCGAGCCCACGGAGCTGGCCATCACTCCCTCACGACCCACGCTCTACGTGCTACCACATCCCGCCCTGTCCGATGCTCTGCTGCTCGAGGTGTTGTGCCAGCGTCACGGACTGCCGCCGCCCCAAGGGCGTCTCGACCTGGATGGCCTGACACTGCCGGCCAGCGTGGCACTACCCGCCAGACAGCGCCGCCTCTGGCGTCGCACCCGTGCGCTCGAGGCTCCCTTTCGCCAGGCGTTGGAGTACCTGGACGCTCATCCTGATGCCGATATTCAGTTGATCCCGGTAAGCGTGTTCTGGGGGCGCGCCCCTGGCAAGCGCTTCGGTTTCTGGCGACTGCTCTCCGCCGACAGCTGGCAGCTGACCGGGCGGCTGCGCCGGGCGCTCTCGGTGCTGGTCAACGGCAAGAGCGTGGAGGTCCATTTCGGCGCACCGCTGCAGCTGCGCGACCTGCTGGACGAGCGCGGTCCCGCCGTGGCCAACCGCAAGACCGCCCGACTGCTGCGCATCCATTTCCGGCGTATGCGCGCACGCGTGCTCGGCCCCGATCTTTCCCACCGCCGCACCCTGATTGAAGGCGTGGTAGCGAGCCCTCCAGTGCGTCGAGTCATCAACGAACTGGCACCAGCCGAGAAACGCTCCCCCGAGCGGCTGCAGCGACGAGCCCTGCGCTATGGCCGCGAGATCGCCTCGAACATGACCTACCCGGTGCTGCGCTTCATGGACGGCCTGCTGCGGCGCCTGTGGAACCGACTATACGATGGCGTCGAGGTGCGTGGCCTCGACCGGGTCAAGGCGCTGGCGGGCGATCATACGCTGGTCTACGTACCCTGCCACCGCAGCCACATCGACTACCTGCTGCTCTCCTACGTGCTCTACCGCGACGGCCTGATGCCGCCACACATCGCCGCCGGGCGCAACCTGAACATGCCGGTCATCGGCCCGCTGCTACGCCGCGGCGGGGCCTTCTTCATGCGCCGCAGCTTCCGCGACAAGCCGCTCTATGCAGCAGTGTTCAACGAGTACCTGCATCGTCTGCTCGAGCGCGGTCATCCGCTGGAGTATTTCATCGAGGGCGGCCGTTCACGCAGCGGGCGCATGCTCGCACCGCGCCCCGGCATGCTGTCGATGACGCTGCGCTCGTTCCGCCGCAGCGCCGACAATACCAGCCCGCCCCGGCTCGCCTTCGTTCCCGTGTACATCGGCTACGAGCGCGTCATCGAGAATTCCAGCTATCAGCGCGAGCTGCGCGGCGGCAAGAAGCGCAAGGAATCTCCGCTGGCACTGCTCGGAGTTATCAGCAAGCTACGCCAGCCGTTCGGCAAAGTGTCGGTCAACGTCGGCGAGCCATTGCAACTCGGCCCCTGGCTCGACGCCAGCGCGCCTGACTGGCGCGCGGACACCTCCTCGGCCAAGCCGGCCTGGCTCAACCAGGCCGTGCCAGGGCTGGGCGACGAGCTGGCCCGGCGCATCAACGCCGCTGCGGCACTCAATCCAGTCAATCTGGTGGCACTGGTACTGCTGGCCACGCCCCATCACGCCATCGAGGCCAGCCTGATGTCGCGGCAGCTCGCCCTGCTCGCCGCCCTGCAGCGCCATTGCCCGGGCGGCCAGCACGTCAGTCTGCCCCAGGGCGCACCAGACGACTGGATCGCAGGGGTCGTCGCGCTGGGAATGATCGAACGCCGACCCCATGCGCTGGGCGACATCCTGGTAGCGACAACGGAGCAGGCCAACCTGCTGGTGTGGTACCGCAACAACGTATTGCACTTGTTCGCCCTGGCCGGCCTGACCGCCTTCGCCTTCCGCCATTCTCCACGCCAGGATCTCGATAACCTGCAGGCTCAGCTCGAGCCACCCTGGCCGATACTGGCCCGCGAGCTGTTCCTGGAGCCAGTAGTGCTGTCCCAGGCGTTGCCAGCCATGCTGGAGGCGCTGTGTCAGGAAGGCTTGCTGGAACGAAGTGGCGATGGCTGGCAACGGCCCGCCTCGCTGGAGGCCGGCGAGCAGCTGCGCCTGCTGGCGAGACTGATGCAGCCCTCGCTGGAGCGCGGCTATCTATTGCTGGCGATCCTGTTGGCCCAACCCCCCGGCACCTTGGGGCGTGACGCCCTGGCCGAGCGCAGCCAGCAGTTGACCGAGCGCCTGGCGCTGCTCTCCGGACGCGACGCGCCGGAGTTCTTCGACCGCAAGCTGTTCGCCAGCCTGATCGAAAGCCTGGAGGCCGAAGGCTGGATCTGGGAGCAAGATGAGCGACTGTGGTTCGACGAGCGGCTGCGCAGCGCCGCACAACGCAGCGGTGAGCTGTACGATCCGGCACTGCGGCATAGGCTACAACTCATCAGCCACGAGTAGGGGTGGGTTTGAGTGAGCGATGGACGTAGAGGTCGTAGCGGCTGGTCTTGCCTTCGATGACGTGCTGCGGCGCCGGGCCCGCAATGGGTGGCGCCTTGCGCGGGCGCTTGACCACCACGCGGTGAGTGGCCACGTCCAACGCCGCTTCCAGCAGCCGCGGGGCATCGTCATCATCCCCGGCAAGCTCGCGGAACAAGCGCATCTCCTTCTTCACCAGCGCGGACTTCTCACGGTGGGGAAACATGGGGTCGAGGTGGATCACCTGAGGCGCCACCCTGCTGGTGGCGACCAGCGCGGCGAGTTCGCGGGTGGCGTCGCCATGGGCCAGGTACATACGGGTCACGATTTCTGCCGCCTCGGGGTCTCGGGCGGCACGCGCCAGGCCGTCTTCCAGCAGCGCGTGGATCTCCGCTACGCGCTCGATCAGAAGTACCTCGGCACCGAGGCTGGCCAGCACGAAGGCATCGCGGCCGAGGCCGGCGGTGGCGTCTACCACGCTGGGCGTGACCCCGGCGGCAAAGCCGCATGCCCGAGCGATGAGCTGACCCCGCCCGCCGCCGAAGCGGCGGCGATGGGCGGCGCGCCCCTCGGCGAAGTCGACCCGCAGGGGCTTGCCGTAGCGCGCCGGATCGCCGGCCAGCACCAGGGCACCCCCGTCGCGCCGGAGCTCCAACTCGCCGCTTGCGCTCACAGCATCGTCGCTCGGCCGGGCGCTACGGTTCATTTGCCCTTCTGCCATGCCACCTGATCACGCAGGTAGATAGGCTGGCTCTCATGGGCGGCAGGGCGAAGACCCTGTGCATAGTCTCTGGCGGCCAGCAATACCATCTCCTCGGCGGCAGGCTCGGATTCAGCATCGCGCTGCGCAATAGCCGCCTGTACCTCAGCCGGCATTGCCTCCCATAGCGCCCAACCGGAGCCGATGCCATACCATCCGCTTTCTTCTGTAATCTCAGGCAGTCGCAGGCGCTGCGGAGGTATCACCGCCTCTTCGAGCAGCGCTTCGGTCACGCCATCGCGACAGCGCCAGGCAGCAACGTAGATTTCACCCATGCGCGCGTCCATCGCCGCAACGATGTACTCGACCGCATGGCGCCGATGCGCCGCCAGGGCCAGCGCCTCAAGGGTCGAGACGCCCAGCAGCGGTCGATCCAGGCCATAGGCCAGCCCCTGAGCCGTACCGGCAGCGATACGCAGCCCGGTGAAGGAGCCGGGGCCGCGGCCATAGGCCACGCCGTCCAGCTCGGAAGGGGACACGTCCGCCTCGGCCAGCACTTCGTCGACCATCGGCAACAGGCGGCGGGTATGTTCACGGGGGGTCAGGGCGAAGCGGGAAACCAGGCGCTCCTCATCGCCGCCACGCCGTATCAACAAGGCGGCAGAGCAAGCACTGGAAGAGGCATCGAGGGCCAGCAGGATCGGCATAGGGGTTGTCGAGTCAGAACATGGGCGGATCATTATACGCCGCTGCGGCACACGGGACGATGATTCAGAACGCGAATGGCCCACCGAAGTGGGCCATTCCAAGCATCAGGTGCTCGAAAGGAGTCAGGCGTCCAACGCCTCAGTCACCTTGCGCGTGATCTCGTCGACGCTGCCTATGCCTTCCACGCGATGGTAGGCAGGCGCCGCCTGCGGCTCCTGTTCGGCCCACTGCTGGTAGTAGTCGACCAGCGGTGCGGTCTGCTCGTGGTACACCGCCAGGCGGTTGCGTACGGTGGACTCGCGGTCGTCATCGCGCTGGATCAGCGGCTCGCCGGTGACGTCGTCCTTGCCCTCCTCCTTGGGTGGGTTGTACTCGACGTGATAGACCCGGCCGGAGCCCGGGTGCACGCGTCGCCCCGCCAGGCGCTTGACGATCTCCTCGTCCGCCACGGCGATTTCGAGCACGTGATCGATCTTGACCCCGGCCTCCTTCATGGCATCGGCCTGGGGGATGGTGCGCGGAAAGCCGTCGAACAGGAAGCCATTCTCACAGTCGGGCTGCGCGATGCGCTCCTTGACCAGCGAAATGATCAGCTCGTCGGACACCAGGCCACCGCTGGTCATGATCTCCTTGACCTTGAGGCCCAGCTCGCTGCCCTCCTTGACCGCCGCGCGCAGCATGTCACCAGTGGAAATCTGCGGAATCTTGTAGCGTTCGCAGATGAACTGGGCCTGGGTACCCTTGCCGGCACCCGGCGCGCCCAACAGGATCAAACGCATCTAGCTGCTCCTTGAGAGAGTGGAAATTCTTGTGGGTAAAAGGAATGTCATGAACGATAACCGCGGCGACGCCACCAGACAACCGCATGCTGCTGCCCGAGCCCCATGCGCTTGGCCTAAGCCTCTGCATTTACAGTCAAATAAGGTCAGGTTGCACTTTGGTATCCCTACCCTAAAGTGGCGACTGCAAACACCGACGGCGCCCCGCAGGGCGCCGTCGATACTGCCTCGAGCCGTGATTACAACAGCATGCGTCGAATGTCGCTCAGCGCCGCCGCCAGGAAGGCAGTGAAGCGCGCGGCATCGGCGCCGTTCACGGCCCGGTGGTCGTAGGAGAGCGACAGCGGCATCATCAGCCGCGGCTCGAAGTCGGAACCGTTCCACACCGGTTTCATCTGCGCCTTGGAGACACCGAGGATGGCAACCTCCGGAGCATTGACGATCGGCGTGAAGGCAGTGCCGCCAATGGAACCCAGACTCGAGATGGTGAAGCAACCGCCAGTCATCTCCTCGCGCTTGAGCTTCTTCGACTGCGCCTTGCCGGCAAGCTCGACGCTCTCCTTGGCCAGCTCGATCAGCGATTTCTTGTCGGCATCGCGGATCACCGGCACCATCAGGCCGTCCGGCGTGTCCACGGCGACACCGATATGGACGTACTTCTTCCATACCAGGGTCTCGCCGTCGCTCTTCAAGCTGACGTTGAACTGCGGGAACTTGCGCAGGGCGAAGGCGCACGCCTTGATCATGAACGGCAGCGGCGTGAGCTTGGCACCCTGGGCCTCGGCCTCGGCCTTCATCGACTTGCGGAAGGCCTCCAGCTCGGTGATGTCCGCCTCGTCGAACTGAGTGACGTGGGGCACGTTGAGCCAGCTGCGATGCAGGTTGGTGGCGCCCATCTTGAGCAGGCGCCCCATCGGCTTCTCTTCGATCTCACCGAACTGGCTGAAGTCCTGGTCAGGCACCGGCGGAATACCGGCGCCCCCGGACGCTGCCGGCGCGGCGGCAGGCGCCTTGGCCTGGCCCGCCATCACCTGCTTGACGTAGGCGTGGACGTCCTCCTTGAGCACTCGCTCCTTGGGCCCGCTCGGCTTGACCAACCCCAGGTCGACGCCCAGCTCGCGTGCCAGCATGCGCACCGCAGGGCCAGCATGAACCAGCTTGCCATCGCGCGGCTTGTGGGCCGCCATCTGCGCCTCGGGGCTCGGCGTACCGGCCGGAGTCGGCTTGGCCTGGGTGGACGAGGCCGGCTTTTCGCTCGGCTCGCTCGGCGCCTTGCTGGCCTTGGACGTGGCCGCCTGTGGCTTGGCACCAGCCACCTCAATATAGCCAATCAGATCACCTTCGGAGACAGTATCGCCCTCCTTGACAGTGAGTTCGATCAGCTTGCCCTTGTAGGGGCTCGGCACGTCCATGGAGGCCTTGTCGGACTCCAGGGTGATCAACGGGTCTTCCTCATTGATTTCGTCGCCAGCGCTGACGGCGATTTCGATGATCGGGACGTCGCTAGAGCCGGAGAGATCCGGCACGCGAAGCTCCTTGCGCTCGGGCTCGCCGCTCGTCGCCTCTTCCTCGGCCTGTTCGGCGGGCTCAGCGGTGGTTTCCTCCGCCTCGGGTTCGGCCTCGTCGGCCTCACCGTCGCCGGCGATCTCCATGGTGCCGATCACATCACCCTCGGAGACGGTATCGCCCTCCTTGACGGTGAACTTGACCAGCTTGCCGCTATAGGGGCTCGGCACGTCCATGGAGGCCTTGTCGGACTCCAGGGTGATCAAGGGGTCTTCTTCGTTGACCTCATCTCCCTCGGAGACGGCCACCTCGATCACCTCGACGTTCTCGGAACCGCCCAGGTCGGGCACCTTGATCTCGACGGTGCGCTTGCCGCCGCCGGAGGCCTTCTTCGCCGCCGGCTTCTCTTCAGCGGCCGCGGACTGCTGCTTGGCGGGTGCTTCCTCACGCTTGGCCTCGGCCTTCTCGCCGCTGCCAGCGTCATCGCTGCCGCTACCCTCCACCTCGAGTTCGACGATGTCGTCGCCCTCGGAAACGGTATCGCCCTCTTTCACCAGCACGCGGACCACCTTGCCACCCTTGGGTGACGGCACGTCCATGCTGGCCTTGTCCGATTCCAACGTGATCAGGGTGTCCTCTGGCTTGATGACATCCCCTTCGGATACGGCGATTTCGATGATCTCGACGTCTTCACTGCCGCCGATGTCTGGAACTTTTATGATTTCGCTACTCAAGGTCGCGCTCCTTCCAAATCGTGCCTGGAACAGGCGGGCCGAGGCCCGCCTGGCCACCGGATCAGCTGGTCAGCGGGTTGGGCTTGTTGGGGTCGATGCCGTACTTCTTGATCGCCTCGGCGACGACCTTGCGATCCAGCTCGCCGCGATCAGCCAGCGCCTTGAGCGAGGCCACGGTCACGAAGTAGCGATCGACCTCGAAGAAGTGGCGCAGTTTCTCGCGGGTGTCGGAGCGGCCGTAGCCGTCGGTTCCCAGTACATGGTAGTCGGTCGGCACCCAGGCACGGACCTGGTCGGCGAACAACCGCATGTAGTCGGTGGAGGCGATGACCGGCCCCTTGCGACCTTCCAGGCAGCGAGTGACGTGCGGCTTGACCGGCTCGTCGGCGGCATTGATGAAGGCTTCACGCTCGAGCAGCAGGGCCTCGCGGCGCAGCTCATTGAAACTGGTGACGCTCCACACGTCGGATGCCACGCCCCACTCGTCGGCCAGCATCTGTGCCGCCGCTTCCACTTCACGCAGGATGGTGCCGGAACCGAGCAACTGCACATGACCCTTGTCGCCCTTGTGCTCGCGCAGCAGATACATGCCCTTGATGATGTCGTCGACGGGAACGTTCTCGAGTTCGGGGTGCTCGTAGTTCTCGTTCATCACCGTCAGGTAGTAGAAGCAGTTCTCCTTGTCGGCGAACATGCGCTTCAGGCCATCCTGGACGATCACCGCCACTTCATGGGCATAGGTCGGGTCGTAGCTACGGCAGTTGGGAATGGTCGCCGCCTGCAGGTGGCTGTGGCCATCCTGGTGCTGCAGGCCTTCACCGTTGAGCGTGGTGCGCCCGGCGGTACCGCCGACCAGGAAGCCCCGTGCCTGCAGGTCGCCGGCGGCCCAGGCCAGGTCGCCGATGCGCTGGAAGCCGAACATCGAGTAGTAGATGTAGAACGGCAGCAGCGGCAGGTTGTGGTTGCTGTAGGAGGTGGCCGCGGCAATCCACGCCGACATGGCGCCGGCCTCGGTGATGCCCTCCTCGAGGATCTGACCCTTCTTGTCCTCGCGGTAGAACATGATCTGGCCCTTGTCGACGGGCTCGTACTTCTGACCTTCGGAGGTATAGATGCCGAGCTGACGGAACATGCCCTCCATGCCGAAGGTGCGCGCCTCGTCGGGCACGATCGGCACCACCTGCTGGCCGATCTTCTTGTCCTTCACCAATCCGTTGAGGATGCGCACGAAGGACATGGTCGTAGAGATCTCGCGCCCCTTGGAGCCGACCAGCTGGGTAGCGAAGGTCTTGTCCTCAAGACTGGGGATCGTCAACGCCTGGAAATCGTTGCGCCGCTGCGGCAGATAGCCGCCCAGGCGCTCGCGCTGCAGGTGCATGTACTTGAGCTCGGGGGAGTCGTCCTCCGGCTTGTAGTACGGCACCTCCTTGAGCTGCTCGTCGGTCAGCGGAATGCCGAAGCGATCGCGGAATTTGCGCAGCGCCTCGTACTCCATGGTCTTGACCTGGTGAGCTTCCATGGAAGCCTCGCCCTCACCGCTGCCCATGCCGTAGCCCTTGACGGTATGCGCCAGGATCACGGTGGGGCGGCCGTTGGCGTTGTTGACCGCCTCATGGTAGGCCGCATAGACCTTGAACGGGTCGTGGCCGCCACGATTGAGCCGCCAGATGTCCTCGTCGGACAGGTCCTTGACCATCTCGGCGGTCTCGGGGTACTTGCCGAAGAAGTGCTCGCGGGTGTAGCCGCCGTCGATGGCCTTGTAGTTCTGGTACTCGCCGTCGACCGCCTCGTCCATGCGCTTCTGCAGGATACCCTTCTTGTCCTTCTCGAACAGCGGGTCCCACAGCCGGCCCCAGACCACCTTGAGCACATTCCAGCCGGCGCCGCGGAAGACACCCTCGAGTTCGTCGATGATGCGACCGTTACCGCGTACCGGCCCATCGAGGCGCTGCAGGTTGCAGTTGATGACGAAAATCAGGTTGTCGAGCTTCTCGCGGCTGGCCAGGTGGATGGCACCCAGCGATTCCGGCTCGTCACACTCGCCGTCGCCCATGAAGCACCAGATCTTGCGATCGTGCATGTTCCTCAGCTCGCGCGAATCGAGGTACTTCATCACGTGAGCCTGATAGATCGCCTGGATCGGGCCCAGGCCCATGG
This sequence comes from Halomonas sp. A29, assembly GCF_046723295.1. Classification (NCBI taxonomy): domain Bacteria; kingdom Pseudomonadati; phylum Pseudomonadota; class Gammaproteobacteria; order Oceanospirillales; family Halomonadaceae; genus Halomonas; species Halomonas sp. A29. Next base: position 123,181 of record NZ_JAXQPR010000001.1, read on the forward strand.
AAACGGTCGGGAACTGCCAGAAATCCGGCATCAGCCAGGGATGCGGATAGGAGGACAGCCCGTCACCATCGACTTCCTGCCGGTACTTGTCCATCTGCGCTTCGGTAAGGCGTCCTTCCAGGTAGGCACGGGCGTAGACGCCCGGCGCCACGTGGCCCTGGATGTAGACCAGGTCACCCTCGAAATCCCCGTTGGGGGCACGGAAGAAATGGTTGAAGCCCACGTCGTAGAGCGTGGCGGCGGACATGAAGCTGGCAATATGCCCGCCCAGCCCCGGATTGGCGCGGTTGTTGCGAATGACCTGCGCGATCGCGTTGTAGCGGATCAGCGAACGGATGCGACGCTCCATGAACAGGTCGCCAGGCATCGGCGCCTCGCGATGCACCGGGATGGTGTTGCGATGCGGCGTCGTCACCGAGAAGGGTGCCTGCATGCCGTCACGGCGCAGCCGATCGGCCAGGCGTGACAGCAGGTACCGGGCGCGTTCCTCGCCCTCACGATCCAGGACCGACTCCAGGGAATCCAGCCATTCCGTGGTTTCGACCGGATCGAAATCTTCTCTTGCCTCCAGACTCATAGACGTCTCTCCGAGTGACAATGTGATGTCAGGTTGCCCCATGCGGATAGACGATGGGGCGGGTAGTACCGCTGACGATCAGGGGAATGTCAGGCCGCGACGCGGCTGTTGTAGTCATATTACAGAAGCGCATACAACGAATGGCGTAGAACATACCGTAAAGTGGTCTCTCTGCCAATCTCCAAGAAATGGAATATTTTTCCACACTTACGACATTGCATTGCAACACAAGATGTTACGACAACTATCGCGACAGGCGTGGGGCTGAGTTCGAAATGTAATAAAACTACCGTATGATTCTTCCTGACGCATTCTACCTCTGGAATCCCAACTTCTTGAGGCACTGGCGGAAATAGGCCCAGTCGAAGGCGGGACCAGGGTCGCTCTTGCGCAGCGGCGCCACCCGCGCGTGGCTGGTGATGCGTGCGCAATTCACCTCAGGGTAGTTTTCCATGAGCGCCTTCACGGCCTTGGCCAGAGCTCGATACTGGGTATCACGATAGGCATGGACCTCGTCTCCCTCCAGCTCGATACCCACAGTGAAATCGTTCAGCGCGCGACGCGCCTGCCCGCGGTCGATCCAGCACGAGCGGCCCGCATGCCAGGCACGCCGGCCGAAGGGCACGAACTGCACGCACTCGCCATCGCGGCGAATCAATAGATGGGCGGAGACGCGTAGCTGGGCGATACCGGCAAAGAAGGGGTGGGCTGCGGCATTCAGTGAGTTGGTGAACAGCTGCTCGATATGCTCGCCGCCGAACTCGCCGGGAGGCAGGCTGATCGAATGCAGCACTATCGCCGAGACCTCGCCCTCGGGACGTGCGTCCTGGTTGGGCGACGGCACGCGCCGTACGCCTTCCAGCCAACCTTGCTCGATACTCATCTCGTTCCCCTGACGTCCTGGGCCTGGATTCCCTATAATGACGATCCCGACGCTCCATGAACATGAAAAGGCCTGCCATGCATTATCAGGACGCCCTTGCCGAAGCGATCCGCGAAGCCGCCGCTCATCTGCTGGCCGAAGACGTCGGTCCCGCCGACATCACCGCGCAGTTGATCCCCGAGTCGCAGTGGGCCACGGCCCGGGTCATCACCCGCGAGCCGGCGGTCCTGTGCGGTATGGCCTGGGTCGAGGAGATCTACCGTCGCCTCGACCCCAGCATCAGTTTGCGCTGGAGCGCCGCCGATGGCGATCGCCTGGAGGCCGGGCAGTGCTTCCTTGAGATTGAAGGCCCTGCGCGCCGCCTGCTAACCGGGGAGCGCGCTGCCCTCAACCTGCTGCAGACGCTCTCCGCCACCGCCACCCGCACGCGACACTATGTCGACTTGCTCGAAGGCACCGGCGTGCGCCTGCTCGACACCCGCAAGACCTTGCCAGGCCTGCGCCTGGCGCAGAAGTATGCGGTCACCTGCGGCGGTGGGCACAATCATCGCATCGGGCTCTACGACGCCTTCCTGATCAAGGAGAACCACATTGCTGCCTGCGGCAGCATTGCCGCCGCAGTCAAGGAAGCACGCAGCATCGCCCGCGACCTGCCGGTGGAAGTCGAAGTGGAGAATTTCGATGAGCTCGACCAGGCCCTGGCGGCCGGCGCCGATATCGTCATGCTGGACAACTTCACGCTGGAAGACATGCGCGAGGCGGTGAAGCGCAACGCCGGCAAGACCACGTTGGAGGCTTCCGGCAACGTCGACGAGACGACCCTGCGGCAGATCGCCGAGACCGGCGTCGACTGCATCTCCAGCGGCGCCTTGACCAAGGACGTCAAGGCGATCGACCTGTCGATGCGTATCAGCGCCCTGCGCGACGCTTGAGCTTCTTGAGGAAATGCTGAACAAATCGACGAGCGAGATGAAGCGCAAGGCGCACGGAGCACAGGAACCGGAGCCTATGGGGTATAGGTGAGGATTCCGCGCACCGCGCAACGCAGCGATTCGCTCGCACAGGCATTTGTGCAGCGTTTCCCTAGGTTTCGACAGCGGAGAGGCGCCTCTCCAGCCGCTGCCGTTCGAGCCGCACGCCGTCGCGCGTAACCCACTCCGTGCCGAGATCCCGCCAGCCGCGGCGCAGCAGGCTTTCGGCCAGCATGCGGCTGGCATCGATGGTGGCACGCGCATAACCGTATTCGAGCAGCACCCGCTCGGCGTGCACCAGCAGCGTCGAGCCGATGCCGCGCCGCGCCAGTGATGGCCAGACATAGAGGGTGTGGATATGCCCCTTGGGGATGTCCAGCTCCAGGAACCCCACGCAGCGCCCGTCGCAGGTGGCCATCAGCGTCGTGTAGAGCGCCTGGCGTGCCGCCCATGCGCTGGCCTCTCTTGGCATCGTCGCGGCCCAAGCCTCGCGCTGCTCGACGCTGTAATGAGCGGCCGCACCCTGCATAACGGCGTGGTGGAAGACCTCGGCCTGATCGGCAGCGTCCCGTGCCTTGGCCTGTCGGTAGAGGATCCGCGGCGAACCGCTTCTCGCGGACGGCGCATCGTTCGTCGTCATCGTTGCCATCTTCCCTGCCCATGTCTCACGTTGCCTGCCTCGGCATGCAGGGTACACAAGCTCGCCGCTGCGGCCAATGGCAGGCATAATGCAACGCCATGACCAGCCCAACATCTCCTACCACCGGCTACATGATGCAGGCCATCGGCCACATCGAGAGCGACTTTCCCGACAAGTTCGGCGTACCGCGTCAACCTGGTCTGGCGCCGGCCGCTCACGCCGTGCTGATTCTCGTCCCACCCTATGACGACCCCTTGATGGTGCGCGGCCTCGAAACCTTCAGCCACCTGTGGCTGACCTTCGTCTTCCACCTCAGCCCCGAACGCTGGTCCCCCCTCGTCCGCCCACCGCGGCTCGGCGGCAACGCCAAGGTCGGCGTATTCGCCAGCCGCAGCACCCACCGGCCCAACCGGCTAGGACAGTCTCTGGTGGAACTACTCGGAATCGACACACAGGATGGTGTGCGCCTGCTGCTGAGCGGCTGCGACCTGGTCAGCGGCACGCCTGTGCTCGACATCAAGCCCTACCTACCTTGGGTGGAAGCGCTACCCGATGCCCGCGCCGGCTTCGCCCCCGAGGCTCCGCCCATGCTGCCGGTAACCTTCGCTCCCGAAGCCGAGGCGGCGCTGAATGCACGAGGCGATGGCGATTCGCTGCGAACCCTGATCATCCAGGTACTGGCCCAGGATCCCCGCCCCGCCTATCATCGGCGCACACTTGGTGGCGATAGCGCCCGGGTCTATGGCGTGCGGTTGCGCGATGTCGATGTGCGCTTTCACGCGATCGAGGAAGGACAGGAAACGTTGATCGTCGTGGTGGAGATCGTGCCGGCCTGAAACGGTGACGCCCTCACAGGGAGGGCGTCAGGGCAGATCGACGACTGGCGGATTCAAAACCTCTACTCAGGTGAACTCCACACCAATCCGCCGCCCCACTTCCTCGTAGGCCTCTATCACGCCACCCAGCCCTTGGCGGAAGCGGTCCTTGTCCATCTTGTTGCGCGTCTTGGCATCCCACAGGCGGCAGCCATCCGGAGAGAACTCGTCGCCCAGCACGATCTGGCCCTTGAAGAGACCGAATTCCAGCTTGTAATCGACCAACAGCAGGTCACCGTCGGCAAACAGCTTCTTGAGTACCTCGTTGACCCTGAAGGTCAACGCCTTCATCTCGGCGAGCTGCTCGGGGGTCGCCCAGCCGAAGGTCTCGGCCAGCGACTCGTTGATCATCGGGTCATGCAGGGCATCGTTCTTGAGGAACAGCTCGAAGGTAGGCGGCGTGAGCTCACTACCCTCCTCCACGCCCAAGCGCTTGACCAGGCCACCGGCGGCGATGTTGCGCACCACGCACTCCACCGGGATCATCTCGAGCTTCTTGACCAGGCTCTCGGTATCGGAAAGGCGCTTCTCGAAGTGGGTGGGAATGCCCGCCGTCGCCAGCTTCTCCATGATGAAGGCATTGAAGCGGTTGTTGACCATGCCCTTGCGTGCCAGCGACTCCATACGTTCGCCGTCGAAGGCGCTGGTATCGTCACGGAAATGGAGGACGAGCAGGTCGGGATCGTCGGTGGCATATACCGATTTGGCCTTGCCGGCATAGAGTTCTTGGCGCTTTTCCATGGGAGTCTCCAGAAAGGGTGAAGGCATGACCTGAGGATGGCAATTCAGTTGATCGCCTGCCAATGCAGCCCGCTGTCCTGGGCGGCGATCGTCAGGCGTGATACGTCGCCGTCGAGCAGAGGCGTCAGGGCCTCGAGGGCCAGTTCGGGGCGGTTGTTATGCTCCGAGAGGTGCGAGCAGACGACGTGCTGCAAGCGATCCAGGCCGAGGCGCTGCAGCAGTGCCGCCGCCTGAACGTTCGCCAGGTGCCCCCAGTTGCCACCGACGCGCCGCTTGAGCCGTGGCGGGTAGGGCCCGACCTCGAGCATGTGACGGTCGTGGTTGCACTCCAGGATCAATGCATCGCAGCCGCGGAACGCCTCGACGACATGGTCGGTGGGGTGACCCAGGTCGGTCAGCACACCCAGGTGGCAACCGCGGGACTCGAAGCGAAACTGGACCGGCTCGCGGGCATCGTGGGGTACCGTGAACGGGTCGACGACGAGGCTCTTCACCGCGAAACGCGACTGCGGCGTGATCCAGTGGCGGCAAGGCACCTCACCCAGACGACCCGAGAGCCAGGTGCCTGGAGTGATGTAGACCGGTACCGCATAGCGCCGAGCCAGGGGCCCCACGCCACGCAGGTGGTCGCCATGCTCGTGGGTCACCAGCACGGCGTCGAGCTGGCTCGGATGCACGCCGAGGTGCGCCAGCCTGCGTTCGGTTTCGCGCAAACCGAAGCCACAGTCGACCAGCAGCGTGGTCTCGCCGTCGCTGACCAGGGTGGCGTTGCCCTTGCTGCCGCTACCGAGCGAGGCAAAGCCGAGCCGACCAGCGGCCGGCAGCGACCCGATGGTCTGCCCTGACTGCATCAGCGCAGCAGGCCCGCCACCCGCTCGAGCAGCTCGCGGGCGTCCTCTTCGGTGAAGCGCCGCTCGCTCTCGTTGACGGCCCGCAGCGTGGTGCGCTCGGGGCCTTCCGACTCGAGCACCAGGCGAATCTCCTGAGGCATCTGGCGAACGTCGGGGCTCAGCACGATCTGCAGCATGCCACGGCCACGCTCCGAGGCGGTCATGTAGCTGATCAGGAAATCATGCTGCTGCGGGTTCTGCTCGAGCAGCTCACGGCGTTCCTCGACGGTGAAGTCGGCTTCCAGCTGATGGCTCAGCTCGGCCCAGACCCGGTCGATGTCCAGCGGGATGCGCACCACCCATTCACCGCCGGAGAGCTGCTCGAACCTCAGGCGGTCTTCGCTGGCGATCTGCTGCCCGGCCAGCGACGCGGCACTGGCGGTAGCGGTGCGTGCGCTGAAGTGCTGCTCAAGCGCATCGAGGCAGGCCACCACGGGGCGCCCGTTCTGGTCGCAGCGAACCTCGCTGTCACCGGCCCGCAGCCCCTGGCGCACGCTCAGCCGGCCTTGGGCCGTTTCCAGCACGCCGCGGTCATCGCTGGCCTGTACCTGCAGTCCGCGGGCATGAGAGAAGTCCTGCAGTTGGGGCCACACCATGCCTGGGTCGGAACCGATCACCAGCCAGCGATCGTTGCCGATCTCACGCCGCTCGACGAAGTCCCGCTCCACCGTACTGCCGGAAGCCAGCCGCGTAGGGCTGGGCGCGCGGAAGCGTTCACCGCCGGTACGCAGGCTGCCTTGGGCCTCAGGTACCGGCATGGCATCGCGGTAACGCTGCTCATTGCGCCCTTGCGGCAGGACCAGGGGCGCACTGCGCTGGGCCTTCACATAATCGATGTTGCGATCGTCATAGAAGCCTTCGCGGGCACAGCCAGCAGTGGCCAGGGCAGCGAGAGCCACCAGCGGCATCCATTTCAGCGCAGAGTTCATGCATTCACCTTGCAGTCAGAATATCGGGGCGGCAGGAGCTTCCACACCGCCTCAATCGTCGATTACGCCAGCCAGTTGCAGCGCCTCGTCCACCGTCGCATGGTACTTGCTAGACAGCCAGGTGAGCGGCAGTCGAATGCCCTGCTCGATCATGCCCATGCGGTGCAGCGCCCACTTGACCGGAATCGGGTTGGACTCGATGCCCATGTTGGTATGCAACGGCATCAACCGGGTATTGATCTGGTGAGCTCGGTCGGCATCACCCGCGACCGCGGCGACGCACAGCTCGTGCATGGCCTTGGGCGCAACGTTGGCAGTGACCGAGATGTCGCCATTGCCGCCCATCAACATGAATTCGCAGGCAGTGGCGTCGTCACCGGAGTAGAGCATGAAACCGCTGCCCTTGAGGCGAGCGATGAGGTCTTCGGCGCGCTCCAGGTTGCCGGTAGCATCCTTGAGCCCGACGATATTGTCGACCTCGGCCAGGCGCATGACGGTTTCATTGTAGAGATCCGAGCAGGTACGGCCGGGCACGTTGTAGAGAATCACCGGCAGGCGGCTGCCCTCGGCTACCGCCTTGAAGTGGCGATAGAGCCCCTCCTGGGTGGGCTTGTTGTAGTAGGGACACACAGACAGACAGTAGTCGGCGCCCACTTCGCTGGCGTAGCGCGCCAGCTCGACGGCCTCGGAGGTGGCGTTGGCGCCGGTCCCGGCGATCACCGGAATGCGGCCGTTGACCTCCTCCACCACCGCGCGGATAACGTCGAAGTGCTCGGCGAAGGACATGGTAGTGGGCTCACCGGTGGTGCCGGCAGCCACGATACCGTCGGTGCCGTTCTCCAGGTGGAAGTTCACCAAGCGGCGCAACGCCTCCCAGTCGATATCGCCATTGGCCTTCATCGGCGTCGCCAGGGCGACGATACTGCCAGTGATCATCTCTCTTCCTCTACGCAATAGCCGCTCACGCTGCACTCGGGTGTCGTATCGACTGGTCTCGAGCAAAGGGTAAATGGTACTCAGGCGGCACAGGCCTGTACAGCACGGCCGACGTGCTCTTTGACAGCGCACGCAGGCCTGCGTGTAATGAAACGCTTCCCATCCAGCCAAGGAGCCTCTCATGACGCTTGCCATCGGCCAACCGGTGCCCGATTTCAGTGCCGCCGCTACCGGCGACACCACCGTTTCCCTCTCCGCACTCAAAGGTCGCCAGGTGGTGATCTATTTCTACCCCAAGGCCAGCACCCCCGGCTGTACCACCGAGGGCGGCGATTTCCGCGACCGCAAGGCAGACTTCGAAGCCGCCAATACGGTCATCCTCGGCGCCTCGCGCGATGGCATTCGCGCCCAGCAGAACTTCAAGGCCAAGCAGGCGTTCAACTTCGAGCTGATTTCCGATCAGGACGAGGAAATCTGCAAACTGTTCGACGTCATCAAGCTGAAGAAGTTGTATGGCAAGGAGCATCTCGGCATCGAGCGCAGTACCTTCCTGATCGATGCCGAAGGCAAGCTTGCCCGTGAGTGGCGCGGCGTCAAGGTCAAGGGGCACGCCCAGGAGGTACTCGAAGCGGCCCAGGCGCTGCACGCTGCCGATTGAAGCCAGAGATTGAAGCCAGAGACAGGCACTCCGCCCGGGACCAACGGGCGGATGCCACTCACTCCTCGACCCGCTGCTCCGGCTCCTCGACCTGCTGCGAGTCATGGTACTGCCGAATTCCTCGCGGCCAGGCATAGACCAGGGCCTTGAGCAGCGTGGCCAGGGGGATGGCGAAGAAGATCCCCCAGAAGCCCCAGACCCCGCCGAAGAACAGCACCGCCACGATAATCGACACCGGATGCAAGTTGACCGCCTCGGAGAACAGGATCGGTACCAGCACGTTGCCATCCAGCGCCTGGATCACGCCATAGGCGATCAATACGTAGAGGAACTGCTCGCTCATCCCGAAATGGAAGCCCGCCACGGCAGCCACCGGCAGGGTCGCCACGGCCGCGCCGATGTAGGGTACCAGCACCGAGAACCCGACCAGTACCGCGAGCAGCGCCGAATAGGGCAAGCCGAAGAAGGCAAAGGTGAAGAACGACACCGTACCGACGATGATGATCTCGACGAACTTGCCGCGCACGTAATTGGCAATCTGGGTATCCATCTCCTGCCAGATGCGCGTCATCAGCGTGCGTTGCTGAGGCAGCAACGACAGGATGAAACCGACCAGTTGCTCGCGGTCCTTGAGCAGGAAGAAGACCAGGATCGGCACCAATACCAGATAGATGATCAGCGCCAGGATATTGCCCAGCGAAGCCAGTGAGAGGGTCAGGGCGCGCTGGCCGAACTGGGTCAGCTCACGGCCGGCCACGGCGATCCATTCCTGCACCTGGTCCGGCGTGATGAGGTTGGGATAGCGCTCCTGGAGATCGTCCAGCCAGCGCTGGCCGCTGGCCACGATACGCGGCGTTTCCTGTACCAGGCCCACCAGTTGGTTCCATATCAGGGGCATGAGGATGAAGGCCAGCGCCAGCAGCACGCCGATGAAGGCAAGGAAGACCAGAGTCACCGCCATCAAGTGCGGTACACCGCGCCGCGTCAGAGCGTTGACCCCGCCCTGCAGCAGGAAGGCGATGACCAGCGAAGTGAGGAACGGAGCCAGCATGCGACCAAACAGAATCACCGCGGCGAAGCCCAGTACCAGCACGACCAGCAGGATGACCGCTTCCTCATCCGAAAAGTAGTGCTCGACCCAACCCTTGAACACCTCACGCAAGGTCATGAGGCCGGCTCCTCGCCCTTGCGTAGCCAGAAGTGAAAGACCTCGCCGCGCTCTTCCCGCTCGATCAAGTCGTGGATGCTGTTGTCGGCGAAGGTCTCGAAGTCGCGCCAGGAGCCAGCATCGGTTGCCCGGATCTCGAGTATCTGGCCGGCCGCAAGCCTGGCCAGCGCCTGCTTGGCCTTGAGCAGTGGCAGCGGGCAAGGCAGGCCGCAGGCATCGAGTACATCGTCTGGTTGCACAGCCATGTCGTCTCCCGGGAAAATACAAACGATCTTGCTGGATTGAGCGGTTGCCCTTGCAGGGAAGCGCAAAACCCTTGAGATTTAAAGGCACTTTGCGGGCCGAATCAATGTCGGATAGGTTAACCACCGCTGCTGCGAACGAGACTGGCACATGTTGCGCAAGACCCGAACCTGCCTGACCACCGGTGCCGTCGCGCTGACGTTGGCCTTGGCCGCGCCAGTGCCAACCAGCGCCACGGAAGATTATGGCCTCCCCAGCCTGACCGGCAGCAGCCAGGCCATGACCGGAGAGGAGTTCCGCCTGGGACGCGCTTGGCTGCGTCAGTTCCGCGCCCGCGCGCCCAATTGGCAGGATCCCATCGCCCAGGATTACATGGAGACGCTGGTGTCGCGTCTGCTGCCGCACAGCGGGCTGGCCGATACCCGTACCGTGGTGACACTGGTAAACAGCCGTGCCCTCAACGCCTTTGCCGTACCGGGTGGTGTCATCGGCGTCAACGCCGGCCTGTTCGCCTTCGCCAACGAAGAGGATGCCGTGGCCTCGGTGCTGGCCCACGAACTGGGCCACCTGTCCCAGCGTCACTTTGCCCGCGGCCAGGCACGCGCTGAGCAAACCCAACTGCCGGCCATGGCCGCGATGCTGGCAGGGATGCTGATCGCCGCCAGCGGCGGTGGCGACGCCGGCATTGCCGCGGCCATGGGTTCCCAGGCCGCCTTCGTGCAGGACCAGTTGGCCTATTCGCGGCGCTTCGAACAGGAAGCCGACCGGCTCGGCCTGCAGACCATGGCCCAGGCCGGCTTCGACCCCGACGCCATGGTCAGGATGTTCCGTGCCATGCAACGCCAGGTGAGCCTGCAGGGCGGCAATCCACCGGAGTTCCTGCTCACCCACCCCTTGACCGAGTCGCGTATCAGCGATGCCGAGTCCCGCGCCTCCCAGCTCGAGCCCGTGCGCCCCCGCGAGGGCGACCCGATCTACCATCTGGTTCGCGCCCGGGCATTGCTGGCGATCAATCAGCGCGACCCGCAGCAGGCCGCGACACGCCTGGCCCAGGATGACGCCCCGGCAGCGGCCAAGCGCTACCTCGACGCATTGATCGCCGCCCACCACGGCCAGACCGACAGCGCTCTCAGCCAGCTCGATGGTCTCGCCCGGGAGCTTCCCGACCTGGCCATCCTGCCGGTCAGCGCCGCCGAGGTCGCCTTCGACGCAGCCCGCTACGACGACGCCATCGAGCGCAGCCGGCGCGTGCTGCGCCTGATGCCGGGCCATATGCCGGCCACTCGCATCCTGGGCGAAGCATTGCTTCAGCGCGACCCCAACGAGGCCTACCGAGTCCTGAATGAGCTGTCCAGCCGGCGCCCCGAGGACCCCCAGGTCTTTACCCTGCTCGCCGAAGCCGCCGGTCGCAGCGGCCGCGAGGCCTGGGGCCACCTGGCCCGGGCCGAGCAGATGCAGCTCACCGGTGACATCCAGCGCGCGATTCGCCAGCTCGACGTGGCCCGCGGGATTGCGCAGCAGAGCGGCGACAGCAACGCTCTGGCGCGCATCGAGCAGCGCCGGGAAGATTTCATCGGCTATCGCGAGACCATGGAGAAGTTTCGATGAAAAAGCCCGCGAGGGTTCGCGGGCACTCGTGCTTTGATCGGAAGCGCGATTATCCGGCACTCACCTACTTCTGACCGGCACTGCTACTTCTGAAAGTTGAGCATGCGCTCCAGCGGCTTGAGCGCCTTCAGGCGCAGCTCGGCGTCGACGAAGATTTCGCCGCTGCCTTCGCGCAGGGCACCGGCCAGGTTGTCCAGTGCGTTCATCGCCATCCACGGGCAGTGGGCACAGCTGCGGCAGGTCGCGCCGTTGCCGGCGGTGGGCGCCTCGAATAGGATCTTTTCGGGCACCATCTGCTGCATCTTGAAGAAGATGCCGCGGTCGGTGGCGACGATCAGCTTGTCGTTCGGCAACTCCTTGGCCGCCTTGATCAGCTGCGAGGTCGAGCCAGCCACGTCGGCCAGCGCTACCACCGAAGCCGGCGATTCAGGATGCACCAGCACGGCGGCATCCGGATAGAGCCCTTTCAGATCCTCGATACCCTTGGCCTTGAACTCCTCATGGACGATACAGGCACCATCCCACAGCAACATATCGGCGCCGGTCTTCTGCTGGATATAGCCGCCCAGATGCTTGTCCGGGGCCCACAGGATCTTCTCGCCACGGGCCTGCAGATGTTCAATGACATCCACCGCGATGGAGGAAGTCACCACCCAGTCGGCACGCGCCTTCACCGCCGCAGAGGTGTTTGCGTAGACTACCACGGTACGCTCAGGGTGCTGGTCACAGAAGGCGCTGAACTCGTCGGCCGGACAGCCGATGTCGAGCGAGCAGGTCGCTTCCAGAGTGGGCATCAGCACACGCTTCTCGGGCGACAGGATCTTGGCCGTCTCACCCATGAAGCGCACCCCGGCCACCACCAGGGTGTCGGCGTCGTGACGCGCACCGAAGCGGGCCATCTCCAGCGAGTCAGCCACGCAGCCGCCGGTCTCCTCGGCCAGCTGCTGAATCGCATCGTCGGTATAGTAGTGAGCGACGAGTACTGCGTTGTGCAGCTCGAGCAGACGCTTGATCTCGTCGATACGCGCCTCGTCCTCGGCCGGAATACGGGCCGGGCAGTAGGCGCGGGCAAGGTGCTCGCGCACCTCGATACGGGAAGTCATGATCGTCATCGTGTCTACCACTGTGACTGGCAGGGGCTCCCCCTGCGGGTATCGGGTACATCGCGACTTGCACGCTCCGTGCAGGCGATGCGCCTGGGGTCCAGATTGCGTCTCTCGCTATCTCGACCCATTCACTTATTCTAGACCAGAACGGTGGGGTATTGACCAGTCCCGGCCAGATTAAAGTGGCATACGAGGACAATGAGGGCTTCTCCCGGCAGGATCAAGGGGATTCCTCCAGCAGCGGGAGACTATGTGCGCCACCAGACGGATGACACTCTTGTTCTGCCTTATGCTGAGGGTGGCGGTCCGTCGTAGCCGCGCCGCTCCCCAGGTAACTCCCGCTGCGAGCAAGACCTCTTAACCCGAGTGACACCATCATGAAACACATCAGACATCTCATACTTGGCACTACCTTTTCCTTGACACTGCTGTCACTCGCTGCCTGCTCCGGCATGTCGGCACAGGACAAGGGCACCGTGGTGGGTGCAGGCGTGGGGGCCGTTGGTGGCTCAGTACTTACCGGAGGCTCCGCTATCGGTACCGTGGGAGGCGCGGCGGTGGGCGGCGTGATAGGCCATGAGATCAGTAAACCAGACCAGTAAGCCGTGCTAGCTTGGCTTATTAATGAGCTTCACAGCTGGGGACATCCGGAAGAAATCCTGCTTTCAAAGCTGCGATCTAATGGGTAGGAGAATTTTTTCTGACAACTTTTCGTGCCATGGGCGACTCTTCCAGTCAGCAAGGGAATACGGTTCAGCCGACAGTAGATCGGCATCGAACACTGCGGTCATCTGAGTGGCAAAATCTCTGCTGTAAATATTCAGGCTGGCTTCGTCATTGAGCCGAATCGAACGCATGTCGAAATTGGTTGAACCCACCGAAACAAACTCGTCATCGATGACCAGCAGTTTTGTGTGCAACATGGTCGGCTGATAGACGTGGATCTCGGCACCGGCGCCAAGCAGCGCGCCCCAATCAGACTTGGAAGCAACCTTTACCGTCACCGCATCGATGTGCGGCCCAGGCAACAAGATGCGAACGCGAACCTCACGATCACGGGCTGCGATGAGGGCTTCGATTAACATCCTGTCGGGCACAAAATAGGATGCTGCCAGGTCGATAGTCGCCTCGGCCGCCGCGATGGCAAGCAGATACATCAGGTGCATGCTCTCGCTTCCGCCTGATGGCGAAGCAACGAAGACGTGCGCGTCCATCTCGCCCTCCTCCTCAAGGGCTGGAAAGTAGCTCGGTCCGTTCAGCACTTGGCCAGTGGTCTGGATCCAGTTGTCGTTGAAGGCCGCTTGCAACTGCGCCACCACGGGTCCTTCAATCCGGAAGTGAGTATCTCGCCAGTGATCAGGATCGCCACCGTCGCCACTCCACTGATCCGCGATGCCAACCCCTCCGGTGAACCCGATACGGCCATCAACCACCAGCAGCTTGCGATGAGTGCGGTTGTTCATCCGGCCAACGTTGTACCAGTTCAACGGCCGATAGCGATGCAACTGCACACCGGCGGCCTGCATGTAGTCCAGCAGAGACTGCTCCATCTTGTTGCTGCCGACCCAGTCCATGGTGACGCTAACCGCCACGCCCGCACGGGCACGGTCAGAAAGCGCTAGCGTGAACGCTTCACCAATGCCCCCCGACCAGTAAATGAAGGTCTCGAACGTGATCGACGTCTGTGCCGAGCGAATGGCCTGCAACATCGCTGGAAAAATCTCGTCGCCATTTTGCAGCGCGGTCACTTGATTGCCGCCCACTATCGCCGGGCCCAGCAGGACAGACATCTCGCGCCTAAACTGCAAATCAGAAACCGCGTAGCGATGCTCTATCTTGCGCTCCAGAGACCTCTCAGGTGTCTTGAAATTCTGCAGCAACAACAGTGCCACACCGGTGGCCAGCACAGTGGCCCCAATAACCCAGAGCATAGACTTTCGCCCCCCAGTCAATGACGTTCCAACCGTGCGAAGGCGAACAGCGCAGTCAATGGATGCCGGCGACGCTCGATTTGCGCGCGCAGCAATTCGGCACCGAGCATGCTGTAAGTGATGCCGTTCCCACCATACGCCAGCGCAAACAGAACACGCGTACCGTACTGCGGGTGGCTACCAAACAGCGGCAGCCCGTCGCTGGTTTCAGCGAACGTACCTGCCCAGGCAAATGTCGGTCGTGCGTGAAGGTAGGGGAGCAAATGAGAGACCTTGCGCTGCAGCGTCGCTGCCTTGCGGTCGACCGATCGATCACGTCGAGCCGGGATGTCGCGGTCGTCGTCTTCACCGCCGACCAACAGCCGCCCGTCGCCGGTGCTCCGCAGATACAGATACGGTCGCGCGGACTCCCACAGCATCGTGCTTGCCAACCAGCCCAGCTCGGCAGAATCGATGGGATCACTGATGTAAGCGTAGCTGCTGAGATTCGTTGCGACGCGCTGGAGCAACCAGCATTGCGCTTCGTAACCGCTGGCAATCACGGCGTGCTTCGCCCTGATCGACACACCACTGGCTGTAGTGAGCTGTACCGAACGCGTCGTCGCCGTGATAGCTTTCACCTGCGTGCGATCGAACACGCGCGTGCCTTGGCGCTGCATTCTGCGCAGCAGTCGTGAGGCGAGCCGGTAGGGATCAACCCTGGCGGCTACCGAGCTGAGGATGGCAGACGGTGCTGTCAGTCCATATTCACCCTTGAGCGCAGTACGGCTCAGCCAGCGTACCGGAAATCCGTGCTGCTTCCGCCAGGCGAATTCGTCAGCCAAGCGTGGATGATCGGCGCGATTGCTGGCGTAGTAGAGGCTTTCACACATGGAGAAATCGACATCGCCGACCGCATGCGCGACTGCTTCGATCATGCTGATGGCACGCAAACTGGACTGATAAGCGAGCAATGCAGAAGTTTGGTCGAAGCGCCTGGCGAGATCTATAGCATGAGTATCGATTTCATACTGCAACAAGGCGGTGCTGGCCGATGTGCTGCCCCAGCATACATCGCGCTGATCAAGCACGACGACATCGTGACCGTGGCGAGCCAGTTCATCCGCGATCAGCGCGCCGGTGATGCCAGCGCCCACCACCGCGACGTCGCAGATCAGATCGGCATCAAGCTGCGGGAAGGCGTACATCAGGCCATTCTTGACTGCCCAGAACGGATAACCGCTTTTCAAGTCCACCGGCAACTCCTGCCGCAGTATTCCTGGAGTGTAGATGGGTAGTGTCAGCCAGTACGATAGCCGCGTCGGTGCGCTGCCACACGGAGCGAGAACGGAGCAAATCGCAGCCCGGCTCCTCAAAAGTGCCTGATGTCGTTACGCCACTCAGCCAATGGCTACGCTTTTAAACGGAAGCAGCTTATACTCCCCCTACAAATCGGGCCTGCCACCTAATAAAACAGTAAATTCAACTACCTCATAAAAAATTTTCCGAAATAACCAACTAAAAACTTAACCATCAGAACCCCTTGAACAAAAGAGGGTATTCCAAAGTGCGCAATGAAAGCTGTTCGGTCAGCTCAGGGGCATGTTCAGCAAGGAGCAGAAAAAATTATGATGCAATAGAAATCACCAACCCAGGAGCCTATTGGATTTTACCGAGCGTCACGAAATCATTAATTTCGATACGATTTTATCAATCGGGTGAGTCGAATAGCCCGACTCTTAACGAACCAGATCGATTAAAGTTTTCCGAAAAACCAAACCTAGCAGTAACCAAGCGTTAAGTCCGACAGGCTCCTAGAACCCAAAAACTGCCCGTCGTCGGCCACCACAAATCCCGAAGATTGCCGAAATCCCCATATTCATCCTTGTCGTGGTGAGCTACCATGAGATCTATATTCGGAGCAAATTATTGGAGTCTCGCATGCCCGCAACCATTAATGAACATAAAGACTATATTCAGCTGCGAGACAAGGCGGAAGCGCAGTTGAAGTCGGGCACGGCACCCGCAGCGAATCACTGGCCGGTAGGAGTTGATGCCCTACGCCTGCTTCACCAGCTATCAAGCAATCCAGAAAAAGCGGAAGATGCTCTCAAGCTGCTTCATGAACTGCAGGTTCATCAGGTGGAGCTTGAGTTGCAGAACGAGGAAATTGCCGCCAATGAACGAGCCCTTGTCGAGGATTTTAACCTTTATCGGACACTTTTCGACTCCGCTCCCCTTGGCTACTTTCTCGTCGACCTCGTGGGCAACGTGATTCAGGGCAATTTTGCCGCAGCGGAGCTTTTTGGTGTTGGCCGTGAAGCGCTGGAGGGACGGCCCATCGCCACCTACTTTCTCGCTGAGAGCCGGCCACGACTGCTTGACCTGATACGACATGTCGCACAGAGCGGCACCATGGATTCCTGCATGGCCAAAACGGGGGGGCACAATCAAACTCCCCGGCACATGCAGCTCATGGCATCACTCTCGCCAGAGCGCAAGCATATCCTGCTGATCTGCCGCGAGTGCGGAAATGCAGAATAGCTGCCGCTCTACCGTTCCGCGTCACGAAGGCGACGACACCACCGCCAAGCCCCCCGTGACTACGCGAATCCTGGGCATTGGCGCCTCCGCCGGTGGCCTAGCGCCGCTGGAGCAATTCATCGCCCGGATCCCCCCATGTAGTCGCATGGCCTATGTAGTGGTGCAGCATCTCGATCCCACCCATAAGGCATTGCTCCCGGAATTGCTCCAGCGGGCCACTCCGATGCCGGTAAGGGAAGCCAGGCAAGGCACCCTTATCGAACCTGACTGCGTTTACGTGATACCGCCGAATACCGAACTCAGCGTTGTCGACGGCAGGCTGAACCTCGCCCCCCCCTTGGAATCCAGGGGAATGCGTCTGCCCATCAACGTGCTGTTTTCTTCCCTGGCTAGCGCCCAGGGAGAGCAAGCCATCGGCGTGGTTCTGTCCGGCATGGGTTCCGACGGCACCCTGGGCCTACAGGCAATCAAGGCCGTGGGCGGCCTCACTGCCGTGCAACAACCCGACACAGCACAGTTCGATGCCATGCCCAGCAGCGCTATCGCCGCAAACTGCGCCGATATCATTGCCCCGCCCGGCGACTTGCCCGCTCGCATCCTGGCCTGCCTTGCACAGGCACCCAAGCAGGGCGCTCCCGGTCATTTGGTGGACACAGAGCTGGAAGCGACACCCTTGCAACGCATTCTGCGTCTGCTGCAAGGGCGAACCCGCCACGATTTCTCCCACTATAAGCCAAGCACTCTGCACCGCCGCATGGAGCGGCGGATGGCGATCCACGAAATCACCACCTTGGCGCTTTATGCGGATTATCTCCAGCACAACCCTCAGGAGATCGACCTGCTGTTCAATGAAGTGCTCATCGGGGTGACCGGTTTTTTCCGCGATGCTCCGGTATGGGAGTATCTGATGGATGCCACCTTGCCAGAGCTGCTGGCACGACAGCCCAGGGAGCCCCATTTGCGCGCCTGGGTAGTGGGCTGCTCGACCGGCGAAGAAGCCTACTCCTTGGCCATGGCCTTCACCGAGGCGCTGGAAAAACTGCCACACGCCCATGACGTTACCCTGCAGATTTTCGCCTCCGACCTAAGCCCGGATGCCATTGCCACCGCTCGCCGCGGTCACTACCCCGCGGAAATCAGCAGCAGTGTTTCGGCGGAACGCCTGGCACGTTTTTTCAGTGCCCATGCCGACGGCTACCAGATCAACAGCGACATCCGCGACCTGGTGCTGTTTGCCCAGCAGGATGTGGTGCTTGACCCTCCCTTCACCCGCCTCGACCTGATTTCCTGCCGCAACCTGCTGATCTACTTCGATCAGAGCCTGCAGCACAAACTCATTCCCTTGTTTCACTACAGCCTGCGTGCCGGGGGAGTACTGTTGCTGGGAAGCTCTGAGACGATAGGCCGCCACACTCAGCTCTTTGTCCCCATTCAATCCAAATTGCGACTCTATTTGCGCCAGGATAGTGCTCGGAGTAACGATACCCGGTTGCCGGTGAAGTCGTTTCCACCCTTGTCCAGGATAGCCAAGGAGCTTCCCGTGTCCGCCAACAACTCATCGTCCCAGACAACGGATAACCTGCAAGCGGCAGCCGATCAGGTATTGCTGCAGGTTTATGCTCCCGCCGCGGTGGTGGTCAACGATGAGGGCGATGTCGTCTATATCAGCGGACGTACGGGCAAGTACCTGGAGCCTGCTGCCGGCAAGGCCAACTGGAATTTTCACGCCATGGTGCGGGAAGGCCTGCGGACACCCATAGGCAGCGCACTGCGCCAGGCTGCGGACCAGAGCGAACCGCTACACTTGCCAGGCCTGCAGGTGCAACTGCCCGGCGGTGGTATGCAGAGCGTCGATGTCACCGTACAAGCGCTGCGGGAGCCCACCGCCCTGCGCGGGATGAAGATGATCGTATTCCGCGACATCGCCAAGACTCATGCCGGCCCGGCCAACAAAAGCAAATCGACAACAGCCGCCCAACAGGCCTATGCCGCGGAGCTGCAACAGTACCAGGATGAAGTCCAGACGCTGCGTGAAGAAAACCGCACATCCCAGGAAGAGTTGCAGTCAGCCAACGAAGAACTGCAGTCAACCAATGAAGAATTGCAGTCAACCAACGAAGAGCTGACCACCTCGAAGGAGGAAATGCAGTCAATGAACGAGGAGCTGCAAACCATCAATGCGGAAATGCAAACCAAGCTCGATGACCTCGCCCTCGCTCAAAGCGATATGAACAACCTGCTCAACAGCATCGAGATAGCCATTCTGTTTCTCGACCAAAAGCTGAATCTCCGCCGTTTCACCGACCGGGCATCAAAGATCATCAACATCCGAGAAGGCGATATCGGTCGACCTCTTAGTGACCTCACCACCAGCCTGCTGTATCCGGAACTCAACGACGATGCTCTTAACACTCTGAGTACCCTGGCATTTTCTGAGAAACAGATCACCACTACCGACGACCGCTGGTTTACGGTACGGATCATGCCCTATCGCCGTCTGGATAATGTGATTGATGGGGTAGTGATCACACTTATTGATATCACCGCGACTAAAGAGCTGGAACAGGCCCTACGCAAGGATTTGCAATCTTGACAAAAAACCACGATCCCATGCAAAGAATGCAGCCGGCAGACCCCACCAGGCACTGCACTTCGAATTAAATATCGTGTTAATTGCTTGTGGATTTACCGAACAGCAGCAATCCAACGCCTGCCGCCGCAGATGCCGCGCCAAGGACAAGAAACCAGAGGGTGGAGTCAGTGAAGCGGCCGGTAACGACCTCCGAAACCTGGTCGCCGAGGCTTTGGGACGACTGATATGCGAAGAAAAGCAGGATCATACCCACAACAAGCAACACAACGGCCAGAACTCTATTATTCGTCATTTCTATCTCCTGGTGGCGGATGATCTCATCGGCACGGTTGACCCAGATAGGCGTCTATCAGGATCTTCCGCGCCGATCTCCTCTAAGCAACCCTATCACCTTGCGTAGTAGTTCTCGACGGTAGAATTCCAGCTGGCGTCAGCCATATTCGGCCAGTTATCCTTGTCGAAGCCCGGCGCATTCTTCAAACGTTCGACATCGACGTCCAGCATGAAACATCTGTTCTCCTTGTCCAGTGTCAATGCCTTCCACGGGACAGCGAACAAACGATCACCCATGCCAAGAAAACCACCTGACGACAGGACTGCATAACGTATTTTTCCTTCAGCCACATCGATCATGACGTCATGGATCTTACCGAGCTTTTCATCCTGCATATTGCAGACATCATCGCCGGTAATGGTCGAGGCACTCAGCAATATGGACCCGACGAGCAGGTCATCAGCGGTTTCGTACCTACTATTCGGCTGGGACATTGAATCGTTCATTTCGTTGCCTTCTTGATATCGCTCTTTAGATCTCCGTACTTGGCTTCAGCCTTACCGCCATGCTTTTCGGCTTTACCCTTGTACTCCGTATTCTTTTCTCCCGTCACCTTGCCGACAACCTCCTTGACCTTTCCTTTCACCTCTTTCGCCTGACCTTTTATCTGATGCTTGTTCATGAGCCTACCTCCAGGTGTCTAGCTTGGGTTATCGCTCTCACCATGAACTACGAAGACAGGGTGATGGCCCCAATAACTATATAGAGGAAAACCGCAGCATGGTCTGTGCGGTGTCCAACATATACGGAGAATTTCTTGGATAGAACTACGTAACACCGCACCAGAGTATTTTTCACCTATATCCGAGGCAAATGATACCCACAATCAAGAAACTGAACTCTAGACACAAGAAAGGTAAATATCCCTTTACCTTTGGCGAGGATAGCTCAGCAACCGGTCATATTCTTTCTTGACGACCGCATAGCATTCACAGACCCGTGCTTCCAGACCAGCTCTGTCCAGGATGCTGATATGCCCACGATGGTAGGAAATCAGGCCGGCCTTCTGCAGTTTACCGGCCGACTCGGTTACGCCCTCGCGGCGTACGCCGAGCATATTGGCGATCAGTTCCTGGGTCATGACCAGCTCGTTGGTCGGCAAGCGGTCGAGGCTCAGCAACAGCCAACGACACAGCTGCTGATCCAGGCTGTGATGCCGATTGCATACCGCCGTCTGAGCCATCTGAGTGATCAGAGCCTGGGTATAACGCAACAGCAGGTGCTGAAGCGTTCCCGCGTGCTCGAACTCGTCCTTCAGCAGCTGCCCCTTGAGGCGATAGGCGCTGCCAGCACTCTGCACGATGGCACGGCTCGGTGTAGTTTCGCCCCCCATGAACAGCGAGATGCCGACGATACCTTCAGCACCAACGACGGCAATTTCCGTCGAGTCGCCATCCTCCATGACGCACAGTAGCGATACGATGGAGTCCGTCGGGAAATAGACATGCTGCATGACCTTTCCCGACTCGGCCAGCGAATCCCCCAGCGTCAGCTCTACCCGCTCCAGGTAGGGCGCCAAGCGCTGATATTCATCCTTCGGCAGGGCTGCCAGCAAGTGGTTCTGACGAGGATCATGTTGCAGGGGCATGACGGACACTCCCATATCTGGCAAGCCCCCTCCAACTACAGGGTACGAAGAGCGGACTTGCCCATGGTGGCTGACGACAAACGGAAGCCAACAACCGATTGAATTTCAGTGAAAAAAAATAACGCTTATGGGCCTCGCCCTCCGACACAGACGCAGGAACCGAAGTACATATTGTGTACGCTAGCGCACGGAAGCAACTCCATCATGTCACTACGCTCGCTGAATGACCAACCAAGCCCCAAGGCTCAGGTCAGGCAGTGCCGCCCCATTGGGGGGTCACACGCAGGCGGAACAGGAAACCGACTCATGGTAGTGCCAACGTCTCTGATCACGCCCCTTGCGCCACTGGTTCTAGCACCGCACCAGTCCACACCGTTCTTACCCCACGCCAGGGTGTGCGGTCCATGTGAAGTTCACGTTTCGGGGCCGCGTGCATGAGGGACGACCCGATGCTCCAGGGCACCGCCTGGACGCAGTTTCGTTGTGACTCCTTGCGCGCAGAGGAACCGGTGCGGCAAGGATACACCCAGATTCACGCTTCGAGACGGGAAGTCGCAGCAGCCTTGGATGCCGAGAGGGCATGGGCTCGAGTGGCCCTCAACGCCATTGGCGATGCCGTCCTGGCCATCGACCTTCACGGCACAGTCACCTACATGAACCGGGTGGCTGAAAGCCTGACGGGCTGGTCGGAAACGGAGGCCGTCGGCAAACCGCTCTCCAGAGTATTTCAGCGCGTCGATGGCACGACATACCAACCGACTATCTCCCCTGGGCATCGGGCCATTCAGGAGAATAGAAAGATCGGCCTCGCCCTGGATTGCGTGCTAGTTCGCCAGGACGGCAGCAAGCTCGAGATCGAGGATTCGGCAACACCTATCTATGACTGGGAAGGTCGAGTCACCGGCGCCGTGATCGTGTTCCACGACGCCTCACGGTCACAGGCCATGTTGGAAAGGCTGGCCTACCTGGCACAGCACGACGCGCTCACCGGCCTGCCCAATCGTGCCCTGCTGATGGAGCGTCTCTCCCGAGCCATTGGCCTGGCCCGGAGACACCAGCATTTGGTCGCTCTACTCTATCTTGACCTTGATGCCTTCAAGCCCATCAATGACTCGCTCGGCCATTCCTTGGGTGACAGACTGCTCCAGGCGGTTGCGGGCCGTCTTCAGGACTGTATGCGTGACATCGACACCGTCTGCCGTCAGGGTGGCGACGAATTCGTGATCCTGCTTGCCGAGATCAGGAAAGCGGAAGATGCGACCAAGGTCGCGGAAAAGCTGCTCGACATACTGAGCAAACCATATCGTATTCAGGGTCATGAGCTCCTCATCACGCTAAGCGTAGGTATCAGTCTCTACCCGAATGATGCAGAGGATGCAGATACCCTCATGCACAACGCCGACATGGCCATGTACCACACCAAGCGGAATGGCCGAAATGGGCACCAATGTTTCACGGCTGAGATGGATACTCTACCCCTCCAGCGGAGACAGATCGAACCGGGTTCGCATCGACTCCTTCCCTCGTCTCAACTCTTTTTCGACTTCTAAGCCAAAGTGCACTCTTCCGACACTAATTAAGTGAGTCACTTGGTACGACAGCGCACAGACTGAGAGCCATCAAGGACATACACTCAGGTTGAGCGAGGCAAGGAGACAGCCGGTACAGGGAGTTACGCTCAGCGTCGCAAGGACCGCGACGCCATCAGAACACGAACCATACAGCAGCATCCGAAACAGGAACATGCGCCGCAGAGGAAAGCCTTATGAACAACATCGTCTATATCGTCGGCGCAATCGTCATAGTATTGGTGATCCTCTCCGTTCTTGGCCTTCGTTGAGACAAGCGACGAGATAAGTTGGTTCTCAGGACAGCAGGGAGAATGCCGGCCGAAGCCCCCTTCCCACTGGAGACGCCTCGTGGCCATCATCAAGGGATCAGTGTTCCTGCTCTTTCTTTTCGGTCACATCGCGCTGATCAATGCCGATTACCGCTACACCGATGCCCTGCAGAGCTACGAGCGGCAGGAGTACCGCCACGCTTTGCAGATGTTCGATCGGCTCGCCACTATCGGTGACGCCGATGCCCAGTACATGCTGGGGCAAATGCACGAGGCCGGCCAGGGGACTCTGCAGGACTTCGTGGAAGCACATAAGTGGTACAACCTGGCCGCGGCTCGTGGCCACCGTCATGCCGTTACGGCGCGCGATGCAGTAGCGGCGCGGATGACCGTGCAGCAGATCAGCGAGGCCCAACAGGCAGCCCGTACCTGGCAACCAAGGGCGACACCGTCAGGAATAGCGCTCGAATCATCGTCTCCCGTCGAGGGCCTGTCCGGCCAACAACTGGTGGCCGAAGTTCAGCGTGAACTCAACCGGCTCGGTTATGCGGCCGGCCCGGAGGATGGCCTGATGGGAACTCGCAGCCGTAATGCGATTCGCGATTTCCAGGGCACAGTGGGCCTGGCCCAGGATGGTCAACCGACAACGGCCCTACTGGCCAGATTACGGCAAGCGGGTCGGGAGCAGGCGGCCACGGCTCCCGAGACGGGACCAGCAAGGCGGGTCGCACTGGATGAAGCCTTCAGTGATGGCGACTTCCGGCACAATCCTCCCTGGACCGTACTCAGCGGACGATTTGGCATCGATGACGGCGGATTACGCAGCGTCGTGGAGAAACCACAAATGGCCACCCCCGTCTCACCGGCGCTCCGCCCGGAGCGACCGGAAGAACTCGGCCTGGCAATGCTCCAGTTGATCCTTGAGCAAGCGGGAGGGCTGAAGCCAAACGCGCCATCACCGGAGGCGGCAGAGATCGAGTTCGGGGACGCAGCCCGGATTTTCGTTCTGGCACCCGTCGACAACGCCTTCAGACTGGAGCTGGAACTGGCCTCCTACCAGCGGCCGGGCAGCCTGGAACTGGGGCTTTTCCAAGGCAGCCAACCCGACGGAGGCTACCGCCTGATCTACAATGCCGGCTCACGGCCCGGGCTTAGCCTGGTACGGATGACTGGCGATGGGGGAGACGTGATCGCCAGCAGCGATGGCACACTCGACCTCGAAGATGGCCGCTTCCACATCTTGAGCTGGACCCGAGACGAGAGCGGCAACATGCAAGTCTCGGTGGATGACCAGCGTGTGCTGCAGGCACAAGATCGTCGCCTGCGCCAAGGTTTCCAGGGCTTCGTGCTGGTGAATCATGGGGGAGATTATAACCTTCGCCGGGTGCGGCTGGAGCATTAGGGACACGCTGCACAAATACCTGCACGAGCGAATCACTGCGTTGCGCGGTGCTCGGAATCCTCACATATACCTCATATGCTCCAGTTCCTGTGCTCCGTGCGCCTTGTGCTTCATCTCGCTCGTCGATTTGTTCAGCGTTTCCTTAGGGCAACGCTCGCTTCCTGAGCGGATCGATCAACGCGCTCCCGTAACGACAAAGCGCCCTCGCTTTCTGGAAGCGAGGGCGCTTTGTTGTCAATCTGGTGGGTCGTGTAGGATTCGAACCTACGACCAATTGGTTAAAAGCCAACTGCTCTACCAACTGAGCTAACGACCCGGAGCTTGCGAACAAGCATACAGGCCCGGAATGGTGGGTCGTGTAGGATTCGAACCTACGACCAATTGGTTAAAAGCCAACTGCTCTACCAACTGAGCTAACGACCCTTCCGGACGGGGGCAGATATTACTGATCACACCCCTGGCTGGCAAGGATTTTTTTGACTTTAGGCGGCATGCCCGCCTCAGAGAAGCACAGCCGGCACAAGACCTAGCGCCCCTTGGGGTTCTTGGCACTCTTGGGCTTGCGCATCGCCTGCACAGGGCGCCGCTTGTTCTTGTCACGACTCCAGCGGTTCTTCTCGTCCGGCGTGAGCTCGGGCACCTTGCGCGGCGTCAGGCCGGCGGACTGGGCCAGGTCGTCGATCTCATCCTGGGACAGCTCCACCCACTCCCCCGCCTTTGCCCGCTTGTCGAGGAAGATATTACCGTAGCGCACCCGCTTGAGCCGGCTGACCGTGAGCTCCTGGGACTCCCATAAGCGACGCACCTCGCGGTTGCGCCCCTCCAGGACCACCACGTGGAACCAGGTGTTGATTCCTTCACCACCAAACTCCTGGACGTCGGTGAAGCGCGCCGGGCCGTCCTCGAGCATGACACCCTCGACCATGGCCACGATGTGCTCCTTACGCACCTCTCCCATGACCCGCACGGCGTACTCCCGCTCGATCTGGGTCGAGGGATGCATCAACCTATTGGCGAGCTCACCGTCGGTGGTGAAGAGCAGCAATCCGCTGGTGTTGATGTCCAGACGACCGATGGCGATCCAACGCTCGCCCTTGAGGCGCGGCAGCCGCTCGAATACGGTACGCCGCCCCTCGGGGTCCTTGCGCGTGCACAGCTCGCCTTCCGGCTTGTTGTACATGATCACTCGACGTGGCGTCTCCTCGACGCCACGCAGGGTCACGGGGCGGTCGTCGAAGGCGACCCGGTCGCGCATCTCGATGCGGTCGCCAAGCGTGGCGACCTTGCCGTTGACCTTGACCCGGCCGGCCTCGATGGCCGTTTCCATCTCGCGGCGCGAGCCCAGCCCGGCCCGGGCCAGGACCTTCTGCAGTTTTTCCGTGTTACTCGTCATGTGTCGTCTGACTTCTCGTCTACGGTGGGTTCCGCCCCCGCTCCGCCGTCATCATCGACGCTGGTGCGGGCACGTTCGGCCAGGCGGGCTTCGAGATCGGCGAAGCTCAACCCTGGCCTGTCGGACGCCTTCCCGGCGTGTGGTTCGTCGGCCGTCCCGGCCGTCGTTTCGACATGTCCAGCATGCCCATGTTCGCGCTCTGTCTCGTACTCTACCTCAAGCTCTTCCTCGTCGCCTTCATAGCCGACCTCATCCCCATTGCCCGGCGTGTCCTCGTCGGCCTGCGCCAACAGGAGGTTGGGCGGTGGCGGGGCCTCGTCCTCGAACACCGGCTCCGCCATTCCCTTGAGCTCATGCATGGGCGGTAGCTCGTCCAGGGTCTTCAGGCCAAAGTCATCGAGGAACTGGCGAGTAGTGGCGTAGACCGCCGGGCGGCCCGGCACGTCACGGTGCCCGACCACACGGATCCAGCCGCGCTCGGCCAGGGTGCGCATGATCGAACTGCTCACCGCCACGCCGCGCACCTCCTCGATATCGCCGCGGGTCACCGGTTGACGATAGGCGATCAACGCCAGGGTCTCCAGTAGCGCCCGGGAGTAACGCTGCGGTCGCTCGTCCCATAGCCGCGAAACCCAGGGTGAAAGGCGTGGACGAATGCGCAGCTGATAGCCCGAAGCGGTCTCGATCAGCTCCATGGCGCCACGATCGTGGCGCGCAGCGACCCGCTCCAGCGCCTCGCGCAAACTGCGCCGCTGTGGCCGCTCGTGATCGTCGAACAGCCCTTCGAAGCGCTCCAGCGAAAGCGGCTCGGCCGCCGCCAACAGCGCCGCCTCGAGGATCTCATCGAGGCTGTCAGGCAGCTCCATGGCGGTCATGGACGGTCTTCCTCTTCGACAAAGGGGCTTTCGGCAAAGGGGCTCTCGACATCGGCTCCCTCATCGTCGAAAGCTGCCTCCTCCGCCTCTTCTCGTGGCGCACGAGCGCGCACATGGATCGGCGAAAGCGGCACGTTCTGCACGATCTCGATCATTGCCTCCTTGGCCAGCTCCAGGATGGCCATGAAGGTGACGATGACGCCGGCGCGCCCCTCCTCAAGGGTGAACAGCGCTTCGAACGGCGTGTAGTGTTCGTGATCGAGCCGCTCCATGATCGCCAGCATGCGCTCGCGGGTCGAGAGTACCTCACGCCCCACCTGGTGGGCCTGATTGAGTTCGGCCCGGCGCAGGATGCCGGCCAGCGCACCGAGCAGCTCGTCGAGCTCCACGTCGGGATGGATCACCCGCGCTTGCAGCGGCGGCAGTGCCGCCCGCGCCGGAAACCAGTCGCGGCCCAATCGCGGCAGCTCGGCCAAGGCCTCGGCGGCGCCCTTGAGCTGCTCGTACTCCTGCAGGCGACGGATCAGCTCGGCACGCGGGTCTGCCTCTTCGTCGTCACCGCCATCCCTGGGCGGACGCGGCAGCAAGGTACGCGACTTGATCTCGGCCAGCATCGCTGCCATCAGCAGGTATTCGCCGGCCAGCTCGATCTCCATCGCCTTCATCAACTCGACATACTCGATGTACTGGCGGGTGATGGCGGCCACGTCGATGGCGAGGATATCGAGGTTCTGGCGGCGGATCAGGTAGAGCAGCAGATCGAGCGGCCCCTCGAAGGCCTCGAGGAAGATCCGCAGCGCCTCCGGCGGGATGTACAGATCCTCCGGCAGCTCGGTGATCGGCTCGTCGAACAGCCGCGCCAGCACCGCTGACTGAGTCTCGGCGTCGCTCGTGGCCGGCTGATCGGGAACAGCCATATGGGGCGTCTCGCTCACGCGGGGCTGGCCTCCCGGCTGGGCTCGTCTGAAGATCGATCACGCAGTCTACCAAGAGCGCGGGGGTCAGGGTAAGCCCGACTCAACCCGCGGCCGATGAGGCGACCTCTCCCTGGATATGCGCGCCGGCATGACACTCCAGCCGTTTGGCCTCCACGATGCCCAGTATGCGGGCCCGCGAGCGTAGCGTGAGCTTGTCCGAGGCCTTCACTTTTCCCACCACCTGCCCATCGACGCTGATCTCACGACCTTCCAGATATGACGACACTCTCCCACTCATCGTCACCATGACAGGGTGCTCCTGGGCGATGAGAGCACCCTCTATGCTGCCCTTGATCACGACAGGCTCATTGGCGATGAGTTTGCCCGACACTCGTGTCGCCACACCGATGCGGCTTCCCTCCGTCTCGCTCGGCAAACGCGCCGCTGGCTGCGTCTCGCTGATTGTCGTCTCGACCCGTTGCGTCTCACGCGGAATGACCGGGAAGGCCTCGGAGTGAAAAGCAGGCGCAACCGTCGTCATACTCTCAACCAGGCCCGCGGCGAGACGTTTTCGCTTGCGCCTTCCCCCATCCCAGACGATCAGCGTCATGGCAGCCACGCCAATAAGGATAAGCCATGTCTGAATACCCACATCCCTACTCCATCCCCTCGTATTGTTCCTTATAGGCGCCTAGCCTCACGCTCGGTGTCGAGAAAAAGCTGTCAGATGCCGCATAGATCTGCGCTTTGATATCGCTGCAAGCGAGCTAGGCTGCATGGCTACTCGTCGATCTTGGAGGCCTGCATGTTTCACAAGGCAAAGCATCGTCAACCGGAAGCAGCGACACCCAGCGTCGTTACGACCGATACCGAACGAATGCCACCTCGGCAGGAAATGCCCGCGACACGGCCCAGCGTGTCGGTCATCGGCAGCCACACCCGCGTGCAGGGGAACATCGACGCCGAAGAGGATCTGGCCGTGGAGGGTTACGTCCAGGGAACCATCACCTGCAAGCAGAACAGCGTGACGCTGGGGCACGGTAGTTGCATCGTCGGTGACGTCTACGCGCATACCCTGCACGTTTCGGGCGAAGTCGAGGGCAACCTCGTGGCGTCGCACCGCGCAACGATCCACAAGGGCGCCATCGTCAGAGGCACTATCGTGACACCATGCCTGATGCTCGAGGACGGCAGCACTTTCCACGGCAATATCGACATGGACCCCGAGAACGCTCTCCTGAAAGAGGCTTTCGGTGAGCCTGCCGTCGGCAGAGAACCTCTCTCCTCTCCATCGCTCGACGTCAGCGGCACCAGTATCGGAGAGGAGTCTGACCTCGAGGAGCCCCACACCGCCGCGGCGCAGGAGGAAGAGGCCCGCTAGGCGGAAAACTCGACCTGAGCCAATCTCCTGCGTCGTACTATGGCAGCCTGACCGCCAAGGATGTCTCACCAATCGGCGCCCTCAGGCGCTGCCACTGGCGCATCACCATTGCCAGTACCACGCAGGCCAACGCCAGATTGGACAGCGGCAGCGCCAGCCACACCCCCGTCAGCCCCAGCCCTAGCGGCAGCAAGGCCAGGAAGGGCACCTGAATGGCCATGTTGCCCAGGGTAATCAGCATCGCCTGGCGCCCCATGCCCATGGCCTGGAAGAAACAGGCCGCCAGCACAATGAAGCCGTCCAGGAAGAGCGCGAACAGATGAAGGCGGATTCCCAGGGCGGCAGCCGCCAGAAGCCCGGCATCGTCGGAGGCGAAGATGCCAGCGACATGGCTGGGCCAGAGCATCAGCACCGCCACCATCGCCACACCGAACCCCAAGCCTGTATAAAGACCGAGTAGAAAGACCCGCTTGATATCGTTGCTCCGACGCGCGCCATGGAAGTAGCTGATCAGCGGTTGCATGCCATTGGCCACGCCCTCGGCCAGCATGTAGTAGAAGGCCAACAGGTAACCGGTGATGGCATAGGCCGCCACCTGCACCGAGCCGCCATACCTCATCAGCAGCACGTTGTGCAGTACCGTCACCACGCCGAGATAGAGATACATCACCATGCTGGCGCCCCCGGTCCCCAGCACCGATCGGCAGGCGGCAAGACGCAGCGGCTGCCAGCGCAGGCGGACGGGGGGCTTGCGGCTGAGCAGAAAGCCCAGGCAGATCAGAACGGTGAAGCTCTCTGCCAGCAGCGTGGCCAGGGCCGCCCCCAGCAGTTCCCAGCCTAGCCACAGGATGAAGACATAGTCGAAGGCAATGTTGACCAGGCCGCCCGTCACCATCGCCAGGGTCGCCAGGCGAGGGGCGCCCAGGTTGCGCACCCAGAACGGCAGGGCCAGGCTGGCCAGCACCAACGGTGCCCCCCAGGCCATGACCGTCAGATAGTCGCTGCCAAGCCGGGCCACCTGTCCCGTGGCACCCTGGAGGGCCAGGAAAGCCTCCCCGCCGAACAGCAGCATACCGCCCACCGGAACTCCGAGCAGCACCAGCAGCCAGCCGCCTTGGCCCAGCATCACCGCTGCCTGCGCCTCATCCCCCCGGCCCTGAGCGATGGAACACTGGGCTCCGGCCCCGGCACCCAACATCAGCCCCACCGCCAGCAGCACGAGGACCGCCGGAACGGCCATGGTGATACCGGCCAGGCCCGGCTCGCCAACGGCGTGACCGATGAAGATGCCATCCACCACCTGGTACATGCCGCTGACCAACAGCGCCGTGACGGCTGGCAGGGTGTAGCGCCAATAGGTGCGGGTAATCGAGCCAGTGTGCATCAGTCGCCCCTTCCGAGGCCCTGGCAGGCCTTGTCCAGCAGCCGCTCCAGCTCGCGCCGCTCATGCTCATCCAGCCCTTGCCGTAGCGCCGCGGCGGTCTCCGCATAGACGTCGTGCTCTTCCCTCTCGATCTGTCGCGCCCTGTCCGTGGGATGCAGGTGCACGGCTCGGCCATCCTCTGGACAGGCCGTGCGTTGGAGGTAGCCGCGCGCCTCCAGCTTGCTGACCATGGTGCTGGCCGAGGCCTTACTCACCCGCAGCAGGGCGGCCAGCTCCGTCAGGCGCATCCCTTCGGTCGTCGAGAGCAGGGCGTAGAGGTAGTCGAGCTCGGCGGCAGTGAGCTCCATGCTGCCGCTGCGCCGGCCATGCTCCCGCCAGCGGTCCCATATCTCCCAACCCAGGACCTTCAGGTCCGCTTCGAGTGTCACGTTCAACCTCCATCACCATATAGTTAGTTATTCTAACTAATCATATGGTGATGGCAACCCCCTCACCCTCACCGATCCGCTACAATCCAAGCGCTTGCATGGCCCCCTATTCCACCGCTTCGGCCCTGCGATAACGCCCGGTGTAGTCGAACAGCTTCTCGCGTACCTGCCAGTGGCGCCCCACCCTGCGCCCGACCACGAAGTCGGGATGGCGCAGACGACGGCGCTCGGCGATGACCTCCTCGGCGCTCAGCGGCTGCCAACGTGTTCCCGGCGCGCGCAGGTGATCGCGCAGGAACACCGCAGCGAAGGCGGCACGCTGGGCCGGGGTCTCCAGCGCGAACCACTCGGCCAGGGTCGTGCCGTCCTCGTCGTGATAGGTGACCTTGAGCCGCGGCAGCCCGCGGCCGTTGACGGTAGCTTCGAGCTGCATACCGGCCACCCGCAGCACCCGGGCATCCCTGAGGCGTAGCGCCTCCTTGAGCTTGTCGTCGGCGTCGACCAGCAGGGTCTGACAGCCATGGCAGCGCCGCGCGGCGATATCGTTTTCGGCACCGCAGTCGCCGCACACCTTGAAGCGAAAGCGAAATGAACATTGCGTCATCGCTGGCGTTGTCGATGCTGATTTTATGCTTTTAGCGCGGGTGCGGGCGCTATGAACAAGAAGCCCTTGGCAGCGCCGCCCGAAGTGTTCAATCACCAGCTCGCCGTCGCGCCGTCCCCAGAACAGGTTGGCGTGCCCGCACGCGGGGCACTCGACCTGTACCGGCTCGGTGTCCGAAGCCGGTCGCGGGCTGCCCACTTCCGGCGCGTAGAGATCCCAGGGATTGCCGGCGTAGTCGAGAATCAGGCAGTCGCGCTTGCCCGGCGCGAGGCGCAGGCCGCGGCCGACGATCTGCTGGTACAGGCTCACCGACTCGGTAGGTCGCAGAATGGCGATCAGGTCGACGTGAGGCGCATCGAAGCCGGTGGTCAGCACCGCCACGTTGACCAGGTACTTGAGTTCTTTCGCCTTGAAGGCAGCGATGATGCGTTCGCGCTCACGTGATGGCGTCTCGCCAGTGACCAACGCCGCCTCACGCTGGGGCAGATAGCCGAGGATCTCCTCGGCGTGGGCGACACTGGCGGCGAAGATCATTACCCCCTGGCGCTCGGCGGCACGCTCGACGATCTCGGCGATGATGCCCGGCGTGGCGCGGTTGCCCGCTACTACCCGGTTGAGTTCCTCCTCTCGGTAGAGGCCACTGGCCGCCGGGGTGAGTGCCGAGAAGTCGTAGCGTTCGACCGCCGCATCGACGCGGTTCGGTGGCGCCAGGTAGCCCTGCTTGACCATCAGCCGCAGCGGCTGCTCGAACACGCAGTCGCGGAAGAAGCAGGCCTCGTCGCCACGCACCATGCCGTGGTGGTGGCGGTGATAGATGAAGCCCTGGCCCAGACGATAGGGCGTGGCGGTCAACCCCAGCACCTTGAGCCGCGGATTGGCGTGGCGCAGGCACTCGATCACGCGACGATAGCTGGCGTCCTCCTCCGGCGAAACCCGATGGCACTCGTCGATCACCAGCAGGGTGAAATTACTGTCGTCGAACAACGCCAGGTTGCGTACCACCGACTGCACCGAGCCGAACACCACCTGGCGTGCGCTCTCCTTGCGCCCCAGCCCGGCGCTGAAGATGTCCGCCTCGAGGCCGTAGGCCAGGTACTTGGCGTGGTTCTGCTCGACCAGCTCGCGCACGTGGGCCAGCACCAGCACCCGCCCACGGGCGAGCCGCGCCAGCTCGGCGATCACCAGCGACTTGCCGCTGCCGGTGGGCAGCACCACCACCGCCGGTTCGTCGCTGGCACGAAAGTGCGCCACCACGCGCCGCACGGCCTCCTGCTGATAAGGGCGCAGCGCGGGGGCCGCGGAAGCAGATATGTCAGAAGTAACGCCAGGGTTCATGGGAAGATACGACAGGCGACAAGGCCCGTCATGTTACCCGCCCTCGAGCTCGTCGTCAGGTCACCGAGGATGGTCGAATCTCGGCTCGCGCCCGCCCATCCTGGCCGCTACCGCCTCCAGTTGCTCCTCGCCGCCGAGCAGGCCGCGCTGCAGGCTGGCCTCCAGCGCCAGGCGCTCACGTTCGGACATACCCGGGGCTCGCCCAAGGAGCTCGCGGGCCGCTGCCACCGCTTTGGGCGAACGCGCCGCCACCGCCGTGGCAATGTCGCGCGCGGTGCGCTGCGGGTCGTCTGACAGACGCGTGGCCAGGCCAAGTGTTACGGCTTCGCGCCCGTCCACCTTGCGTCCCGTCCAGATCAGCTCCCGCAGCACGTCGCCACGGACGTTTTCGGCAGTCACGCTGATGCCCATGTCGGGGATGATGCCCCAGACGATCTCCAGCAGTGCCAACCGAGAGTCGGGATGCACCACGCGAATATCGGCGCCTAGCGCAATCTGCAAGCCGCCGCCGTAGACGTGCCCGTGCAGCGCGGCGATCACCGGCACGCCGGCGTCGCGCCAACCCAGCGCCAGCCGCTGTACCGGATTGATGCCAGCCCCATCGGCAACCAGCAGCGAGGGCAATCGCTCGGGGCTGGACATGATCGCGGCCATGTCGAGGCCGGCACAGAAGCTCTCTCCATCCCCCTTGAGTACTACGGCACGCAGCCCATCGAGCTTGCACAGGTACTGCTGCGCTGTCTGCAGGGCATCGATCATCGCCCAGTCGAGGCCGTTATGCTCGCGGGGCCTCGCAAGGGTAACCTCGGCCACATGGTCCTGAAACGTAAGTGTCACCCGCTCATGGAAAACTTGTCGTGTCATGCCTGATTGCCTCATGTCATTCCATCAGGGCAGTCTGGCGTGACGGCTACAGTTGTCAAACATTCGTTTCATTTTGATTCCTTGGCTTTTCCACAGTTCGTCTATAGTGAAGATTCAGTGCCGTGTCGGACGAAGCCATCAAGGGCAACGGGGAAGAAGCGTGGCTTTCGTCATACCCGTGGATGGAATCACTGGTTCATCAGACCTAAATATCGCGAAACCTGATGAAGGTCATGCTAACCGGGGGCATTCTCTGAGCATCATTCAAGCCGCAGCCGATGCGGGGGCGCGGTTGATGCTTGGCCTTCGAAAAGAGGACACTGCCATGCCAGAAAAACCAACAAGGATCACCAGGCTGGCCCTGGTGCTGGATGAGCTGTTGACACTCGCCGAGGCGCACGAACGCGCCGAGGTGGCGCGTTACCGACGACTCGCCTTCAGCTTTCTGCCTTTCGATACCGCCGTGAGCCGCTTGATGGCATCGCTGGGCATTCAATGCGAAATGCGCGTGGAGGAGCTGCGCCGCCTCTCGCACCAGCTAGGCCTTTCGGAACTTCTTTCCGCCCAGGCAACACCAGGCGCTACCTCAGCCCCTCCCTTCTTCATCAGCACCGAGGAAGTGGCGCTCGAGGTTCTGACCCAGGCGATGACCGATGCCGGCTACTCGCTGCATTTCCATGAGCATCTGCGCGAAGCCAGTACCGTCCCGGCGCTCTATCCGGCCCTGACGACGTTGATCAAACAGAAGCGGGCGGAGCACGCCGTGCTGGAGGGCTTTCTCGCCTCGCACAGTGTTTCCCCCAATGTCTCTCGCAATGGCCTGCTGCAGATGGAACAACGCGCTTGACGCTGTGATGCCTTTGCCGGTCAGCATAATCACAACACGGCAGGGATGAGCCAAGACAGCATGAAACGAAGAGGCGGCCCACAGGCCGCCTCTTTCATTTGTTGCCGGTGAACATCAGCCAAGCCAGACGCGAGCGTTGCGGAACAGGCGCATCCAGGCGCCATCCTGGGTCCACTCCGTGGGGCGCCAGGAGTTGCTCACGGCCCGTACCACCCGCTCCGGGTGAGGCATCATGATGGTGACGCGCCCATCCGGCGTGGTCAGGCCGGTGATGCCGGAAGGCGAGCCGTTGGGGTTGGCCGGATAGCGGGTGGTCACCTGTCCGTAGTTGTCGACGTAGCGCAGGGCGACCTGGGCACTACCCTGCATATTGCGCAGGTGGGCACTGTCGCGGAACTCGGCGCGGCCCTCACCATGAGCGACAGCGATCGGCAAGCGCGAGCCCTCCATGCCGGAAAGCAGGATCGAGGGGCTCTGCTCCACCTGAACCATGGCCACCCGCGCCTCGAACTGCTCGGATTCGTTGCGCATGAATCGCGGCCAGCTCTCGGCACCGGGAATCAGCTCCTTGAGCTGGGCGAACATCTGACAGCCGTTGCACACACCGAGACCGAAGCTATCGTCGCGCTCGAAAAAGGCGGCGAACTGCTCTCGTGCACGCGGGTTGAACAGAACCGACTTGGCCCAGCCACCGCCGGCTCCGAGCACGTCGCCGTAGGAAAAGCCGCCGCAGGCAACCAGCCCCTTGAACTCATCGAGAGCGACACGCCCCTCGAGAATGTCGCTCATGTGCACGTCTACCGACTCGAAGCCGGCATGATCGAAGGCCCAGGCCATTTCCACATGGCCGTTGACACCCTGCTCACGCAGGATCGCTACCGCCGGGCGTGCCGTGCTGATGAACGGCGCCGCCACGTCCTCGTTGACATCGAAGGTGGCGCTGGCCGAGAGGCCCGGGTCACGGCCGTCGAGCAGGCCGTCGAACTCGCTCTTGGCACAGTCCGGGTTGTCGCGCAGCGCCTGCATACGGTAGCTGGTCTCGGCCCAGGTGCGCTGAGTCAGCAGCCGGGTGGTCTCCAGCAGCGGCTCCTCGAACAGGGTCACGCGTACCTGGTCGTCGTAGCGCGGGCGGGCGATGACGCCGCAGGTCTCGATACCGGCGGCGGCGAACTGGGCCAGCACCTCTTCGGTATGCTGACGGTTGACCTGGATCACCGCGCCGAGCTCCTCGGCGAACAGCGCATCCACCGCCTGGGTGGGTTCGTCGATCAGCCAGTCGAGCTTGATCTCGAGGCCGGCACGGGCAGCGAAGGCCATCTCCAGCAGCGTTATCAGCAGGCCGCCGTCGCTGCGGTCGTGGTAAGCCAGCAGCTTGCCATCACGGTTGAGCCCCTGGATCACGGCGAAGAACGCCTTGAGATCCTCCGGGTCATCGAGATCGGGGCAGTCGTGGCCAAGCTGACCGT
The DNA here is from genome assembly GCF_046723295.1 of Halomonas sp. A29. NCBI lineage: Bacteria > Pseudomonadati > Pseudomonadota > Gammaproteobacteria > Oceanospirillales > Halomonadaceae > Halomonas > Halomonas sp. A29. Next base: position 159,111 of record NZ_JAXQPR010000001.1, read on the forward strand.
AAACCTGAGCCAACGCCGAGCCGCCCAGGCGGTTCTTGCCGCCGCCCAGGTCGATCAGGATCAGGTCACTCTCGTCCTGATCGAGGTTGATCTGCGGCGTCAGCGTCTTCAGCGCATCAGTCACCGGGGCAAAGCCGGTGACAATCAGCGTGAGCGGTGCGGTGATGCTCTTTTCGTAGACCTCCTCACCGTCACCCGCCTGCCAGGCGGTACGCATGGACATGGAATCCTTGCCCACCGGAATGGCGATACCGAGCTGCGGGCAGAGCTCCATGCCCACCGCATGGACGGCATCGAACAGCGCCTGGTTCTCGCCGACGTGATCGGCGGCGCTCATCCAGTTGGCGGAGAGCTTGATGTCACCGAGTTTCTCGATGGGCGCGGCAGCCAGGTTGGTGATCGTCTCAGCTACCGCCAGGCGAGCGCTGGCTGCCGGGTCGATCAGCGCCACCGGCGGACGCTCGCCCATGGCCATGGCCTCACCGGCATGGGTGCCGAAGCTTGCGGTCGTGACAGCGACGTCGGCCACCGGCACCTGCCACGGGCCGACCATCTGGTCGCGGGCCACCATGCCGGTAATCGAGCGGTCACCGATGGTGATCAGGAAGCTCTTCGAGGCCACCGTGGGCAGGCGCAGCACGCGCTCCATCGCTTCACGCAGGTCGAGGTTGTCGAGCATCACACCGGGTAGCTCCAGGCTCTCGCGCTGGAACTCGCGCTGCATCTTCGGCGGCTTGCCGAACAGCACGCTCATCGGCAGGTCGACCGGCTTGGTCTCGAAGTGGCCGTCGCGCACTTCCAGGTGGTGCGCCTCGGTGGCCTCGCCGACCACGGCGTAGGGGCAGCGCTCGCGGGCACACAGTGCATCGAAGGTGGCGAGATCCTCCGGCGCCACCGCCAGTACGTAGCGCTCCTGAGCCTCGTTGCACCAGATCTCCAGCGGGCTCATGCCGGGCTCGGCGTTGGGCACCGCGCGCAGCTCGAAGCGACCGCCGCGATCACCGTCCTTGACCAACTCCGGCAGGGCGTTGGAGAGCCCACCGGCACCCACGTCGTGGAAGAAGCGAATGGGATTGGCCTCGCCCAGTGCCCAGCAGCGGTCGATCACCTCCTGGGCGCGGCGTTCCATTTCGGGGTTTTCGCGCTGCACCGAGGCGAAGTCGAGATCGGCACTGGAAGTTCCGGAGGCCATCGACGAGGCCGCTCCGCCGCCAAGGCCGATCAGCATCGCCGGACCGCCCATCACGATCAGCTTTCCGCCAACGGGGATCTCCCCCTTCAGCACATGGCCTTCGCGAATGTTGCCGTAGCCACCGGCAATCATGATCGGCTTGTGGTAGCCGCGCCGCTCGATGCCACCAGCGCCCAGAATGTCCTGCTCGTAGGTGCGGAAGTAGCCGGCAAGGTTGGGGCGTCCGAACTCGTTGTTGAACGAAGCTCCGCCGATGGGCCCCTCGAGCATGATCGCAAGCGCCGACTGCATGCGCTCGGGCTTGCCGTAGTCGAACGCTTCCCAGGGCTGCACGAACTCGGGGATACGCAAGTTGGAGACGGTGAAGCCGGTCAGGCCGGCCTTGGGCTTGCCGCCGATGCCGGTGGCCCCTTCGTCGCGGATCTCGCCACCGGCACCAGTGGCCGCTCCCGGATAGGGCGCGATCGCGGTGGGGTGGTTGTGGGTCTCCACCTTCATCAGGATATGGATCGGCTCGCGATGGGCGGCGTACACGGCGCGCTCGGCGGCCTTGCCGGTCAGCGGCGCGGCGAAGAAGCGTGGCGCCGTGGTCCCCTTGATCACCGCAGCATTATCGCTGTAGGCGGAGAGAATGTTCTCTGGCGAGGCCTGGTAGGTGTTCTTGATCATCTTGAACAGCGAATGACTCTGCGCCTCGCCATCGATCACCCAATCGGCATTGAAGATCTTGTGCCGGCAATGCTCGGAGTTGGCCTGAGCGAACATCATCAGTTCGACATCGGTGGGGTTGCGCTCCAGGTCGCGGAAAGCATCGACCAGATAGTCGATCTCGTCTTCGGCCAGCGCCAGCCCCAAGGCGAGGTTGGCCTCCTCCAGCGCTGCCCTGCCCCCGTCGAGAATGTCCACCTGCCCCAGCGGCGCCGGCTCGTGATGGGCGAACAGCCGCGCGGCATCGGAGGCATCGGTCAGCACGTTCTCGGTCATGCGATCGTGGAGCGTCTCGAGAATCGCCATGAAGGCGGCCTCTGACATTGGCGCCTTGAGCGTCACCCGGTAAGCGATTCCGCGCTCGATCCGGCGCACCCGGTCCAGGCCGCAGTTACGGGCAATATCAGTGGCTTTGGACGACCACGGCGACTGGGTACCGATACGCGGCACTACCAGGAACAGCTGGCCTTCGCTATCCAGGGCGTCGTCGCTTTCGCATCTGATGCCGTAGTCGAGCAGTTGGTCGAGGAGGGCGTGCTCCTCGCCGGAGAATTCACCGTCGTGATCCACGAAGTGCACGTAGGCAGCGTGCAGGGACTCGACCTCGGGAACCCGTGCGCGCAGAGCAGCCAGCAGCTTGTCGTGACGGAAAGCGGAAAGGGCAGGCGCGCCTCGAAGTTCGAGCATGTCTGGAAGCCTCTGAAGCAAGCGGAGGTAAGAGGGGGCCGCACGGCGGCGCAGAAAGGCGACATGATACTGGAAAGCGACGGGCAGACGAAATGCAGCAGATGACAGGCGTGCCTTGGGCCGTTATCGTGAAGCTCTCTTCGCCGATCGTCGCCTGAATGCCCGAGTTCGATAGTCGTCTCCTGCTGAGCCGCCTGCGCCTGGCCGCCCTGTTGCTGCTGGGAGTCGTGCTGTGCCTGGCGCCCTATCGCCACTTCAAGCCCGTCAGCGGTCTGTTGGAAGCGGTTCAAGAGCGCGATTTCATCAGCATTCACACGCGCAACACCCCAACCACCTACTACGAGGGACGCCACGGCCCAACCGGGTTCGAGTACGAGTTGATGCGCCGCTTCGCCGAGTTCCTCGGCGTCAGCCTGACCCTGGATGCCCGCCATCATATCCACAGTGCGCTGGACGCGGTGCGCCAGGAAGGCGATCTCGCCGCGGCCGCCCTGCCGCTGGACCTGACCCAGCGAGACCTTATCTATAGCCGCCCGATTCTCGACCTGCAACCGCTACTGGTCTATCGCCGTGGCCTGCCGCCGGTCAAGACCACGGAGGGCCTCGCCGGCCTCACCATCGGCACCATTCGCGGCTCGGGTACCGATCGCGTACTGCGCGAGCTGCAGGCCGAGCATCCCGAGCTGGGCTGGCAGGAATCATCGGATCTGGAAGTCGCCGAACTGCTCAGCCGAGTGGAGAACGGCAGCCTCGATGCTGCGGTGGTGTTCGAGCACCAGTTCCGCATCAACCGGATCTTCTTTCCCGGCGTGGAACGTGGCTTCCCACTGGGCAGACCACTCTCCATGGCCTGGGCCTTTCCCGCCCAAGGCGGCCTGGGGCTGCAGCAGGAAGCCAACCGTTTTCTCACCGGCCTGCAGCAGGAGGGGCTGCTCGACGAACTGGTCGCTCGCCACTTCGGCCATGACGACTACCTGGAGTACGTCGGCGCCCGGGTCTTCATCGATCACCTCAACGCACGCCTGCCCACCTACGCCGAGCTGTTCCGCGAGGCGGCCCGCAGCACCGGCTTCGATTGGAAGCTGCTGGCGGCACTGGGCTACCAGGAGTCGCACTGGAACCCTGAGGCCACCTCCCCCACCGGCGTTCGCGGCCTGATGATGCTGACCTTGCCCACCGCTGGCGAAATGGGCGTGAGTGATCGACTCGACCCGGCCCAGAGCGTGCATGGCGGAGCGCGCTATCTGCGCCAGATCAAGGATCGCCTACCCGAGTCGATCCAGGGCGAGGATCGGCTATACATGGCCATGGCCGCCTACAACGTGGGGCTTGGCCATCTGTATGATGCCCGCGTCATAGCCGAAGAGCTTGGCGGCAATCCCGATAGCTGGGAAGACGTACGCGAGGCGTTGCCGCTGCTGCAACAGCATGAATGGCACAGCAAGACGCGCCATGGCTACGCGCGGGGCGGCGAACCGGTCATCTACGTGCGCAACATCCGGCGTTACCACGAGATCCTGACCTATGTCGACCGTAGCCAGCAGCAGTACCTGCAGCTCAACGAACTGTCGAACAGCGAGGACGACGACGCCCCGCTGTTCGACATCATTTCTCCCCTTCTCTAGAAGAGCGTGACCATGTATCGACATGCCGCCTTCTTGACCTGCCTGGCCAGCGTGCCACTCGTCATCGGGATCGTGCTTGGAGATGGCGAGCGTCCCTTGCATGAGTTCGTCACGCTCGGGCTCACCGGCATGCTCGTCCTGGCCAAGCTGATGCTGCTGTGGGGCTGGCATGCGCCGGCCAAGACGCTTGTAGTGGTCAGCCTGCTGCCGTTGACACTGGCACTGGTCAGCTATGTGCTGCCGGAGTACTGGGTACCACTGTCGCGCTGGGACGACATGAGTCGAGGGCTGGTCGAGGGGCTGACGCTGGAAGCCTGGCGTCCGGCGCTGCTGACGACCCTGAGCCTGATCCTGCTGGCCATACTGATCGTCACGCGTACCCGCTCCACCCTGGGCGGCCCACTGCTGCTGCTCATGACGGCGCTATTGCTGGGAGTGCAGGGCCTGCTCGGCAAGGCGGGCCCCGATACTCAGCTGTTGCGTTCAGCAGCCGGACCATGGCCCACGCTGGCCATGGCAACGCTGCTGGCGGGTCTGGGCATGGCGGCCCTGCCAGGCTGGCGGGCCCATGCCACCGCCCTCAGACGCGCACTGGTACCATCATTGATCCTTGTTCTGGCCGTGTTGCTGCTGTGGCATCATCAGAAGGCCGTCACCGAGCGCGAGCTGCATGTTACCGTCGAGACGGAAGCCCGGCAGCTCGGCGATCATCTTACGCGTGAGATACAGGATCACCTGGCCGCCGTGGAACGCTTCGCCAACGTCTGGACCTTGTTCGACACCTCGCCCAGCCAGGCCGAATGGTCCAGGCAGGCGGCCCTCTACCACCGCGACTTCCGCTATCTGCTCAACATCGCCTTCGTCGACCCCGATAGCCGGCTCACGCGAATCTATCCGTTCAACGAAATCAATCACCGGGCCTTGGGGGCACGCCTGTTCGATGCCCAACCCGCCGGGCGCGAGGCAGTCAGTCGTGCGCTCTTCGAGCAGCGTATCGGACGCACGGACGTCATCATGCTGCTGCAGGGCGTTCCCGGCATCATTCACTACCTGCCGATCGTTCTGGACGAACAACGCACTCTGGGCGCCGTGGCCATGGTCATCAGCTTGCCGATGCTGGCCGAAACGCTGTTCAGCGAGGTGGACAAGCAGCACATCAGCCTTATGCTCACACAGGGCGACCGGGTACTGGCCAGCCAGATACCCGAGACACGCCTCGGCCCCTGGCAGCACGAGGTACAGCTCGACGTGGCCGGCGCACCGCTGGGTTTGCGCGTTCAGCCCAGCCACTCTCGCCTGTTGCAGCAGTTGCCTCGGCACCCGGTAGTCAGCCTCGTCATCGGCCTGACCCTGGCCTATCTGCTCTATCTGGTACTGCACGGCTACACACGCCTCGCACGCCAGCATCGCAAGGTTCACTCTGCCAACACCGAGTTGCGACGCGAAATTCGCACCCGTAGCCAGCTCCAGCAAGAGGTCGAGTGGCTGGCCCGCCATGACGACCTGACCCAGTTGCCCAACCGCCGGCTGTTCATGGAAACGCTGGAAGCCAATGCCGCTCAAAGGCCGCTGAGCGTATTGATCTGCGATGTCGACCATTTCAAGCGTATCAATGATCATCAGGGCCACCTGGTCGGCGACCGCTACCTGGATCAACTGGGTCGGATAGGATGCGAGATCATCCAGTCGTACGGTGGGTTGTTCGCCCGCTACGGTGGGGAGGAGTTCGTTGCCTGCCTGCCGCTGACAGACCCCGTGCAAGCACGGGAAATTGCTGAAGCACTGCGTCAGCATCTGCAGGACGCCGAGCTACGGCATCATGATGGCAGCGTCCTGACGGCCAGCATCGGCGTCGTGACCCTGGTCGACGGTCCGCTTGACGTCGCCACCCTCATGCAGGCCGCCGACGACGCGCTCTACCGCGCCAAGGCCGAAGGGCGCAATCGGGTCAGGGCCGCCCCGCCATTAACCACCATCGAGAAAGTCTGAAGAGGCTGTGCCATTCTCGCGCCTGGCTTCGAAGAAATCCTTGAGCAGCCGGGCGGCACGCGGGGCCAACACCCCGCCTTCCACCGCGACCCGATGATTGTGCCAGGGCTGAGCGAACAGGTTGGCCTTCGACTCCACCATGCCGGTACGTGGCTCGGCGGCGCCATAGACCAACCGGGCCATGCGAGCATGGATGATCGCACCGGTACACATCAGGCAGGGCTCCAGGGTGACGTAGAGCGTGCAGCCGTCGAGGCGGTAATTGCCCAACCGCTGGGCGGCATCGCGCAGGGCGCGAATCTCGGCATGGGCGCTGGGATCGTGGCCCGAGATCGGGGCATTGTAGCCGGCGCCGACGATCTCGCCGGTGGCATTTACCACCACCGCCCCTACCGGCACTTCGCCGGCGGCCAGCCCCTCGCGGGCCTGGTCCAGCGCCCGGTGCATGTAGAATTCGTCACTGCGCATCGGCGCGGACTCCGTTATGCTGTTGCCTGAAACAACCGTATGATACGCCGATGAGGAAACCCATGACCGATGCCCTGAATGCGCTCGTCGATCTGCTCGGCCTGGAGGAGATCGAGGAGAACCTGTTCCGCGGCCGCAGCCAGGATCTTGGCCTGCCGCAGCTGTTCGGTGGACAGGTGCTCGGCCAGGCGCTCTCGGCCGCCTCCCATACGGTGGATGCCAGCCGTCAGGCACATTCGCTGCATGGATACTTCCTGCGCCCCGGCGACCCCCATCGCCCGGTAGTCTATCAGGTCGACGCCGTGCGCGATGGCGGCAGCTTCACCACCCGGCGCGTCACTGCCATCCAGAAAGGCCGCCCCATTTTCTTCTGCAGCGCTTCCTTTCACGGCCGCGAAGAGAGCATGGCCCACCAGATGGCCATGCCCGGGGTCACCCTACCCGAAGCGCTGGATCAGGATCCGAACGCGCGCCTGGAGCGCTTTCCCGGTCACCCCATCGAGTTCCTGCATCTGGGCGACGAAGCCGAACCGGGCCAGCCTTCGCGTAAGCGGCTGTGGTTCCGCCTCACCGGCGAGTTACCCGACGACCCGGCCCTGCATCGCTACCTGCTGGCCTACAGCTCCGACTTCAACCTGCTGACCACGGCCCTGGTGCCACATGGCATCACCTTTCGCGACCCCAAGCTGCAGATCGCCAGCCTCGACCACGCGCTGTGGTTCCATCACGACGTCAAGGTCAACGACTGGCTGCTCTATGACATGGACAGTCCCTGGGCAGGTGGCGCCCGGGGCTTCGCCCGCGGCAGCATCTATGACCGCAGTGGCCGGCTGGTCGCCTCTACCGCCCAGGAAGGCCTGACCCGCCTTCGCGAGGCTCCCTGACTCACACGAGACTCCAGATCGGCCTGCCGTACGGCTAATGTCGTAGCCCTAGAATCGTCGGCAGGCCTCAAGCCATCGCTAAATCAGCCGAAGTTAGTAAGTACTTACGATCGTATCAGTACACTTGCTATCTTCGAGGTTTCGCAATGCATGAAGCATCCGCTCCCAAGGCCTCATTCGCTCTGAGCCTTCAGGCTCGTCTCCTGCTGCTGGTCCTGCTGCCCCTGCTGGTGACCACCGTCAGTCTGGTGGTCATCGATGCCTATTCCCGCTCCCAGGACAGTCGCATCAACCTGGAACATCAGCGTGAGCTACTCATCGACACGCGCAAGTCTGGGGTTCGCGACGTGGTCGAGAGCGCTCATTCGGCGATTCAGCCCATCCTGCAGGCCTCCGGCCTCAGCGACACCGAAAAGCGCGAGCGCGCCGCCGGGATCCTGCGTGCCATCCGCTTCGAAGGCGGCAACTACGTCTTCGCCTATCAACACGACGGCCTCAACGTAGTGACCGCGCCGATGCCCGAGCGCGAAGGCACCAACATGATCGGCGTACAGGCACCCGATGGCGCCTATATCATCCGCGACCTGATCACCGTGGCCCGCCAGGGCGGCGGTTTCTACGAATATCCCTGGGAGTATCCCGGCACCCGCAGCATCGAAACCAAGTACTCCTATTCCGTCAACGTGCCCGAGTTCGACTGGATGCTCGGTGCCGGGGTCTACGCCACCGACATCGACGCCGCCATGGTCAGCGCCAGGGCCCAGGCGGCCAGCGAACTGCGCCATTCCATTCTGACCTCGGCACTACTCGGGCTGGGACTGTTCGTCATCGTAGCGATCGTGTCGATCTGGCTGGTGCGCCGTACCGTGGCACCGATCCGTCGTACCGCCGAAGCCATGCGCGACATCGCCAAGGGCCAGGGCGACCTGACCCGGCGCCTGACGGTGGAGAGCCGCGACGAGATCGGCGAGCTGGCAGCGCAATTCAACGCCTTCGTCTCGCGCATGCAGGATACCCTGCGTGACGTGCGCCGCAGCACCGCCAGCGTGAACCAGGCCGCCGAGGAGATCGCCCAGAGCAGTGACGAGCTGGCGACCCGCACCGAGCAGGCGGCGGCCAACCTGCAGGAGACCTCCGCCTCGATGGAGGAGATCACGGCCACGGTGAACCACAGCGCCGAGTCCGCCGAACAGGCCAATCAATTGGTGGTGGCCACCAGCCAGGTGGCCCGCGAAGGCGAGGTCGCCATGCAGCGCGTCGAGCGCACCATGGCCGATATCGATACCTCGTCGGGCCGCATTGCGGAAATCATCAAGCTGATCGACAGTATTGCCTTCCAGACCAATATCCTGGCGCTCAACGCCTCGGTAGAAGCCGCCCGCGCCGGTGAACACGGCCGCGGCTTCTCGGTCGTGGCCCAGGAAGTTCGTACCCTGGCCAGCCGCAGCGGCGATGCCGCGCGTGAGATTCGATCCTTGATCGATACTTCCGCGACCCATACGCGTGAGGGCACCAACATCGTCAAGCAAGCCGGCGAGACCATGCGCGAACTCGTCGCCAGCGTAGCGCGGGTCAGCGACGTGATCGCCGAGATCAGCGCCGGCGCGAAAGAGCAGAATGCCGGCATCGGCCAGATCAATACCGCCGTGGCCGAGATGGACACCATGACCCAGCAGAACGCCGCCATGGTCCAGCAGTCTTCCACCGTTGCCGGCGACATGCGTCATCATGCGCAGCATCTCAGCGAACTGGTGGGTACCTTCATCCTTGGCGAGGATGGGCCGGCGCAGCCGAAGGCAGCACAGCGGGCTGCCCCGACCCCTCGGCCTACCGCGCTTCCGCGCCCCGCCACCGATCCCAAACCGCGCAAGGCGCACGCTGCCGAGGAGGAGTGGGAAACCTTCTGACGAAGAGGAATGGCCAGCCAGGGAGGGCTGGCCATGCATCGCCTCGCAGCCTCTTCCACGCGATCAAGTGCGAATGCCGGGCACGTCATGCCGTAGCCGCGGTACGGGCTGCGGCGGTGGAACGTCGGTGGTGACCTCCAGCTCGCTCTCCTCGCCTTCCTGCCAGTAGCGTAGCCGGGCATCCTCATCCACGGCGGTGTCACGCACCAGCTCGAGGTAGCGCAGCGGCGTATCGGGCACCTCGCCGTTGACCTCGAGCAGCAGCGCACCGGGCTGAAGGCCGGCATCCGCAGCGGGTCCGCGTACGTCACTGACCAGCACGCCGGGACTGTCGGGCAGGCCCAGCGCCTCGCGCAGATCCTCGGTTACCGGAGTGACGGTAATCCCGAGCGCCACGACCACTTGATCGTCCAGCCCTTCGTACTCGATCTCTCTGGCCGCCTCGAGCACCTGGGGCGCCACATGAATGCTCGCCCCCGCATAGAGCGCCAAAGCGATGGCATCGCTGGGCCGACTGTCGATGAGCAGCGTCTCTTCACGCCCCGGCAGGCGCAGCTCCAGCATGCCGAGAAAGGTGTGATCGACGATGGCATCGACGTAGACCCGCTCCAGGGTGGCGTCGATTCCGCCGAGTACGTCACTCAGCAAGTCATGGGTCATGGGCCGAGGCGTGCGTTCCCCGGCCAGCCCGCGCAGGATGGCCCCCGCCTCGTTGACGCCGATGAAGATCGGGATGACTTCCCGCGCGCCCGGCTCGCGCAGCAGCACCACCGGCGGTCCGCCGAAGCCAGCCAGGCCCACCGTGGCGACTTCCACCTCGACCATCTCGTCGATTTCAGCGGCGAGCTCACGCGCGCCCGCAGCCAGCGAGCCCGTCAGCAGCACGGTACCGCACAGCAACGACAGCAGGCAGCGCCAGCGAATTGGCCATGGCATAGGTATCTCCCGCGAGCAGGGTTCGCCTTCAGCATGGCACCCATGGTGCCCCCCTGCCATGTGGTTGCCGGCAACCCCAAGAGGGTGGCGCCTTCATCATTGCGTCTTGGCCGTCACCAGTTCCTTCCAGCAGGTGGTGTAGCGCTGAGTGCGGCGCTGGCAGCGCAGTTCCCAGGCATTATCCTTGTGCGGCAGACCGAAGCGCACCGTATCGCGCCCCATCTCCCGGTTGAGGTGATCGAGGGTAGCCATCAATCGTCGGCTGCGGTCACGTCGCTTCTCATCGGTGGGGTCATCCAGCAGCGAGAGCTGACTGCGCTCGGCATCCATCAAATCCAACAGCATTACGCCGCATTTCTGGTAGCGATGCCCTTCGAGAAAGATCGCTGTCAGTGCCTGGTGCACCGCGGCAAGGATGCTTGGCGTGTCGTCACAGGGCTCCGGTAATGCCACGACATGACTATTGGCGTACTGGGCGTCCCTTGAACGGTGCGGATTGGTGCGCACGAAGACGAGCACCGCACGGGCCAGGCTGCCCTGGCGGCGCAATTTCTCGGCAGCCCGGGTGGCATGCTGCCGCGTGGCGGCCTGCAGGTCGGCAAGCTCGCTGCTCAACTTGCCGAAGGAGCGCGACACCAGGATGCGCTGGCGTGGCATGGACAGGTCCTCGAGTTCGATGGTCGAATGGCCGCGTAGCTCCCAGACGACACGCTCAAGTACGACCGAAAAGGACCCACGGATCCACTTGGGATCGGCCTGTCGCAGTTGCCAGGCCGTCTCGATACCCATCAGTTGCAACCGCTCGGCTGTTCGCCGGGCTACGCCCCACAGGTCAGAAACCGGCAGTTGCTCAAGCACCTGGCAGGTTACGTCACTATCGGCCTCGAGCAGGCACACGCCTTCGTAGCCCAGCTCACGCTTGGTCAAGCGGTTGGCCAGCTTGGCCAGCACCCGAGTGGGGGCCAGGCCCACGCCGGCCGGGATACCCGTCCAACGCTGCACTGTCTCACGCAGTCGCTGGCAATGGGCTTCCAGCGCCCCAGGCTCAAAGCCGGAAAAGTGCACGAAACTCTCATCGATCGAATAGAGCTCCACCACTGGGGAGAATTCAGCGAGCACTTGGTTCACCCGGCGTGAGACATCGCCGTAGAGGGCGTAGTTGCTGGAAAGCAGCACGGACTGGCGGCGGATAGCCGGGGGCAACTGATGCAATGGCGCCCCCATGGCCACGCCTAGCGCCTTGAGCTCCCGTGAGCGCGCCACCACGCAGCCATCGTTATTGGAGAGTACACCTACCGGCAGCCCTTCCAGACGCGGATCGAAGGCCCGCTCACAGCTGACGTAGAAGCTATCGCCATCGACCAAGGCGATCATGGCAAGGCCCCCGGCAAGGCATGAACGACATGGGTCACCACGCCCCACACATGGCATTCGCGCCCTTCCAATGGAATCGGCGCAAAGCTTGGGTTGCTGGCCAGCAGTACGGTGCGCCCGCGCTGGTGGGCCAGCCGCTTGACGGTGAGCTCACCATCCACCGCTATCACGATCACCCGTCCGGGCAACGGCTCCAGACTGCGGTCCACCACCAGCAAGTCGCCATCGTGGATACCGTCACCTCGCATCGAATCTCCTTCGGCGCGCACGAAATAGGTGGATGCTGGACGCCGCACGACATATTCGTGCAGGTTGAGGTCGCCATCCAGATGATCGTCGGCAGGGCTGGGGAAACCGGCCCGCACCCGGCAGCCCAGCAAGGGCTGGGCTTGCAGACCGGCTCCCGTGGTGGCACTGCAGACGGCGCGCAAGAAGGAGAAAGGGGCAAGCTCCATGGGGCCTCCAAACAAATACTGTAATCATATACAGTATTCGACATGGATCCGTCCCTTGGCAAGCGCTTCGCGAACGGAAAACGCCGACCATCCACAGTTGAAGGTAGCGGCCTAGCGTTCCACGCTAGAGGGAGAGGCTTTCCAGGGAAGGAAACGGCATGGACGACCTTGCCAGCGACTTTCTGGCCGATAATACCGTTCTCATGGAGCTTGCCGTGGCATTGCTGCTGGGTGCGCTGATCGGCATCGAGCGCGGCTGGGTTGCGCGCGAGCGGAAGTGGGGCGAGCGTGTGGCCGGGGTGCGCACCCATGCCTTGGTGGGCCTGTTCGGTGGCATAGCGGCCCTGCTCGCGGAAGTGCTGACGCCCTGGGCCTTTCCACTGATTTTCCTGGCCGTGGCAATCATCGCCCTGGTCGGCTACCGCGCTCGCATGGAGCAGAGCCGCGACTACAGCATCACCGGCCTGATCGGACTGCTGCTGACGTTCTGCTTCGGCTCCCTGGCGGTGGCGGTGAACATCGCCCTGGCCACGACCTGTGCAGTGGTCACGGCGCTGATCCTCGACAACAAGCGCGAGATCCATGGCCTGCTCAACAAGCTGCAGGCCAACGAGCTCGACGCCGGTCTCAAGCTGCTGCTGATCAGCGTCGTGATGCTGCCGCTACTGCCCAACGAAGACATGGGCCCTGGCGGCGTACTCAACCCCTACGAGATCTGGTGGCTGGTGGTATTGATCGCCTCGATCTCTTTCATCGGCTATTTTGCCGTGCGCCTCGGCGGCACCGAAAAAGGCATTCTGTTCACCGGACTGTTCGCCGGGCTCACCTCCTCCACCGCCCTGACCCTGCAGTACGCCCGCCAGGCACGCCGCGAACCGCAGCTCGCCCCGATGCTCGCCGCCGGCATCCTGCTGGCCTGCGGCACCATGCTGCCGCGCCTCTTGCTCTATGCCGCTCTGCTCGGCCCCACGTTGCTGCCGCAACTGGCGGCACCGGTCGCGACCATGGGCGTGACGCTATACCTGCCGGCGCTGTGGCTATGGCGCCGCCACCGCCGCAATCCCAAGGCCGACCGGCCGATGACCCAGAACCCCCTTGAGCTGCGCGCCGCACTGCTGCTCGGCGCCCTGCTGGCGGTAGTCATGGTGCTGGGTGAGTGGCTGCGGGCCTGGCTTGGCGCTGCCGGCGTCTACCTGCTGGCCGCCGTCTCCGGCATGGCGGATGTGCATGCCGTTGCCCTGTCGCTGAGCCGCATGGCCACGAACACCATCGAACCCTCCACCGCCGTGCTGGGCATCGTGCTGGCGGCCTCGGTCAACAATTTGTTCAAGATTGTGCTGGCCGTCAGTGCCGGCAATGCTCACCTGGCCCGCTGCATTGCCGGCCCGACATTGGCTTCCGCAGTGGCGGGACTAGTTGTCGCCTGGCTGGTCTAGGGTCTGGGGTTCCAGGGGCTAGGTCCAGGGGCTAGGGCAGCCTCAGCACCTCGCGAAACCCACCCCAGATCATGCGCTTGCCGTCGAACGGGTGGTTGGCCGGATCCATCATGTCTGCCATGCGTGGGTCTTCCATCACCTTGGCATTGATGCGGTCACGCTCCTCACGCGAGGCATAGAGGATCCAGGAGAAGATCACCGTCTCCCCCGGTTCGAGCTTGACGCTCTGGGGGAAGGAGGTATGCTCTCCCGGCTTGACGTCATCGGCCACGCACTCCACGTACTCCAGCGCGCCATGCTCGCGCCAGACCTCGCCGGCCCGCCGGGCCATGTCCAGGTAGGCGTCGAGGTTCCCTTCGGGAACCGGCAATACGAAACCATCGACGTAGCTCATGGGATGTCTCCTGAGTTATGAGTTGGGGATGGGCCAATAGGCCTCATCCCTCTTTCGAGCGAGCCAACGGCAAATCGACATCGGTGGCATTCGCCAGCACCTCGCGCAGGCGGCGCTCGAGGAAACGTCGCTCAGCCCCCTGGGTTGCCAGCGCCAGCGCCTGGCGATAATGCACCGCCGCCTCATCACGACGGCCCAGCCGGCGCAGCAGATCGGCCCGCGTGGCCGGCAGCAGGTGATAGCCAGGCAGGTGAATCTTGTCGAGTAGTTCCAGTCCCGCTTCCAACCCGTCGGCCATGGCGATCGCCACGGCTCGGTTGAGTGCCACCACCGGTGTGGGCTGAAGGGCGTACAGCAGGCTGTAGAGCGCGGCGATGCGCCGCCAGTCGGTCTCTGCCGGCGTCAGCGCCTGAGCATGCAGCGCGGCAATGGCAGCCTGCACCGCGTAGCCGCCGAGCACGCCACCACGCAGCGCGATGCCAACATGCGCGCTGCCCTCCTCTATCTCGTCGGCATGCCAGCGCGAGCGATCCTGCTCCTCCAGCAGCACGATATCGCCAGCCGCGTCGGTCCGCGTATCGCGTCGAGAATGGTGCAGCAGCATCAGCGCCAGCAGGCCACGTGCCTCGCGCTCCGCCGGCAGCAGCCGTACCAACATTCGCCCCAGGCGAATCGCCTCGGCGCAGAGGTCGCCGCGCACCCAGTCGTCGCCGAAGCTGGCCGCATAGCCTTCGTTGAAGATCAGGTAGATCACCGCCAGCACCGACTCCAGGCGCTCGCCCAGGGCCGTGTCGTCGGGCACTTCGAAAGGAATGCCGGCGTCGCGGATCTTGGCCTTGGTCCGCACCAGCCGCTGGGCCAGGGTCGGCACCGGCACCATGAAGGCGCGGGCGATCTCCTCGGTACGCAACCCACCCAGGGTATGCAGCGTCAGTGCCACCTGGGCGGGTCGTGCCAGGGCCGGATGGCAGCAGGCGAAGATCAGGCGCAGGCTGTCGAGCGGCTCGGCCTCGAGGTCGGTGTCCAGCAGCAGCTCCAGGTGCTGGCGCAGCTCGTCGCCCTTGCGCTCGCGCATCTGCTGATGACGCAACTGGTCGACCACCTTGTGGCGGGCGGTGGAGATCAGCCACGAGGTCGGGTTCGGCGGCCAGCCCTGCGCCGGCCACTGCACCATCGCCGCCTCGAAGGCCGCCTGCACGGCATCTTCCGCCAGTTCGAAGTGACCGAAGCGGCGAATCAGGCTGGCCAGCACACGGCCATACTCGCGGCGATAGAGATCGTCCAGGGTCACTCAATTTCCTCACAGTCGATAGGCAGGATCCACCGGTCGCACTTCGACCGAGCCGCCGACCCGCAGCGGCGGAATACGCCGGGCCAATCCCAGGGCCTCGTCCAGGTCGCGACACTCCACCACATGGAAGCCACCCAGCTGTTCGCGACTCTCGGCAAAGGGGCCATCCAGCATCACTACCTTGCCGTTCTGCTCACGCAGGGTGGTGGCACTGTCCACCGATTGCAGCCGGGCACCGCCACGGTAGTGGCCGCTGGTGACCATCTCCTGGATCAGGGCGTTGTAATCGTTCATGACCGAGTCGCGCTCGGCATCCGGCAAGCCGTTCCACAGCGCCTCGTCGATACAGCACATCAGCATGTATTGCATGGTGGTCTCTCCTGGATGGTTCATAAGACTAGCGCATCCGCCGTCATTCATAAGTCGCGCGAGCCCTATCGAGATCGACATTGCGACATCGTTCAGACGGAACTGGCTCTAGATGAGCCCGGCTGCCACCAGCTCATCGGCGACCGCCTGGAACGTATCTTGAGGAATCGGCCCCCCGTTACCGGCCCGCTTGGCGATTCGAGCCGCCAGGCCTGGTCGGTTGGCTACGGTGACCCCGCGAGCGGCAGCCGATGCAAGCAGCGCGGCGGACTCCTCGGGGGAGGCCTTGCAGACCACCACCGGCACGGGAGTCTCGCCCTTGACGTAGCGCAGCCCTACCAGCCAGTCACCGGCCGCACCCAGCATGAGCGAGGCATTCTCCATACCGGTTCGTGCGCTATGGGCATACAGGTCGCGCCGTTCGCGCTGACGGGCACGGCGAATCTCGGGGTCACCCTCCATGTCCTTCCGTTCACGCTTCTGCTCGGTCTTGGTCATGCGTTGATCGCGTCGGAACAGCCAGCGCTGCATCAGCACGTCGATGGCACCGACCACCAGAAACGCCACCAGGGCGGTAATGATCAGCGGCTTGAGTAGCGCCATGAAGATGCCATCCAGGCAAGCGAAGCCACAGCGCGGCGAATCCATCAGGGGTTGCAGGCCCAGTCGGAAGACAATCACGAACGCCGTGGCCAGGGCAGACATCTTGATCAGCGACTTGACGAACTCGATCACACCGCGAGCCGAGAAGATTCGCTTGAAGCCCTCGGCAGGATTGATGCGCTCGAACCTCGGCTTGATCGGGTCCACCGAGAATACCGGGCCACGCATGATCAGGATATTGGTCAGCACGGCAGCCACGACGGAAATGATGATGATCGGCAGTACCGAGCGCACCACGATCTCCGCGCCCAGCGCCAGCATGCGTGGCCACAGGGTATCGAAAGGCTCGTGGTAGAGGCGCGTGGTAGTGCTGATGAGGTGGCGAACCCGCTGCTCGATGCCACCGGCGGCCATGACGAGATAGAGCGTGCAGCCAAGCATCACCATGGCGGTAACCATGTCCGAGCTCTTGCTCACCTGCCCTTTCTTGCGCGCATCGCGCAGCTTCTTTTCGGAGGGCGGGAGCGATTTCTCTTCGCTGGGTTTCTCGCTCATGCGCTTCCCTGCCCTGCAGACAGCCCGAAGGCGCCGCTCAATAGCGTCTCGAGGCGGCGATAGCCATCACCCAGCGTGCCGAGTTCTTCCACCAGCAGCGGTATCAGGAAGACGATGTAGATCAGCATCAGGAAGGTGAAGAGCAGGTTCTTGATCGCCAGCGACAGCGAGAACACATGCAGGCTGGGTGCCATGCGCGCCAGGTAGGCTAGCATCAGGTCGGCGACCAGGATGGCGATCACCAGCGGTGCGACCATCATCACGCCCACCCGCATCACCTGGTCCAGCATTTCCAGCATCGTCAGGGCGGTACGGGTCTCCAGCACCGGCACGAAGCGCTCCACCGGCCACAGCGCATAGCTCGCATAGAACGCCTCGAGCATGACCATGAAGCCTCCCGAGACGAAGAACAGCGCCACCAGGGTCACCACCAGCAGCGTGCTGGTGACACCGGACTCGGTACTGCCCATCGGATCGAGTAGCTGCCCCATGGTCGAGGCACGCTGCAGGTCGACCAGCTCCCCCGCCACTTCCGCCGCCCAGAAGGGGATGCCGAACACCACGCCGATGACCGCGCCGATCATCAGCTCCTTGACCAGTAGAGAGGCGAGGCCGAAGGTCGACAGCGGCCCCATCGACGGCAATGCGGAGAAGATGAACGGTATCATCGGCAAGGCAATGGTCACGGCAACGGCGGAGCGGATCATCCCGGTCAGGCCGAGTCGGTTGAAGGCCGGGGTGATCAGGATCACTCCCAGCGCCCGGGCCATACCAAGAGATGCAGCCACGAGCATGGGGTAGACCAGCTCGGTAAGAAGGGGAATGATCTCGTCGAACGCCATGCGACCTCAGCGCGTCCAGGCGGCAAAGTTGTCCAGCACCTGGTCGGTCAGGTTGACGAGCTGCCCTACCAGCAGCGGCCCTCCCACGATTAGCACCAGCATGATCACGATGACCTTGACCGCCTGGGGCAGGGACTGGTCCTGAATCTGCGTCAGTGCCTGCAGCAGGCCGATGCCGAAACCGATCACGATGGCTGCCAGCAGCGCAGGCGCGGAGAGCAGCAGCACGGTCCACAGGGCATTGTTCATCAGCGTGAGGAAGATCTCGCCGGTCACGGTGGCTAGCCTCCGTAGCTGAGTATCAGGCCATGCATCAGGCGCGACCAGCCGTCCACGGCAACGAACAGGAAGATCTTCAGCGGTACCGAGATCAGTGGCGGCGCGACCATCACCATGCCCATCGCCATGAGCACGTTGGCTACCACCAGGTCGATGACCAGGAACGGGATGTAGATCAGAAAACCGATCTCGAAGGCACGCACAAGTTCGGAGGTGACGAAGGCCGGGATCAACACCACCAGGTCGTCGTCCTGAAGATTCTCACGCGCTTGCTCCGACCAAATGTTCTGCGTGGCATCGATGAAGAAGGCACGCTCACGCTCGTTGGCGTAGAGCGACAGGTACTCCTGGAGCGGTTCGCGCAGCAGCGCTCCGGTCTCGCGGATGTCCTCGATGCTCTCCAACGAGCCGCCATGGTTCTCGAGCCGATAGGCGATCTCGCCAACGAGCGGCGTGGTGATGTAGACCGTCAGTACCAGGGCGATGCCGTACAGCACCAGGTTGGGCGGCGTTTGCTGGATGCCCAGGGCATTGCGAATCAGAAACAGCACCACGGCGATCTTGAGAAATGAGGTCATGGTCACCACCGCCAGGGGCAGCAGCCCCAGGCCGGCCATGACAATGATCATGCCGACCAGGTTGGGCTCGAACTCATTCATCGCCCATGAACCTCACGATCTGCACGCCCAAGCTATCGCCGATCTCCACCAGCCGCCCCTGCCCCATGGGTCGCCCATTGACGACCAGGTCCACGGCTTCTCCCGCCGGTCGGGACAGCGGCAACACGCTCCCCGGACCCAACTCACGCAGCTCGCCGAGCGAGAGCTCCAGACGGCCGAGTTCACACACCAGACGCATCGGCAGGCTATCCAGGGCCGCCGCATCCGTGGGTGGCGGTTTCGGGCTACGAGGGTTTTCTGCCATGTCGTCACGCCTCCTGCCATTATTGAAGGGATTGTTACCGAGGGAATCGCTGTCGGTTCTTGTTGATGGGGGTGCATTGAGGTCGTCGCCATGCCCGGCCATCGGCGACGCCAGCAGATGCAGGCCATCCTCTTTCTCTGTCACCTCGGCCATTGGACGCCCGGCGAACGCCAACGCCCTGGTCGGGCGCTCGAGCAGCACCACGTCTCCCGGCATCAGGCTGCGCAGCTCGTCCAGCCGCAGTCGCTGATGGCCGGCAATCCACTGCACGGGAAGGGACAACGCCGAGCAGGGCCTGGGTTCGACGGCGGGAAGTGCCTCCAGCAGCGGTGCGATGGCCCTCATCGCGGCAGCGCCCAAGGTCAGGGCCAGTTGGCCGGTGCGCCCATCGGCCTCCAGATGCAACGAGATGCGCATGGCCGCGATCTCCCCGCTCGGGGGAGGCGCCGCGTCCAGCCGCAGGGCAACACCCAAGCGCGCTTCCAGGGGCTCGATCCACTCCAGCAGGGCGTACTCCAGCCACAGTGCCGTGAGATCGGGTTCGCATGCCTCCAGCCCAGCGCGCAGCGCCAGGCGATCGGTCAATAGCGCCAGGCTGTCATGGCAGAGATGCAGCAGCGCGGGAGCGCTGCCGATCGACAATCCCAAGGTCACGGGCAGAACGGACGGCTCAACCTCCGGGACCACGGATAGCCGCAGCGCCCGCTCGCCCAGGGAGAGAACAAGTGCGGGGCGAGGGCGATGCAGCGCGTTGAGCATGGCCACCTGCTCCGGCGACAACCGGGGCAGTCGCGCCGCCACGGCCATGCTCCCTTCCCTCGCTGCCGAATCCTGTCGCCCCGCCGCCGCCATCAGGTCTAGCTTCGCCATTCCGGCCCTCCGCGCGGCAAGGTGTCTTCGAGGTCCGCCTCGAGGCGGCCCTCCTGCACGATGCGATCGCTCAGCTCGCGCCGCTCGGACAGCTTCTCCAACGCCTCTCGGGCATGGGAACGCTGCTTCCAGACCTCGGCCTGCCGGGAGCACTCCTCGAGCAACCGGCTTCGCTCCCGCTCGGCTGCCGCACGTGCTTCGGCCAGTTCGATCTGGCGCCTCTGATGATCGTCAATGGCCTGGCGCGCCTGCTCCAGCTCCGCCGGCGACAGGGTGGATCCCTCCGCCGCCTCGAACCATGCCTGCTCGAGCCGATCGAAATCGCTCTGCTCGCGCGCCAGGGCAAGGCCGAGTTCGTCGATGCGGCGAGCCTCGTCCCGACAACGCCGCTGCTGCGCCATCAGGGCTGCTGCGGCCTGGCGTTCGCGTCGCTCGCGCAGCGCCATGAGTTGCTCGAGTCGGAAGCGGTCGGTCATGACAACAGCTCGTTCATGCGCTTCAGGGTCTCCTCGAAGTTGCTGTGCTCCCCCTCGCTCTGGCGCAGGAAGGCTTCGATGGCGGCATGCCTGGCAACCGCCTCGTCGGTATGAGGATCGTTGCCCTCGCGGTACTCGCCGACCTGCAGCAACAGCTCGACGTCGCGGTGGCGCGCCAGCAGATCGCGAATCCGACTGGCATTGCGACGCTGTTCGTTCGAGATGACCGTATCCATCAGGCGACTACGGCTGGCGAGGACGTCGATGGCAGGAAAATGGTCGCGCTTGGCCAGGTCGGCACTGAGCACGATGTGGCCGTCGAGGATGGCGCGTGTCTCCTCGGCGACCGGATCGAGGCTACCGTCGCCCTCGGTGAGCACGGTATAGAGTGCAGTGATACTGCCGCGGGCGCCGGGACCCGCCCGCTCCAGCAGGCGCGGCAAGGCGGCGAAGAGCGAAGGCGGATAGCCACGCCGGGTTGGCGGTTCGCCGGCGGCCAGGCCGATCTCGCGCTGGGCGCGGGCAAAGCGTGTGATGCTGTCGACCAGCAGCAGGACGTCGCGCCCCTGGTCACGGAAGTGTTCCGCCACGGTGGTAGCGACCATGGCGGCCCGTGCCCGCTCGATAGCCGGGCGATCGGACGTGGCCACCACGCAGACCGTACGTTGTCGGGCCTTGGCATCGAGCTGCACGTCCAGCAGCTCGCGCACTTCACGGCCACGTTCGCCGACCAACCCCAGCACGATGACCTCCGCCTCGCTGCCGCGCACGATGGCAGAAAGAAGCGACGACTTGCCCACCCCGGGCTCGCCGAAGATGCCGATACGCTGACCACGCGCCACGGTCAGCAGGCCATCGATGGCGCGAATGCCCAGCGCCAGCGGATGCTGGATCAGCTGGCGCGCCAGGGGACTGGGCGGTTCAGCATGCACAGGGCAGATGCGCAAGGTATCGACATCGCGCTCCGGCGCGGCATCGATGAAGGTGCCCAGCGGGCTGATCACCCGTCCCAGCAACGCCTCCCCCACCGGCACGCCCTGTGGCCCTCCGGTAGCGATGACCTCGGCCCGGGTGGACATGCCCTGCAGGTCGCCGATGGGCGAGAGGATGGCGTGCTCCTCCTCGAAGCCGATCACCTCGGCGGCGACATGGCGTCCGCTCAACGGGTCACGCAGGTAGCACAGCTCACCGATGCCGGTGCCGTCGACGCTGGCGTGCACCAGCAGGCCGCGAATGCGCCGCACACGGCCATGCACCGGACGCAGTTTGGCATCTTCCAGCCGCGCACCCAGCCGCGGCAGCAGCGCATCTAGGTCGATCTTTGGGGGCGTCATGGCTGCGGCTCCTGGCCACTCGTCAGCGCTCGGCGCAGGGCGGTCAGCTGGGCATCGAGCCCGACATCGACGATCGCCACCGGGCTGACCAGCAGGCACTGGCCCGGACCCAGTTGCGCATCGCCTTCGACACGATAGGCAGGGCCTTCGGGTATCGACGGCCCCTGAGCCAACAGCGCTTCGACGGCCGCCACCCGCTCCGGCGCGACGCGCACGCTGACCCGCATGTCGTGGCGGAATTCGCGCAGGGCCTGGCGCGCGCAGCGACTCACCAGCTCGGCGTCGTCGTACTCACCCAGGATACGGCGCACCATGCGCAGGGAGAGTTCGGCCAGCGCCTGGTCGAGCCCCGCCAGGTAGCGCTCCACCCGCTGGGTGGCCTGCGCCAACAGCTCGGCTGCCTGGGCTTCGCCTTCCCGGCGCCCTTCTTCGAAGCCGTCGGCATAGGCGCTGGCCGCGGTATGTCGGGTCCTCGACTCCACCTCCCTGGCGTTCGCCCGGGCACGCTCGAGAAAGGCATAGCCATCAATCCAGGCCTGGGCCTCATCGCTACGCAGGATGACCTTACCCGGACGTGTCGGCAGTTGATGCATGCTCTGACTCCCTGATCTCGGCACCCACGATGGCGGCGGCGCAGCGCACGATGCGTGGCCCCTGCTGGTAAACCTCGGGGGTAGCGTCCTGCGCCTCCTCCGGCAAATTTGCGGTCGGCCCCAACCTCAGCCAGGCGGCGAGTTCGGGCGGTTGCAGCGCCAGCCAGGCCGAGACGCAGGCCTGCCCATCGCGGCGTACCTCCCGCGCCAGCGTCTCGATGTCGTCACCGCTCGCTGCCGCCACCGACAGTTCGCGGTTGGCCAGCGCGGCGGCGAAGGCGGCGGCGCCGAAGCGCTCCTTGAGTGCCACTACTCGCGGTGCGCGAATTTCACGTACGAAGGCGGTGGCATGGCAGATCACACCGCAATAATGAACCAGCGTGACACCGGCCTGCGCTGGCAATACCAGTAGCCGTGCATCCTCTTCGGTGGGTACGGGCATCGCCTCGGGCGGCGTCAGGCCATGCCGGTCGATCAATCGCTGCGCCAGGCGGCTTTGAAAGCGGGGATGGCGCGCCAGCACTTCCAGGGTGGCATCGTCGGCGATTCCGCCCAGACACGCATGCAGCCAAGGACGTGCAACGCAGCGCGTCGGTGCCTCGACGAAAGATCGCCAAGCCGCGGCTGACGGCCCCCGTTCGGCGGCGGTATTCGCTTCGCTCATGCGGGTGGCTCCAGGTCGTAGGGGGCACGCCGACGCCTCTGCCAAACCATCCACCCCACCGCCGCGCCCAGGCCCAGCAGCAGGACGATGAAGGTACCGAAGAGCCAACTGAGCCTTCCGGCGCTGCTCGCCGGCATGGCGATGCCGAGAAAAGCGCTCGTCTGGGATGGCGAGACCTCCACCCGTGACTCCAGCCTCACGGCCGCCACCGGCACCACCGAGACGTTGTCGTAGGAGAGCCCGGCAATGCCATTGGCCACCAGGGTCTTGATCCGCGGTATCAGCGGCCCTACCTCGAGCTCGGGCGCGTGACGAATGAATACCGAGGCCGACGAGGGCGTGCTGTTCTGGCGCATCAGGTCATTCTCGGGAAGAACGACATGCACGCGCGCGGTGAGTACACCGTCGATCTGCGACACCGTATGCGACAGCTCTTCGCTGAGCGCATAGAGCATCTGCGCACGCTCCTGCACCGGCGACGAGACCAGGCTATTGCCCTGGAAGATGTCGCCCAGGTTGGAATAGCGCTCCTGGGGCAGCCCCAGGCGATCCAGTATCTCCACCGCCTCGGCAAAGCGATCCTTGTCGACGGTAACGGTCATGCGGCCGCCATCGGCGGCAACCCGCTTGGCGGGAATGCCATGCCTGGCCAGCGTCGCCACCATGACGTTGGCCTCGCGCTCACTAAGATCGGTGTAGAGCTCGGTGTCACAGGCCTGCAGCAGCAGCGCCATGGCGAGGATCGGCAGCGCTCGGAGCAAGCCCCGGCATCGTTGGGCGAGTCGCAAGCGCATTATCCTCGTAGCAACGTCGAACAGGCACCCGACGTCTGGGCAGCACAGGACGCCATCAATCGCGCCTCGACCGCGTGGTCGAACATCGTGCCGAACGCTTCGATCATTCGTTCGAACTGGGCGTCACCCAGCGCTTCGGCATCGCCCCCCTCAGCGCCCTCTCCCCTCGCCACCGGCTGGGAGGCGCTACTCCCCTCGCCACCCTGGCCGGAAGAGAACGCCTGCATCCGCTCGAAAGTGCCTTCCAGCCGATTGAGGATGTTCTCGCCCAGCTCGGCCGGGGTCACCGCCTGCAGGGTCGAACCGGAAACGCGCGCCATATGCTCGAACAGATTCTGCTCGGCAAGCGTTCCGGAATTCGCCACGCCCTCCGTCATCGGGGCAGGCGTCGCGCCTGTCGTCATCGCAGACATCATCACGAATCACCTCATCACGTGTGCCTGAACGGCAGACATCGCCTGCCGCGCTCATGCCATGGCCTGCGACCTCAGCCCTCGTCCTTGAGCATGTCGCCGGCATAGTCCATCAGGTGCATCATCGCCAGGGATCCCACCGCCTGGCCGACGATGGCCTGGACCTGTGCATTCTCCACGGCAGCATCGAAAGCCTGCTGATCCGTGCTGGACAGGTCGCTGCCACCGGGTGCACCTACGGGTTCAGTCGCCATGATCACTACCTCCTTTGCCTTTTCTTTGTTGTCACCGTCATTCGTTGACGGCGGTCTCAGTGGTTCCGCCACGGAATACCCGAACACCGGATGGACCGCGCGGGGTCGGTTGGCGCAAGCGCTCGACGTGCCTGGCCACGTTGTCTATCCATGCCGGCGGCCCCCAGGCCTGGAGCGTCGAGCCGCCGTCCACCAGTCGCACCCGCAGGGGCGAGCCGACACGGGATCTTTCTATGTCCTCCATCAGGCGCTGCGAGTCGATTCCATTGAGTTCGAAGCGGCGCTGGGTCATCTCTCCTCGCGTAGCGACATGCAGTACACCACCATCGAAGAACCAGGCCAGGCCGTTGGCCGCGCTCACTCGCTCGAGGAATTCCTCGGCGCTACCGGCGCGTATATCACCTCGCACCCGGCCTTTCACTTCACGCGAAATCTCTACGGGAAGCGACAGGTTGTGCCCCATTTCGCGGAGCACGTCGCGCACGTCCTGGTCGATGATGACGTAGCGATACTCGCGCTCCTTCCACTCCTCCATTGGCCATCCATTTGATGGTTCCTCCGCCATGCAATTTCCAGGAACAGCGAAGAATCCCGCGCCAAAAATGGCAAAAGCTGCGCAGCCATTGCGTCTTGATGGCGAAAAGAGTTTCAACATAAACGAATACATAAAAGAGAGACCTTCCCCTATACCAAGAAGGAAATAGGTGCAGTAATATCGAAACGCCTTTGCTTGGAAAGCAGACGGCCTTTCCTGGAATACCCATAACGGACAATTCTTTGGAAAACGTGTTTGGTGACAAGCAAATTCGGGGCGTGCTTTCACGTACGAGGAGGTTTCATCGGTGATACGCAACGACATACAAATGGCCACTCTGCTGCTCTCCTGCCTGGCGCTCAGCGCCTGCTCTACCATCGGCAGCGGCCCGAGCGGGGAAGAGGCCCGCCTACTCAGCCTGGCGGATAACATCGGCCAACGCGGCGACCACGCCACGGCCGCCGCCATGTACGAGCGGGCGGCAGAGCTTTCTGCCGATGACCCGCAGATCCACGTGCGTCTCGGCAATGCACGGCTCGCCGCTGGCAATGCGGAAGCC
Organism: Halomonas sp. A29; assembly: GCF_046723295.1. Taxonomy (NCBI): domain Bacteria; kingdom Pseudomonadati; phylum Pseudomonadota; class Gammaproteobacteria; order Oceanospirillales; family Halomonadaceae; genus Halomonas; species Halomonas sp. A29. The sequence goes on from NZ_JAXQPR010000001.1 coordinate 184,521, forward strand.
GCCAAGGCCTCCTTCCGCACCGCTCTCAGGCTGGATATCGAAAACGCCGATGCCCTGCTGGGGCTGGGCACGGCCCAGCTGCGGCTCGGTGAAACCGAGAGCGCGGTACGCAACCTGCAGAAGGCGGCCCCAGAGGTGAACACCCTGGCGGCCTGGAGCCGCCTGGGTGCCGCCCAAGCCCTGATGGGCCAGGGAGAATCGGCGCAACACGCCTTCTCGCAGGCGGTAGCGCTCTCACCGCACAGCCCCGATGCCCTCACCAACCTGGCGCTGGCGCATTCATTGGCAGGCGACAGCAATGAAGCCATCGAGCTGATGCGTCGTGTCAGCGACTCACCGCTGGCAGAGGAGAGACACTTCCGCAACATGATTCTGGTGCTGGTACTGGCCCAGGATCTGGAGCAGGCAAACAGCATCGCACTGCCCGAAATGTCTGCCAGCCAGCGCCATGCGCTGATCGAGCAGGCCTCGCGCATCGGCGAGATCGCGGACCCCGCCAGCCGGGCCCGCGCCATGGGCCTGGCCATGGCACGGTAACGCCCCCCCTGGGGCCAAGTGCCCCAGGGAAGGCGTAGCTGCAGGCTAACGCTCACAGGCCCCCCGTGGTGGCGCTGCGGCTGGAAGAGCCGCGCGCTTCAGACTCGAGCGCAACACGGCGACTATTGGCACGCTCCCTGTCTTCCAGGCGCTCGCGGGCCGCCGCCGCTACCGGACCACCCCTCGCTGGCCCCATCTCGCGGCCGTGGAGCAGGTCGCCGGGGCGCTCGACCATGGCTTGCAGATTGAGGTCATTGGCGCAGCCAGGTGGCAGGGGCACGATGCCGGCCTGCCCAGGGGAGACCCGGCAGGTATTGGGCGCGATGGCACGCCGCAACGACTCCGTATCACTCCCCTCTGGTTCGCTCACCTGCCGATAACCGGTATCCCAGGAGATCGGCCCCATGGACGAGACACAGCCGCTCAGCAACAGCGCCAAGGGGAGTAGTTGCCAGGGTCGCAGGCCTGTGTAATAGCGCATGCCTTCGTTCTCCTTGTTCATTGCAGGTGGAAGCCGAAGGGATCGTCGCTCACGACCCGATAGGCACTGCTCGTATCGAGCCTTCCCTCGTCACCAACGACCCGGGCATGGTCCATCGGCAACCGCACCGGCGCCGAGGTAGGTTCGACGATATAGGGGGTAATCAGGATCACCAGCTCGGTTTCGTTGCGCTGGAAGCGGCGCGAGCGGAACAGGTTGCCGAGGATCGGGATATCGCCCAGCACGGGAATACGCTCGATGTTGTTGAAGGTGTCGCGCTGGAACAGGCCGGCTATGGCAAAGGTTTGTCCGCTACCCACTTCCACCAGAGTGTCGGCGCGCCGAACCTGCAGCCCCGGCACGCTGATGCCCCCAACCTGCACGCTGCTGTTGGTCAGGCTGCTTACCTCGGGGCGCACCTGCAGCGAAATGCGATCGTTTGGCAGCAGCACCGGCGTGAACAGCAGCGAAACGCCGAACTGCTTGTACTCGATGCCGACTAGGTCGCGATTGACAGGTACCGGGATGGGGATCTCGCCGCCGGCCAGGAAGCTGGCGGTTTCACCGGTTACCGCTGTGATGTTGGGTTCGGCCAGGATCTGCAGCAGCCCGTTCTCCTGCAGCGCCTGCAGCAGCCCGTCGATGCTGTCCCCCCTCGCGCCCAGTGTGCCGAAGGTCATGCCGGCCTGGGAGCCGGGCAGCACGCCCAGCGACAGGGAGCCGTTATTGATCAGCGCGCTCCAGCTGACGCCATACTGCAGCAGCTCTTCACGCGACACTTCGGCGAAGCGCACGCGCAGGTTGATCTGGGTGCTACCCCGGTAGGTGGTGGCATCCAGCGATCGCCCCTGCTCAGGCGTATGGCTCTCGAGCGTCGACTGGATGGCGATGGCGCTGTCGACGTCCGCACTTTCGCCCTCCGCTACCAGTTGGTTGCCGGCCATGCGCAGCACAATCGGCGCTCCGCCTCCCGCCCCTTGCAGGGCCTGGTTGACCGCCTGGGCGCCATCACGCACCTGCAGGCGCATCGATGCCTGGGTACGCTCGTCCGCACCCAGCACGATCAGATTGGTATCGCCCTGGGCCTTGCCGAAGAGGTAGAGCACTCCCGGAGAGACGACCTGTACGTCGGCAATATCGGGATCGGCCACGAACACAGAAGCGGCCGGCTCGCCGAAGCGCAGAATTCGCCCTTGCCCGGTCTCCAGCGTGAGCCCCTGCTCCCCACCGGGGTCGACATTCTGAGCCTGCGCAGGGACCGCCAGTACGAGCCATGGCAGTAGCATTGCCAGGCAGCGGACCAGAAAATGGAAAGGTACTGTGCCAAGGAAGGAAGAAAGCGTCGAGGGTCTGGCTGCCATTGCAGTCATTGCTCCTTGAGAGGGAGGGTTGTTGTTCGAGTTGCTCATTCCGCTTCACCCTTAGGGGCTTGGGCAGCTTCACCGTCGCCCCGCGGATTCGCTTGCGGCAATCGCACCTGGGCCAGCGACTGGAGGCTGAACTCCGGCGCCACCTCGGACCAGGCGATGACCGGCAGATCCAGCTCATGCCGCTTCGCCCACTGCTGCAGCACCGGGCGTACGTCGGCGGACACTACAAGCACAGGTGATACATCGCTATCCAGCGCCTCCAGGCGTTGCTGAAACCAGAGATTCAAGGAGCGCGACAGCGATGCCGGTACGCTCCCACTCCTGGCAGCACCATCGGCACTACGCAGCGTTGCACGAATGGCCTCCTCGAGCTGGCGGGTCACCACCCAGGCCGGCAGTACCCGATCGGCCCGGGCAAAGCGATGACAGATCTGGCGTGACAGGGCGGCACGAATCCGCTCGGTCAGCCGCGGCACGTTCGCTTCCTGGGGCCCCCAGGTCACCACGGCCTCGAGGATGGTGCGCAGCGCACGCAGCGGAATGCCCTCATCCACCAGGCGCCGCAGAATGTCCGAGATCTTCTGCAGCGACACCACGCGCACCGCCTCGCCCACGAGTTCCGCGTAGTCCTGCTCCATGCGCGACAGAAGCGTGCGGGTTTCCTGAATGCCGACGAACTCTCCGGCATAGCGAGCCAGGGTGCGTTCCAGGCACAGACACAACACCTGATCGGCCCGTCGATAGCCGATCCCGGCTTCATCGAGGCGCTCGACTTCCTGTGCGGACACCCAGTGTCCCGATTGCCGACCCAACGGTGACGGGTGCTCGACGGCTTCGATCTCCAGCAACTCCAGGTGCATGGGATCGTCGTCGAGCAGTACCCGCTCGGCGGGAAACTCTCCCTTCATGATCGGGACTTCATCGAGCTCGATGGAAAAGTGGTGGGCTTCCAGTGTCGCATCGGTGCGCAGGCCGACTCCCGGCATTTCGATTCCCAGGCTAGCCCCGGCGCGACGGCGCGCATCGTCGAGCTCCCAACGCAAAGCATCGAGAGACAGGGCATCAGCCAGCGAGGCCGACAGGCAAAGCACCACGCGATTCGATCCATCCAATTGCGGAGCTGTGTCGGCACCCGACGTGGGCTCCGCGGGTGGTGCCGCTTCGGCCCCTGCGGGAGCGGCACCTGCCGGCATGGCCCCCGCAGGCGCCAGCTCTCCCCCAGCATCGGCCTGCGCCACCAGCCTGAGCTCCCGGCGGCGCATGATGAAGGCCGCGAAGCCCAAGCCTGCCGCCAGGGTGAGGAACACACCGGAAGCGAACCCTGGCACGAAGGCAGCGAAGAACAGGATGACGGCGGTCAGCCCCAGCGCTCGGGCACTCCTGCCGAGCTGACCGACGATTTCGCTGCCCAGGTCGCCGCTGTGGCCGGAGTTCGAGCTGACCCGCGTCACCACGGTGCCAGCACCGACGGCGATCAGCAGCGCTGGAATTTGCGCCACGAGCCCGTCGCCGACCGTCAGCAGCGAATAGGTGTTCACCGCCTCGCCGAACGACATGCCCCGCTTGACCATGCCGATCGACAAGCCGCCGATCAGGTTGACGCAGAGAATTACCAGCCCGGCAATGGCATCGCCCTTGACGAACTTCATCGCGCCGTCCATCGCCCCGTAAAGCTGGCTCTCCTGCTCCAGGCGCTGGCGCCGGCTGCGCGCTTCGCCCTGCTCGATGTCACCGTTGCGCAGGTCGTTGTCGATGCTCATCTGCTTGCCCGGCATGGCATCGAGAATGAAGCGGGCGGCCACTTCTGCAACCCGCTCGGCCCCCTTGGTGATCACCAGGAACTGGGCCACGGTGATGATCAGGAACACCACCAGCCCGATCATCACCTCGCCGGCGATGACGAAATTGCCGAACGCCGACACGATCTGCCCGGCATCGCCCTCGAGCAGGATCAAGCGCGTGGTGGTAATCGACAGCGCCAGGCGGAACAGCGTGGCCAACAGGATGATAGGTGGCAGCGAAGAGTACTCGACCGGGTGCGAGATATAGAATGCCACGATGAGGATCAGCAGGCTGAGGCCGATATTGATGCCGATCAGCGCATCCACCAAGGCCGTCGGCAAGGGGATGATCATCATGACCACCGCCAGCACGATGAACAGCGCGATGACCACGTCGCTGCGCTGGGCGGCCCGCTGGGCGACGAGATTGAGCTTTGCCAGAACCGCGCTCATGCATCCCCCCGCCGTTGCAGGTAGTCGCGGAAAAGCCGTCGGGCCTCATCCTTCTGCCCGGCCACCCACAGCGCCCGGCTCTGCAGCAACGTCAGCCCGGGCGAAGCCCCTTGCAGCCGCTCGAGGCGATCGATCGCTTCGAGCGCCCTCGGCGTATCGCCCACCGCGATGAAGGCCCGAACCAACGTGTGCAGGATGCCGGCATGATCGGGCGCGATATGTGCCGCGATCAGCAACAGCACCAGCCCACGCTTCGTTTCACTGCTCTTGAGGTAAAGATGTCCCATCATGTGCAACAGCTCCGCCGCTCCTTGGTCCCCTTCCCTCATCGTTCCAGCTCCTCGGCCTCGGCACGGCGCTCCACCCATTCCAGGCGCTGTGCGATCTCCTCGTTGAGCAACTGAACGGCCAGCTCGACCACCTCTCCCTGCATATCCACTTCGGGCAGTACTGCATCGACGACGTGCTGCAGCAGCCCGATGCTGCGCTCATCGGTATAGAGCGAAGGGTCGCCGGCGGTGGGTTGCGCCAAACGCTCGATCTGCTCCCGCAGTGAACCGCCCTGCTGACGACGTGTCTGGCTGCCCTCCACTGCCTTGGCGAAATCGGCTTGTCGCTCCGGATCGACGGGCTTGCTGCCGCCGGCCTCGCCGACATGGGGCACCGTTCCCGAGCTGGTGCGGAGACGATGATCGTCATGAATACGATCGGCGGTGACTCTCATGGTGTCGCCTCCATGGCAAGGGTGCCGTGCCGGCAGCGCTTTTCGCTACAGCGTCAGGGAGAATTCATCACTGCCACGGCGTACCGTGACGCGGTTGTCGGCGATCTCGGCCAGCACCCAGCCCTCCTGCAAGCCCGCACCGGGGTAGAGGCGCTCGCCTCTGGGCCCAACGACATAAGGATTCTCGCCGAACCACACCGCCTGGAACTGGAAAGCAGGAGCGTCAGGTGACAGCCCCGGGCGAGCTTCGCTAATCAGCAGCTGACTGCCGCCGTAGTGCTGGTCGAACCAATGCTGAACATCACGCCATTCGTCATAGCGCTCGGGGGGAAACTCACCGGCAACGACCAGATGGCTACCGGAGTCTCGAACCTGCAGGGCATTCAGCCCGGCTTCGGCAAGCCGCTGGGCCAGTGCCTCGCCGGGAGGAATGTCTGCGGCAATCAGCGAACGGGCCGCCTCGGCCGCCTGCGGATGCAGCATGCCCGTGGAATAGAGTGCACTGGCCGAGATACTGGCCCCGGCCTTGCCGACACCGACGAACTGGTAGATAGCGACGATTGCGAGAGTGGTGCAGAGTGCCGTCACGGCGGCGCTAGGCCTGGCCAGAACATCAGGTGACGCCTGGCGCACCTGAACCAGGCGTTGGCGCCAGCGCAGCGGAATCGGCGCCCGCTGCCACTGGCGGGCAATGGTGTTTCCCAGCGGCGCGAGCCAGCGACCGAGGCGTTGGCTTACAGGAGCCGTAACCCGCTCGAGGCGTGACCACAACCGCCCCATCCTGGCTTGAAGAGCCGTCACAATGGGTAGGGCAATGCGTCGTAGACAAGCCCGCATGGGGGCAAGCCGATGCTTCAGCGCTGCCCATGCCACAGGCGCACTCGCCCGTACGCGCCGCTGCAACTTATACGCACCCTGTTGGGCGCTCTGCAGGGCTGGCGGAAGCGCCAGCTCAGGGCGGGTGAGCGTGAGCCTCACCTCGCCAATGGCAAGGGTGACCGGCAAGGACGTGCGCCAGCCAGTGCCTTGCGCCAAGGGTTTGCCATTGGCCTCGACCGTACCGCCAACCGCCTCGATAGCCACCATGCGCGCGTGGAAGCGCAAGATGACATGCTCACTGGCAAGGTCGGCATCGCTCAACATCACGTCGCAGCTGGTCGCGGAGCCGATACGACAGACCGGCTGTTCGAGCGGCACGGCAACCCCCGCGTGAAGACCGCTCCTTACTTCCAGCGTGGAAAACACCTCGGTCGTCGGCAACAAGTACGAAGTCACGGAAGCCATGAACGCCACCTGTCATCAAATTCCACCACGCCCGGGCCCCATCCCGAGACATGACGGCAGCAATGCGCAGCCTGAACCTCAAGCACGAACGGACGCTGGTGCCCTGCCAGCGTCCGTCGTGACCGCATCAATTGTTCGGGCGTGCCGCCCTGGCGGTATCGACCTCGGTATTACCCTCGGTCTTGACCTTGCTGACCTCCATCGACTTCTTGGCGGCTTCGTCGAAGACGCTCTTCAGCTCCTGGACATCGATACCGCCACCGCCAGCACCGCCAGCGCCCGACACACCTTCACCTTGTTTCTTTTCCTTGATCTTGAAGATCGCCATGCCATGTCTCCTTTCTTGGTCTATGACAGAAAGAATCAAAATCAGAGAGTCAGCCCTCTCCATCAGCAGTCGCAAAAAAGCAACCATAAGTCGCAAAAGAGAAGCTATCACGCTGAATATCAACCCTCTTTCATAATAGACAAACAATGTTTCAGCGCAATTAAAAAATCATGTTATGCCCTTCTTGCGCCGCAAATAGATAATTATAACGAATCACAATAACTGCAGCTGAAGAACAAATAACGAATCCAAATAAATATTCAATCCGATCGTTATCAACCATAAGCAAGGGTGTCAAATTTTGGACTGCCTCTCCGGCAGGTAGATCCGATCCCCAGGATAGATGACGCCAGGATCAATGATATGCTCCAGATTGAGCACCACAACCTGTTCGATATCATGTCCCTTGCGTACTGCTATCCCCCCCAGCGTCTGATGGGGTTCCACGGTAACTGCGGCATAACGTCCCTCATAATCGGGATTGAAGCGTCCACTTTCGCCCATGGCACCACTGGAATGCTCTGTGACGCCTTGCGCCATGGCCCAGCCAATCGGCTCCCCATCCGATCCCAACCGTACGGGAACCCATTCGTTGCCATCGCCATCGGTGACACGGCTCCCCGTCTGCTCCAGGAAGGTCCCATGCGGATAGTACGTGACGACAGGCGACACGCCGGCGGGGTCGGTATGCAAGGCCGTGCCTTGCCGATCGAGAACGACCAACTGGACTGCTTCGGTCATTGGCTGGAATGTCGTCGGCTCATCAGCGAGCCTAGGCGGTACGTTATCGGCATTCTCACCAGATGGTGGTGTTTCGGGTGGAGAAAAGTCAGATGGTACATAGCCGGGAAGTTCAGGATCTATATCTTCAACCTCCGTATTACTCTGCTCATAGTAGTGCTCCTTCATTCCCAAGGCGGCGGCGGGTATCAATGTGCCACCAAACCCCACGATCGTAGCAATGTCCCGTTTCTGCAATTTCATTGTCATGAAATCACCAAGGGGGCGGAACTTGGCAGATACAGCCGGCCCCCATCGGGTACCTAACTTTTTCCCCAGTGAGGAATCTCGCAACCATAAGCGGATGCTTGCCACGGCCAGCATGCTATTCGTGACAAGCTCGTATGTCGTACGCAGAGGACTACTATCTGTTGCGAGGCTTGACCCCACGCCCTCGGCACCACCAGCCACAAACAAGGGCAACGCAACATCGTCCGCCCAAGGCACCGCCTCCTTGCCCGTTGAGGCTTCCCGTAGCGTCTTGATAGCATAGGCAAAGTTACCGACAAAGAAGGCGCCATCTCGACCGGCATCCAAACCAGCAAGGGTGCCTTCCTTAAGAGTGCCATCCTTTATCTGGTTCAGGACCTCCCCACCCTCAGTGGATAGCACGATCTGCCCATCCTCAGTGGCTCCGTACTTACCCAACGTCCCGGCATTACTGGTGACGAATGTTACAAATTCGATACCGCGCAGGGTACGTCCTAGCCCCGTATCCACTGCTGTCGCCTTGGGTGCAATAGAGCGCAACGCCAGACTCGCTCCCCGCACACCGGCCGCAAGGGCGTTCAAAGGAACGGATATCTCAGGTGGTCCCACTAATACGGTAGCACCACCGACAGCAGCTACGCCAAGCAACAGCTTGCGAATCGCGCTCTCATAGCTCTTTGCCGAACTCCAGTTACCCTCTGCGCCGTTATAAAGGGTAAAGGGCAGCGTGTCCGGATTAGTGGGTTTGAGCGTTCCACGCAATTGACTCGCCCACTTGTCAGTGACAATGACGTAAGCCTCGCCGTCAAAATCTCTGTTACGCAGTACCCGACCACTCCCCGAGTCCTTAATATGGACGGTCTGCCGACCATTTCCGCCATCGCTCAAGGTATAGATTAGCGGCTGTTCACGCCGACTCTTCGGCCAGCGGATATGCCCATCGCCATCCACGCGTCCGCCACGTAGAACCGTTCCTTCGCGCAAGACGAAATTGGTGATATCCAACCGGCCAGGCTGAACGAAGTGAACGTGGTGCCCTGCAGGCAAGGAGCCGTTGAGAGATGCCTGATTCAAGGCTTCCAGGTCGCCAAGACGGTAGAGGCGAGACATCCCGGGAGGTGGCAGGGGTTCTCCATGCCGGGCCGGCAGCTTGCCTTGGGTCAATGTTTCGGGCGCCCCCTGATTGGGACGCGTGGCTCGCAACGCCTGATAGCCCATGCCGGCACCGAAGAGTCCACTGCCAAGGCCTATCAAGGCTTCGCTTCTCTCCAAGCCCGTCATATCCTGCCAGTTAGTCGCCAAATTGACGCCAGAATAGCCCATCAGTGGAACACCGACCACCATGGCGGCCCGATCGAGGCCGCGTGCCGCATTGAACGCAAAACTGCGCTGAGTCAGTTGATAGGCTGCTTCCTGGTACATGGGGTTCTGGCTCCAGGCTTTTCCCCAAGTATTCACGGCCCCAGTGCTTGTCCGTACGGCCACTCCCGCTGAGGTACCTGCCCGAGTGAGGCCGGCTACGCGGAAGGCGCTCGCCCCCATGGGAAAGAATGAGGTCGCCAGCATTGCTCCCTGCATGGCGCCTTCCGTACTGGCCAAAGGTCGACCATGCTCATGCATCTCATGAATATTGGAAACGCTGCGCGCCCCGAAGTAGGCGCCCCCTGCGAAAGCGATGGGTGCTGCGATCGGTGCCAAGGGAGGGATGAAAGAAGCGACTGTGGCGATACCGGTACCGATGCCGATAATGGGGTCCAGCCACTCTTCGGTGAAGCTCTTCTCGCGGGCCTGATGCCATTCATAGGTGAGATCACCACTGGCATCGGTCAGTCGGTTGGGGCTTTCCGGCAGGAACACATGGCCCTTATCGGACAAATAATTGTTCTGTCGGTAATCCTCGAAATTGCGATACTTACTGCCGCTCTCATCGACCAGCCATGTCTTGCCGTCACCATCCTCTACGGTAAACAACGCTGTATCGCGTACCCCATGGCTATCCCGATAAAGGATAGGGATGATACCAACTTCGGCGTTATCGCCTCCGATCTCGCGCAGTTGATCCTCGACAGCATCCACGAGTTCCTCGTCATCGCTGCCCAGTGCCTGATCGAGCACCTCACGCGCGTCGTCATCGTCCAACTTGATCGACTCCGGCAAGGCTTCGAGGCGATCCTCGATCGCTGTTCTTGCCACCTCAGGGTTTTCTTTATAATAATCTTCGATGATATGCCCATTTTCAGGGTCGAGCCGATCATCGAGGGAGTAATCCTGCCTTAGATGGTTGTTCCATTGCGCCGACTCTTGCAACTCTTCACGATCATTCACCACCTGTGCACGCACGTCGCTCAACTCACCGGCCTGCAGGCCATTTGCCAGATCTACCGAGTCGACTCCACTGGCCATGGCCAGCTCCATGGCCTCGCCCGATGCCTCAAATCCTGCCCGAACCAAGCCCTCTTCGGTCGTCAGCAGCGCCTCCTGACTGTCAAGCAGTTCGGTGCGCGCCTGTGTCAGGCTGCCGTGCTCACCGTTCGCCTCGAGGTATACCTCTTCCATCTGCCACGCGGCCTGGACACTCATCTCATGCTCCGCAGAGGCCCCGTCATTGAGCAGCTTCCAGGTCGATGGACGACTGGCACGGTAGTCGGATTCCACGGCGGCCAATGCCATCTCTTCGGCGGCGGTTGCACTGCTTTCACGTTGTGATCTGGCGGCTTCCAGAGCGCGCAGGGCCATCGCCACATCGGGATGGACGCTACGCTGTTCGCCAACGGTCGTCACCGGCATGGGGTCCATGATCTGCAGGCCGCCAGGGTCGAGCACCTGCTCATCGATCGTCACCAGCACGGGATCTACCCCGTCAGGCAATGCCTCGGTCAATTCCCGTGTCGTGCCAGTTCCATAACGCTCGACCTGGTCGCCATAGGCCTCCTGGGCTTCCTCGTAGGCCTGTTGTGCCGCGGCCAGAGGGTCTTCTTCTCCATCTTCCCCATGAGCCTCCCACCAGTCGGCCCACTCCCGGTCAAGACGCAATTGTTCTTCGGAACGTCCCTCCGGGGCGGTGCCCGGGGCGTAAGTCAGTGGAAAGTTGCGCGGTTCATCCTCGTCTTCATAAACATTGCGCAGATAGAGCTGACCATTGTCGCCCACGATGATGCCGGAGTCCGCCCCCATTATAGCGCCCGTCGAAATGTACTGGGCGCTAGGTCCCACTGCATCTGGATCCTTGAAGGTGAAGCCATCGGGATCGACGTGATCCGGATGCTGTTCACCGTACAGATCCTCCGCCCGTTCAGTAATGTCCTCACCGTCCTGAAGGACTTCGTGGCTGGCTTCCTTGTTCCGATATGCTTCCGCAACATCCGGGTGCACCCAGCGCATCACGCCATCGATCTCGATGCGCTCCGCCTCTTCGCCACCGGGCGTGACCGTGCCTTCGCCGTGCTCCTCGAGCTCGTCCTGATAGCGTTGTTCCAGCTCCGAAATGGGGGCATCCGCCGCTTCCGCCGCTTCACTGTACTGCTCGGCGAGCCACTCATTGATGGCGCTTTCGGCCTCGTGCCGGCCCTTCATTATTCCTGCCAGGCTATCTTCTGAGCTGTAGCGATACTCCTTATAGCTCGCCCAGTCATCATCGATCTGCTGCTGGGTCTGCGTCCGCCTGGATGTATCGCTTTCAGGGTCAAAGGTCAGCTGTTCTTCCAGCGGCTCATCCAGATTCTCATAGGTGGAAACCAGGAATAATTGACCATCGCGCTCGACGATTTCTTGGCTCTGTCGTGCACCTGAGTGCTCTTCGATCGGGTCCCCTAGCCGCTGCGGAGTGGTGTCGGTAAAGCCTTCGGGCTTGAAATGATCGGGGTGTTCCTGGCGCGCCTGATCTAAGATTCGCTCCCTCAGGTCTTCATCGATGTCCTTACCCTCGGTGAACTCCTGCCAGGCCTCGTTGGCCTCTCGCTGCGCTTGGGAGAAGTCATCAGGTATCTCTTCACCCGGTGCATAGGTGAGCGGTAGCTCCTTCGTCGTCTCCTCGAAGCCCTCGCCGTAGGTATTGATGACAATGAGCTGACCATCGCGCTCGACGACCCGCGAGTCCGTCAGTTCGCCCGATTCCCACTCATAGTCTCCCCCCGGTCCACCAGGGCGCGTCTCCGAATAGCCCTCGGGACGGAAGTACTCCGGGTTGGCTGAGCGGAAGGCCTCAAGAGCTTCCTCTTGCAGACGCGCAGGCTCCTCGCCCAGCTTCAGTTCCTGCCACTCCTCGTTGAGGCGCCGTTGTTCGTCCGACAGACCGCTTAGGTCGTCGCTATCGGGACTCAGGGTCAGTGGCTTATCCAGGGGACTATCGCGATCTGCATAGATATTGCGCAGGTAAAGCTGGCCATCTATCTCAACCACGGACTGGTGCAATAGCTCCCCGGTATGCTCTTGTTCCCCTGAGGAGTTTCTAGGGGTAGACGATGCAGTGGTCTCCTCGAACCCTTCCTCCTTGAAGTAGTCCGCGTACTCCTCATCATTACGATAGGCTTCGAGGATTTCCCCCTTGAGCCCATCGGCTTCCTCTTGCAGATCTTGGAATTCTTTCTCCGTTTCCAGGTAGTCTATCCAGGTATTGGCGCTGCTCAGACTCTCCTCGGCGTCATCCAAGCTCAGCCCTAGCTGTTCAAAATCCGGCGGCACCCAGCGCAGCCCATGCGGTGCCCACAACTCATTGATGCGCTCGATGGCAGCGTCCATGGCATCCTCGTACTCGTCATCGAGCCCATAGACCGCCAACTGCGACAGATCGCGCGTGGCTTCCGCCTCTGCCAGTCTCAGCGCCAGCCTTGCCGACTCCCGATCTTGGAGCACCTCGGCAATGGCCGAATCCACCCACTTCCATTCGCCCTGGTAGAGCATCGCGACCCAATCGCCTCCCGAGGGGGCCTCGTCACTCGGCGGCTTGCCCAGGGGATCGCCTTCTTCCGCCTCTTCGCCAGGCTTGATGACATCGCCCTCATCGCCATCTTCGCCGAGGATTTCCTCGAGCGCGTCTTCCACCGCCTGATCCTGATCCTCCAGGTCGGCTTCGAGATCATTGAGATCCTTGAGGTTGCCCTCGTCGTCCCGCTCCGCCAGCATCTCGTCGATGACGGCCTGCAACACCCTGTCCTCGTCGGAGCCATCGGGATCGAGCTCAAGCAGTTCCTCGGCCATAGACTGCTCTTTCGTTCCCCGCTCGATCGTGATCTCCTGGTCATCTTTGTGGCGGTGCAGCGTCAGATCGCCATCCGGTGGGGTCGTCAGCGTATAACCGTTGTCGGTTACGTGGGTCGTCGTTTCGCCATCGTCATTCCTCCTGATCTCGGTCTTACGACCCGTCGTATCTTCAGCGATCTCATGCTCAACACCATCGAAATACTCGGTTCTAGTAAACTTGCTGCCATCGGAATTCTCGAAGTAGGAGGAGTTTGCAATTTCATCATCATCATCTGCTCCTAGACGATATCTCGCGATCTCTTCGCCTGTTTGAATACTAACGATTCTTACGGTACGTTCGAAACGTACCGACCCCGTTTCCCTGTCATCTTCCTCATACATGAACCCAGCAGCATTCAGTTGAGCATGTATCTGTTCTTCCGTAACTCCTAACTCCTCAGCAATGTCTTCGACACGTTCACCTTCAGAAACTCTCCTTGATATATCGTCAACCCCCTCCCTGCTTGGAGTTTGACTTTTATCCAACTCTATTGCCGTGCCATCTTCATAGATAACCACATAAAATCGATTACCAGCTTCATCAACCACTTCTCTTATCGTCATTCCCTCTGACGTCTGCCTTTGAGAAACCACTTCTCTTCCATGAATGTCGTAGTCAATAGAGGAATGTATTTTTCCCTCATCACTCGCCACTTCAATCCAATAAGTGTCATCGCCATGGTCATAATATTCACTGATTGTCTCACCCGTGTCAGGATCCGTGATCGTGGTCCGAGTGATATCGTCATTATTGAGCCCCCATTCCGACGACTCGACCTCATAGCCACCCGCTTCGAGTCGATCAATCACCTCTTCTCGATTCAGTTCGTCATCTCCGAATAAGCCGAGCCCTCTACCCTCGGCAATCTCATCAGCCAGGCTTTGAGCCTGCTCGATCGCATCCTCGTCGACGACAGGTTCGTCTTCGGCGACTACGTTATCAACAGGTTGAAAAATTACATCCTGGGTCGAGGGGTCGAAGATCAGTGGTTCGACGTTTGGAGTGTCGAAATTTTCCGGCTCAAGGGGCACATGAAGGGGCGATTCTGAGGCAACTTCCAATGGCGGAAGGTAGGCCGGCAAATAGACACCATAGCCCGCCATGGAGGTTTGAGCAGTTCTCACCGGGTGGTAGCTCGTACCACCGCTCCATTGTGGAGTAGAGACGGGCTGTTGCGGAGTGAACTGTGGCTGGCTAGACAGACGTGCCTTGGCAGTTGCTCTGATCAGGGTCTTGGAGAAGGTCGAATCACTTCCACTCGAGACCCTGGCGGCCAATCGCATAATACTGTTCAGTCTCATTTTTGTTCTCCTTCCGTGGCACCACCGAGCCTGTTCATGTCAGTGTGGGGCGAGGTTGCAAAAAAGCGCTCAATGCCCTTGGCCGGGCAAACTTATCCTGCCGTCTAGGCTCGATCTTTATCCGGTAAATAGATGCGATCGCCCGGATAGATAACGCTTGGATCGATGATGTGCTCCAAATTGAATTCCACGACATCCTTGATGCCATGCCCTTGGCTGACAGCGATACCGCCCATTGTCTGGTTCGGTTGCACGATGATCGCGGTGTAATGGCCATCAAGCGCAGGGTTGAGGCGCCCCCCGTCGTCTCCCATGGCGCCGGTGCCGTGCTCATCCACATAGCGGGCCATTACCCAGCCCTGCTGCTCGTCCCCTGCCATGTCGATGCCGCGCACGGCCAGCCAATCGTTTCCCGAGCCGTCCATGTCACGCTCCCCCCTTGCCTCCAGAAAGGTGCCATACCGTAGAGTCATGACAACCGAGGCTTCCTCAGTAGGCGCCGATCTCAGGTGCAGGCCATCCTGGGGAAGGACGACAAGTACGAGAGCAGCAGCAGCTTCCTCTTCTTCGGGTAAATCGCCCGGAGGTTCGGGCCTCACCGGGGGAGGCGTTGTATCTTGCGGATCGAGCCGGCTTTGTATGCCATCATCCAGTCCTGTATCGCCCGGATCCGCCTGGCTCTCCTCGACGAAGAAGTCCAGTATCTGGTCGCTGGCAAGACTGATGCCGAACATGGCGGGCACGGCAACCAGGGTCCAGCGTGCCAGGTCGATAGCCTGTTTCTCCTTCAATGACGAAGGCGGGCGCCCAAGACGGAGCACTGATCTCATCTCGTTCTTGGCGACTTGATATCCGTAATAGGCAATCCCGGCTCCTGCGGCCACTCCAGCCGCATGTGGCGCCGCCCCCACATAATCCAGCAGCACTTCACCATTACGGATTTGATTAATACCTGTTACAAAATTAGTGAAGGATATAGTGCTGCCAATGAGTGGCGCTGGCATGGCAGCCAGCAGCCTCAACGGGATACGAACTTCACTGTTGCGATCGGCAAAGTTGGTTCCGATTTTGCCACTTATAAAGCGCAGGGTGTTTTGAAAGAAGCCGTTGTTGCGCGCAATAAAACCCATACCCGCCTGCGTCGGGGCGGCTCCCGTCATTAAGGAGGCCGGAGCCGTGACCATATTGACCCAATTCGTGATGGCATCACTGCGCGCGAACTTGCGACCAAACTCTGTGCGTGTATCGGTCGTGCCAAGGCTAGGCAATTCGACACCCAGCGCAGCGGTAGCAGCCAGTTCATAGCGACGAACCTCAGCCACGATGGCATTGTGACGATCCCGCGGCGAAAGCGAGGCATCCTGTCTCAAGGCCTGGATATTGGTATGGGCCTGGTAGGCATGCCAGATCACCTGCTCGATGTCCCTATCGGCGATATTGCTGTCTTTCGACACCGCTCTGAAACGCTCTACCAGCAGCGCATCGCTTCCCTCGACCTTGGCATCTTCGCTGATGTTCTCCCATGCCACTCGCTCATCTCGGGTAATCGAGGTCTTCTCTACGGCTTTCTTGGCACGCCAACTGGTTGCTGTAACACCGGCCGCCAGCAGAATTTCCGGAACGGGGCTACCCGGAACAAGTAAAGGGCTTCCGGTCAGCCATGCATGACCACCCAAGACCGCCGCAGGCGTGACAGCAACGGTACTCAACCCAAGTGCCTTCAACCACGCTTTCACCTTGGTCCTTTTATCGACCATGCCCCAGGGGGTGCCCATGTCCACCTGTTTTTTTCCTCCTGCCAGAGTCGGCACGAGGGATTCGGAGGTGATGGGAAAAGGAACCGTCGTCTCGGAATGCGGTACGGTGCGCTGCGACTCCGCAGGCAGCGATGCCACCCACTGGTCGAACGACTCGCGCGCCCGTTGGTTCATGACCTGTCTTCGATCGGTCAGGAGGTTCGCTGAATCCAACCCCACATTCGGCTGGCTTGACTCCATCGCACGAGCGCGGGCGCCATCGATCAATGTTTCGTAGTGCCCCCGCACGAAGTCGAAGGCGAACGAAGCATCCGCTCGTGCCAGATCGGCAATGAAGGGAGACAGCGTTGTCAGCGTGCGTTGGTAAACCTGCGGATTGGCAGGGGCGAATGAACTACTTTCATAGATCACCGCATCAGGATGGCGCTGCATGAAGGCGATCAACGCCTGGCTCAGCGCCGGGTCGCGAGAAAGCCACATCGCTGCCTGCTCGCCCACCGTGAACCTGACGTTGGGAGCGGCCGACACCAGCTCCTCCATCTTGGCGATATGACGCGGCAGGGTTTCGCGGCGAATCTGGCCAGCATTGTCAGTCAACGTCGCGTCGTCCTGCTGTCGATCGGGCTGAACAAAGGTGTCAAGGCCGAGGTCCTTGAGGACGATGGGAGCATCGGCGCTGTCATATTCTCTCGCCAACTGCTGGATCGCCTGGAACTGCTTGTCGTAGCTTGCCACCCCTGCCTGCGGGCGACCGTCTGTGCCGACCGGAACAGGACCCCAGTTGGCTGTGATGAATATGGGGTAGCCCGACTGCTGCCCTGCCGTGATCACCTCACCGAGCAATGCAACATGTGCCGGATTGTCGAAGTGAAACCCCTCGCTGAACCGGTTCGACACTTTGCCTTTCTTGCCCAGCATGGTGGTGGTAACGCCTTTTTCCGCTACCACATGGACACTGCCAAAAATGGAGGGGTGCTCCCGCGCCATCTGGCGGATGAATGCCGGAGCCCGCTTGTGATTGGGTGGTACCCAAAGCTGCGGGTCCACCTTGGCAGCCAGCGCCGGCTGTTCCGATGCCAAGGCGCGGAAGTCCTGCGCCAGCCGGCGCGTCTTCTTGCGCCACCAGATCTGGCTGCCTTGTTCCGCATTGATGGCATGTTCACTGGAAGCACCGAAACTCTCGGCGGGAACGGCAACCGTCGCCCGAGCAAATTTACCCAGCCGTGTAGCAAACACCGCCAGGGTTCGATCATCCCGCGGTACTCCCGTTGCCGGGGAAGCCCCAGCATCGGCCACGCTGTATTGCAGGTTTCGCTGTGAGAAGCCGGAGAGCTCATGAACATGCACAGCAGGCTGAAAGCCCTCGGGCGCCTGAGTTTCCAGTGAGATGGTCAGCCCGCGCTTCTCGCTGAAAGGCGAGGCACCGTAGGTAGAGAGGTTCCAGCCAGTTGCACGGTGAGTCTTGAAATCCTGGCCATGACGCCCGCCCAGGCCGGTCAGCCCTTCGGCCGGCCATCCTTCTAGCTGCAGGAAAGTATCCGAGTAGCTGGAGCGCCGAGAGGTTCGATCGATCAACAGCGCTTTCAGCAAAGCGGGGGACTCTCCGGAATCCGATACCAGCCCCGAGCGCCGGAACAAGGCCCGTGGATGGGTGTAGTGGGAGTGGCCCTTGGCGGAGGTCAGGTAGTTTGCCGCCGACGATTGCTCAAGCGCAGCGTAGAAGTCGCTACGGCCGTCTCCTCCGCGCTGGGCCACGATGTGCGATCCACTGATCAAGTGCTCGAGGAAGTGCTTGATCTCGGCTGAGCGGGAAAACTCACCAGCCGCCAACTCCTCCGACGTGTGATAAAGGCGATGGGTCGTCGAAGCACCGTCCGCCGATGGTTGCCCGTCGGCTCCAAGATGCGGTTCCCGCATGACGACTCGATGCTCCTGGACATATTCGGCCAAGGCCTTAAGGAAGGCATAGTCACCAGCCTGGTACATGGCCGGCATGGGCTGGTCCGGCGCGAAGAGAGCGTGCTGCCAAGCACCGTGCAGGTTGTCGATGATTCTCTGACGCGCCTGCGGCGAGATCAGGGACATGCTCGTCTCGCCGTTAAGCTTGGCGGCCTCAATACTGGCAGCCAGCCGCCGCGGGTCGCGTACCGACGGGCTGAACAGGCTGTCCTGGAAGCGTACGATGCCCGCATCGCCATCGGCGGAGAGTCCGAGATTCGACGGCAGCTCGACATAGCCTTCAGACTGCCATGGAGGGCGCACTGCTCCCGACTCATTGCCGCCCTGACTCACCACCGCGGCACGAGCAGGTTGTTGGGGAGGACTGGACGCCTCAAACGTTGCCGGAGCCTCCACTTCCCCTCGTCCGGGAGCGAGCCAGGTATCCTTACCAGCGTAAACGGCGAAGGCCAGCCCCTCGCCGCTGCGGAAACGCTCACGGATCTGGCTGGCCGACAGCTCGCTGACCACGGCATGAATCCGACCATTGCGATTGTCTGCATTGACTGCCTGCCCCTGCGGCCAGCGAAAGCTGCCGGCGTCATCCACACGGCCGCTACGCGGCACCGTGCCCTGCTCCAGGGTGAGCGTGGAAGTATTCAGCTCGGGAGTCCGCACCAGGTGCACGTAATGCCCCGGGGGAAGCGCACCCTGATTCGAGGCCTCGTTCAGTGCCTCGAGGTTCTCGAGACGATAGACGCGGGCCAAGCCTTCAGCCTCTGGCGACATTGACCTAACTTGCGGCGCTACTTGGGAAGTCGATGCTGAGGTAGAGGCCTCGGTCAGCCGCCGCTGCGTCTCGGCGGCACGCTCGGCTTGCGCCTTGGCTTCGATGAGCTCGCCCCCTTTCGGCGTCTGTCCGCTCTCCTGACTTGGCTTATGGCCTTCTGCAGCCCCGCGAACCCAGGGCATCAGAATCCTTTCACCGGTTTCCGGGTCACGAATCAAGATATGCGTCTTGCCCGCCAACGTAGGAGAGTCACCTCGCGCTCCCACCGTTCCGTCCGAGACGTAGATAGCCTCTTCGGATTTGGGATAAGAGCCGTAAACTCGGTCTGCGATTACCCCCCCTGTCTCTTCACTGAAATAGCGGCGCGGCTCGGGGCCGGATGGCGTCGTGGCATTTCCCTCCTGATAAGCCGGATTGCGCACGAACTCACCAACGAAGTTGCCATTCGGATCCACCTGACGCCATCCCATCACTTCACTCCATGGGATGCTGCCGTCGACGGCCATCTCGTTCACTTGCCTCATATGATCACTGACGGGACGCCCCATCGCTTCGAACGCGCTGGCCACATGCACACGCTCTCGACTCGGGTTGAGAATGTATACGAACGTGTGCCCTTGATCGCTCGCTGCCCGGGATTCCTGCGAGACGAAAGCCTTGACGCCCTCGACCGAACCACTGGTGCCGACGAACCGCCCCCGCGTATTACCAAGCACATAGCTACTGAGGGGAATACCCTGCGGGTTGTCCACCCAGATTCCCGTGGGCTCTGGAGGCA
Source organism: Halomonas sp. A29 (assembly GCF_046723295.1). Taxonomy (NCBI): domain Bacteria; kingdom Pseudomonadati; phylum Pseudomonadota; class Gammaproteobacteria; order Oceanospirillales; family Halomonadaceae; genus Halomonas; species Halomonas sp. A29. The sequence goes on from NZ_JAXQPR010000001.1 coordinate 204,272, forward strand.
AGAACCCTCCAGCAGCTTCGATTTGTCCAGGTGATCGAGCATCCGCCCTGAAGACGTAAGGCCCCATGTTGCCCCGTGGCCTACCATCAGAATGCGAAGCCGTAGGACGCGGCGGCGGTGGCGAAGTTGCCTCGGTTCGAGTGTCGGACAACGCTGCCTGCTCCGCCCGCCCCTCAATGGATGCTGCAACTGTCTGAGAGGTCCCATCCCTTGCAGCAGGTTCCGAAAGGATCGGATTGTCATGGGCGCTTTTTGCTGGCGGAGAAGCACCTTCGCCTGTCTCACCTGGAACCGGGGTATCCCTGCCGCTCTGGGTACCGTCGGCAGAGGGTCGTTGGGAGGTGCCACCGGTAACTCCCGAAGTATCCATGTCAGGCCTAGGTAACGGCGTACTGCCCCCTCCATCGGGAGAAGGAGGCCCATCGGGTTTGGGTGTAGGCGTGACCGTGGGCTCCCGTAAAGGGCGCGTGGTCCTGAGCCCATAAATACCCAGCCCGGTTCCTGCAAAGCCGGTAGAAAGGCCCAAGACAGCATCGAACTTCTGCAGGCCGTTCATCTGGTCACCATTGACCGCTAACTGGTAGCCGGATACTCCCATGAGCGGAAGACCGGTAGTGATGGCCCCCCAGTCCGCTCCCCGCGCCAATCGATTCCAGACGTCGGTGCTACGCATGTAGGTGTTGGCATTGGCCGCCAACGCCGAATTCGGTTTGACGGCACCGATGCTGGCAAGAAAAACCTCCCCTCTCGTCATGTTCAGACTGGAATTTCTGGCCATCCCGACCATGCGAAACCCACCGGCCTTGACCGGCAGGAAGGTCGTGGCAATGGAAAGATAGTTTAGGCCCGACTCCAAGTCGTTCCAGTTTCCGCCACGCTGCATATGATTGCGCTGATGCTCGAAGGCCCGGTAACCCAGGTAGCCGCTACCCAGTAATGCCAGAGGTACGGCCACGGGGGCCGCTGGAGTAAAGGAAAGCACAGTGGCAACACCGGTCCCGATGCCGACCAGCGGATCGACGATCTTCTCCTGTACCGATACATTGCGAGCGGTAACGACTTCAAGAGGAATGACGCCATCATCGTCTGGACACATTTCCAAGTCCTTGGGAACTACCAGCCTGCCCTCCTCGCCAAATAGCCGGTTGTGGTCCTGGAAGTCATCCAAGTCGGCGTAGTGCTTGCCTGTGCCATCGACGTAGCGAATTTCACCGTCATCACCGCGCACAGCGAGAAGCACTATCTCTGATCTTCCGCCCTCACGATCGAGATGAAGAAGCGGCACTGCCCTAACTGCCGGCCACTCTCCCCCAATGTCATGAATCGCGTCCAATACGTCGCCGTACTCTTCTTGCTCCGTGGTCAAGCCAAGGTTGTCTTCGAGAAACGTATCCAACCCCTCTTTAGACAAGACATGAAATGTCGTATCGAAGCCCTGTGCATGAAATTCCTGGAAACGCGACTGGAAAAGAATATCCAAGGCTTCATCGCCCTTATCGATGACGGTATCGTATTCCACACGCGCCGCGTAATCGGCATCCGATTCGCCCAGTAAACGCATGGGTTGCTCGGTAGCCAACTGGTAGCGATCGGCCATGTTGCTTACTTCATCTCTTGCTGTCTCCAGGATGTTACGCTGTGTCTCGTCACTTGCGATCTCTAAAGCAGCATGTGTAATCGCAATTTCCGCATGGACCCATTGCTGCTTCCCATCGATCATGATTCCGACTGGTTGATCGCTGGATTTCAAGACATCCAGGTTTCGTTCCTGCGCTTCGAATTCAGCCGCCACATCCGCTGTCACCCATAGCACCTGGCCACCAAACTTGATTTTCTCCAGTTCCACATCATCCGAAAAAATTTCCTCAGGCGTCCCCTCAGTTGCCTGACCATGCTTCTCAAAGAGGAATTCGAGCTCAGTTTCAAGGTCGGTAATCTGCTCGTCGAGGCTCTCAAGGGCAAAGTCGTAGCCTTGCTCGAGAGCATGGTGCAGGGCGGTGCCCGCCTCGCTTTCCTGCCCCTGCGCCGCTTGCCGGTTTTCGCTGAGCTCAAGCCATGACTCGGTGAGCTCAGGATCTCGATTTCTTTCCCACCATTCACTCATCTCTTCGGGAGCCAATCGCTCTTCCGTAGTACCTTTCTCAAAATGAGTGACAACCCACAGACCATCCTCTCGTTCTTCAATGACCTGCTGTCCAGTGAACTCACCTAGGTATTTACCGCCAACGGTGTTGAACTTCTTGCCTTCCTCCAGCAGCCCCTTGTCCTCATTGAAAGCCTCAAGCAGCTGCTCCCTCATCTCGTAGGCTTCAACAGTCAATTGGAGGTTGTCCCGCCGCGCCACATGAAAGTCGTAATAGGCTTGAGCCGTGCTCACCTGAATGCCGGCTCCCTCCTGACTGGTCTTGGCCTCCTTGAGTTCCTTCTCTATTTCCTTGTAGGAATCGCTATCGGGATCGACCTCCGCCAGCATGTCCTCGAGTTGTGAAACTTGATAATCCACCAAATGGCTTCCGCCCTTGGCATTGTGCAGTCCGGCTTCCAAGAAAAGCACATTGACATTGGCCTGTGCGGCCTCGTAGACGCTTCTCTCCTGTTCGTATTCATCGGCCATGATCTGCAAGTCGGCAGGGCTGTCTTCACTGGTGCAGACACCCCCACTGGGCAAGTCGGGCATTTCACCTTGCGCAGAAATGGCCTCACCCAGCAGACGCTCGGCCTTCTGATATTCCTCCACGGCTTTACCGGCAGCTTCCTGCCGGGTCTCCGCTCCATCCAACTGTGCTCGGGCATCTCCTAAGGTTCCCTCTGACTCGGGCCGAACCCATACCAGACCCTGCGGAGCCAGGGCCTCATCGAACATGTTGCCGGCTCGCTGAAGCGCCTCTTCATAAGCCGGATCGAGCGCAAAAACATTCAGTTGTTTCTGACTACGCTCGAATTCGGCAAAGGCTTTGAGCTGCTCCGCTTCCAAGGCATTCAGCGCTGCCGTCGCCTTGGCCACCTCCGGATCCAGCCACTTGCCATCCATGGGTACCCAGTCCCCTCCCGAGGGCGGCGGTTCGAGCGGTGGATTTCCGTAGGGGTTCTCGTAGGTGACATTCCTGTCCGGCTGCTCGCCAGGACCATATTCTTTGATCGCCTCGTCCAGGGCTTTCTGCTGCTCGGCTACCGTCCCATCGGTGCCATCGCTTCCGTAAAGCTCCTGAAAGGTTTCGCCAGCCAGCGCGCGCTCCACCGCAGCGAGCACGACCTCCGACGCCCGGGCCTCATCAGCATCGGTACTGTCGAGGTCAGCGGTCATCAATGTCTCGACCATCGCCTCGAGAGGCGTACCTCGCTCGACTTCTACTTTGGCGCCATCCTCCTCACGGCGCACCGTGATGTCCCCATCCGGCGGCGTAGTCACGGTATAGCCATTGTGAGTCACTCGGGTCGTCGTCTTGCCATCGGCACTCTCGCTGGTCACGGTCTTACGGCCGTTGGCCTCCACGAGCGTCTCGGTGCTGCGTCCATCCCGGTAGCCCGTCCGGCGAGTCTCGTTGCCCTCGACGTCGAGATAGACCGAAGAGCTTCCAGTGCCTAGCCCGGAGCTATAACTTGCAATCACCTCCTCGCCATCTGCATCAGTGATCCTGGTGGTATATTGCTCCCCACCATTAGCCAACTCATCGGTCTCGGACTCGACCTTGAAGCCGGAAGCGGCCAGTTGGGCAATGATCTGCTCAGGTTCAAGCCCCAGATCCTCGGCAATCGCATTGATGCTCTTGCCTTCGGAGACCGCCTCGGCGATCTCATCAATTCCTTCGCGGCTCGTATCCTGCTCAGGCTCCAGCTCTGTGCGATTGCCTTCATCATCGATAATGATCGTCGTGGTCTTGCCGTCGTCAATAGTGACTTCTTCCACCGTTACGCCATTTTGTTCGTACGTGACGGTCGTGGTTGTTTTGCCGTCGGAATCTACGGTTCTCTCGGTTACCCGGCCCTCAGTATCGATCACACGGGACGTCTGTGTACCATCGGCGCCAATCTCATGACTGACGAGGAGGTCGCCACTTCCTGATTCGGTGATTCTCGTGGTATCGGTGTCATCGGACTCGAGCTCGAAACCGGCCGCTTGGAGTTGAGCAACCACCTGTTGGGGTACTAGACCCTGCTCTTCCGCAATCTCTTCGATACTCTGGCCATCGGCGACCCCATCAACGATCTCCTCAATGCCTTCCCGGCTCGTATCTTGCTCAGGATCCAGCGTCGTTTGGGTGCCATCTTCGGCCACAACTACCGTCTCGCTATTGCCGTCGCCATCGGTCATCGTGATCGTTACCACGTCACTGTTCGGTAATTCTGTAGTCTCGACCTCATACCCCTCCGCTTCGAGCTGCTCTATTGTCTTCCCATCAATGGCAATCTCATCCTCGGTCGGCAAGCTATCGGCAGGCTGGAAAAGGTCATCTCGCTGCCACGGGTCGTGACTCAGCGGGTCGAAAAACGGAGTGTTGGTATTTTCTGGTACGAAGGGACCGTAAAGGGGCGGTTCCGAGTTGAGCGGTAACTGCTGCACGTATTCCGGCGTATAGACGCCATAGCCCGCGGGGGTATGGTTTGCATTGATCGGTTGAAACGGCGTTCCCCCACTGTTCCATTGCGGTGTCATTGGCGCCGTTACGGTCTGTTGCGGGGTGAACTGTTGCGGGGTGAACTGGTGCGTGCTGGGCGGCCTCGGCCTGGCAGCCGCCATCATCAGCGCACGGGAGAAAATCGAATCGTTGCCGGACGAGATCCTGCTGGCCAGCCGCAATACGCTATTCAGCCTCACCATTGTTGTTCTCCCCTCCATGAAGAGGACACAAGATGTGGATCATGCCTGTTGTTATTTGTCAGCCCTGCAGAGCTAAGCCGGCTCCGCTATCGGCGGCGAGGGACAAAGGTGCTCGACGATCCGATCGGCCAGCGCCGAGAGCACGGCCTGGTCTCCCGTGGGATTGGCCATCAACATGAACTCGGCTTCCGGTAGCGGCGGCAGGCCATGATCGTCCGCCAGGGCAACCAGCCCTGGCCCAAGTTGACTGGCCGGCATCGGCGCCAACGCAAACCCTCCTTCCACTGCGGCGCGCAAGCTGGCTCCACTCGTACACAGCATTGCCATGCGCTGGGGCACGCCGGCCAGCGCAAGCTGGGTCAGGGCCGCTTCACGATAGGGACAGGCTTCCGGGAACAGGGCCAGAGGCAGTGGAGAAGGCAAACGCACAGGGCAGCGCTCGGACCAGGCCCAGACCAGGGGTTCCTGCCACAAGAGGCGGCCTGGTTCCTGGGACCCGCACTGGGCACCCAGGACCATGTCCACATCGCCACGCTTCATGGCGACGACCATGTCGCCGGGAATACCAACCCGTACGCCAAGCTCGACCTGAGGGTTGTCCTCAACGAACTCCCTGAGCGCTCGCATCAGTGAGGCGTTGACGCAATCCTCCGCAACTCCCAGGCGAACGTTGCCTTGGTAGGAGGAGCGGGAGAGCTGGGTCATGGCATCGCGATTGAGTGCCAGAATGGCCCTGGCGTAGGCCGCCAGGCACTCTCCATCGGGTGTGATTTCGAAGGCGCGTGTAGTACGACGAAGGAGAGGCTTGCCAACCTGGGCCTCCAGGCGGCGCAGATGCCCACTGATGGCCGGCTGGGTCAGGTGCAGGCGGCTGGCAGCGCGAGTGAAGCTACCTTCATCGATGACGGCAACGAAACTCCTCAGGAGAAGCAAATCGAGCATATGCATATCTTTCCATGATGAATATGGCTTTCATTTTTTATGTATCACTCGGTAGCATGTCATGACACGCCACCTGATGATTGCTCTGCCCTCAAAGCCGCCCCCGGCTGCTCTTGCCCCACCCACTTACCCAGAGTAGCAGAGTTAATAAAAAAGTATCATCTCAGTTCATTATAAATACCATCACACTATTTGATTTATATTTTTTGCCCGGAGGTGCTGGCATATAAGGACAACAATCAACGAGGTTTTTGTATCATGACAATTCTCCTGCATATCTCATCTTCCCCCCGCAAGCAGCGCTCTGCATCGCTGGAGGTCGCACGAGGCTTCATATCCCATTACCGTGACTACGCGCCGCATACTCAGGTAAAGCATCTTGACCTGTGGGACATGGTGCTACCCGAGTTTGATGACAACGCCATGACGGCGAAATACGCCGGGCTAGCGGGAACGCCCCTGACGGAAAGCCAGCAGCAGGCCTGGGATCGCCTGCGTGAGCTTGCTGCCCATCTGCACGAGGCCGACCTCCTGCTCTTCTCGGTACCGCTGTGGAATTTCGGCATTCCATATAAACTTAAACACTTCATCGACCTGATATCGCAAAAGGACATCCTTTTCTCCTTCGATCCCGAGTCCGGATTCAGCGGCCTGCTCGCTGGCAAGAAGGCCGTCGTCGTTTATGCCAGGGGACTCAGCTACGAGAGCGACTCCTTTACTCCGTCGCAAGCATTCGACTACCAGAAAACCTATTTCGAGATGTGGCTGAAGTTCGTCGGCATCACGGATGTCGAATCAGTGATCGTGGAAAAGACACTTTTCGGCAGCGAGGTCGATAGCGGTGCTCGTCAACAGGCCTGCCTACAGGCTGCGCAGATCGCACGGCACCTTGCATAGCCCACCAGTGAGGCCACGGCTCTGACTTATCACGAAATGGCATTGAGAAGGGTGTAGCGCAAGGATTCCAGCGTTCAGCATAATGCTCTTTGTACTGGCACGAGAGAATATCCTCTACTCGTGCATGAAGCCTGGGCGGTCGCTCGGGAGCCCATTTCGAGAAGGATGACAGAGCATGGAAATTACCCGCAGCCGGGACTTCACCGCCGAGCGCGCCTGGGGAGCCAAGGACATCGCCAACATGAACGGTACCACCACTCGCCTGCATTGGACCGATCAGCCCTACCGCTGGCACGTCAATGACGGAGAGGAGGTCTTCGTGGTGCTCGATGGCCAGGTGGAGATGCGTTATCGCAGCGAGGGCGTCGTATATTCCCGGCTGCTGGAGGTGGGCGACATCTTCTTTGCCTCGGTGGGCACCGAACATGTCGCCAGCCCGGTTGGCGAGGCTCGGGTGCTGGTTATCGAGAAGGAAGGCAGCGTCTAGGGGCCATCAGGCCCCTTCCCACTCCAATACGAACCGTTCCCTGGGCCAACGCACCTTGGCTTGCCCAGCCAGGCGGTCCTGCTCGGTATCGCGATAGCCAAGCGCCAACAGCACCACGCTGCGCAGGCCCTGCGCCTCGAGGCCCAGCAGGGCATCCAGTGCCGGCGGGTCAAAGCCCTCCATCGGTGAGGCGTCGACTCGCTGCGCTGCCGCGGCGGTCAAGGCCGTGCCCAGGGCGATATAGGCCTGTCGCGCCGCCCATTGGTGCCGTACCTCCGGCGAGGAAAGACCGGCAACGGCCGCATGGAGTGACTGCCGATACCCTTCCAACTCCTTGGGGTCGAGACCGCGAGCCGCGGCAGTCAGCGCGATCAACTCATCCACATGCCGACCATCCACCTCGTCCCAGGTGGCGAAGACCAAGAGATGGGAGCATTCGCTGACCTGGGGCTGGTCGCACGCGTCGCGCCGGATTCGCTCACGAAGTGCCGGGTCTTCCACCACCAGCACGCTGTAGGGCTGAAGGCCGTAGGACGACGGCGCCAGGCTCGCTGCCTCGAGGATGGTATCGAGCGTATCTTGAGGCACTTTTCTTCCATTCATGCGCTTGGTGGCGTAGCGCCAGTGCAGGGCTTCCATAAGGGACATGGATTTCTCCTCGGTCTAGGGTTCCGCCGTGGCAAGCGGAGCCGTGGTGCGGCGCGAGGCGCCACGGTGGAACAGGACCGCGCCGAGGACTACCAGTCCTCCCGCCAGGCCCAGGTAGGGCGGTACCGCCTCGCCCAGCAGCAAGACGGCGATCAGCGTGCCGACCAGGGCAGCCACCATGCCGATCTGGCTGAGGTAGACGGGGCCGGCAATCTTCTGCAGCACGAAGTAGAAGACATAGAGCACGGTGAAGACCATGGCTTCCGCCAGCAACAGCTGTACCACTTCCCAACCGAGCAGCTGCGGCACCTGCCGTATCTCGAACGCCAGCACGAAGGGGACGAGCGTCAATGCGCCAACCAGCAGCATCAGCGCGGCCAGGTAGACCGCCCCTGCCTCGCCGGGCCAGCGCAGGGTACGGTAGACATTACCCAGTGCCAGAATCAGAGGAATCGCCAGGACCAGCGCGGCCCAGCCCTGGGCGCCCTGCATACCGCCTGCCTTGGCCCATGCCAGCAGCACCCCGCCAGCCAGCCCTAGCATGACACCCAACAACCGCAGGGCATTGACGCGCTCCATACCCAGCCCCACCGCCAGTATCCAGGTCACCAGTATCGGAAAGGCAAAGCTGAGTGAGACGAACCCGGCACCCACGTGGCGTACCGCCAGGAAGACCAGCGCATTGGGCAAGGCGAACAGCACGCCCGAGACAAATGCGTATTCAAGAGTGCGCCGGTTGAGCACCATGGGCTGGCGCTGCAGAGCCGCAAGTGCCAGTAGCAGCACGCCGGCGCCGGCCACCGCCACCATCAGAAAGCTCAAGCGTGGTGCACCGGCATTGTCGGCGAGCTTGGCCACGACCAGCGAGAGAGCCAACAGGCTGCCAACCAGCAGCAGGCAACCCAGGGCATACCAGCCGGCGCGGTTGCTTGGTGTCGTTGAGTTGGTCATGATCGGCTCCTGTTCAGCACGGCAAAAGATTCTCGACATAAAGTATCTTGATGGAAAGATAAACGCGCCTATGAATCGTGTCAAGCAAGCCATTGCCCAATGGCAACGGGAAATGCCCGAACTCGACCTGCTGCCGATGGAAGTGGTGGGATATATGAAGACGACCCAACTGCTCATCCAGGAGCGTCTACAGGCTTTTTTCAAGGAGTACGGCCTGCAATTGGGAGAGTTCGACGTTCTGGCCACGCTGCGCCGCTCCGGCCCCCCCTACCGTCTGGGGCCGACGCAGCTGTTCGAGACGCTGATGGTCTCGTCGGGAGGTATGACCAGTCGGCTGGATCGTCTGGAGAAGGCGGGCCTGATCGTGCGCTCGCCGAATCCCGAGGATCGGCGCGGCACGCTGGTATCGCTGACCGAGGAAGGCTTGGCCCTGATGAACCGAGTCGTGCCTCGCCACGTGGCGAACGAGGCCAGAATGCTTTCCGCTCTCAGCCGCGAGGAACAACAGGCATTAGGCGAGCTATTGAGCAAGCTGCTGGAAGGCTTGGTCGATGAGACCTGAGCAAGCGCAGGCCGCTACGCGAGCGTGAACAGCTCTCCCTGAACCAGCCCCCGCTCATGCTCCACCAGCCAGCGTTTGCGCGGCAGCCCGCCGCCATAGCCGGTCAGGGTGCCGTTGGCACCGATCACGCGATGGCACGGTACCACGATGGCCACCGGGTTGGCGCCGTTGGCCAGGCCCACGGCACGGCAGGCACCGGGCCGCCCGATTCGCATGGCCAGCTCACCATAGCTGATCGTGGTACCGGCCGGGATCAGGCGCAGCGCCTGCCACACCAGGCGCTGGAACTCGGTGCCGCCGGTAGCCACCGGCACCGAATCGAGGTGGGAAGGGTCGCCGGTAAAATAAGCCTCCAGCGCCTGGCGGATGGATTCAGGGGCCGTGCCCTCGAAAAGCTCGTAGTGGCGATAATGGCGCGCCAGCAGGCGGTGTAGCCGCTCGTCATGGCTGTCGAATTCCAGCGCGCGCAGTGCCCCCTGGTCATCGCCGACCAGGCGCAGCTCTCCCACGGGGGACGGCAGTCGATCAAACCAGAGTCGCATCGCCTCTCTCCTGTTGTGAATTGACACGCGTGGTGGCCCCATCGGCATGCCACAGGTGTATCACGGCGTAAGCCCGCCACGGTCGCCAGGCCTCTGCGCGTGCCAGCAGCTCACGTGGCGTTGGGCGCTGGCCCTGTTCTGCCAATACCCGCTGCAACGCCACGTCCGAAGGCAAAAAAGCATCACTCTCCTGCAGTCCGCGCATGGCAATGTAGTGCGCCGTCCACTCGCCGATGCCGGGCAGGGCACATAGATGAGCCACGGTTTCGTCAAGGTCCTGGCGCCGGTCGAACAACTGCGGTTGCTCGCGGTAGGTGGCTGCCAGCCGCACCAGCGCAGTGGCCCGTGCGCTGGGCATGCCGAGCGCCTTGATCTCGTCGAAGGTGAAGCGGTCGGGCGAAGGAAACAGCCGATTCAGTCCGGTTTCAGCTTGATCCATCATATTTTCGCCTAGCCGTTCGACCAGGCGCCCGGCCAGCCCTGTAGCCGCATCGACGCTGACCTGCTGGCCGAGGATCGCCCGCACGGCCACCTCGAAGGGATCCCATCCGCCCGGCACACGCAGACCCGGGCGACTTTCTACCAGTGGGGCCAGTGCCGGGTCGCGACCCAGCCCCCGGCGTATCGCCTCGGGATCGGCCTGCAGGTCGAAGAGTCGCCGCAAGCGGGCGATGACATTGGGCAAGGCTGAAAGCTCGGGCAGCCGGATCGACGCCTGCAGCGCGTTATCGCCAGGAGCATGCGTCACGCTTACGCTGCCGATCGTCTCGCCGACCCGAAAGACCCGCTGATAGCGCTCCTCGTCGATGCACTCGAGCCCCGGGATGATCCGCCGGGCCAGGAAAGCCAGCATCGCCTGCCAGTCATAGGGTGGCCGGTAAGGCAGTCGAAGCGTCAGCGCAGCCGCTTGGGAATGCTCGGCGCGGCGACCGCGCAGGGTGCCCGGCGCACGGCCATAGAGGTGCAGGAACACTTCGTTGAAGCGGCGCACGCTGCCGAAACCGCTCGCCAGCGCGACATCGGCGAGTGGCAGCTCGGTCTCATGCAGCAACTGCTTGGCCAGCAGTAGACGCCGGGTCTGGGCCACGGCTAGCGGAGAGGCCCCCAGGTGACGCTGGAACAGCCGCCGCAGCTGGCGCGAGCCCACGCCCAATCGGTCACACAGCGCTTCCAATCCGACTTCGTCCAGCGCGCCCTCGTCGATCAAGCGCAGCGCCCGCTTGACCGTGGCCGAAGTTCCGGCCCAGGCGGGCGACTCCGGCGCACTTTCCGGCCGGCAGCGCAGGCACGGTCGGAAACCCGCTTCCTGCGCCGCCGCCGCAGAGGCGACGAAACGACAGTTCGCAAGCATCGGCGTCTGCGCCGGACAAATCGGACGGCAGTAGATACCGGTGCTGGTCACGCAGGTGAAGAAGCGTCCGTCATAGCGAGCATCGCGTGCCAGCAGGGCTTGATAGCAGATATCGGTCGAGAGGTTCATGGCTCCATTCTAGCCTGGGTACAGCCGATGTCTGGCGGTTTTCGGACCTGAACGTCAACGAAAAGTGGCTCTTCAAAACTTCCTTGAAATGGCTCTTAGCAAGGAGCCAGTCAAACGCCAAACTGACACAACGGACGCTGAATAAACGAGGGAGCACCGATGTCCATACGCCACGCCACCCAAGCCGATCTCGACCCGCTCAGCGAGCTGCTCGACGGCTACCGGCAGTTCTATCGTCAGGCACCGGACCTCGATGGCGCCAGACGCTTCCTGCAGGCGCGCCTGGAGCGCGGCGACTCTCATATCCTGGTACATGAAGGAGCGCTGGGGGAGTTGCAGGGCTTCGTTCAGCTCTATCCATTGCTCTCGACTGTGCGCTTGGCACCGCTGTGGCTGCTCAACGACCTGTTCGTCTCGCCGCAGGCACGCCGCAGCGGTGTCGGCCGAGCCCTGATGCTGGCCGCCAGGGAGCTGGCCCAGGCCAATGGTGTCGGCCACCTCAAGCTTGCCACGGAAATGGCCAACCACACCGCCCAGGCGCTCTACGAATCGCTCGGCTGGCAGCGCGACACCACCTTCTATCACTACGGCCTGCTGTTCGACACGCAAGCGGACCAAGGCTGACCCGGAGGCGTCATGTACGTTCCCCCATCGATGCAGCTCGGGCGCAATCAGGCCTGGGAATTGATCGAGCGCCACGGCTTCGCCGCCCTGGTCGGTACCGACCTGCAGGCCACCCATCTTCCCCTGCTGCTGGAGCGCAGCGAAGGCGAGCTGGGTATGCTCTACGGCCATTTCGCCCGGGCCAACCCGCACTGGCGCTCGCTCGATGGCAGCCGGGCGCTGGCGGTCTTCAGCGGCCCACATGCTTATATCTCGCCGACCTGGTACGCCAGCCAACCCGCCGTGCCGACCTGGAACTACCTGGCCGTGCACGCCACGGGCGTCCTCGAACTACTGGATCGCGAGGCCACGCGAGCCCTGCTCGATCGCAGCCTGGCGCATTTTGAACCCGCCCTGCTCGATTCGCTGTCCCGTGAGCAGGGCTACCTGGAGAAGATGCAGGCCGGCGTGGTCGGCTTTCGCCTGCCCATCGAGACGCTCACGGGCAAGGCCAAGCTCGGCCGCCAGCGCTCCGAGGCCGACCAGGCTGGTGTCGAGGCAGCGCTGGCCGGGAGCCGCGACCCACAGGCGCGCCAGCTATGGCGCTACATGCAGCAACTGACCGAAGAGGAGAGCACTTCATGACCCTGGCCGACGAGAGCCATGACGTGAACCGCAACGATTTTGGCCAACCGGTCGGCGCCGCCCTGCCCGATTGGCAGCCGGCACGCCACCCCGGGCGCATTGCGCTACAGGGGCACAGGGTCCGCCTCGAGCCGTTGGCACTGGAGCGTCATGGCGCTTCGCTGTATGCCGCTTTTCTGGCGCCCGGTGAAGGGGCGCACGACGCCCCCGAAGCGCGCTGGACCTACTCCGGCGGCATGCCGTTTACCGATGCCGAGCAGTACCGCGCCTGGCTGGGGGCCAGGTCGGAAAGCCACGACCCGCTGTTCTATGCCATCGTCGTGACGACTGAGGAGCAGGCACTCGGTCGGGCGCTGGGTGTCGCCAGCTATCTCAACATCGAGCCGGAGCACGGCAGCATCGAGGTTGGCCATATCCACTTCACGCCCGCACTACGGCGTACGCCGGCGGCCACCGAAGCCATGCTGCTGATGATGCGCTACGCCTTCGAGCTCGGCTATCGACGTTACGAGTGGAAGTGCGATGCGCTCAACGCCGCCTCGCGACGCGCCGCCGAACGTCTGGGCTTTCGTTTCGAGGGAATCTTCCGCCAGCACCGGGTGACAAACGGGCACAACCGCGACACCGCCTGGTTTTCCCTGCTCGACAGCGAATGGCCTGCCGCCGAGGCACGCCTGGAGCGCTGGCTAGCGCCGGAGAACTTCGACGCAGAGGGAAAACAGCGGTGCTCGCTGTCAGAGTTGATGGCAGAACTGATGTCAGGCTAGGTATTGCCCACCAGTTTCAGCCATGCTCGAGCCAGCCACTCTCCGGCCCGCTCGACTTCGGCCTCGGCAGTGCCGGCATAGCCCAACACCAGGCCGGGGCGTCGGGGGGCAGCGAGATAATAGCTCGACAATGGCGACAGTGAGATGCCCTCGGTCCGGGCCCGCTCGACCAGGCTCCGCTCATGCTCGGCATCGCCGAGCCAGGCAACGAGATGCATGCCGGCCTGCCCTTCGGACAGCCGGAGACCATGCGCCACGGCCGGTGCCAGCGCCTTGCGCAGCAGGGCCTGACGCCGACGATAGCAGTCACGCATGTGACGAATATGGCGCGAAAAATGGCCGCGTACAATGAACTCGGCCAGGGCGGACTGCACGGCGTACTGCCCCTCGCGATGGAGCCGGGCATTGGCCTGGCGAAACGGTTCGACCAAAGGCTCGGGCAACACCAGGTAGCCCAAGCGAAGGCCGGGGTACATGACCTTGCTGAAAGTGCCGACGTAGATCACCCGCGAATCGTCCACCAGCCCCTGCAGGGCCGCGATGGGCCGATGGCCGTAGCGGAATTCGCTGTCGTAGTCGTCCTCCACGATCCAGGCGCCGTGCCGCTCGGCGGCTTCCAGCAGCGCCAACCGCCTGGCCAGGCTCATGGTCACACCGCTGGGGTACTGGTGCGATGGCGTCACATAGATCAACCGCGGATGCCCCGGATCGTTCAGGGCATCGATGCACATGCCCTCGTCATCCACGGGCACCGGCGTCATGTCGAGCCCGGCTGCCGCAAAGCAGGCCTGGGCGCCCTGGTAACCCGGCTCCTCCAGCCACACCTGATCGCCGCTGTCGCTCAACAACCGCACGATCAGTTCGAAGCCCTGCTGAGCCCCCTGAACGATGAGAATCTGCTCGGGGCGGCAGCGCACCGAACGGGAAAGCTGCAGGTAATCGGCCAGTGCCTCGCGCAGCTCCGGCACCCCGCCCCGGGCCTGGTAGGCAAGCCAGTCCGTCGGCATGCGCTGCTGGTGACGACGCAATATTCGTTGCCATTGAGCGTGGGGGAAGCGATCCAGCGCGGGAACACCGGGAACGAAAGCGGAATGACGCTCCTGTCGGGCATGGCAAAAGGCCAGCAGTGCCATGCCACGCGAAGAGAGTCGCGACGAATCGGTATCCGCCCTCGCCGGAGGGCTCGATGCGGCAACAACCGACGCCGCGTGCTCGAACGGCAGGTCAGCAACGAAGGTGCCTGCCCCGTGGCGGGTCACCAGAAAGCCTTCAGCAAGCAGTTGGTCGAAGGCAGCCAGCAGCGTATTGCGCCCCAGGCCCAGTTCTTGCGCCAGCTGCCGGGTGGAGGGCAGCCGTTGGCCATTGGCCAGTCGCCCCGACTGAATCCACTCGCGCAGGGCGTGATAAAGACAAGCGCTCAATGGCTGATTCGACGGCTCGCCCAGCACCAGGCCCAATGCATCGGTCAGCCAGTCGGCTCGTTCCAGAATAGCCGCGCCTCGTGACGACGCGCCTTCAGCCATTCCGTTCATCCGCCACGACCCGATTGCGACCAGCTCGCTTGCCCTGGTAGAGATTCTGGTCGGCACGATGAAGGATGGCCTCCACCGTCTCTTCAGGTCCGTGGAATGACGATACACCACAGGTAATCGAGGTACTGAAGCTGTGCCCCTCCTCCGAGGTAAACGTCTGCTCCAGCACCAGTTGGCGCACCTTTTCCGCCACGCCGACGGCTTCCTCTAGCGCAGTTTCGGGCAGCAGGAGGGCAAACTCTTCTCCGCCGAGCCGTGCAGGAATGTCGTTCGTGCGCAGCTTTTCGCGCAGTAGCTTGCCGACGCTCATCAACACCTGGTCACCGGCGGGGTGGCCATGGGTATCATTGATACGCTTGAAGTAATCGAAGTCGAACAGCACCACCGATGTCGGCCTGTCATAACGGCGATAGCGAGCCAGCTCCTGCACCAGCCGCTGCATGAAATAGCGCCGGTTGAACAATGCGGTGAGTTCGTCGGTGCGCGAAAGCTGGCGCAATCGCAGTTCCAGTCTCTTCTGCTCGGTGATGTCGCGCACCGTGCCGATCAGGATCTGCTCGTCACCCTCGGGCGCGTAGTCGGCCAGCTCATGCACCCAGCGCACCTCGCCATCGGGGCGCACGATGCGATGCTCCACGTCGTGGCTGCCGGTTTCCTGGGCGCGCCACATGCCGGCTTCGACACTTTCCAGGTCTTCGGGATGCACCATGGCTTTGAAAGCCCGAATACTGGGGGTGAAGGTCTCGGGGGCGACGCCGAAAATGTCGTAGATCACATCGGACCAGAACAGCTCATTCTCCTTGAGACTGGCCTTCCAGTAACCCAACCGGGCAATTTGCTGAATACGATGCAGGGTGCGCCTGAGATGAGCGATTTCCTCGCGTACCTCCTCGAGCTCACAACGAACTTTCTCGCAAGGGTCAGTATGAGAGCCGCAACCATGCGTTTCCCCGGACAATCGCTGATCGTCGATGCTATTGCGCGTGCCCTTCATGGTCTTTTTACGGCGGTTATGGGTCATGAAGGAAGAATACCGTTTGGCTCAATGGACTACCAATGTTGCGCGAACCCTTACTCAATCCACATTCAGTCCTCGGTACGCCGACAAGGCGCCGGAACACACCTCAAGTGCTGCGCTAGCCCCTTGGCACCTGTCCGCATCATGGCACGATGATTCCACAGCACCAATGGGCGAGCCACGCGTGAGAGCAGGCTCAACCAGGGCCGCACCGTATGTACCCGCCAGGTATAGCGGATTCGAGTGCCGGTACTCCCTTCGTGCAGTTGCCATTTGCCAATTCCGGCCACATCACCGCTCGCTACCCCTTCGATCAAACATGGGACATGGACGCGAGTAATGCGGATATCGAAGCGCAGACGATAGCCCAATCGGCTCTTCCAGACGAAACGCTGGGTGCGCCCGATTCCCTGGTCATCCCCAGCCTCGAGCGACTGCACGTCGACCAGCCCAGGCCACCAGTCGGGCCAATGCATCGAATCGGCCAACGCGTCGAACACCTCGCCGATCGGAGCTTTGATGTGCCAGGTGGTATCGAAGTCGAAGCTTGCCATGGGCGCTACTCACCATGCACGTCAGGGCGAGAAATGCCCACGGGGAAAGGCCGGGTCGAGGGACACATCTTCCAGGTGCACGCTTTCCAGGCGCTCGCCACGCCGGTCATAGCTGATCACCCGCAGCGGGAACAGCGTTTCCTCGTCGAGCCATAGATCGTAGCGCGCCACCTCGTGCACCGCCCGCCCCGGCTCGGCCTCCACCACCACATGCAGCACCGGGTGCTCATTGATCGTCGTCGCACCGAGCAAGCGTGCATTGCCGTGTTGCTGTAACCGCTGCACGTTACGCAGCAGCGTGCCCACGTCCGACTGGTCCACACGATGCCCACGCGAGCTGCGTACCATGCGGTTGGTGGGGCGAAGGGAGAGACCCGGCCGACTGCCAGGACCGCCGAATGGCCACAGCTGGACCTTGCCTGTATCGGGGCGATAGATCAGCACCGCTCCACGATAGGGGATTTCCATATCCATGCGTACGTAACCCGGCTGCTGATAGCTGTAGCGGATGATTTCTTCTCCGCCACTGCCCTGGCTGCGCAGCGTCAGGCGATAGCCCTGCAGCGCATCGATACGCGCCAGCGCCGCTGCGACCGGGTCTTCCTCGATGGGGGCGCTCATCGCCACCAGCACGAGTAGCAACATGTAGCCTCTCCTCGACTCCCTCCCTTGAGCCTAGCAGGACCAAGGCGAGTGGCGAGGGGGCAAGATGGAGAGATGATGTGCGTGCTATCGTATTGGCGACGCCCAACCCATGGAGAGGCCAGATGAAATACCTCGGAGCCCATGTCAGTGCCGCCGGCGGGCCCGACCAGGCCGTACTGCGCGCCGTCGAGATCGGCGCCAACGCCTTTGCCCTGTTCACCAAGAACCAGCGCCAGTGGCGGGCCAAGCCCCTCGACGATGCCACCATCGAGGCCTTCCGCGCCGCCTGTCGGGAGCACGGCTTTGGCCCCGGGCAGATCCTTCCCCACGACAGCTACCTGATCAACTTGGGCCATCCGGACAACGCAGGGCTCGAGAAGTCGCGCGCCGCCTTCCTCGACGAGATGCAGCGCTGCGAGCAGCTCGGGCTGACCCTGCTCAACTTCCACCCCGGCAGCCACTTGAACAAGATCAGCGAGAGCGAGTGCCTGACCCGCATCGCCGACTCGATCAACCACGCTTTGGCCGAGACCCGTGGCGTCGTCGCGGTGATCGAGAACACCGCCGGCCAGGGCACCAACCTGGGCTGGCGCTTCGAGCACCTGGCCGAGATCATCGAGCAGGTCGACGACAAGTCGCGGGTTGGGGTATGCATCGATACCTGCCACGCCTTCGCTGCCGGCTACGACCTGCGCACCCCCGAGGCGTGCGCTGCCACCCTCGACGAGTTCGGTAAGGTAGTCGGCTTCGAGTACCTGCGCGGCATGCACCTCAACGATGCCAAGAGCGAATACGCCAGCCGCGTCGACCGCCACCACAGCCTGGGCCAGGGCAACATCGGCCTCGATGCCTTCACCACCATCATGCGCGACCCACGCATCGACGAAATCCCGCTGGTGCTCGAAACCATCGAGCCCGAGATCTGGGCCGAGGAGATTGCCTGGCTGCGCGCCCAAATCGCCCACGATTGAGTCATCACAGCGGCCAGGCGGCCTCACTCAATCACAGCATGACCGCCTGGGCATAGTCGCGTTCCGCCCGGCCCCGGCGCAGGGTCTCGGCCCACCAGGCGAGCCGCGCCAGTACGGTCTGCATGCCGCGCTCATAGCGCTGGGCTTGCAACGGTTGCCCGTGTTCGTCGAACTGCTCCCAGGCGTTGGGAAACATCACGCCGTCGCGGATACCCACCGCATGCAGCTCGGCGAAGACATGGCGCAGGTGCTCCACCGCACGCAGCCCACCCGAAGCACCGCCGTAGGAGACGAAGGCCACGGGCTTGGCCTGCCACTCCGCCTTGTAGGCGTCGACCAGCACCTTGAGTGCGGCGGGGTAAGAGTGGTTGTATTCGGGCGTGATCACGATGAAGGCATCCGCCTCGTCGAGGCGCTTGGCGAAGGACTCTGTCGGCTCGGCAGCGGGGTCGACCACCACCGGCGAGAAAGCCTCCCGGCGTTGGATCTGGGTCACGACCCACTGCCCCACGGTGTCGCCGAAGCGCCCTTCCCTCACGCTGCCGTAGATTACGGCCACCTTGATCGCATCGTTCATTGCTGGTTCTCCTGGCTGGATGAAGATGCGATGAACGATACGACCTCAAGCAAAGTTGAGGTCAAAGACCAACGTATCAATGGTTTCGATAGAGCGGAACTATTCCAACTCGACCAGGCCATGCCGCATCGCATAGCGAAATAGGCCCGCCAAGGAGTTGGTGTTGAGCTTGCGATAGATATTGCTGCGATGCGACTCCACCGTGCGGGCACTGATGGCTAGCGCTTCGCCGATGTCGCGGCTGCTCATGCCTTCGAACATCAGCTTCAGGATATCGGTTTCGCGCTGGGTCAATCGCCCTTCCTTCTCCTCGAGCAGGACCCGCGAGACGCTGGAGCCGAAGTGGCTGCGTCCGGCTGCCACTTCACGCAAGGCAAAGACCATCTGCTCCGCCGACGCATCCTTGAGCAGATAGCCAGCGGCCCCGCAGGCCACCGCACGCCGGATGTACTCCTCGTTGTCATGCATGGTCAGCACCAGCACCCGGATGTTCGGACAGGTCTCCTGCAGAATTTTGCAGGCTTCGAGGCCAGACAGGCCGGGCATGGTGATGTCCGTGACGACTACGTCTGGCTGCAACTCCTGGGCGAGTTTCAGCAACTCCTGGCCTGAGCTGGCCACCCCGATGAGGTCAACGCCCTGCTGAGCTTCCAGTCGGTAGCGCAGCCCCTCCAGCACCAGCGGATGGTCGTCCGCCAAAAGTACGCGTATAGACCCTTCCATCGACTCTCTCTCCGCTTGTGTTGCTGGAAACACGCTGAAACGGCACTTTCAGCTTGATGCGCACCCCCCTGCCGGGCGCCGTCTCGATCGTCAGACGCCCACCCAGCAGGTCGACGCGATCCTGAATGTTGCGCAACCCCATGCCGGTTCCGTCCTGCTCATGGCGACGATCGGCATGCCAGGTGAAGCCTGCGCCATCGTCCGCGATCTCCAGGTACACCCAACTCCGTCGTCGCAGCACCCTTACCTTCACCTGGCGGGCTCCGTCGGCATGCTTCTCGATGTTGTGCAGGCTCTCCTGGGTGATGCGATAGAGCGCCGTGGCCAGCACCGGCTGGCACTGACGGCTGTCGATGTTCGACTCGAAGTGCAGCTGGAGCGGCTTGCGCTCCACCAGATCCGAACAGAGGCTCTCCAGGGCCGCCACCAGCCCCAGGTCGTCGAGTACGCTGGGGCGCAGATCATAGGCGAGCCGCCTGAGATCCTGGATGCCCGTCTCGAGGATGCGATCGGCCGCTGCCAGGGAAGAGTAGGCATCCAGATGGTCGCCGCGGCCCAGCGCATCGTCGATACGCTCCAGCTTGAAACGCGCCGACACCAGCAGTTGGTTGATGCCGTCGTGCAGCTCGCGGGAGATGCGCCGCCGCTCCTTCTCCAGGAAGCTGAAGGTCTTCTGCGCCATCTTGACCAGCTTGCGATTCGCCACCCGCGCCTCGCTCAGATTGACCGCAAGGCCGATCACGGCGATGACCAGCAGGCTGGAAGCGGTGAAGAAAGCCATCAGCAGGATGGTCTTGCGCGCATTCTCCACCATGTGCCGTTCCATCTGGCTGACGACCTGCTCGATGTCATCCAGATACAGCCCGGTGCCCACCATCCAGCCCCACTCATCCAGGCCGAGGGAATAACCCAGCTTGAGTACCGACTCCCCGCCGGAAGGCTTGTCCCAGCGATATTCGGTATAGCCCCCGCCCTCCTGGGCGCGCTGGACGAGGTTCTGGATCAGCAACTTGCCGTCCTCATCGCGGAAGTTCCACAGGTTCTGTCCCACCAGGTGGCTGAGCCGCGGATGGACGATGCTCAGGCCGTCGTAGTCATAGACGAAGAAGTAGCCATCGGAGCCGTATTCCATGCGATGGAAAGCCTCCGCCACGCGGCGTTGCGCCACGTCTCGGGTTAGGGAAGGATCTTCGTAGATGTCACGGATCGCCGTATAGGCGAGTTCCATGTAATTCTTCAGTTCGGCCTTCTTGGCTTCCAGTAATCCGTCCTTGAGGATCTCCGACTGCACCCCACTCAACCGCGCACTCTGATGGATGGCAAAGAACGTCACGCCAGCAATGAGAACCAACAGAGGGAGCAAGGTAAGCAGTGTCAGTTTGGTTCTGAACGTGAACACTGGCGTATACCTGTTTACTTATTATTGTTGAGCTACAGTTATTGTCGAGCCACAGGCCCCACCAACCTCAATATGCACAAGAATTGGCAGGGCCTGATTTCGAACTCGGGCAGTGCTATTTGCGACTCACCATCCTACCACTCGGGGTAACCACAGCACCACATCGGGGAAGACGATGATCAGCGCCAGGGCGAGTATCTGGATCAGCACGAAAGGCACGGCCCCCTTGTAGATGTCGCCCGTGGTGATCCCCGGCGGTGCCACCCCCTTCATGAACAGCAACGACCAGCCGAAGGGTGGCGTCAGGAACGAGGTCTGCAGGTTCATGGCGATGAGGATCGCTACCCAGACCATGGACATGTCGCCCTGGCTCGCCAGGAAGGGCAGGAACAGCGGCACGGCAATGTAGGAGATCTGAATCCACTCGAGGAAGAAGCCCAGGAAGAAGATCAGCAGCAGCATGAAGATCAGCGTGCCGTACATGCCGCCCGGCACCCACTCGAACATCGCTTCGATCAGGAACTCGCCGTCCAGGCCCCTGAAGGCCAGGGCAAACACCTGCGAGGCGATCAGCACGAAGAAGATCATGCAGCTGATGCGCAGCGAGGTCTTCACGGTTTCGGAGAGTACCGGGAGCGACATGCGACCGGACACGATCGTCAACAGCAAGGCGCCCACGGCCCCCACCGAAGCCGCCTCCGTGGGCGCGGCCACGCCACCGATGATCGAGCCGAGCACGGCGAAGATCAGCAGCAGCGGCGGCACCACGACCTTGACGAAGTCCTTGCCCAGCTCCAGCTTGCTGACGGCGGCACGCTCCTGCTCGTCGATGGCGGGCACGTCGGCGGAAAAGAAGAAGGCCAGTACGAGCAGATAGGCCAGGTACATGCCGGCCAGCAGCAGGCCGGGCACCAGGGCCGCGGCGAACAAGCTGCCGACGGAGAGGTTCATGATATCGGCCAGCACCAGCAGCACCAGGCTGGGCGGGATGATCTGCCCCAGGGTGCCGGCGGCACAGATGGTGCCGCAAGCCACCGTCTTCTTGTAACCGCGGCGTACCAGGGTAGGCAACGCCATCAAGGTCAGTGTGACGATGGCCGCACCGACGATGCCCGTCGCCGCCCCCAGCAATACACCCACGATGATCACCGCCAGGGCCATCCCGCCCGGCAAGCCGCCGCACAGGTGGCCAATCACGTCGAGCATGCGCTCGGCGATCTTCGAGCGCTCCAGCATCACGCCCATGAACACGAACAGCGGTATGGCCAGCAGGGTGTAGTTGGCAACGACCCCGTAGATCCGCGAGGGCAGCAGCTCGAACAGCCAGCCGTCAAAGCCGATGAAGCCAAACACGAAGCCGACGAAGGCCACCACGAAGCCGACCGGAATCCCCGTCATCACCAGCACGAAGAAGGCCACGATCATGGCCAGCGCATAATATTCCAAGGGCATGGGTCAGGCTCTCCCAGCGTAGTGTTGAACGAGGCGCCGGCCGTTCTCCAGCACCTGGCGCAGCGACTCGGTCGCCACGAAGACGAAGCCGACCACCACCAGGGCCTTGGGGATCCAGCGCCAGGGAAGACCGGACGAATTGGGCGAGCGCTCACCGCGGATGAACGAGGTCTCGGCGAAGGGCAAGCTGTAATGGATGATGAGCAGCGCGCACGGCAGCGCCACCAGGAGCGCGGTAATGAGGTTCAACCACATCATGCCAACGGGGCTGAAGCGGCTCGAAAGGATATCCACGCGGACGTGGTCGTCGAACTTCATGGCATAGGCGATGCCCATCATCGCCATGACCGACAGCAGGTACCACTCCAGCTCCTGGGCCCACACCGCGCCCAGGCCGAAGGCATAGCGACTCAGCATATTGCCGAAGATCAGCGCGACCATGACGATCATGGCCACGCAACCGATGAAGCCGGCAAAGCCGGTGATACGCTCGAGCAGGCGCTCGAGCGAGGTGCAGAAACGCAGCATGCAATCTCCCTCCTCCGGGCTGGCCCCCGGTGGACGTCTGAAGCGAGGTAGAGGTGGCCTTTGAAAGGCAGGTCAGTAAAGTCCCTCGGCTCCGGGAGCCGGAGCCGAGGGGCAGGCCGGGCTCAGATCATGCCCTGGCCGTAACGACTGATGGTGTTGGCGAATACGCCCTCGCTGTTGGCCTGCCAACCGTCATGCTTCTTCTTGAACGCCCAGAAGCTGTCGTTGATACGCTTGACCAGCGGATCCTTGTCGGCCTCGGTCGCGAGAATGTCGCGGGTCGCCTCGAACAGGGCCCGGATGACGTCGTCGGGCAGGGTCTCGAACGCCACGCCGTGGTTGTTGACCAGGTCATCCAGGGCGTCGCCGTTCTGCGCTTCGATCCAGGTGTGGGAGGTGATGTTGCAGGCCGCGGCCGCGTTGTGAAGCACCGCCTGGAGATCGCTGGGCAAGGAGTCGTAGGCGTCCTTGTTGACGATGACTTCGGTGGTGGTGGAAGGCTCGTGCCAGCCCGAGGAGTAGTAGTGCTTGGCCGCGTTGTGCAGGCCCAGCGCGCGGTCGAGATAGGGCCCCACCCACTCCGCCGCATCGATGGCGCCGCGCTCCAGCGCCGAGAAGATCTCGCCACCGGGCAGCAGGCGGGCGTTGGCGCCGATGGCGTTGTAGACGTCGCCGGCCAGACCCGGCATGCGAATGTTCAGGCCACGGAAGTCCGCCACGCTGGTCACCGGCTCGCGGAACCAGCCCACCGGCTGCGCGCCGGTACAGCCCACCGCGAGCGGGATCAGGTTGTAGGGCTCGTAGGTTTCCTTCCACAGTTCGTAGCCGCCACCGTGCGCCAGCCAGGCGTTGAAACCCTGGAAAGTCATGCCGAAAGGCACGGTAGTGAAATACTGGGCGGCAAAGGATTCGCCGGCCCAGTAGTAGGAGCAAGCATGGTTCAACTGGACCTGCTGGCCCCGCGACACGGCATCGAAGCCATCGAAGGCCGGAATCAGTTCACCGGCGCCATAGACGCGAATCTTGATGCGCCCGCCGGACATGTCTTCGACCCGCTTGGCGAAATCCGTGGCGGAACCCGGCCCCGACTGGAAGAACGGAAAGCCCGAGGGCCAACTGGTGGTCATGCGCCAGTTGAAAGTCTCCTGGGCCTTGACAATGCTCGGTGCCATTACGGTACCCACCGCGGCAGCACCACCATACTTGAGGAAATTACGCCTGTTGACGCTCATGAAAATGCCTTCTCCCGGCGTGCTTGATAATATCAAGTGCACTACCAAGCAGCGCTCTTGTTTATTTTAATGATGGAATCGTGAACTGGTCAGAAAGCTGACATCGGGGAGAATAAACTGGTGAGGCAGAAAATAAATCCGGGAGACTGCGCAATTCATCCTAGTGATATTTCTTAGTAATTATTACGGACAGGGCATCCGTAGAATCACGTAGAACCACCCAAGGCATTAGCCAGAAGTATATACTTGGAAATATATTTCACTAAAACCATGCAAAAAGCAATACCGATCCGGCTCCATGCTAGAAGGCCATGAGCTCGGGTAAGCGTCGAGCCAGCCAATCAGGCCAGAAGCGACTCGACAGCGGGCCATTCGGCAAGGTCGTGGTGCGGGTCGGCAACTAGCGGCCGCCTTGTTGCGAAGCGTCAAAACGGGTTTCTCGCGAAGCGTGAAAACTTAGTCGCTGACATCGAGTCAAAGTATTTGTCGGCCAGCGAGAAAGCTGCCACCCTCAAGTCGAAGGCACACCTCTCGTAGGGACAGTGAGGTCCCGAGGGTCGCCCCATTCACCCGCAGGAGGACATGCACATGGGTATCATCACAATGCTGACCGTGAGCGTGGCCGCAGTGGCGCTATTGACCTACGCCATGAGCGAGAAGCAGAGGCACCCCATCCGCAAGGAAGTGCGTATCGAGAAGGATGAACGCGACCCTTTCCGGAATCGCACGCGGCGCGACTGATCGTCAGCGCATCGTGAGCGCAGCCCCTGGCACCTCGGGTGCCGGGGGTTTTTCATGCCCCGGCCCACGCCGAAGCAATTGTTGCACCTGCCACTTTTCCGCGGCAGGCAGGGCCTCGAGGAAGTGCACCTCGCCGTTATGCAGCACCGCCTCCGGCACGCCGTCGCGATAGAGCAGGCGATTACCCGAGACGGCAGGCAACCGCGTGCCGGGCGTGAGAATACCCATCAGGTTGAGCGGATCGGCGGCAGCCACCACGACTTGCGTGCCGTCCGGTTCGCGCCGGCGCATGGCCTTGAGCCCTCCCACTGCCTCGGCCAGGGCGAACTGCTCGCCGGCGAACTGCTGCACGAAGCGCCCACCGCGGATCTCGCCGCGAGCCTCCAGGCGGCGATAGACATACAAGAGTTCGCGCCATGGCGGCAACGCTGGCTCGCGCTCGATCACCCGCCGGAACACCACACCGTAGCGCTCCAGCAGCACCCAGGCGATATGCTCAAGGCTCTCCATGTCGGTCGTGATGCGACGCTTCCCGACGGGCGACTCGCGCGCGGGTGCCGGCAGCCACGACCAGCGCCCGGCGGCATCCACGCCCGGCGCATGACGCCGTCGCCTGCGTCCACTCGTGGCAATCGGCGGGCGCTTGCTGGCCGGGGCGATCAACGCGCGCAGGCCGGTAAAGCTGTCGGAAGTGACCAGGCCCCAGGAGGCCAGCTCGCCCAGTGCCTCTTCGACCTGGGTGCGCAGCATGCGGGTGGGGCCGAGCAGGTCGGCGAAGAACATCGCCCCGCCGCCCTGCAAGGCTTCCAGCACCCGGCGCGCGCCGCCGGAGAGCGGAAGTTCGTCCAATTCGGGGGCCGGCGCCGCCTCGCGCCAGTCGGCCAGCGCCTGGCGGTCGATCAGAGCGACCGGGGTGTTGCGCAGCGGCCCGGGGCGCTGGCGCTCATCGCCCTCGGCTATTCGGGGTGGCAGCAGCCGCAGCCAGATGAAGCGCCCACTGGCGAGCAACTGGTCGAGCATATGCGGTGTGAAGTCGGCCACCCGCGCCGGCAGCACGTCGCTCTCCCAGGCACCCGCAGCGACGGGGAAACCTTCAAGCCGCTCTACCGCTCCGGCCAATGCCTCGGGCCCCTCCGGCCGTTCGGTCAGACCGTGCCAGTCAAGCAGGAAGCGCAGGTAGTGCTGAATGCTCACCGGTTCGATCTCGGCGCGGCGGCGGTCGATGGCATAGCGATGCATACGCGCCAGCAGGCGACGCTCGCACCAGGCCACGTCGCTGCCCTCCAGAAAAGCGCCCTGCAACACGAAGCCCTCCACCTCCAGGCGTGCCAACGCCGCCATGGTGCGCTCGGTCGATACGCTTAGCGACACGGCCAGGCTTGCCGCCGTGACCGGCCCCAACGTTTCCAGGCGCGAGCGCAGCAGCTCGATCAGCGCCTCGTCGGGTGTTTGCGGCACCTCGCCCACCGCCGCGATGGGCGGAGCGAACGCAGCCTCGGGATGGATCGCCAGCAGCTCGCCCAGGCGCTCCGCCGCCAGCCATAGCGGCTCGCCGCCAAGCGGCGTGACCAGGGTGGCACGCCGCGACTCGGCGAGCGACTCGAACCAGGGCCGCCAATCAGCGTCGGTCTCGCTTGCGGCAATGAAGCCGCTCATGACCAGGGCATCGTGCAGCTCGTCGGCATCGCGCGGCACTGGCCAGGCCTCCTCGCGTACGCGCGCCACCACCTCGGGGGCGTAGCGCGCCGAGGCGGCGGCATCGGCCACGTCGAGCGCGTCGCCGGTGCGCACGCTGAGTGTGCGCCGCTCCTCCTGGGCGCCGTCGTCGAGGAAGGCGTAGGGCCGTGCATTGACCACCTCCTCCGAGAGCGGCGAAGGCACCGCCAGGTCGCGCCCGCTGACGGCGACGTCGCCGGCTTCGAGGCGTGCCAGCAAGCGCTCCAGGGCGTCGATGTCCATGGCGTCGGTCAGGCAGTCGTGCAGGGTCTGGTCGACCAGCGGATGGTCGGGTAGCTCCCGCGCGCCGGCCAGGTTCTCGGCGCAGGCGAGCTGGTCGGGGAAGACCACCGAGAGCAGGTCCTCGGAGTCCTGGCGCTGCAGCTGCGGCGGGCGCCGCTTGCCATTGCGGGTGCGCGGCACGGCGAGCCCCACCGAGGCGTTCCAGCGCCAGCGCAGGCCGAACATCGGCGCGTCGAGCAGCGCCTGGATCAGCACCTCGCGCACCGTTTTACTGTTGAGATAGGCCCACACCTCGTCCAGCGGGAAGCTGTGGGTCGGTCCCAGCGACAGTACGATGCTGTCCTCCAGTGCCGCCGCCTGCAGCTCGAAGTTGAACTTGCGGCAGAAGCGCTTGCGCAGCGCCAGGCCCCAGGCGCGGTTGAGCTTGGAGCCGAACGGCGAGTGCAGCACCAAATGCATGTCGCCCGCCTCGTCGAAGAAGCGCTCCAGCACCAGGTGGCGCTGGGAAGGGATCACGCCCAGCGCCGCCCGCGCCACGGCGAGGTAGCGCACCAGTTGCTCGGCGGCGGCGGGTGTCAGGCCGTACTCGGTTTCCAGCCACTGCTGGGCGTCGCTCTCGTCGCCCTCGGCCAGTTGCCGGTCGATGCCCTCGCGCAGCCGCGACACCGCCTCGGATAGCTCCGCGGTGCGCGCCGGGGCTTCACCGAACCAGAACGGGATGCTCGGCGGAGCACCGCGGGCATCCTCAACGTAGAGCTTGCCGGTAGCGAGCTTCAGGATGCGATAGGCCTGGTTGCCGAGCTGGAAGATGTCGCCCGGCATGCTCTCGAAGGCGAAGTCCTCGTTGACGGTGCCGACGCGGATCTCCTCGGGCTGCAGGATCACGTCGTAGTCGAAGTGATCGGGAATCGCCCCGCCGTTGGTCAGGGCGACGAGCCGCGCGTTGCGCCGCGGGCGCAGGCGGCCGTTGACCCGGTCGCGGTGCAGGTAGGCGCCGCGCCGTCCGCGTCGGGTGGTGTAGCCATCGGCAAGCATCTGCACCACCGCCTCGAAGCGCTCCTCACTCAGCGCCTGGTAAGGCCAGGCTTGACGGATGCATTCGAGCAGTTCCGCCTCGTCGGTCTCCCCCGCCCCGGCGACCTCGGCGACGATCTGCTGGGCCAGCACGTCGAGCGGCCCCTCGGGGATGTGCAGCCGGTCGAGCTCGCCGGCCTGCACGGCCCCCATCAGCGCCGTACTCTCCACCAGATCGTCGCGGGTCAGCGGGAACAGCCGCCCCTTGGGCACGCGCCCCACGCCATGGCCGGAACGCCCTACCCGCTGCAGAAAGGCCGACATCGAGCGCGGCGAGCCGAGCTGGCAGACCAGGTCGACGTCGCCGATGTCGATGCCGAGCTCCAGCGAGGCGGTGGCCACCAGCGCGCGCAGTTCGCCCTGCTTCAGGCGCTGTTCGGCTTCCAGACGGTGCTCGCGAGCCAGGCTGCCATGGTGCGAGGTCACCCACTCCTCGCCCAGGCGGTCGGCCAGATGGCGTGCCACCCGCTCGCAGACGCGCCGGGTGTTGGCGAAGATCAGCGTGGTACGGTGTTCTCTCACCAATTCTGCCAGGCGGTCGTAGACCTCTTCCCACACCTCATTGGCCATCACTGCGGTAAGCGGCGAGCCGGATGCCTCGATGGCCAGGTCTCGCTCGCGCACGTGGCCGGTATCGATGATCGTGCAGTCGGCGCCGCCGGTAAGGAAGGCCGCCACCGCCTCGACCGGCTTCTGCGTCGCCGAGAGCCCGATGCGCTGCGGCGGGCTGGCGGTGAGCCCGGCCAGGCGCTCCAGCGACAGCGCCAGGTGCGAGCCGCGCTTGGTGCCGGCCACGGCATGGATCTCGTCGACGATCACCGTGCGTACGGTGGAGAGCATCCGCCGGCCCGACTCGGACGTCAGCAGCACGTAGAGCGATTCCGGCGTGGTCACGACGATATGCGGCGGACGCTTGCGCATGCGCTCGCGCTCCGATGACGTGGTATCGCCGGTGCGCACCCAGGCGCGGATCTCCGGCGGCGCCCGGCCCTCCATCGAGAGCGCCTCGCCGATACCGGCGATGGGTAGCTGCAGGTTGCGTTGGATGTCGTTGGAGAGCGCGCGCAGCGGCGAGACGTAGAGCACCACCGTCTCGTCGGGCAACTCATTCTCGAGCCCGCGACGCATCAGGCCATCGATGGCGGCAAGGAATGCCGCCAGCGTCTTGCCCGAACCGGTGGGCGCGGCAATCAGCACATGGCCACCCGCACCGATGGCCGGCCAGGCGCGCGCCTGGACCTCGGTAGGCGCACCGAGGTCGCGTTCGAACCACTGGCTGACGGCAGGATGGAAGACATCGAGCGGCATGGGCGCTCCGGGCAGCATGAATTTTTCTCTCACACGGCTCTTATCACGCTAGTCGAGTCGGCAAAGAAATACGATTCTGCCGTGACGTTACCCTTCTTCACCAAACTGAAGCCCTGAAGGCTTTGAGCCAGCGCAGGGATAGTTCACCATTTCTCGCTGAATGATGTGAGCGACTCCAGGTCCTTGGTAGACCAGAGCGTCATGCATCTGTACCAGCGCGGCACCGGCGCTCAGCCGCCCGGCGACATGGCCCGCCGAGGCGATTCCACCCACCGCGATGATCGGCAGGTTTCCCGCAAGCAGGGTGGCGAGCCTGTCGACCTGCTCACAGGCCTGG
Source organism: Halomonas sp. A29 (assembly GCF_046723295.1). Taxonomy (NCBI): domain Bacteria; kingdom Pseudomonadati; phylum Pseudomonadota; class Gammaproteobacteria; order Oceanospirillales; family Halomonadaceae; genus Halomonas; species Halomonas sp. A29. Next base: position 233,665 of record NZ_JAXQPR010000001.1, read on the forward strand.
CGCTGCCACAGCGGCGTCTGCCACATGGCATAGCGCTCGGGCGTGGCCGGTGGACCGGCGTCGATCGCCGCCACCACGGCGTCGAAGCGCAGCGCTGCCAGGCGGGCCACTACCTCGGGAGGCTCGCGACTCCCCTGGGTCAGCCTGATCTTCACCGCCAAGGGCACGTAGCGGCCAGACACGACGGTTAGGGCTCGCTGCTCCTGCTTCAAGGCGGCCAGCAGTTCATCCAGCCCTGCCTTGAAGTCGGGATGCAGCAGCGCGCCTGCCTGGGGACTGCACAGGTTGATCGTGATGTAGTCGGCCCGGCTCCACACCGCACCCAGGCAGACGAGATAGTCCTGAGGGGCCTGGGAAGCTTCGGTCCCTGGGCTCATTCCGATATTGACCCCCAGCATCGCTCCGCTACCATCGCGGGTCGGTTCGCTGTTCACAAATACGGCCATGTCGAGCGGCGTCAGGGTGCCGATTTCGATGCAGCCGAACCCCAGGGCACCCGCCTTCCGCCCCAACTGCCCCCACCTATCGAATCCAGCGGCGATACCAAGCGGATTGGGGAACTCCAGCCCCATGACACGCTGCGGGGCCAAGCAGCCAGTCTTCACCTCCTGATCGGCCGATGTCGCCAAACGGGCTTGGCGCCATGCACTCCACCTGGCCCGGGCGAAGGCGAGCCGGCGAGCGAGCGATGGCTTGCCCCGCATGAGTGCCGTCATGAGATGGCGGGACATGAACCTACCTCGGGTGAGAAAGGCAGCTGGCGGCAGGCTGCCCAGCATGACGGGAAGCGAATTCCCCCATGAAGTCGATCAGCGCATCGACGCCCTGCTCGGGCATGGCATTGTAGAGACTGGCCCTCACCCCACCGCGAGCGGGATGCCCCTGCAGGTGCAGCAGCCCTCGCCGCTGCGCCTGCGCCACAAACTCGGCCGTCAGCGAGGCGTCCGTCAGATCGAAGCAGACGTTCATCAGGGATCGGTCCTCTTTTCGCGAGCGGCACACGTAGAGTTGGCTGGTGTCGATGGCCTCGTACAGCCTTTCGCTCTTGCACCGATTGCGAAGGGCCATGGCACTCAGGCCGCCCTGGCGCTTCAGCCAGCGAAACATCAGCCCAGCGAGATAGATGGCGTAGGTCAGCGGCGTGTTGTATCGCCCTTCGCTCTCGGCCTGCACGCAATAGTTGAAAACCGAGGGCGTTTCCGGTCGCGCCGAATGCAGCATGTCGTCGCGGACGATGACGATCGTCAGCCCGGTCGGGCCGATGTTCTTCTGCGCGCCGGCATAGATCACGCCGAAGCGTTCGATGGCGATGGGGCGCGACAGGAAGTCGGAGGTCATGTCGGCCACCAAGGGCACACTGCCGGTATCAGGCAGCCAATGGTATTCCAGGCCGTCGGCCGTTTCGTTGCTGGTGATGTGGCAATAACCCGCCTCGGGGTCCAGCTCCCACTCGGCCTGGGAGGGAATGCAGCGGTAGTCGTGTGTTGCACCGCTGGCGGCAATGCGGATCCGGGCATAGCGGCTTCCCTCCGCCATGGCTTTGCGCGACCAGTACCCGGTATCGAGGTAATCCGCCCGGCCATCGTGGGGCAGCAGATTCATCGGCAGCAGCGCGAACTGGGCCGAGGCCCCGCCCTGCAGGAACAGAATGCGATAGTCGGAAGGCATCCCGAGGAGTTCGCGCAGATCCTGCTGGGCCTGCTGCTGAATAGCCTGGAACTCCCCGCCGGTGAAGGGCATCTCCATTACGGACATGCCGCTGTGGCGCCAGCCCAGCAGCTCCTCACGAGCCTGTTGCAGGACCTCGCGGGGCATGGTGCCGGGGCCGGCAGCAAAGTTGTAAACAGGAACGGAAGCCATGCCTCCCCCTTCGCACCAGCGCTTTGAAAAAGGCGTTCAGAAAAAGAGATGCAAGCCGTGCCCACTGGCCGCCATGAAGAACAGCAGGGGAATCGACAGGATCGTATTGGTGCGCGACGACAGAAAGGTGATGCGCGAGCAGCGCAGCCGCTCTTCCATCGGCGCCGGCACGAAGCCCAGTACCTTTTTCTGGTGGGGCCACAGCACCAGCCACAGGTTGAGCAGCATCAGCGTGCCAATCCAGGCACCCATGCCGATGACCGCATAAGGCCCCTCGAGCCAAAGCGCATCGACCAGCCAGCCCCGATACCACAACATGGCCATGCCGGATACCCAGACCACGATGGAGGCGTAGCGGAAGGTGCCATGCTCGCGCTGCATCCTGGCCTCCAACGCCGCGCTACGCTCTGTCTCGCTGGCCTCGCCATTCAGGGGCACGAAGGTGGGGTGTTTCACTACATTGGCGTAGTTGTGACCAATCCAGACCAGCGCGAAGAGGATATGTGCCCAGCGGAACGCGAAATCGAGCAGTGCCATGTTCCGACCTCCTACATCAGGGTACGCACGAGAAGATAGAGCACCCCGGTCAAAGTCAGCCCTGCGGCCAGAGTGCCTCCGAGTGAATCGTGCGGCAGTCTCATGTCGCCTCCCTCCCCAGCTCGTAACCGCCTTGGCGAGCAATCAAGGTGGCGGCATGGCGCTCTGCCGTCGCCGCCTGCCGGATAGCCTGCTGGATGACATGATGGTGCGGAGACTTGCTGCAGGCAGGGTCGGCATTGGTGGCATCTCCCGTCAGCAGCAGTGCCTGGCAGCGGCAGCCGCCGAAGTCCTTGTCTCTCTCATCGCAGCTACGGCAAGGCTCCTTCATCCACTCGTTGCCGCGAAATCTCTGGAAAGCCGGGGATTCCCGCCACAGCCATCCGAGGTCATGCCGGCGGACATTGGGAAAATCCATGCCTTCGATGGTACGTGCCTGGGAGCAGGGCAGCGCGGTGCCATCCGGCGCGATGGTCAGATGGATCGATCCCCAGCCGTTCATGCAGGCCTTGGGGCGACCCTCGTAATAGTCGGGAATGACGAAGAAGATGGTCATGGCATCGCCAAGGCGACGACGGGCACACCTGACCTCCTCTTCGGCCTGTTCCAGTTCCTCTCGGGTCGGCAACAGCTCGTCCCGATTGAGCAACGCCCAGTTGTAATACTGCACGTTGGCCAGCTCCAGATATTCCACGCCGAGTTCGCTGGCCAGCTCGATGATCTCCGGAACCTGCCTGATGTTGTGCCGGGTAATCGGGACGTTGAGCACCATGGGGAAGCCCTGGGCCTTGATCTCCCTGGCTATCGCCAGCTTCTTGTCGAAGCACTCTGCTCCCGCCAGCTTGTTGGCCGTCGCAGGGTCGCTGGACTGGAAGCCAAGTTGTATATGCTTCAGCCCCGCCTTTTTTAGCGCTCTCAGACGCTTCGCGGTGAGGCCGATCCCGGAGGTGATCAGGTTGGTGTAATAGCCTAGCCCATCAGCTTCCTCGACCAGCTCCTCGAGATCCTTTCTCAAGGTAGGTTCGCCACCGGAAAAACCTATCTGCATGGCACCCAGCTTGCGGGCATCCTGTATGACGCGTTTCCACTCCTCGGTGCTCAGTTCGTCGTTTCTAAAGCGATCGAAATCCACCGGATTGCTGCAAAAGACGCACTTGAGCGGGCATTGGTAAGTCAGCTCCAGCAATACCCATATGGGCTTGCCACCGCCATCAAGACGCAACGCGGATCCAGCCTTTGGCATGGGACACCTCCAGGAATTGGATGACGCCTTGGGCGATGACTTCACGCTCGGCATCGTAGCGCTTGCCGAGTTCATCGATGATCTCGTTCACGCTGGCACTGCCGTCACAGAGCGACAGAATATCGCCCCCCGTTCGGTTCAGCTTTACGATCCCTTCGGGATAAAGCAGCACATGTGCGTCTTGCGACGCTTCCCAGCGGAACAGGAAGGTAGGATGTATCCGATAGCTGTCGCCAAGCGCCACTCCTAGACTCGTCATCATAGCGAACACCTTGTTGTTGTTATCGTGCAAAAACCGGGAATGGCGTGCGGCCATCCCGGCTCCTTTAATCAACGGACATAGACATACGCCGTGACTTCGAATCCCAAGCGAAGATCACAGAACTCTGGATCGATCCATTGCATGATTACCTCCCATTCGTTCTTGTGGTGTGGAGATCGCAACGCATGGCGTTACACCACTGATGCTAGAGAGGCATGTGAAATACATGTATGAAACTTTGGAAGGAAAGCGCCTATCCATAGGTAGCAGACTTTGGGACATCCTATGGACAAGTGAATAGCTATCGTTTATCGGTTGATATACATCAATCTTCCATTGAGAGCGGTGTCCGCCCCGAGGAAGGGGCCAATTACTGCGGCAAAAGCATGTCACCCAGCTCCCGCTCGAGCCACTCGATGAGCCGCCCGCTGCGCCGTCGATCGCCACCAGGAGAAAGCCACAGGCATAGTCGAGCGGGTGTCTCGACGACCCCCCACGGCGCAATGAGCCGCCCCATACGCAGGTCGTCTTCGATCAGCAGCCGGGGCGCTATTGCCACGCCCAACCCTGCCACTGCCGCCTCTATCAGGTAATAGAGATGATCGAAGCCCTGCCCCTCGGCCAGCGCCCGCTCGAGACGCGCTGGGTCGAGCGCCTGTGCACTCGCCCACTGCGGCCAGGCCTGTGGACGCGAGGCGGTATGCAGCAGCCTGGCGTTGAACAGCGACGCCGGCTGAGCCGGATCGAACCGAGCGGCCAGTTGCGGGCTCACCACCGCACAGATGTGCTCTGCGGCAAGCTCGCATACTTCCACGTCGGCCGGCCACGGTGGTGCAGCAAACGTCAGGGTCGCACTGATCTGGTCCTTTCCGGGGCTGGCTTCGCTCTCGCTGGATACGACATGCAGCTTGAGCTCTGGCAGCTCACGGTTCAGATGATCGAGCCGGGGAATGAGCCAGCGCGCCAGGAGGCTGCCGGGGCAGGCCAGGATCAACGGCGCCCCTTCGACGTCACTTTTCAACTGTGCGCAGCTATCCCGCAAACGGACGAATGCCTCGCCAACGCCGCGCTGTAGCCGTTCCCCGTGGCCTGTGAGTTCCAGGCCTCGACCCGCCTTGGCAAACAGCGCCACGCCGAAGTGCTCTTCCAGGCTACGCAGCTGCCGACTGATCGCACCGTGAGTCACGCTGAGCTCATGCGCAGCGGCCGTGACGCTGCCCAACCGGGCAGTCGCCTCGAAGGCACGCAAGGCGCTGAGGGAAGGCATGGAGTTAAGCATCGATCTGTGATCCAGGCTCACATATATCGGCCATCTTATCGATTTTTCGCCCCGCCTGTCTGCGCTAGTTTCGTCGAACGTTCCATGAATCTTCGAGGCAACCCATGACCGACTACTCGATGCAGCCCGATGCCGATGGCTTGTTCGGCCGCTTCGGCGGTCGCTTCGTCCCCGAGACGTTGATGCCGCTGATTAGCGAGCTTCAGAGCGAATACGATGCGGCCCGGCAGGACAGCGAATTCCAGCGCCAGCTCGCCTACTTCCAGCGCGATTACGTTGGCCGGCCCAGCCCGCTCTACTTTGCCGAGCGCCTTACCGAGCACTTTGGCGGCGCCAGGATCTACCTCAAGCGCGAAGAGCTCAATCACACTGGAGCTCACAAGATCAACAATTGCATCGGCCAGATTCTGCTCGCCAAGCGCATGGGCAAGACCCGCATCATCGCCGAAACGGGCGCCGGCATGCATGGCGTCGCCACCGCCACCGTGGCGGCACGTTTCGGCATGCCCTGTGTCGTCTACATGGGCTCGGCCGATATCGAACGCCAGCAACCCAACGTGTTTCGCATGAAGCTGCTCGGCGCCGAGGTCATTCCGGTCACGACGGGTACCGGCACGCTCAAGGATGCGATGAACGAGGCGCTGCGCGACTGGGTAACCAACGTCGACGACACCTTCTACATCATCGGCACCGTGGCCGGACCGCACCCCTACCCCGCCATGGTGCGTGACTTCCAGGCGGTGATCGGACGCGAGACCCGCACACAGATTCTCGAGAAGGAAGGACGCCTACCCGACTCTCTCGTCGCCTGCATCGGTGGCGGCTCCAACGCCATGGGACTGTTCCATCCCTTCCTTGCTGATGAGTCGGTCCAGATGATCGGCGTCGAGGCCGGCGGCAAGGGCGTCGAGACCGGCCTGCACGCGGCGAGCCTCACCGGCGGCGCGCCCGGCGTACTGCACGGCAACCGCACCTACCTGCTGCAGGACGGGGATGGCCAGATCGTCGATGCCCACTCGATATCCGCCGGGCTCGATTATCCCGGCATCGGCCCCGAACATGCCTGGCTGCATGAGCAGGGGCGCGTCGAGTACGTCTCGATCACCGACGACGAGGCGCTCGCGGCGTTCCAGTGCTGCTGCCGTCTGGAAGGGATCATTCCCGCGCTCGAATCGGCCCACGCCCTGGCCGAGGTCGCCAAGCGCGCGCCAACGCTGCCCCGCGACCACCTCATGGTGGTCAACCTGAGCGGACGCGGCGACAAGGACATGATGAGTGTCGCCCAACACCTGGGAGAGAACTTCCAATGAACGCCGTCAAGGAGAACCCCGTGAACGCCGCCACTCGCCTCGATGAATGCTTTGCCGCACTCAAGGCGGAACAAAGGCCGGCCCTGGTAACCTACGTCACTGCCGGCGACCCTGACTTCGAGACCTCGCTGGAAATCCTCCAGGGGCTGCCCGCGGCAGGCGCCGACGTGATCGAGATCGGCATGCCATTCAGCGATCCCATGGCCGACGGCCCTACGATCCAGAAGGCAGCGCTACGCGCCCTGGAGGGCGGGCAAACGATGGCCCGAACGCTCGAGTTGGTGCACGCCTTCCGCCAACTGGACTCGCAAACGCCACTGGTACTGATGGGCTATTACAACCCCATACACCACTACGGCGTGGCGCGATTCCTGGCCGATGCGGCCCGTGCCGGTGTCGATGGCTTGATCGTGGTCGACCTGCCGCCCGAGCATGACGACGAGCTGTGCCTGCCCGCCAGGGAGCACGGTATTGCCTTCATCCGCCTCGCCACCCCGACCACCGACGCCAAGCGGCTGCCCCGGGTGCTGGATAATGCCTCGGGCTTCCTCTATTGCGTCTCGGTGAACGGCATTACGGGTGGTAGCGCCCCGCCGCTACAGGATGTCGAGCGCATGGTGGGTCGGCTGCGCGAGCATAGCCACCTGCCGATTGCGGTCGGTTTCGGCATTCGCACTGCCGCACAGGCGCAAGCGATTGGCCGATTCAGCGATGCCGTGGTGGTCGGCTCGGCACTGGTGGAAGGCATCGAAAGCGCCGAGACACGGCACGGCGCCGTCGAGGCGGTTCATGGCCTGGTGCGTGAACTGGCCGCTGGCGTGCGCCGGGCTGCCAACACGTAGTGCGAGCTTGGGAACCTAGACGCCCTGCCGCGGCTCCGCAGCCAGCTTGGCCGCCATGCCGGCCAGCACGCCGCCCATGACGTAGCGTTGCACGGCCAGCCAGGTCGGACGCTGCTGGAACCAGGTGGCGATACCCGCCGCCGACAGGGCAATCGCCAGGTTGACGGTGAAGCTCACCCCGATCTGGGTGAAGCCCAGCACCAGGCTCTGGAGAAAGACGGGGCCATGCTCGGGCGAGACGAACTGCGGGAAGATCGCCAGGTAGAACACGGCGATCTTGGGATTGAGCAGGTTGGTCAAAAAGCCCATCAGGAACAGCTTGCGAGGCCGGTCCGCTGGAAGCGCGCGCGCCTCGAAGGGCGAACGCGCGCCGGGCCTCACGGCCTGCCAGGCCAGGAAGAGCAGGTACAGCGCCCCGAGCCACTTGAGTATCTCGTAGGCCAGGGGAATGGCCAGGAACAGCGCGGTCAGTCCGACCGCCGCCGCCAGCATGTGCACCAGGAAACCGGCCAGCACGCCAAACAGCGAGATCACGCCCGCGGTCCGCCCCTGGCAGATCGAGCGCGAGATGAGATAGATCATGTTCGGCCCCGGCGTCAGCACCACGATCAAGGCGGCCATGGCGAAAAGTATCAGATCGGTCAGCGGTAGCACGACGTTATCCCTCTCCCTGTCGGACGAATGGCATTCAGCACCGGAGATTCCTCAGGTCAGGCCGGCCGTCTGGCCAGTAGCGCCCACACCCCCGCGGCCGAAAGCAGCGAGCCACCCACCAGATTAAAGCCGCGCTGGGCCCGTGGCGTGGAGAGCAAACGGCGGGCGGTGGCGGCAAAGAGCGCGTAGCAGGTAGCGTTCAGCGTGGCCAGCGTGACGAAGGTAGCGGCCAGCATCCAAAGCTGCGGCGTCACCGGCAGCTTCGGGTCGAGGAACTGAGGTAGGAAAGCCACGAAGAACACGATGCCCTTCGGATTGAGCGCTGTGACCAGGTAGGTATTGCCGAAAAGCTTCCAGCGCGACACGGGCTCCGCCGAGGTGAGCACGACGCTGGTGTTCGCCCCGGCACGCAGCAGCTTGATACCCAGGTAGAGCAAATAGAGCCCGCCGATCCACTTGACCGCGGTGAACCAGAACGCCGAGGTGGCCAGCAAGGCACCGAGGCCCAGCAGCGACATCGCCAGGGCCGTGGAATCCCCCAGGGCGACGGCGGCCACCAGCGGCAAGTTGGCACGCCGCCGCGAGGACAGCGAGTAGCTCATCACGGTGAGGATCGTCGGCCCGGGAATGGCCAGCATCACGGCGGAAGCGGCGACGAAGGCCAGCCAGAGCTCGATATTCATCTGCGTTGTCTCTCCATTGGCGGGGCCGGATCGACGTCACGCGAGCTGTCATGCCGGCACATTCCACAAGATGCCCGGTCCTGCCCTACCCGGCAAGTACGAGAATGCGATCCGGCTCCATGGAGAACATTCAGCCCATAGCGCCCTGATGGGCAAAGGCTCCCAGCAGCCACTCGGCCACCCGCTCCAGGCCAACGTGGCCGGCGAAGCGTCCATGCCGGACCAGTTGATAGCGAAGTCCCGGCAGCCGCGGGCCGAAGGGTACCTGCAACACGCCGCGTTCGAGCTCATCCCTCACCAGGGTCTGGCTCAGCAGCGCCACGCCCTGGCCGGCGATGGCGGCCTGGATCGCATGGCTCTCGTCCGAGAAGGTCAAGCTCGCGCCAAGGTCGGCAGTGGTGCCGCCCACCGCTTGGCACCAGTGCTGCCACGAGGGCAACCCCAGCGACGGGCTGTACCAGTCGAAGACGATATGCCGAACTCTCTTCAGGTCCTCATACACGGCCAGCCCCAACCGCGGGCTGGCAACCAGGGCGAAGGTATCGCTGGCCAGCACCTCGGCCTCGTGCTCCGGGTAGGGTCCCATGCCGTAGCGAATCGCCAACGATGCACTGCGCGACAGGTCCAGGGGCGCTTCGCTGGCGTGAATGCGCAAGTCGATATCGGGATGCCGGGCATTGAAATCGGCTAGCCGCGGCAACAGCCACTGACTGGCGAAGGCCGGCGTGCAGGAGAGCGTGACGCTACCGCCGTTGCCATGCTCACGCAGCGCTTCCAACGCCTCCGCAAAGGAATCGAAACCACGTCGCAGTACCGGGAACAGATGCTCCGCGGCTGCCGTCGGCACCACCTGGCGGATACGTCGCTCGAATAGCGCTACACCCAGCAACGCCTCCAGTTCGCGCACCTGGTGGCTGATGGCCGCAGGTGTCACGGCCAGCTCCTCGGCGGCCTGCTTGAAGCTACGGTGGCGCGCCGCCGCCTCGAAGGCGCGCAGTTGCGATAGTGGTAGCGTGCGTCGATTCACTGACGCCTCCTCGTTGAGCACTCAGTCATGATCATTTCATCATAGACAAGCTCAGGTATTTCATTTCACAAAAAATGGTCGTTTGTCAGCCACTCATCCTGGGTTGATTCTGACTATCACGCATCAACCAAGTTGAATTCTACTTGTCAGGAGATACCCATGACCACGCTACTTCACATCGATGCCAGCGCCCGCCCCGGCCGTTCCGGAATCGATCCCCACGGCTCCCATTCCCGTCGTCTCAGCGCCCGCTTCGTCGAACAATGGCAAAAGGCCCGCCCCGGCGATCGCATTCTCTATCGCGACGTGGGCCAGCACCCGCCTCACCCCGTTAGCGGCGAGTGGATCCATGCCGCCTTCACCAAGCCGGAAGCGCGTGAGCCCTGGATGCACGACGTCCTGGCCGAGAGCGACGCGCTGGTCGACGAGCTGCTGGAGGCCGATGTGATCGTTGCCGGCGTGCCGATGTACAACTTTGGCGTGCCGGCCGGCTTCAAGGCCTATATCGACAATATCGTGCGGGTCGGACGCACCTTCGGCTTCGACCGCTCGCGCCAGGGTCTGCCTTACTGGCCGATGCTGACCGAGATGAACAAGCGCCTGGTGGTGCTGGGCTCCCGCGGTGATTACGGCTACGCGCCAGGCGAGCGCATGGCCCATACCAACCACGTCGAGCCGCACATCCGCACCGTGTTCGGCTACCTGGGCATTGATAACGTGCACGGTATCGCCGCGGAGTACGATGAGTTCGGCGACGAACGCCTGAAGCGCTCGATAGCACAGGCCGAGCAGGAGATCGACGCGCTGGTCTTGGCATGGGCGAAGAATCTCGAGGAGGATCTGGTCGACGCCTGACAGCCGACAGGCCACGCACGGCGTGGCCTGCAACTCGTCCCGAATGGATCAAGCACTGGACATGGTCAGCAGATACGGCGATAAAAAAGCACCCTAGATATATACGCAACAATAACGACAATCGGGAAACATCAGATGGAACTGAAGCGACTGACCCATCTCGCCGCACTGCTGCTTACCTGCTCGACGCCCGCCATGGCCGATATCGAGGGCTCCGCCGACCATCCGCTACTCGGCCGCTTCGGCGATGCCACCATCAGCGCCTACCAGGCCGCCAACTACGATGCCGTGACGCTGCCCAGTGGCCCAATCGCGGATGCCAGAGCGGTCGACAACCCACTCGAACTCGAAGGCCGTGTGACCCGTATCGGCTATCGACTCCCCGTCGAGCATACCGCTCTCGAAGTCGCCCGGAACTATGAAGCCACCCTGGTGGAGGGAAATTTCGACATCCTCTTCAGCTGTGCCGGGCCTACCCAGTGCGGGAGAGGATTCAGCCGCTACGTGATCAACGAGGGAGTGGTTTTCCCATCAGCCTTCGATCGCGCCGCATTCAATGACAACTCCCGTGCGCTGCTGGCGATGCGTGCCGACGAACATGGTACGGCCCACGTCTTCCTCTACATCATGGAAGACCGGTCGAATGACCGCACGCTGGTCCGCCAGTTGGTGGTCGAGAGCGAGCCGCTTCAGCTCGGCCAAGTCAGCGTCAAGGATGCCGGCGCCCTGCAGGCTGCCCTCGATACCGATGGCAGCGTAATCGTCGATGGCATCTTCTTCGCCACCGACAGCGCCACCATCGAGGCGGAGTCGGCCGAAGCCCTCGAACAGATGGCCGAGCTGCTGCGCAGCGCACCGGAGCTGGCCGTCTACATCGTCGGCCACACCGACAACCAGGGCAGCCTCGACTACAACCTCGAGCTCTCGCAGCGGCGCGCCAATGCCGTCGTCGAAGCCCTGGGCACTCTCGACGGCATCGACGTCGCCCGGCTGGACGCCCGCGGCGTGGCTTCGCTGGCGCCTATCGCCAGCAATGGCAATGAGGCCGGTCGCGCCCAGAACCGTAGGGTCGAGCTGGTCTTGCAGTAAGAAGAATGAATCGGAGGAATCGAACATGCTGGACGGCCTGACGCTCGATCAGATGCGCGTCTTCGTCACCGTCGCCGAGACCGGCAGCTTTCGCGCGGCGGCGATGCGGCTGTCGCGGGTGCAGTCGGCGATCAGCCATGCGATTGGCAATCTCGAAGCGCAGCTTGAGGTGGAGCTCTTCGATCGTTCCGGTCACAGGCCACAGCTCACCCTCTCCGGGGCGTCACTTCTGGCAGATATCAGGGCTCTGTTGATCAAGGTCGACGCGGTACGCGCGCGGGCGCGAGGGCTGGGCCAAGGCGTGGAACTGGAGATCACCGTGGCACTCGACCCGCAGTTCCCGTTGCCGGTCCTGGGACGCGCCCTCAACGCGCTTTGCGAAACCTATCCCACGGTCACCTTTCGCATGCTCTCGAAGCCGCTTGGATCATCGTTTGAAGCGTTGCTGGAAGGTGAATGCGATCTGGCGATCAGCGGAATCGACCTGATCAATCCGGCAATTGAGTTGGAAGCGCTGATGACAGTCAGACGTGCCGCCGTTGTCGCGCGAAGCCATCCACTCGCGCAGGCGGTCGATACACCACTCAGCACGACGACGCTCGCCGATCACATCCAGGTGGTTGGCGAAGATCCGTCTGCGCTCACCGGCAAGCGCGACTATGGCGTGGTGTCGCCGTCGCGCTGGCGGGTGGCAGACAACCTTACGAAGAAGACGCTGATCCTGTCGGGAGTCGGCTGGGGCAGCCTCCCGATATGGATGATCGAACGCGAGCTGCACGAGGGTGATCTCGTTCGGCTTCCGGTCGCAGCCTTCACCAAGGGCGGCGAATCAACGACGCAAACCTATCTTGCTCGCCGCACCGACCGGCCTCTCGGCCCGGCGGGCACCGCCTTCCGCAAGGCGCTGCTGGACGCCCTACCGAGCTGTTCGTTGGAGATCGATGCAATAGCTGCGGCCCAGGATCGCCTGGTTGACTGATGGCTACAGTCCAATCGGATAGATCAGGATGATCCATCTTTTGTCAGTCCCGTGAATCACCAAGCTGTGGCATAAAACTCCTACGGAAGCACCGCGCACCTGAGCGCACAGACTCCTTCATCCCGACATCGACCACACGTTCCCCGCCAGAGCTTCGTTCCGGCGGGCACGGCACTCCATTGCCCTGAGGCAACCAACGAGGAAGAAAAAATCATGAATGACACGCCCATCCGCCTCGCGATCATCGTCGGTAGCAATCGTGAAGGCCGCTTCGCACCGACGATCGGCAAGTGGTTCCTGAACCATGTGAAGGACAGCCAGGAGTTCGAGGTCGATTACATCGACCTGGCCGACCTCAACCTCCCCGCGATCCTTCCCGCAGAGCTGGATAACGACCTCAAGGCATACACCGCACGGCTCGACGCGGCCGACGCCTTCGTGATGGTCGTGCCGGAATACAACCACAGCTATCCGGCTTCGCTGAAGCAGGCGATCGACCTCGGCTACGAAGAGTGGCGAGCCAAGCCGGTCGGCTTCGTAGCCTATGGCGGTTTCGCGGCCGGCGTGCGCGCGGTCGAGCACTTGCGCGGCGTCATGCCCGAGCTTCATGCCGTTACCCTGCGCGACACGGTCAGCTTTCAGAACCCGTGGGACCAGTTCGACGAGGACGGCCAGCCACGCAATCCGACCGGCTGTGCCGCAGCGGCGAACACGATGCTGCATCAACTCAAATGGTGGGCCAAGGCGCTGCGCACCGCACGCCACGCCGTGCCCTACACGGTCTCGGCATAGGCACGGTGGGGAGAAAGTCACAGCACTAACAGACGGAGCGCACGACAATGCCCGCAACGCAATACTCCCAATCGAACCCGCCGCGGCAGGCGGGATGGAGCACGGTCTTCATCATCGCCGGCGCAGGCGTGGTCTCCGCCTTTCAGGTTGGCAAGGCGCCGATGGCGCTCGGCACCGTCCAGCTCGATCTCGACCTCAGTCTCGTCGTCGTCTCGTGGCTCATATCGGCCTTCGCGATCGTCGGGGCCATCGTCGGGGCGCCTGTGGGAATGGCGGCCGACCGGATCGACACCAAGCGCATGGTGGTGGGCGGGCTGGCGCTTCAGGCGCTCGGCGCAGGACTCGGTGGCGTTTCGACCGGCGTCGAACTGCTGATGCTCTCTCGTGTCATCGAGGGGTTGGGCTTCATGTCGGTTTTTGTGGCCGGACCCACGATGATCTTCGCCATCGTTGCCAGGGGGATACAGGATCGCGCTATCGCGGTCTGGGCCACGGTCATGCCGGTAGGGATGACCGTGGTGATGCTCGCCGCGCCACTCCTGACCCTGCTCGAATGGCGTGGCTTCTGGCTGCTCAACTCGGCGATCCTGCTCGCCTATGCTGTCTTCTTCGTCTTCGCCATCCCATCGCAGAAGGTGGCGACTGCTCACGTCCAACGTATCGGCTCGCAACTGAAGCAGGCGCTCGTCGCACCCGGGCCATGGGCGCTCGCCACTATCTTCGCCGCCTTCTCGGCTGCCTTCTTCGTGGTGTTCGGCTTCCTGCCCTCACTGCTCACGGAACGGTTCGAGCTCGGCCCGGAACTGGCCAGCACGGTCTCAGCCATCGCCATCGCAGCAAGTGGTATTGGCAATCTCGCCGCCGGCTTCCTGCTCGCTTCGGGCCGCCAGCCACTTCATGTGCTGGCGGCGGGCTTTCTCGTGATGACGCTGTTCGGTTTCGGCGTGCTGGCTGCCGATCTTTCCTGGATCGCGATCGCCATCTTCGCGGTGCTGTTCGCTTTCATGGCCGGCCTGATCCCGGTCGTCCTGATGGATAGCGTGCCCCGCTTCGCGCCGCGCCCCGAGCTTGTGGGAGCGACGCTGGGCCTCGCCATGCAGGGCAACAATGTCGGGATGCTGGTCGGCCCGGCCGCCGGGGGCGCGCTGGCCGCAAGTCTCGGCTGGACGAGCGTGGCGGTCGCCATGGCGCTCGTCTCGGTCGCCGCCGTCCTGCTGGCGCGCTCGGCCTACAAGAAGAGGACAACATCCGAGCGCCAACCCGCAGGGGAAGGTGTTCAACCATGACCGAGCAAGCGCAGGCTGCGCCATCCCCATGGCGCGAAGGCTGGCGCTTGCGACGATCGCCAACGTAGCCAAATTCAGATATTGGCACCGCCGTCGATGGTGAACTCGGCACCTGTCACCGAGCGCCCTTCCGGCCCCGCCAGCCAGGCCACCAGACCGGCCACGTCGCCGGCCTTGTTGTAGCGGGGGATAGCCATGAGCCCGCGCTGGGCGTCGGAGAGTTCGCCGTCGGCGGGGTTCATGTCGGTATCGGTGGAACCCGGGTGCACGATGTTGACGTTGATGCCGCGCGGTCCGAGGTCCCGCGCCAGCCCCTTGGTCAGCCCCACCAGGCCCGCCTTGCTCATGGCGTACAGGCTGATGCCGGGCCAGGGAACACGCTGGGCCAGATTGCTGCCGATGGTGATGATGCGACCGCCCTCCGGCATATGTCCCACCGCCGCCATGGCAGCCACCACCGGCGCCCGCAGGTTGATCGCGATGGTGCGATCCAGCTCTTCAAGCGTCACTTCCTCTATCGTCCCGGACAGGAAGATGCCCGCGTTGTTGACCAGGATATCGAGCCCGCCCAGCTCGGCTACCGTCCGCTCGACGGCGGCCTCGAGCGCCGCGGCGTCACGATTGTCGGCGCGAATCGCCACTGCCCGC
This sequence comes from Halomonas sp. A29, assembly GCF_046723295.1. Taxonomy (NCBI): domain Bacteria; kingdom Pseudomonadati; phylum Pseudomonadota; class Gammaproteobacteria; order Oceanospirillales; family Halomonadaceae; genus Halomonas; species Halomonas sp. A29. The sequence goes on from NZ_JAXQPR010000001.1 coordinate 249,011, forward strand.
CCACCCGCCGACACGATCTCGTCCACCACCGACTGCGCCTGGGCCTCGCCGTTGACGTAGGTCACCGCCACTGCTGCCCCTTCCTCCGCCAGGCGCCGGGCAATGGCGGCCCCTATTCCACGGCTGCCACCGCTGACCATTGCTGCCTTTCCGCTGAGTCGCTGCATGTCTCGCCTCCATTCAGGTGATTTATGTAGTGATCGATACATAAATAAGATGACTAGACATGCGCATCTCTGTCAAGATATTTTGTAGTTATCGATACAAAAAGGAGTGGAGCATGCCCCCGCGTGGCAGACCCCGCGGCTTCGACAGGGAAGAGGCCCTGCGCCGTGCCATGGAAGTGTTCTGGGCCCAGGGCTACGACAGCGCCTCGCTTGCCGACCTGACCCGGGCCATGGGCATCAACGCCCCCAGCCTCTACGCCACCTTCGGCAGCAAGGAGGCACTGTTTCAGGAAGCGGTGGCACTCTACGTACGCTCGGAAGGCAGCGGTATCTGGGAAAAGGTGGAGACGGCGCCGACGGCACGTACCGCCATCGAGCAAGTGCTGCACGCCACGGCCGAGGCCTTCACGCGTGGCCCTGCTCCACGGGGCTGCATGATCGTGCTTGCCGCCCCACAGATGCAGGGCGCCAATGATCAAGTGTGCGATGCCTTGAAGGCGCATCGCCAGGCAAACGGCTGCCTGCTGGAGCGCCGCCTGAAACGTGCCGTCGAGGAAGGCGAACTGCCCACATCGACCAACTGCCGGGCAATCGCCAATTATTACGTCACCCTGCAGCACGGCATGTCGATTCAGGCCCGCGACGGCGCTTCACGAGAAACGCTGCAGGCCATTGCCGACTGCGCCATGGCGGGCTGGGAAGCTCTCATCGACGTTGCACACGAAGCCTAGCGCCTGGAGCGGCCTGGCTTGCTCCTGACGGCATTTGCATGGCGCTCCCAGGGCGGAACCGGCTCCCACCGTTCGACGAGAAAGTCGAGGAAGGCCCGCACCCTGGGGGGCACCAGGCGCCGCTGCGGCATGATCGCGTGAATGCCCGTCTCGGGCGGCGCATGGTCAGGGAGAATCCACTGCAGCCGGCCGGCCCTCAGGTCGTCGCACACATGCCAGGTGGAATGCTGCACGATGCCCAGCCCCGCCACGGCGGCGTCGCGCAGGAGCTCGCCCTGGCTGCTGCGGATGCGTCCCCCCACCTTGACGCTCACATTCTCGCCGCTGGCATCACGCAGTCGCCAGATGCCGGATTCCCCCTCGCCGTCGGTCAACAGTAGGCATTCGTGTCGGGTCAACTCCTCAGGCGTGCGCGGAATGCCGTGGCGTTTCAGATAATCGGGAGAAGCGCACAGCACGCGGCGATTCGCGGCCAGCCGGCGAGCCACCAGGCTGGAATCGGCCAGCGAACCTATGCGAATGGCCAGATCGAACCCGAAGCCCACGATGTCCCGGCGCTGATCGGACAGATCGAGGTCAAGTCGCAGTTTGGGATGGCGACTCAGGAAATCGGGCAACAACGGCGATACATAGAGGCGGCCAAAGGTGGGAGGCAAGGTCAGGCGCAAGGTCCCGGCGACCTCGCGCGTCGACCGGTGCAGCCCACCCATTAGCGCCTCGAGGTCCTCCACCGCTTCCCGGCCTTGTTCAGCCAGGCTGCGGCCCTCCGCCGTCGGTCTTAGTTGCCGTGTGGTGCGCTGCAGGAGTCGCACACCGAGCTCCCGCTCGAGGCGCTTCAAGCGCTGGCTGGCAACGGCCGCGGAGAGATCCAGGCTGCGTGCCGCTTCGCTGATAGACCCCAGGTCGAGAATGCGCAGGAACAGGGAAAGATCGTCGATTCGACTCATTTTAAATTCTTTGTTGAAAGTCTTTGCCCTTTTAGCCTGCTTATCTTGAAAGCACAACGTTCTATGCTCCGCCTACATTCCAACTGACAGGAGCTGAGCCATGGAGTATCGCTTTCTAGGCCAATCCGGCTTCAAGGTATCGTCACTCGGGCTGGGCGCGGGCACCTTCGGCGGCAAAGGCCCACTGTTCAGCGCCTGGGGCAACACCGACGTCAAGGAGGCGGCCCGCCTCATCGACATCTGCCTCGACGCCGGGGTCAATCTGTTCGATACCGCCGATGTCTACTCCGATGGCGCTTCCGAGTCGATTCTCGGGGCCGCCATCAAGGGCAGGCGGGATCGCGTCGTTCTCTCCACCAAGCTGACGCTGCGCATGGGCGACGAGCCGAATGATGTCGGCGCCTCTCGCCACCACCTGCTCAAGGCGACGGACCAGGCGCTGAAGCGGCTCGATACCGACCATATCGATATCCTGCAGCTGCATCACTTCGACGCCATGACGCCGGTGGAGAGTGTGATGGCAACGCTGGACGAACTGGTCCGCGCCGGCAAGGTGCGCTATCTCGGCGTCTCGAACTTCTCCGGCTGGCAGATCATGAAATCCCAGGCAGTGGCCGAACGCTACGGCTATTCCCGCTTCGTCGCCAACCAGGCCTACTACTCACTGGTCGGACGCGACTACGAGTGGGAGCTGATGCCGCTGGGACAAGATCAGGGCCTGGGGGCGATCGTCTGGAGTCCGCTCGGCTGGGGGCGCTTGACCGGCAAGATTCGACGCGGTCACCCGCTTCCCGGCCATAGCCGACTGCATGAAACCGCCGGCTTCGCACCGCCGGTGGACAACGAACGCCTGTACCGGATCGTCGATGCGCTCGATGGCATCGCCGAGGAAACGGGCAGGTCGATTCCCCAGATTGCCCTTAACTGGCTACTCGGACGACCCACCGTATCCAGCGTGTTGATCGGCGCACGCAACGAGACCCAACTGCGAGGCAACCTGGGGGCTACCGGATGGCAACTCGACGAGGAGCAGACAAGGAGGCTCGACGAAGCCAGCCGCGTGACGCCACCCTATCCCTACTACCCTTACTGGAACGGTCAGTTCGCCGAGCGCACCCCCCCTCTCGTATGAGCGCCGCTCGGCCCTGGTCACCGAGGCTGGAGGGAGCGGCTGCAGCGATACGACCGCAGGCCGGGGTTGAGGCCCGTGCGATCCGTTGGAAGGCAAGGAGGAGGTACCGACATGTTAGCGTTACCGATAACCCGCAAGTGGCGTCGACTGGATGAGCCGGGCTTGGAGGTCTTGCATGTCCAGCCGGACGACGGAGGCTTCCTGGCCCTGTCCACGGTCGTGCACGCCGGAGCGGAGGCATTCGGCTTGTCCTACCTCTGGCAACTCGACCGCGACTGGCGTACCCACCGCCTGGAGTTGCACCTCGCAAGCCCGACGGTCGAGACCCTGCTGGTCGAGCGCAGCGACGAGGGCTGGCGAGTGAATGGCCGGCTGCGACCTGATCTCGCCGAGTGCGAGGAAATGGACCTGTCGGCGACACCGTTCTGCAACACGCTGGCCATGTGCCGGCTCCAAGGCTCGGGCGAACTCACCACACTCTACGTAGACCTGCCCTCCCTTCAATTGTTGCCGTCCCGTCAGCGCTATACGGCTCTTGGCAAGAACCGTTGGCGATACACGGACCTGGGCATCGCCAAGGGCTTCGAGGCCGACCTGAATGTCGACGACGATCTTCTCGTCGTCGACTATGAAGGTCTGTTCGAGACCTTGAATGGGACTCAGACCTAGCAGAGCGAGCAGGACTCGCCTTTCTCGTCCGGTTGCTCCTGAGCTTCTCCACCGATAGCGCCGACATGGCGCAGGCTGACGATGGAGATCACCGCCAGTACCAGGATGGCAATACCACCCACGGTGGCGGTCACGTTCAGCCCCGCGGTGAAGGCCTGCTGGGCCTCCAACAACAGGCCTGCAGGAAGGCTTTCGCCAGCCGAAACGGTGGCCCACAGGCTCTCCTCCACGACGCCCGCCACCTCGGCGGCTTCGCCATCGGCCATCGTCGCGCTGACCTGCGCGCGATAGACGAAGGTTGCCAGGCTACCCAGCAGCGCCACGCCCAGCGCAACGCCAAGCTCCTGCACCATCTCCGACATGGCCGAGGCCGAGCCTGCCTTCTCCGCCGGTGCCGCGCCCACGACCAGGTCGGTGCCCAGGGCAGCGATGGTACCCAGGCCGAGATAGACCAGCGAGAACCCGGCTATCGCCATACCCACTCCGCTGGAATTCACTTCGACGCTGGCCAGCAGCCAGTAGCCAAGCGTCGAAAGTGCCAAGGCGGCGCCCACCACGTAACCGGGACGAATACGCCGGGCAATCAGCGGCGCCAGAATGCCTGCCAGCACCATCATCAGCGCCGGCGGCCCCATCCACAGCCCCGCCGCCAGCGGTGTGAGCCCCGCCACCAGCTGCAGGTATTGGGTCACCAGCAACATCACACCAGAGACGCCGACCAAGCCCACCAGCAGCACCACCAGCGCGGCACTGAACGTACGGCTGCCGAACAGCCGCATATCGAGCAGCGGGTCGTCCAATTGCTGCTGCCGGCGCACGAAGACAAGCGCCATCAGCGCACCCAGCACCAACGCCAGTACCGGAACGGGTTCGAGCCCCAGCTTGGCCAGCTCCTTCACGCCATAGACTGCCGGCAGCACGGCGGCCAGCGAAAGCGCTACGCTGAGGAAATCCAGCGGGCCACTGCGCTTCGCACGATACTCCGGCAGCAATATCGGCGCCGCAATCAGCAGAACAGCCACCACGGGCACCGCCACCAGGAAGGCGGAACCCCACCAGAAGCGCTCCAATAACACGCCGCCGACTACCGGCCCCAGCGCCATGCCCAGGGCGAACATGGTGGCCCACACGCCGATGGCCAAGGCGCGCTGACGCACATCGCCGAACATGTTGCTGATCAGCGCCAGGGTCGACGGCATCAGCGTCGCACCGGCCACCCCCAGCACTGCACGGGCCGCAATCAGCATGGCGGCACTGGTGGAATAGGCGGCGATCACCGACGTGACACCGAAGGCCACGGCGCCGATCATCAGCAGCCGGCGACGGCCGATGCGGTCGCCCAGGGTACCCATGGTGATCAGAAAGCCCGCGATCATGAAGCCGTAGGCATCCATGATCCACAGCGCCTGCGTACTGCTCGGCTGCAGATCCGCCGCCAGGGCGGGCAGCGCCAGATAGAGAATGGTGACATCGAGGCCGAGCAGTGCCGTAGGCAGTGCCAATACCGCCAGGCCGGCCCACTCCTTGATACCCGCCTGCTGCCGGGTGAACCGCGAGCCTGACGCTTCATTGAGGGAAACCATGCCGTGCCTCCTTTCCATAGGGTTGGCATGGTAGTCTTGGCCTATCTTAATAGGGGTACAATATAGCCACTTATCCTATTACCAGTAGTAATTGCATAGGTTAATGACATGGGCGGACGCAGCCTCGACCGAACCCGCAGCGAACTCACCGACTTCCTGGTTCATCATCGCAACAAGCTGACGCCGGCCGACGTCGGCCTGCCCAGCACCGGACGACGGCGCACCCCGGGGCTGCGCCGCGAGGAAGTGGCCACCCTCGCCGGCGTGGGACTGACTTGGTACACCTGGTTCGAGCAGGGGCGCGACATCAACGTTTCGGAGAGCTTCCTGCTCAGCGTTTCAAAAGCCCTCAAGCTCGACGATGCTGAGTGCTGCCATCTGTTCCTGCTCGCCCACCGCCGCCCGCCACCGGTGGAGGCCTACCAGTGGCAGGAAATTCCGCCCCTGGTACAAACGCTGATGGACGACATGCCGAGGCCCGCCTATGTGATGAACTTGCGCTGGGACGTCATCGCCTGGAATACCGTGGCCGATGGTCTGTTCGGCTTCAGCGACAGGGAGACCGGTGAGCGCAACATGATGCGCCTGTTGTTCGCCGATCCTGCGCTACGCAGGAAGCTGCCCGACTGGCGCCAGGACGCCCCTCGCCTTCTCGCCCAGTTCCGCTGCGACCTGGCCGCCGCACCCGAGGACCCCGCCATGCAGGAGCTGACAGAAGCGCTCGCCAAGCTGTCGCCGGACTTTCGCCGCTGGTGGGAACAGCCCAACCATGAAGCCTACCGCTACGGCATCGGCACGCTCGTCGACGCCGACTCAACCCCGAGGGAGTACGAACACGCCATGCTGCTGGTGGACGAGCATCGGCATCTCAGGATGGTGGTTTACTTCAACTGTCACTGACTGCCCTCATGGCGACATCCTGCCCAAGATGTCTTCTATTTCGGCCCTCAGCCACTGCGACGCAGGATGGTTGTCCTCCTGAACCGTCCACACCATGGACACGTCGGGCAACGTGAGCGTCATCGGTACCGGGACCACATGCAGGCCGAATGCCTTACCGTAGCGTCTAGCCATCCGGGTTGGCAGCGTGGCAATCAGCGGCGCATTCGCGACCATGCCCAGCACGCCGAGGAATTCCGACGAAGTCGCGACCACGTTGAGTTCGTCACCTATCGCATCGAGTGCCGATTCGAGACAGCCGTGCAAACTCTCACTGAGACTGACCAAGGCATGTGGCAGGCTCAGGTAATCTTTCAAGGGAATCGATCCTTCGAACGCCATCTGGTCGGGATGGAAAACGCAGCTCAGCGATTGCTCGAACAGCAACTGCTGACGATAACGTCTCGCCTGGCTGTCAAAACAGCCGACAGCCAAGTCCAGAATGCGATCGTCCAGCATCCGGTAGACATCACGCTGCTGCACCGGACGGCCATGGAGCTTTACCCCTGGGGCCCGCTGACGCAATCGCGAAGCGAGCTCCGGCATCAGCAGCAGCTCCACCTCGCTTGAGAACCCCATCCGGAAGATGCGTTGGTCGGTCGTTGGGTCGAACTCCGACCTGGCATGAATGACCGACTGCATCATTCCGAGCGCCTGCGCCACCGGCTCGGCCAGCGTTAGAGCGCGCACGGTCGGTTGCATGACCGTCCCTACACGCACGAACAGTTCGTCCTGAAACAACGTCCTCAACAGCGACAGATTGTGGCTCATGGCTGGCTGACGAATCTTCAGTCTTTCTGCCGCCCGGGTCACGCTTCTCTCGCGCATCATCGCGTCAAAGGCAATCAGGAGGTTCAGGTCGAAACTTCGCAGATCGAAATGGTCGATTGACTGCATTCTTTGAATCGATTTGGTTAATGACAAGCCAAGAAGTACGCTGACTTCCGTCACCAGTCAACAGGAAAGAACCATGACGCCTCCGGAAACCTTTCTCGTCGGCGATGCGCGAATCATCAAGGTGCCTGAGTTAGTTCTTGATACAGTCGATGCTTCTCAGCTCTTCCCTGAAGGCGATATACAGGCGCTGAACGGCGATGCCACTCATTGGGGCGAACAAAGCTTCGATTTCGAGCGCGGCCTGCTTCGGCAAAGCATCCACGCCTGGGTGGTCCAGACCCCGACTCATACCGTACTGATCGATACCGCCACCGGAAACGACAAGCAGCGCCCGACAGCTCCGTTGTTCCACCAACTTGAAGAGCCCTTCCTGGAACGGCTACAGGCGGTCGACGTCTCGCCTGACGCGGTGGACTTCGTCCTGCTCACCCATCTTCACGCCGACCATGTCGGCTGGAACACCAGACTACAGGGTGGGCTCTGGGTACCGACCTTCCCCAATGCGCGCTACATCTTTTCCGAACGCGAATATGCATACAACCTGGCCCTTTCCCGGGAGCGGGAGGGAGTGGCATCGATCCAGCGACAGACAGGAATGGGCACACCGCGTCACGAGCCGCTCGACGGTGTCTTCGAAGATAGCGTCATGCCAATCGTGGCGGCCGGTCTGGATCAGCGCATCGTGATCGACAACACCGTGATCGAGGGCTTCTGCTTCCATTCCACACCTGGCCACAGCATCGACCACGCCTCCATCTCCCTCACCTCCCGAGGTGAGACCGCCTTGTTCTGGGGTGACATCATGCATCACCCACTCCAGTTTCGGCGCCCCGAGATCAATTCCGTTTACTGCGAATTCCCACAGGCGGCGCAACGCTCCCGCCACAGGGCCATGCGCCTGGCTGCCGAACTCGATGCCTTGGTCTTCACCACTCACTTCGGCGACAGCTCCGTCGGCAGAGTCAGACGCCAGGCTCACGGTTTCGATTGGCAATTCATTCAAGGAGTCCGGTCATGAACGCCAACGCTTCGACTGTCGCACTGCTTAGCGACACTTACCTGATCGACAGTGACACCGCAGACATCCGCTTGCAGCTACGTCGCAGACGCCGATCCGACATGGGCCGCGCCAACTCGAGCAATACGCTGATGCTGATGCACGGCGCCACTTTCCCCAGCGAGAGCCTGTTCGACGTTCCTGTGGATGGCGCATCGTTCATGGACGTGCTGGCCACGGCCGGATTCGACGTGTGGGCGGTGGATGCTCGCGGCTATGGTGGTTCGACCCGCCCGGCCGAAATGGCGGCTCCGCCCGATATCTCACCACCGCTGACGTCGGCACGGGTCGCAGCACGCGACCTCGCCTCGGCGGTCGAGCATGTTCTCGCCGAGAATGACATCGAACGTCTCAGCGTCGTCGCCATGTCCTGGGGCGGTTCGGTCGCCGGCATTTATGCCGAACGGCATGGCAAATACATCGAAAAGCTGGTGCTGGTGGCACCGCTGTGGCTGTCGAATCGCCCACTGCGCATCGATGCAGGACAGCCGCTGACAGCGTGGCGTCCGATACCTGTCGACGCCTTTCGCGAGGCGTGGCTGGCAGGCGTACCAGGCGACCGGCACGAGGCCGTGCTGCCACCGAGCTGGTTCGAACGGTGGTCGGCTGTCACCAAGGCCACCGACCCGAATGCTGCCGAACCTGGTGCCATCCGGGCACCGGGTGGTGCCATCCAGGATGTCCGCGAGCATTGGCTCGCCAACCGCCCACTCTATGACCCGAGCGCGATCACCGCACCGGTACTGCTCGTTCGCGCCGAATGGGACCAAGACGTGCGAATCGACATGATCCAGGATCTGTTCAAGCGCCTCGATAACGCCGCCTACCGGCGCTGGGTCGAGATCGGCGAGGGTACCCACATGATTCTGATGGAGCCGGGCCGCTGGCAGGCCTTCGATGCCATTATTGGCTTCTTGAAGGAACCCCTTCATCCACTCAGGGAATCATCCTGGAGCACCGCTGGGACAGTCGGTTAGCTCTGGGCAAAGCAATATTCCGCTGCTCCTCGCCTCGCCGAGGAACCTCATGGCGTACGAGCACACTGCACTGCCGCGACTCTCGCCTCTTTCTCCGCCGGCTTGGAGCGCGACTTGTAGAACATCACTCCATTCCCGGCCAGGATCGTAATCAGTCCTACCAAGGCATGCGGCGTCCACTGGTAGCCCTCCACCAGAGTGGAGATACCCAGGGCCACCAGGGGAAACAGCAGGGTCGCATAGGCCGCCGGGCCGGGGCCGATCCGGCCCACCAAGGCGAAATAGACACCGAAGCCGATCACCGAACCAAAGATGGCAAGATAGAGTAAGGCACCCATATAGGTGGGTGAGGTGTCCACCACGAAAGGCGTACCGCTGACCACGACTAGCGCCAGCATGATCACGGCTCCATAGCCCATGGCGTAGGCGTTTGTGGAAAGCAGGTCCAGTCCGCGCCGCTGATGGCGCAAGCTGAGCATATTGCCAAGGGAGAAACCATAGGTTCCCACCAGCGCACAGCCCAAGCCGAACAGCACGCTGGCATCCAGTCCACCATGGTAGATGTCCGGCCAGAATAGGCAGACCATCCCGGCCAGGCCCAAAGAGGTCGCCAGCAGCAGACGCGGCGTGATCGTTTGGCGAAAGAAGAACACGCCATTGACGGCGTTGAACAGTACCGCCATGGAGAACACCACCGCAATCAGGCCGCTGGTGATATAAGCGGAGGCGGTATAGAAGAAATAAAAGTTGAGGCAGAACACACACAGGCCCTGCAAAGCGCAGAAAAGATGATCGCTCGCACCTAGCCGATGCAGCCGCCCCCTGGCCGACAGCCACAGCAGCAACACGCCGGCGGCCAGAGCGAAGCGATAGAATACCGACAGCATCACTGGCACCTCACCGACTTGCAGGGCAATGGCGATCCAGGTGGTGCCCCAGATCAGCACGGTGGTCGCATAAAGCAACAGGTTCATGATCGCACTCCTCGGTATTCGATCAACCAAGTGTGCGTCTCTCGGCAGGCAGCCGGCATCCAGCTTCTTGCGCCGGTCATTTGATTCTTGCGCTTTTTGCGTTCTTACCGCTCTTCGCTTGGCCCACCACAAGCGGCCAGTTACTATCGAGCCCAGCGGTCAGCGGCCGAAGGAGAAGGGGCCATGCAGTACCATGTCTTCGAGCGCCTGGGGCAACACAATGCCCAATTGAAGCGCGCCGCCCAACTCGATGGAGGAACCGGTCTATCCCAGTGGTACAACAACAATGACTACATCGCGCTCGACAAGCCGGCCCACCACACCCTGAGCCTCTACGTGGCCGATGGCTATGAGTCCTACCGTAAAACCCCAGGCGGTTGGCACAACGGCGGCGCCCCTGATCGTTTCTGCCTGATGCCGGGCCAGCATGAATCCACTTGGGATCTCCGTGGCCCTCTTGAGTTCGTTCACCTCTATTTCACCGACAAGCACTTGGCGGGGCTGGCCGAACGGGTCTGGGACATGGACGCCTCCGGCCTGCTGTTGGATGAGAAGACCTTCGCCGATGACCCTCTGATCGCGAGCCTGTATCGTCAGTGGCTGCTTACCCTCGACTGGCAGGAGCGGGCCGACCGCCTGGCTCTAGACAGCGCCGTCACCCTGCTACTCGTGCATCTGCTCAGATCCTACAGCCAGCGCCAACGAGCTCTTCCGTGCCCCCGCGGAGGGCTGGCACCCTACCGCCTGCGGCAGGTGCTCGACTATATCGAGGCCCACCTGGACCAGCCGCTACCCCTCGCCGAGCTGGCTGCACAAGTCCAGCTCAGCGAGTATCACTTCGCTCGCATGTTCAAGCAGAGCCAGGGACTATCCCCCCACCAGTACGTGCTCCAACGCAGACTGGCACAGGCCGAGACACTGCTACACGACACAACGTTACCGCTGGCCGAGATCGCCCTGGCTTGCGGCTTCAGCTCCTCGAGCCACCTGGCCAGTCGCTTTCGTCAGGCCAAGGGCATCGCCCCCTCGCGACTGAGGGAGTCGAGAAACCGATAACGGTTTTTTTCAGGAGTGCATGGAATTCCCCCAATGCTCAAGCAGCATATCGATAAACAACTGGGCTGTGCTGGAGATACTGTGCGAACTGCTTCTGACCAGGCCGATGGTTCGCTGGATTCGAGGTTCGGGAAGCTCACGTGAGCAGAGCGTGTCATGGTCCGGGCCGGGCATCGTCATCTTGGGCAGGATCGCCACGCCCAACCCGGATTCGACCAGGCCAAGCGAGGTGGAAAGGTGCTGAACCTCGTAGAAGCTGTTCAGCCGGATGCCTTCGGCGGAGAGGGCATTGTCCAGCAAGGTGCGATTGCCGCTATCGCGACTGACGGTGATCAATCTGACCTGCTCGAGATCCGCCCATTCGATGCTCTCCTTTGCCGCCAGCGGATGGTCGGATCTCAGGGCCAGCACGAAGGGATCTCGTAACAATGGCGTGAAGGAGACCTCGGGGCTTTGTGCGCTGAACATGTTGATGCCGAAGTCGGCCTCGCCATTGATGACCCGCTGCAGCCCCTCGTTGGCGCTGACGTCGAGGATGCGGATGCGGATCCCCGGCCAGGCCTCGCTGAAACCACGAATCACGCTTGGCAGGAAGTAAAAGGCGGCGGTGGGCAAGCAGGCGATTGTGACCGTGCCCTTCTGGTGCGTTGCCAGCTCTCGTATGTTCAGAATCGATGACTCGTATTCTTCGATCATGCGTCTGGCGCGTGGCAAAAAATCCGCCCCGATCGGCGTCAGCTGCGTTCTTCGCGTGGTTCGTTCAAGCAACTCGACTTCCAAAAGCTCCTCGAGCTTCTGAATGCGTCGCGATAAAGCCGGCTGAGAAAGATGCAGACGTTGCGCAGCCTCATGGAAAGAACCCAGCTCTGTGACCAGTATAAATGCTTGAAGATCAAGAAATTCCAGGCGATGTAGCATTTATGCACTCTTGCATGACACATAGGCATTGATAAGCATAACGCATTAATCCTAAATACGCATCAATCACTATGATTATTTGCATTTGAAGCATCAATTGACCGCTGACATGCTCGCATCACGACTTCCCAACGCGATGTGGCATGACGATGATAAACAGCATTCCCTGCATGATCATGCGCGGCGGCACCTCCCGAGGACCTTTCCTGCGCATGAGCGACCTTCCCAGCGGCCAGGACGCCCAAGCCGAAATTCTGCTTAGCCTGATGGGATCGGGCCACGCCCTGCAGATCGACGGCATCGGCGGCGGGGACCCCCTGACCAGCAAAATCGCCATCGTGGAGCGCTCCTCCCATGCCGGCGCCGATGTCGACTACCTGTTTGCCCAGGTCGATATCCTCAATCGCCGCGTCGACTTCACCCCGAACTGCGGCAACATGCTCTCGGCGGTCGGTCCCTACGCGATCGAGACGGGCCTGGTGGAGCCCCAGGACGGCAGGACCGTCGTACGGGTACGCAACCTCAACACCCAGCGCCTGATTGAGTGTCACGTACCAACGCCGGGCCGCCAGGTCAGCTATGAGGGCAATACGTCTATCAGCGGCGTGCCCGGAAGTGCCGCCGGCATTCAACTCAGCTTCCTGGATATCGTTGGCGCCAAGACCGGCATGTTGCTGCCGACCGGAAAGGCGTGCGACTCGATCGAAGGTGTCGACGTTACCTGCCTCGACGCGGCGACGCCGATCATCATGCTCGACGCTGCAGACCTCGGCCTGGGCGGAGATGAGTCCCCCGCCGAACTGGATGGAAATAGCGCCTTTCTCGAGCGTCTCGAAAGCATTCGCCGCAAGGCAGGACGGAGCATGGGGCTGGGCGATGTCAGCAACAGTGTCTTACCCAAGCCGGTGCTGATCTCCGCAGCGCGTGACAACGCCAGCACCCTGCGTACGCGGTACTTCGTACCCCACCGCTGCCACAAAGCCATCGCCGTCACAGGTGCCATTGCCGTCGCCTCGGCGGTCAGCGTTCCCGGCACCATCGCCCACCGCATCGCAGTCGAAAGCGGGCGGATGTCCGAGGGAGAGTGTCTGGCACGGGTGAGACTGGAACATCCCTCCGGCTTCATCGACCTCGACGTCGAGCACCGCCAAGGCAATGCCAGCGATATCGCGCGCGTGTCACTGATTCGTACCGCCAGAAAGATCATGAGTGGCACGATCTTCTACACCGCTTCCACGCCACCCGGTGAGACAATCCCTGCGATGCAGGCCAATTGATCATCGCGACCACTGGGTGTCTTGCCACCCGCTAACGACAATAACCCAGGAGCATGCCATGACCCTCTACAGGACCACGACATCACGCACTTCGCTCGGTCGCCTGAAAAAAGTCGCCGCCCTTGGCCTGGCAATCGCCGGGCTCGGTTTGACGGCCACCGCCCCCGTACAAGCACAGAACGTGGATGTGCCCGGCACCATCAAGTGGACCGTTCCCTTCGGCGTCGGTGGTGGCACCGATGTCTGGGCCCGCTTCTTCGCCCCCTGGCTCAGCGAGCACATCCCTGGCCAGCCGACCATCATGATCGACAATGTGCCGGGTGGTGGATCCATCAACGGCTCCAACCTCTTCGCCATGCGCGCCAAGAACAACGGTAGCGATTGGCTGGGCGCCTCCGCTTCGACCCAGTATCCCGCCATGCTGGGGGACAGGCGGGTACGCTACGACTACGCCGACTGGACACCTATCCTGGCGACCCCAACCGGCGGCGTCGTCTACGCCCAGGCCAGCCTGGGTGAGGACAGCGAGAGCGCGCTTGCCAGTCTGCTGGAAAAGCCGGTCAAGCTGGCGGTGCAAAGCCACACCGGACTCGAGCTGCCGATATTGATTGCCCTCGACATGCTGGGCGTCGAGGTGCAGGCCGTCTCCGGCATGCAGAGCCGTGGCGAGGGTCGCCTGGCCTTCGAGCGCGGCGAAGCGGACATCGATTTCCAGACCACCTCCGCCTATCTGAGCAGTGTGGCCCCCCTAGTGGAGTCGGGCCGCGCCGTCCCGCTCTTCTCGCTCGGCGTACTGAATGACGAGGGGGAGATCGAACGCGACCCGGCGTTCCCCGACCTTCCCACCTTTGGCGAGGTCTATGAAGCGGTCCACGGCGAGGCTCCGAACGGTACCGCCAACGACGCTTACGAGAAATTCTTCGCATCGGGCTTCACGCTGCAGAAGCTGATCATGGTGCCCAAGGACACGCCCGAGGCACTCGTCGAGACCTACCGGGAAGCGGCCCTCGAGTTCATCGATACCGAGGAGTTCAAGCAGGAGGCCGAGGTTCATTTGGGTCCCTACACCCCGATCGTTGGCGACATTGTCCGGCAGCATCTAGAGGACGCCATGTCCCTGGATGACGCTACCCGCGAGTGGCTCACGGATTGGCTGAAAACGAAGCACGGCGCCAGCATCTGACGCGTGTCATCGGGCGTTGGTCCTTGGACCCCAGGGTTTAGGACCAATGCCCCGGGCTCCCCTCATCGAATAACACGAGAGCCGCATCCATGTTCGATATCCTTCTCTCCAGCCTGGGGCAGCTGTTCACCCTGCATCATCTGCTCTACATGGTCCTGGGCGTGCTGGTCGGCCTGGTGGTCGGGATCATTCCCGGCCTCGGTGGCATCGCGGGAATGGCATTGCTGCTGCCCTTCCTCTACGGCATGGAACCGAGTGTCGCCCTCGGCATGCTGATGGGTCTTGTCGCCGTGATTCCCACCGGCGATACCTTCGCCTCGGTGCTGCTGGGCATTCCCGGCTCCAGCGCCTCCCAGGCCACCGTCATAGACGGCTTCGCCCTGGCCAAGCGCGGCCAGGCCGCACGTGCCCTGTCCAGTGCTTTCCTCGCCTCTATGCTCGGCGGCCTGATCGGCGCCGCCGTGCTGACGGGATTCATCCTGGTCGCCCGACCGGTGGTGCTGTCGTTCTCCTCCTCCGAGCTCTTCATGCTGACCCTGCTCGGGCTGTCAATGGTCGCGGTACTCTCCGGACGCGACCTGCTCAAGGGACTCGCCGCCTGCGGCCTGGGTCTTTTGGTCGGCACCATCGGCATGGCCCCTGCCACCGGGGAGTTCCGTCTCAACTTCGAGATCGACTATCTCTACGACGGCATACCGCTGGTGGTCATCGGTCTGGGGATCTTCGCGCTGCCCGAGATCATCGACCTGCTGGTCAAGCGTGGGGCCATCGCCGGAGAGCCCGCTCGGCTCGGCAAGGGCTGGCGGCAGGGCATCCAGGATGTCGGCAAGAATCGTGGACTCGTGGCGCGCTGCGCAGGCATCGGTAGCCTGCTGGGTACGATTCCCGGCCTCGCCGGCTCGGTGGTGGATTGGATGACCTATGGCCATGCCGTGCAGAGCGCCAAGGACAAGTCCCAGTTTGGCCAAGGCGACATCCGCGGCGTCATCGCACCGGAATCCGCCAACAATGCCTGCGCCTGCGGCGCCATGGTACCCACCCTGCTGTTCGGCGTGCCCGGTTCGGGCACCGCTGCCGTCTTCCTCGGCGGCCTGCTGCTGCTCGGCCTGCAGCCCGGCATCAGCATGATCGAGACCAATCTCGACCTGACCTACACCATCATCTGGTCGCTGGCCCTGGCCAACATCATCGGTGCGGCGCTCTGCCTGGGCCTGGCCCGGCCGGTCGCCAGCCTGACCCGCGTGCCCTTCGTCATCCTGGCGCCCCTGATCACGGTGCTGATCATGTTCGCGGCCTTCCAGGCCACGCGTTCACCGGGCGACCTGCTGGCCCTCGGTGCGATCGGGCTCCTCGGCGTGCTGTTCAAACAGGCCGGCTGGTCACGTCCCGCTTTCCTGATCGGCTTCGTGCTGGCCCCTGGCGCTGAAGCCTACTTCTATCAGGCCGTGCAGTTCCAGGGTAGCGCTGCCTTCATGCGCCCGGGTGTACTGATCATCGGCGCCATGATTCTCGCCGCCCTGTTCTTGCCCATGTTTCGGCAGCTGTGGCGCAAGCTCCGGTCGAACGATACCGAGCAATCCCCTGCGGCTGGAGAAACGCCTGTGGTCGGCAGCAGGCCTATCACCATTGGCGGCATCGACCTGGTGATCTTCACCGCTCTGCTGGGCATGGCCATCTATGGCTGGTTCAACCTCGCCGATCTCAGCCTGCTCGGCGGCCTCATGCCCCGCCTGGCCCTGGCGATCATGGGAATCGCCTGTCTGCTGGAAATCCTGCGCAGCCTGGTCCGCAGGCCAATCTGGCAACACCAGCCTCTGCTTCAGCAAGTCGTCTGGCTGGCAGGTTTCTTCGTCCTGGTCGGCGCAATCCTGGCGCTCGGCTTCATCACCACCGCAACGCTGTTCTGCCTGGCTTTCCTGATGTTCATTGCGCGTCTCAAGCCCTGGGCAACCATCGGCATGTCTGCTGGGGTGACGGTCTTCCTGGTCAGCATGGCGAAACTGCTGACCCTGACCTACCCGAGTGGACTGGTCGATCCCTTGCTGTTCGGCTGAGGGGAAACCCAAAATCCGCCCACGAACGAACCGCCGCTTCAGAAGCGGCGTTTCGTTCTTTGGCATAGGGTACGGACATCTGCGCAAGCGAAAGGCTCCAGCGCGAGGGTAATCACCGCTGTCACTGAGTCACTCAGCCTCTCTCGGATAAACGACAAACGCCAATTTATTGCCGTCGCAATCACGAACATAGGCTGCATAGAAACCTTCGCCGTATTGAGGCCGGTAGCCTGGAGCCCCTTCGTCACTGCCTCCATTGTCGATGGCTATTTCGTATAACTTGTCGACCTGCTCAGGGGCAGCAAACTGAAACGCTGTCATGGTGCCATTGCCGACATTGGCTTCCTGACCATCGAAGGGATAACCGACAAAGAACCTGGGAAAGTCGAGATCGGTTTCTTTCCCATAGGAAGCACACGAATCATCTTTCCAGCAGACATCCCAGCCCATTTCGGCGAAAAGAGGGCCATAGAATTTCAGTGCCTGCTCTAAATTTCTCGTCCCAACCATGGTGTAAGCGATCATATCGATTACCTCCTTTCCAAATTCATCATGCCTCCGGACGACAGCGTAGTTCAGACTGCTTTCTTCGCCACTGCCCCAGCGCCCAACCCAATGCCGGAAGCACCAGCATCGCCGAGGCCCAGGCACAGGTGGCAAAGCCAAAGTGCGCGAAAATCGGCCGATAGAGCAGCGCACCGGTAAACATGCACAAATATGTGATGGCGCTGTACAACCCCATGATGGCCCCTCGCTGCGCTGGATTGATCTCGGCCAACTGACGCATGAGCAGGTTCAAGCCGAGATGATTGGCCACGCCCCAGACAAGGCAAAGCGCCACCAACGCCATCGGAAGTGTGGCAGTTGCCATCAAGCCCAGGTAAACGAGCATCAAGCCGGCAAAGGTCACGCATGCGGCAGCCGTCGCGCCGTAGCGGTCGACCAGCCGACCCAGCGGTGCGGCAACGCCGAAGCCCAGGCCATAGACGGCAATGGCCAGCCCGGCAAAGGATGTGGGACGTTGTAGCACCTCGCCCAGGTGCGGGCCTAGATAGGTATACAAGCCATAGAACGCCGTCATGTAGGCCGCGACGTTCAGCAGCACCGAATGAATGCCGGGAGTTCGCAGCGCCTTGAGGCTTGAGCTCGGCGCCTCACCGACCGCGCTCACACCCCAATCGTGACAGCGCGAGATCCCGAGGGCCAACCCCACGGCGGCCAGCGCCAGGAGGGAGAAGACAGCACGCCAGTGCAGCAGATCGGCCAACAGCGCCGCCAGACCGACCCCCACCACCAGACTCAGCGTCCATCCCGTCAGCACGAAGCTCAGGGTCTGACTCTCGCGCCCTTTCGCCGCCACCTGCGCCGTGAGGGTATAGATCGCCGGCAGCGCCACGCCCGCCGCCAGGCCGGCAAGCGTCTGGGCGGCAATCAATACCCAGAGCGCGGGAGAGAGGGCGGCGCAGCCCAGCGACACGGCCAGCATCAACAGTGCCCGCCCCAACGCACGCTCGGCACCAATACGGTCGGACATCGAAGCCAGCAGCAGCGCACTGCCCGCCGTGGCCAGGCCATAGAGAGCCGCGGCCGTCACCACATCTGCGGCACTGCGCCCCGGAAACGATACCGCCACCGCGGCGGCAATGGGGCTCAGCGCCAGCGAATTGGCACCGATCACGGCAATCGCAGCGGTCAACAGGAGAAGATGACGAGTAATCACGGCTCGATCCAAATGCAGTTCGACACTACCATTGAAGAAAGGAATTTCATTCGGAGCAATTGCGATAATGCCGAACCCAGAAAAAACAGAAACCGTTCGGGACAAGGGCCAGGAGGCACGCCCTCTGGACGCCTTCGACCGAAAAATATTAGGCGAGCTGGCTGTGGACGCCGGGCTCAGCTATGCCGAGCTGGGTAATCGCGCCGGGCTCTCGGCGCCGGCCGTGCACGAACGGGTGAAACGGCTGCGCGCCACGGGGCGTATACGTGGCACCGTGGCGATACTGGATGGCCCCTCCACCGGCAAGCCCTTCCTCGCCTTCGTCCATGTCGACTCCACCGGCTGGGGCAAGACCCAGGAACTGCTGGCACTCTCGGAGCTGCCCGAAGTCGAGGAGATCCACTCGGTGGCCGGAGACACCTGCATGCTGCTCAAGGTCCGCTGCGCCAGCAGCCGCGCCTTGGAGGGGCTGCTCGCCCGACTCTATGCCCTGCCGAGCGTCAAGGCCACGCGTAGCTATGTAGTGCTGTCGACCTTTCTCGAGCGCACCCCGCAGGCAGGAATCACCGCAGCATTGGAAGAAACGATGAACCCGCTCGGTACCGCTACAGAGTGAAGCGCTGCCACGTTCATCTATGTTCGTCCTCCAGTACCGCTATATCTCCCTGTGTCGCTTCACGCTCGAGCAGCGCACGCTTTCTCTCCACGCCCCAACGGTAACCCGAGAGCGCCCCGTCGCTGCGCACGACCCGGTGGCAGGGAATGGCAAGCGCAATGGTATTGGAGGCGCAGGCCCTGGCTACGGCGCGCACCGATTGGGGTGATCCGATACGCTGCGCCAACTCCGCATAGCTGATCGTAGCGCCCACGGGAATCTCGGTCAGCGCCTGCCAGACCCGCTGCTGGAAGGCGGTGCCGCGAATGTCCAACGGCAGCGACAACCCGACGCCGGGCGCCTCGACGAAGCCCACCACCTTGGCCACCCAGGCGTCGAAGTCCTTTCCCCCCGGGACCAGATTGGCATTGGCGAAACGATCCTGGAACTCCTGCAACAGTTGCTCCGGGTCGCTGCCCAGGGAAATGGCGCAAATGCCCTTTTCGCTGGTCGCGACTAGAATGTTGCCCAGCGAGCACTCCCCTAGGGCGAAGCGAATCTCCGTGTCCTTTCCTCCCGAGCGGTACCGTTGCGGCGTCATGCCGAGCATGCGATTGGAACCGGCATAAAAGCGCCCGCTGGAATTGAAGCCCGCCTCGTAGATCGCCTCGGTGACGGTTTCTTGTTGCGCCAACGCCTGGCGTACACGACCCGCCCGGCAGGCGACCGCATACGCCTTCGGCGTCAGCCCCGTGCCCGCCTTGAAGACTCGATGAAAATGGAAGCGACTCAGCCCGGCGGCGTGTGCCAATTCGTCCAGAGAGGGGAGTTCGTCGGATGTTTCGATGAGGCGGCAGGCCCTGGCGACGCTCTGGGCGTGTCGCTGGGCCAGTGGGAGCTCCCTGGGGCGGCAGCGCTGGCACGGCCGATAGCCGGCCCGTTCGGCTGCAGCGGCGTCGGCATGGAACTCGGCGTTCTCGCGACGCGGCCGACGCGATGGACACGTCGGGCGGCAATAGACCCCAGTGGTACGCACCGCATAGACGAAGGCTTCGTCCGCCGCAGCATCGCGGGCCAGTACCGCTGCCCACTTCGCTTCATCGGAATCGAAGGTGGCAAATGTAGGGGTGGGTGTCTCGTTCATGGCGGGCCTCCGCTGTGGGTTCGGCGTTCTCCGTGAGTTCAGGATGAGTCCTGGACCCGCCTGGCACACTCCGTCCCTTGCTTTCAAAGTGAGCCCGCCTCATCGCAGCATTCGCAACACCCGCAGCATAGCACCATCGAACCGCCAGATTTTTTGACGGCAATAAGCGGAGTGATGGCTTATTCCGAGGCCGGCAAGGTAAGCATGGGATCGCCAATGACCCCATACCTACCCACGGAGAATACCGCTATGAACCGACTTGCCGGAAAGATCGCCATCGTCACCGGGGCCAGCTCAGGAATCGGCCATGCCACCGCTCGGCTGTTCGCCAGCGAAGGCGCCCGCGTGATAGTAAGTGCACGCCGTCGGGACGAACTCGATGCTCTGGTCGAAGCCATCGCTCGCGATGGCGGCACCGCCGTTGCCGTCGCCGGAGACGTATGCGACGAGCACCTGGCCCAGCGCCTGGTCACTACCGCCCTGGAGAGATTCGGAGGGCTCGATATCGCCTTCAACAACGCCGGCATCATCGGCCCTATGGGGCCGCTGCAGGACATGGCTTCGAGCGATTGGCACGACGTCATGCATACCAACCTGAACGGTGCCTTCCTGGGTGCCAAACACCAGATACCGGCGCTGCTGCAGCGAGGCGGTGGCAGCCTGCTGTTCACTTCGAGTTTCGTCGGCCATACCGTCGGCATGCCCGGCATGGCGGCCTACGGCGCCAGCAAGGCCGGCATCCTGGGCCTGATGAAGTGCCTTGCCGCGGAGCTGGGACCCAACGGCATCCGCGTCAACGCGCTGCTACCGGGAGGCACCGATACGCCGGCCAGCATCACCAACGCCCCCGACGCCGGGCCGGAAGTCCTGGCCTTCGTCGAGAACCTGCACGCGCTCAAGCGCATGGCTACGCCGAAAGAGATCGCCCAGGCGGCGCTCTACCTGGCTTGCGACGATGCCAGCTTCGTCACCGGCATGGCGATGCTGGCCGATGGCGGTGTCTCTATCAACCGAACCTGATTGCCAGGAAATGGCGCCCCGGTAAGCACTTACTTACCGGGCAGCGCCACTCACCTCTTCAACTGTGGTATTAAGGGGTTCAAGTACGAGCCCGAACTCCCGCACCAGTGCTCGATGACCCAGCTCGCTGATACTCACCACCCGCGAGTGCTTCTGCCGGCTGATCCAGCCGAGTTCCAGCAGGCGCTCGGCCATGGCGGCACCCAGCGCCCCGCCGAGATGGTCGCGCCGTTCACTCCAGTCGAGGCAAGGATAGGCGAAACGCCGGCGGCGCTTGCGCAGGGAAGCGATATTGATGCCGAAGTCCGTGAACCAGGCCTCGCCGCGCTCCGTCACGTTCATGGCATCGCCATCTGCCACCAAGAACTCCCTATCGAGCAGTACCGCCGTCATCCGCGTTCCCAGTTCACCCGCCAAGTGGTCGTAGCAGAATCGCGCGGCGCCCATGGCCCCGGCTGGCCGTCTGCACGGCGACACCACCTTCAGCGGTTTGGCCACCACCATCAGCGCCTCGACGGCATGCGCCACCTCGGCTGTCGCCAGCCGGTAGTACTTGTGCCGCCCTTGTGCCGTCGATTCGATCAGCCCGTCGCGCTGGAGCCGCTTGAGATGCTCCGTCGCCGTGCCCGGCTGCACGCCACAGCCGTAGGCAAGCTCCTTGGCGGTCAATGCTCGCCCCTCCATCAGCAGCGCCAACATGCCCATCCGGGTCGGCTCGCCAATGGTACGGGCGAGGCGTGGCAGGTCCGGCTCATCCATAGTTAGCTCCACGCCTAACGGTTTATGTCTGACAAGCATAGGCCAACGGAACACAATTGAGCGACCAAACAACGGCCCGGAACCACCCATGACTACGCCAGACAAGCCACCGACGGCCGTCACACATCACGGCCCTTACCCACTACGGACTGCCCGTCGTCTGCTTCTCGCCGTACGCAACTACTACGCCAATCGACAGCGCGATGCCCTGCTGCGCGACTGCGATCCTCGCATGCTCAGGGACATCGGCTTACGCTGGGAACGCGGCAAGCTGGTGCCGATCAACCCGGAACGTTTTACCCCCTAGAGTTAAGCCGTTGTAGCTTCCAGATGCCTCAAACTGTCTGAATCAGGAGTTCCCATGATCGCCGTTATCTTCGAAGTCATCCCCAAATCCGGCCGCCGCGACCGATACCTCGATATTGCTGCCAGCCTGCGTCCGCTGCTCGACGAGATCGATGGCTTCATCTCCATCGAGCGCTTCGAGAGCCTGACCCAGCCGGGCAAGGTGCTCTCACTCTCCTTCTGGCGCGACGAGCAGGCCGTCGCCCAATGGCGCCAGCTCGAACGCCACCGCAGCGCCCAGGCCCAGGGTCGTGAAGTAGTGTTCGACGACTATCGCCTGCGCGTCGCCACGGTGATGCGCGACTACGGCATGAACGAACGCGAACAGGCGCCTGCGGACAGCCGCGAGCGCCACGATGCTCCGTGAACACTCGCGGCTGACAGACGCCGCTTTTTCTCCCTATTGCCGAGATGCCGTTACCGGCTGACGGAATACCAGTGCCAGGCCCAGCAGGATAAGCGCCATCCCCGCCAGGCTGAGCATGGGCAGCGCATTGCCGAGGAACAGGTAGTCCATCACAGCGGTGGCCGCCGGCACCAGATAGAACAGGCTGGTGACGTTGACCAGATTGCCGGCCTGAATCAAACGATAAAGCAGCAACTGCGCCACCACCGAGATGACCAAAGCTAGCCAGAGCAGCGGGATCAGGAATTCCCAAGTCGGCTCGAATGCCACCGGCTGAACCGCAGCGAAAGGCAGGCACAGCAGAAGGCTTGCCACGTACTGCAACGGCAGGACCTCAGCGGGCGACTGCCGGATGCGCTTCTGCATGATGGCACCCGCCGTCATGCACCCCAGCGCGCCCAGGGCGAAGCCCACCCCTACCAGGGAAAAGCGCACCAGAACGACGCTCTGGTAGACCACCAGCACCAACCCCAGCAGCGCCACGCAGAGCCCCGCCATTCTCATCGGCGCGAAGCGTCGCTCCAGCAGCATCAGGGTGAGAATCGGCTGTATGCCCAGCAAGGTAGCCAACACCCCGGGCGTGATGCCTTGCTCCATGGCCAGGAAATAGCAGATCGAATAGGCACCTATCAGCAGCAGGCCAGTGCCGGCGATGCGCAGGCGTGTGCCAGGCGCGGGCAGCCAGCGTCGTCGGTAAAGCCCGATGGCCATCAGTACGGTCAGTGCCAGGCCAAAGCGCAGCAGCAGAAATGCAAAGGCCGGGGCATGGTCCAGCCCCCATTTGGTGAAGATGGCGCCACTGCCCCACAGCAGCACGAAGAGCGCCGTGGACGCATGAGCGGTCCAGGCAACGGAATGGTTTGTCATGGTGACTTTCACCTGTCTAGAGACGCACAGGCCTCAGCCGGCACTGGAAGCAATGCCGAACGATGGAAAGCTGAGGCAGCTTGGTGGGCTGGAGGTCAGCCCAGAGCGCACATGGGCGGCGGTGAAACGCCGGCCATGTCGAGCCCCGCTGGCGGCGAAACGCCGAGCGGCGGAGCGACAGGTGGAACGGGAGGTGGCGATGCCGCACGCACCAACGCCATGGCCGGGGCGGCCATCGGTGCGGAAAGCGAAGTGCGTATCGGCAGGGTCATGTCAGAGCAGTCTCGTTGCGGTTGCCAGACCTGATGAACATAGCACGACGAACGCAAAGGTCAATCTGCCACGAATCGAACAGCGCCCCGGTAAGCCCTTACTTACCGGGAAGCTTTGAATGCGTGAGCCACACGGCTACCGGGGCACATGCTCGATGGCAGCGTGATCGACCAGGTTCCATTCGCCGCTGTTGCGATACAGGCGCTTGCCCAGGCGCGGGTAGTCGGAAACGTCCTGGGTCAACCGCTGACCCACCATCAGGCACACCAGTGGCTCATCGCCGTCGTTGTACATTTCATGGGCCACACCGTTGATAGGACAGCCGATGAAGTCGCCAGGGCCGATCGGCTGCTTGCGCTCGCCCAAGGTGGCCACGCCGCGCCCCGACAACACGTAGATGGCTTCCTCCTCGTAGCGATGGCAATGGTACTCGGTCGAGTAATGGCCGGGGGGCACGCTGATCTGGTGGATCCCGAGCTGGGTCATGCCCACGGCATCCCCCAGCGACTTGTTGATGCGTACGGCCTTGACGTTGAGAAGGTGCACCTTCCTCACGCCCTCAAGGGATTCGATATCCTGCGCCGATAGGTACATGCCGGTTCTCCTTGGTGTCGAGTCGCCGCCAGGGCATCGCCTGATCATAGCGTGCGCGGCGGCGCTCGACTGCCTTGGCTCGAGCCAGCCCGTAACAATACTCAGGCAGAGAGTGCTTCAGGGGCCAAGCGCGACTCGAGTTCTTTCAGGGTGACATGCCCCCTGAAGTGCCCCTTCCCTTTCGGCTGCTCGCCGCGCTCGATGGCCTCGGCGAACTGCACGGCAGGATCGTCCCGAAGCTTCGCCAGATGCCGAGCCAGGTTGGGATAGTCACTCTTGAGATCGAACAACCGGTGGTACTCGGCCCAGCGGGCGATGCCGACGAAATAGGCATCCGCCATGCTGCGCTCATCGCCCAGCAGCCACTCGCGCTCGGCCAACAAGCCATCGAGGTAGGCACAGCCCTCGGCGACTTTCTCGCGTCCCAGCCGACGCAGCACCTCCTGCTCCACGCCGCTCAACCCTTGGGTTTCGTACAGCCACCACAGCGGATTGAATGACGAGAAGAAATCGGTGTTGAGATAGGCCAGCATCTGGTTGAGTCGATCGAATTCCCGGCTGCCCTGCTCGAAGCCCAAACGCGTCTCGAGGTCGCGTGCCGCCAAGTGCTGCAGAATCGCCAGGCTCTCGGCCAGAGGCTCACCGTCTTCCGGCAGCAACGCCGGGGTCTGGAACAGGGGATTTACTTTGGCGTAGAGCGCATCCCAAGGGTGTTCCATCATTTCGATGCGGCACAGCCGGTAGGGTTGGCCCTGCCACTCTAACGCCACGATGGAGCCGAACGAACAGCCTTGCGGTACGCCATAGAAGAGAACGGGTTCCATTGTCTTGCTCCTTGCTAAGTTGGAAATAGCCAGCGCCCTCTGCGTCTGGCCTTGTCAGCAAGGTAATGGCTAAATAGGACAAATAACGTCCTATTTAAATCAGGAAGATCAGATTGGCCAACCCGACCGTTCGTGTACTGACGCTGCTGGAACTGCTGCAGACTCACCGCCACATGAGCGGCCGGGAGCTGGCAGAGCGGCTGGACGTCGACCGCCGTACGCTGCGCCGCTACATCCAAGCCTTGGAAGAGCTCGGCATTCCCGTCACCACCGAGCGGGGGCGGCACGGCGGCTATCGCCTGATGCCTGGCTTCAAGCTGCCGCCGCTGATGCTGACCAGCGAAGAGGCACTGGCCGTCTCGCTGGGGCTGCTCGCGGCCCAGGGGCTGGGCATTGCTGAGACCGCTCCGGCACTGGAAACCGCGCGGGCCAAGCTGGAGCGGGTCATGCCCGCCAAGTTGAAGCAGCAAGCGCACGCCCTGAGCGAAAGCGCACGTCTGGAATTGCCGTCGGCACGCGCCCCGGGCGACGAACGCCTGCTGATCCTGTTCGCCAGCGCTACCCAGGGCCGCCAACGTGTGCGTCTCGACTATCAAGATGATCGAGAGCAGCTGACTCAGCGTGTACTCAACCCCTATGGGCTGATCTTCCGTGGTGGACGCTGGTATGTGAGCGGCTGGTGCCACCTGCGCCGCGACATTCGCAGCTTTCGCCTCGATCGCATCATTGAAGCCACGCCTCTCGAAGCCAGCTTCGAGCGCCCCGTCGATTTCGATCCCGCCGAGCACTTGGCCAGCAGCATCGCCAGCCTGCCCCGGGCCACCGCCGTCAGCGTGCGCCTGCACACCGACCTTGCCCATGCCGTTGAAGAGCTGGGCCGCAATATCGGCGTGTTCACACCCGACGGAAACGCCGTCATGCTCCACGCCCGCACCGACAGCCTGGTTTGGTTCGCCCGTCAGCTCGCCCACCAACCCTTCGACTTCGAGATCCTCGACCCACCCGAGCTACGCGACGCTCTCCTGGGGCAGGCTGCCCGCCTCCAGCGGCAGGCAGAAAGAAAAGAAGCGTGAATGTCGAAAGCGACTATGTTGAGTCGATGTAGAGAAGTAGCACCAACAACAACCATGGAGACCCAATATGCAGCTTTCTACCTACCTGATCTTCGACGGCAACTGCCGCGAGGCTTTCGAATTCTATCAGCGCTGCTTCGATGCCAAGCTCGAGGCCATGGCCACCTACGCCGAAATGCCCGCCAGCGAAGGCATGGAGATTCCCGAGGAAGCCGGTAATCTGGTCATGCACGCCCGGCTGCGTATCGGCAATCAGACGCTGATGGCATCGGACAACTCCCCCGCCTGCCCCGCACCCTATGAAGGTATCAAGGGCGCGAGTATTGCGGTCGGCGTCGACTCCGTGCAGGAGGCCGAGCGCCTGTTCAACGCCCTGGCCGACAACGCCAGCGTGCAGATGCCGCTCGAAGAGACCTTCTGGGCACATCGCTTCGGCATGCTGACGGATCGATACGGCGTCGCCTGGATGATCAATTACGACAAGGAAGAGCAAGCTGCCGCCTAGGGCAGTTCCGCCCTTTGCCGCCCGGTCAGCAAATCGATGAAGGCCCGCGCCTTCGCCGCCGGGCGGTGTACTCGCTTCACGATAACCACGAGTGATCTCGCTACCAATAAGCACATCGCCTGACCAAGCGATGTCACACGATGCCTTCCTGAATCGTCATGTCAGTGACGGCCGCTGGCCTTCACTTCTCGATCTTTACCGCAACGATTCAGGAGTCATGCATGAGCCAGAGCACGCTTTTCATCACCCACAAGGCACTACCCGGCAAGCGCGACGAAGTGCGCCGCGCCTGGGAAACCCACTTGGCGCCCAGTATCGAGTCGCGCCAGGTCCACGACGCCTATTTCTACTGCTACGATGACAGCGACCCCGATACGATCCGCGTCTTCCAGCGCTATGCCGACGGCGCGGACCCGCAGGCCTTCATGCAGGGGCCGGCCTACGACGCCTATATCGCCGCGGTGTCGCCCCTGCTTGCCCACCCGCCCGTGATCCACGCCGCCACGGTGGCCTGGGCCAAGAGCATGGCGGCTCCGGTAACCGAGACAGCCTGATGCCTTCTGCCGACTTGCTTCGCTTCGAAGAGGCCCGCCCCATGCTGTTGGGGCTGGCCTATCGCATCCTCGGCTCGCGCGCCGACGCCGAGGATGCGGTGCAGGACACCTTCCTCAAGTGGCAGGCGGTGGACCGGGATACGATCGATACGCCCATCGCCTGGCTGACAACGGCCTGCACCCGGCGCTGCCTCGATCTGCTGGGCAACGCCCATCGGGCCAGGGTCGACTATGTAGGCGCCTGGCTACCCGAGCCGATCCCGACACCCACCGTTGCCGCCGCCGAGGATGGCGCCCTGCTTGCCGACTCGCTCTCCACGGCCTTCATGCTGCTGTTGGAACGACTGTCGCCCAAGGAGCGTGCCGCCTACTTGCTGCATGAGATCTTCGATACTTCGTATACCGAGATCGCCGCCATGCTCGAACTCCAGGAGCCGGCCTGCCGCAAGCTGGTGTCACGGGCACGGGCCAACCTGCAGTCGAACGAGCAGAGGTTCGCTCCACCACGTGATCGACAGCAGGCGCTGCTCGAGGCCTTCCGGCTCGCCGTTGCCGAAGGCGCCACGGCACGGCTTGCCAATCTACTCTCGGCCGAGGTGCGCCTCAGCGCCGACGGCGGCGGCAAGGTGCCCACCCTGCTCGAGCCGTTGCACGGCCTGGAGGAAGTGCTGACCTTCCTGGTGAGCCGGCTGCGCGGTTACTGGTCCGACTACCAATGGCGCGAAGCCGATATCAACGGTGGCCCCGGTTTCGTGATGCATCGAGAAGGAAGCGTCGTCGCCACGGTTACCTTCGGCTACGACCGCTCAGGGCAGGCCAGCGACATCTTCATCGTGCGCAATCCCGACAAGCTGGCACGGCTGACGTTATGAGTGGCGCTCGACGATCGAACGGCAGGCACTCTCTCTCGATGGGGAGTCCAACAATCCCATGACCCAATCACGCACGGCAGCGATGGCCGGCTCTTCGAGCCGCTCGGGCGGGTAGACGAGCTGGAAGGGAGCAGCCTTTATCTCAGGGCCGAATGGCTGGGCCAGGCGCCCCTGACGCAGCTCCTCCTCGATCAGATACCGGCTCATCAGGGCCACGCCCTGGCCATCCAATGCAGCGGTGATGCCGTGGGTTTCGTCGGAGAACATCAGCCCGGCGCTGACGTCGAGCCCTGGCACCTGGACCTGGCGCTGCCAGGCCGCCCAGTCCAACGGCGCGGGTGAAGAGAAGTGGAGCAGCGTATGGCGCACCAGCTCGGCGGGGTCACGCAGCCCCAGCGAGGGGCTGCAGACGGGCACGAAGACATTGTCGAACAGCTTCTCTGCGACCAGCCCGGGCCAGGGGCCTTCTCCATAGCGAATCGCCATGTCCGCGACGATGCCGTCCAGGGCGACTGCTTGGTGGGAGACTTGAATGCTCAGGTCGATCTGCGGGTGGGCGTCGCGCAGCAAACACACCCAAGGCAGCAGCCAGCGCGCGGCCACGGCTGGCGTGGTCGAGAGCTTCACGCTATGGCGCGAGGGAGGCCGGCGCAGCTTGGTCACCGTTTCGGCGATGGCGTCGAAGGAGTCGCTCAGCACCGCCAGCAGCGTCTGCCCCTGGGCCGTCAATATCAGCTGCCGTGGCCTGCGCACGAACAGGGCGATACCCAAGCTCTCCTCCAATTGGCGGATCTGGTGGCTGATCGCCGTCGGCGTCACCGAGAGTTCCTCGGCAGCCCGCTTGGCACTGAGGTGTCGTGCCGCGGCCTCGAAGGCGCGCAGGGCAGAGAGAGAAGGCAATCGGCGCGGCGTCATGGCTGAGTTTTATTTTCCATTAGCGAAAAAGAATCATCGTTTGTTGCCCTACTCTGCTTCTGGCTTGATGGCCTAAGCAAGAAAACACAACTGAAACCAACTCATTCGAATGATCCTACACCCAGCGAAGGAGAAATCCCATGACCCGTCTACTTCACCTCGATGCCAGCCCGCGCCCCGGCCGCGCTGGCAGCCATGATCACGGTTCGCATAGCCGCCGGCTTACCCACCACTTCGTTTCCCGCTGGCGTGCCCGGGAGCCGGATGCCGAAATCATCTATCGCGATATCGGCTTGTCCTCGCCACAGCTGACCAGCGTCGAATGGATCGAAGCCGCCTTCACGCCCGCCGAGCAGCAAACCGAGCCAATGCGGACCGTGCTTGCCGAGAGCGATACGCTGGTCGACGAGGTCGTACGGACCGACATCCTGGTTCTCGGCGTGCCGATGTACAACTTCGGCCCCCCGGCCGCCTTCAAGGCCTGGATCGACAATATCGTCCGCTTGGGCCGCACCGTCGATTTCGACCCGCAGTACACCGCCCACCCTCACCTGCCGCTGGAGAGCTACGTGCCGCTGCTGGCCGACCGCCCCCGTCACGCCGTGCTGCTCTCCTCTCGCGGCGGTTACGACTTCGACCCGGGACGCCCCCTGGCCGCCCTCAATCACCTTGAGCCGAGCGTGCGCACCGCCCTGCAGTTCATCGGTATCGGCGACTTCCACGACATCGCCATCGAGCATCAGGAGGAAGGCGGCGAAGCGCTGGCGGCTTCGACCGAGAGCGCGCTGGAGCGTATCGATCGGCTGGTCGAGAGTTTGCATAGCGAAGTGACAACGCCACGCCTGACGCAACCGGCCTAAGAGCCCTTTATACACGTAGCAATGAAAACAAAGGCCATCGCTCTGGAGGGATGGCCTTTGTTTTTTCTCGACACTCCTCCAATAGAGGCTGTCTCACTTTGGCAGATAGATACGATCACCAGGATAGAGGAGACTGGGATCAGGAATGTGGTCCATATTCAGCAATACCACTTCAGTGATGTCGCGGCCATGCCTTACCGCGATGCCCCCTATCGTCTGTCCCGGTAGCACGATGATCTCCTCATAACCCGCTGAATCTTTCAGCTCAGGGTTGAAGCGCCCTGTCTCCTCCGTCTCACCATCCCTGCCCTCCTCTATGGCGTCATCGGACTCCTCTGGAGTCTTCGGTGGCGGCGTCGAATCCTCTTGCTCGACATCGCCGGGAGGGGCCGATTCCACCTCGTCGTCTCTTGGTGGAGTAACAGGGTCGGGAGGACTCTCCTGCACCTTCTCTCTCTCTGTCTCTTCTGGGTCGCTTTGGAGCAGTTCGGCCAGCTTGGTACCTGCCGGAATCGCCATGCTGCCCGCCAACAGGAAACCCAACGCAATCTCGCTCTTGTTGTGGTCGGCCTCAACGCCTCTCAGCCAAGCACCTCGTAAATTATGGGCTTGCATATCGTTGACCCAATCCAGTCGTCTGGATTGGAGGATGAAATGCAATTGGATGAGCGCCCCGGCACCCAAGGCTCCCCCCTCTACGTACTCCCCTTTGCATGTCAGATAGATCGACGTGCCCGTCGTCAACAGGGCCCATGGCACAAGCCCAAGGCCTAGCCACTTCCGTGTGAAGTTGGCGGGCTTGTTATCTCCGTACATGGCCTTGCGCAGCGCGATCGAGTCCAGGCGCAGGATCTCGATCCCGACATGGCTGAGAGCGACCTGAAAGGGCACGGCCAAACCATTGGCCACACCAAGAACATACTTGCCCTCCGCGAAGGCGGTCGCAGCGGTATGCGTGGTGAACGCCGCCCATGAGGGCGTAAACACTGCATAGAAGAACGAGCCGTTGGCCGTGCCAAGCTTGATCAGTTGGTCCAATCGTTTGGGCACTCGCCCTGGATCGACCTTCGCCAAGCCAGTCCCCATTTTTGCTGCCGCGCTCGCCCCTAGGGTCGTATTGGCCCACATGAAACCGACCGCCCCGGCTTTATCCACCACCTGCAGCGATATCGGATAGCGGCTATCGAAGAGCCCTCCATTCGCCAGATACACCGCGGATACGCCCACATTGCCTGCATGTGTTGCCGTCACCAAGCCCTGATAGAATTGCCCTCGTCGAGTGCGTGGATCTACCAGCGGATCAATACTCAATACCTCAGGGCTGGCCAGCGCCTCGAGCCCTCTCTGATAGTCGCTGACGGCCTCCCGGATGGCTTGATCACGCCGAGCCGTCGTCCATCCACGGCTTTCGCTCTCAGGGGAAACCGGCAAGCTATTCAGGAATTGGTATTTCGCCCACAGCGTTTCGGCCATGGCGGCTGCCCTCGACATGTCCGCTTCGCCAAGAGCCAAGGCTCTTTTCGCCGAATAGATTCGACTGATATCCCAATTCAATAGTCTCTGATTGAGCTGTCCTCCCTCGATCGCAGCTCGTTGACTGTTGATCCACTTCTGGCGCCTGGCCTTGCTGAAGATCAAGCCACCACGAGTGGTGCCCGCCAGATCGGTAATCAAGCCAGCAGGGGAGCCATCCACCATACTGTTCATATGATCACCAAGCCCGACAATGACTCCCGTAGCGCCAGCGCTTGACGCAGCTACTGTGCTCCCCGCAGCCACGTTGGCCTGGGCGTTTGGCGATAGGCGTTGCCACAGACGCGATGCCGGTCCAGAAGGTTCAACCGGCAGTGTGGATGCCTTCCCCCCTTCATGGCCCACCTGAGGAATACTCACTCTTACCTGCGAGCCGTGGGATGGAATGGCCTCAACGGCTCGTGAGCCAAGCGCCATTTCCAGAGTATTACGTTCGACGGCAATGGTTTCGGGGACTGCTCCGCTACCCCTCCTGTCATACAGGGAACGCCGCCCGCTGAAACGCCAGGAATTTCCCATCACGGGCTGCCATTCTGCCGTCATGTTGTGGATATGAACAATTGGGCCATCGGCATCCATGGTCACGGTGATACCGCTGTCTGGCGCAGTGGATGATGACTGCGAGGGATCTGACTGCAGCAGTACCGCAGGCGTCGGCCGAGGTGGCGTCATACCCTGCTGCTGTGCTGCAGGTGCCGCTGGAGAGATTGCCATCGCTGTCGGCGGTGGGCTCGTCGATACATTCGACGACGCGCTCCAGAACCCATTGTTCCTATAGACGGCGAAGGGCAGGCCTTCACCGCTGCGGAAGCGTTCGCGGATCTGGCCGGCCGACAGCTCGCTCACCACTACATGGATCCGACCGCCACCGTTGACGACATCGATCTCTCGGCCAGCCGGCCATCGGAAGTTACCGCCTTCGTCGATCAGGCCACTACGAGGCACCGTACCACGCTGCAGGGCGAAAGAACCGGTATCCAGTTCGGGCGTACGGATCAAATGAACGTAATGGCCGGGGGGCAGCGCACCATGTTGCGATGCCTGATTCAGCGCCTCGATGTCTTCGAGACGATAGACTCGGGCACGGCCTTCGGCTTCCGGTGATACCGACAGTGCGCGCGGCGCCACGGACCTCTCCAAGAAGACCGGGCGGGTACTGGGCTCAGCAGCCTCACTCGTCGTCGGAGGCTCCACAGGCGTACGTACCGTCATGGGCCTCTCCAGGGAGACCGGGCGGGTACCGGGCTCAGCAGCCTCACTCATCATCGGGGGCTCCACAGGCGTGCGTGCCGTCGTGGCTCTCTCCAGGGAGACGGTCGGTCTCGCTGGTGGAGTATCTCTACCCAGTTGGTTCGGCGGCTCGTTGTCCGTTCTCTTCCCCCCCATTGCCACTGGCGCAGCGTACTGAGAATTAACCACTGGGCCAGGGAACAGCCCACCGTCAGAGTAGACACGCAGGCCGCCTTCTATCTGCGCAGTGGAGATACGTTCATCCGGCCGTGGCTGGATCCATGCGTTCACAAGCGGCTCGGGAGCCACGATCTTGTAGACCCACCCGCCAGGAGTCTGCCGCATACCCTTGGGGGGGAGCGACGCAGCAAAGTCCACCGCAGCGTCGAACGATGAGAATAGGCGTGCATGAGCAAGGTTGAGGCCACCGCCCTGCTGGTGAAAAGCTTCGAGCGGGATTTCTTCACCCACTGCGAAGCGCACTGCATTGCCCTGCGCAGCGCCCGGATCGCGAAGCATATTCAAGACATTCACCTCTGCCGGCGTGGGCTCATACTGATGTTTCGGCAGACTGAGCTGCGTCGGATCGCGATACATAGCGTGTTGGTACACAAGAGTCTCTAGATTGAGCAGCTCGCTTGGCCCTGTTGATCCGAATACCCTCTGTTGAGCCGGAGACGCGGCACTACCCGATAGGTGATTGGGCTCTGGAGCCGCCATAAATACTGAAGGTCCATCAGGCCAACTCTCAGGTCTCTGATAAACTTCCAACTGCCGCGCTCGCGCTTTAACTAAAGCGTAATAAGCAAGTTCTGCTTTTGTATAATATTGGCGATAAGAAATGGATGAATTAACCGAAGGAGGCAACTCCGCCACAACCTCACCAAGTTTTACAGTAGCCTCCTGCCAACTAAATCTTCCATCGCGATATTTTTCATAAATTTGAAAGATATTCCAATCTTGTAACGCTACGAACGGTCTTACATCATCGGAGAGAGCCTTACCTGTACGAAGCCACTCGTTATGCACCTGAAATTCGTTAAGCACTGCAACCCCTTCCTCCTGCAAATTAGCATCGACGCTGGTTTCGACTACCTCGCTGCGCATACCCTCACCCAGGCGTAAAACCCCATGCCCATCCTGAAGGCGTAGCACTGGTAACAAGCGACCGGGTCTCGTCGATATTGGTGCGCCTGCCCGGGCAGAACTTTTTTCTCCTCGTTGATATGAAACGGCATGCGACAATTCATGCGCAAGCGTAATTAACAAATTATCAGGCTTCTCCATGTACCATCGAGCAAGCACAATTACGTTGTGCTCAGAATCGTAATAAGTACCTTTTTCATTTGGGCCTAACACAATTTTAGTGCCGTACTTTTGGGTTGCCTCATCATAGTGCGAGCGCAAGGTTGGTGATTTTACGATCATCTCCCTCGCGTATTTTCCAGGCGACCAGCGTTCGAACCCAGCCGGCAGCGACCACCCCACGCGGATTCCCACCGTAGGGTTATCGCCTTCGAAAGGATTGAAACTCTCCCTCTTTATTCTGCCAAAACCGAGGGTATCTTTACATGATTGGTTCAGTTGCTGGTTGGCCGCTCCCGCTTGCCCAACGTATTGAGAATTGACCACCGGACCGGGGAACAGCAGCCAACGGCCACTATAGACCCACAGACCGCCTTCTATCTGCTTAGTTGAGATATGGCCAATCGTGCGTTGCCGAGCCCATGAGGCCGCCAGCTGCTCGGGAACTACAACCTTGTACACCCACCGGCCAGAAGACTCCGGTATATTGCCTACGGGTTGTTTCGCAACATGCTCCGACGCATCGCTGAACGATGAGAACAGGCTTATATCTTCAAGTTCAAGTCCACCACCCTGCTGATGGAAAGCCTTTTGTGGCATCACATTCCCCACCGCGAAGCGAACTGCATGCCCCTGCTCAGCGCTCGTATCGCGGAGTGCCATAAAAACACTCATCTCTGCTTCCGTGGCCGGATACGGGCGTCCCAACTGACCGGGCAGCCACTGATTGTAATAAAGAGCGTGATTGTGTATGAGATGCGTTAGTTTTCGATTTGACAGATCGCTTGGCCCTCTTGATCCCATCACCCCCTGTTCGGCCGAATACGCTATGCCTCTCGATGGTTGATTGGGATTTGTCGCCGCTGGTTCACTCTTTTCAGAGCCACCTCTCACACTGGGCATAACCCACTCGCGTTCACTGGTCGCTAGGTGCATCTTGCCAGAGCCCCTTAGCTGTTCGGTACTGAGGCGAGGCCCGATCTCCGGCGGTACATACATCGCCTCGGCGCTTGCGGGTGACGGGCCAAACGGCACCTTTGCATCGAGGGTCACTCCTGCCTCATCAACCAAGCGGACAGTTTGGTGCGGCGGGTCCATGGGATGATAGGCTGACGACACGGATAAGGGCCCTGTCTCGCCAGCCGCATCGTCGGCGACACGAGGGCCTTGAGGCCAGGTGTTCTTCAGGCCGATGGCGCCGTACGCAGTACCAAACGTCCCGCTCGCAACCCCCATCAGCGCATTGGTCAATTCGAGGCCCGACATTTCGCCTCCATGCTGCGCGATGTCATAGGCCGAGTAGCTCACCAGGGGTACACCAAGTGTCAACGCTCCCGCATCGGCATAACGCGCGGTAGTGAAGGCACCCCCACGCTGCCTCATCAGATTGGACGTTGTTTGATACAGCGGATTCTGGGATTGTGGGCTGATGGCACCGATGCTGACGCGCGCCGCGGTGCTTCCATTCACCCCAGCGCCGGTCAAGCCGATATAGCGCGCACCGCTCGAGACCATGGGCAGCACTGATGTGGCTACCATGGCACCTTCCATGACGCCTTCCCAACTCGCAAGCGACCGACCGTGGGCATGCATGGTGCGCAGCTTATCGATGCTGCGCATTCCCAGGTAGGTACCTCCCGCATAGGCAATGGGAGCGGCAACGGGTGCCAAGGGGGTGAAGGAAGCTAGTGATGCAGCGCCAGTCACGAGAGAAACCGGCAGGTCCAGGTGTTGCTCCGCAAAACTCAATTTTCGCGCCTGCCCCCACTCGTAGGCGGGGCTACCATCGAGATCGGTCAACCGTCCAAGCTCTGTGGGCAGGTAGACCTGCCCCTCTGGAGAGAGCAGGCTGTTTCGCTGGAAGTCGTCCAGTCCCCGATACTTGCTACCGTTCTCGTCAACCAGCCACAAGCGACCATCATTCTTGTCGCGCACCTGGAACAGCGCCGTATCACGCACTCCCGTGCTTTCGTCGCGATAGAGGATCGGCACGATCTCGATCTCGGCCCCATTGCCGCCTAAATTACGCAGCTGGCCCTCCACTGCACCGATAACTTCGTTATCCTTCGTGTCCAGTGCCAGCCGCAGGGCCTCCGCAACCCCCTCCCCATCGACACGCAAGCCATTCTTCGATGACGCCTCAATCTGGGCTTTGATGGCCTCCAAGCGCTCGGCAATGGATTTGTCGGCCACGTCCTTGTAGCCGTTAAAGCGCGCGTTCAGGGCTGGAAGATTGTCCGGTCGGCGCTCCTGCTGCCCTTGCGTCAGCAGGAAGTCGCTCCATCGCACATCTTTCCGCAACTGCTTCCGGAAAGCTTCGGCCTGATTCTCTTCTTGCTTCAATGAAGCAAGATTGAGCTGGGCCCCCAGCCAGATCCGGCCTGCTTTCGTATCGAGCAGTTGACGTTCACGGTCCGTCCACTCATCGCCAGGTTCTGCACTATCGCCCTTAGCCGGATTTACGAAGCGCTTCGGGTCCAGATCGCCAAGCCCAGGCTCCTGCTTCTCTGCCCCGGCAATCTTGCGTTTCTCGAGGTTACGCCGCGTGATATTGCTATCTTCCTGGCTATCAAGTAGCTGCACCCGTTCCTTGGTCAGGCTACCATGGCCTTCCTTCGTGCCGATCATCTTGTGGTGATTGTCATGCAGAGCCCACTGCCGCAGCATCTGGGGATCAAGCAGTGGCGTCAGGTTCCCATCATCTAGCGCCCAAACTTGCTTACCTCCTGCCAGGAAGTCGTTCCGCTTACTCCTCAGTTCCCACTCTTGGTCGCCAACTTTGAGAGCGTTCTCCTGCGCCCGGGCTTCGTTCAGCCTCAGCACCTCTTTGGCGTGACGTGGCGTGGCCCAGAACTGATTGCCGCCCACCGATACCAGCACGAGATTTTTGCCGTCCGTCGGCGTCCCCGTTACTTTCTCTCGCGAACCTCGGCCCAGCGTGTCGAGGGAGCGATCAAACTTGTTTCTGGTCCGGTCACGGGCTGTCTCGGCATCCTCGAGATGATTCTTGGTGTCGCTATCCCGAGCTCCTTCCTTCCAGGTAGCCCACTCTTTATCCAGCTGGCGTTGTTCCTTGGTGCGTTCGACTCCCTCCGGCACGTCACCGGGATCGTAGGTGAGTCGCAGCTCGATGACGTTAGTGCCATTCTCGGTCTTGTTGGCATAGGTATTGACTAGATAGAGGTGGCCATTCCTCTCTTCAATCTTACTGTTGAGCTCACCCGTGGTTTTCGTCGGTGTCTTGCCGGATACGGCGGGCTGGCCATGTTCGTATGAGTAACCCTCTTTCCTGGCGTATTTCTCGAACTCGGGCTGTGATAGCAGCGCCTTTCTTATGCGCATCTGGAGCTCATCGCCCTCCTGAAAGCGATCATTCGCTGCAACTAGTGCCAGGTAATCGGTCTTGACGTTGGGGTGCACCCAACGACCATCGAGATCCTTCAAACCTTCGTCTTTCTGGTGAGCATCGTCGAGGTCGAGCTGCTGCGGTTCTCCGTTGCCATCGGGTACCAGCGTGCCCTCGCCCTCATCCTCCTTGGCCGCGTCGACACCGTCCTGTGCCGCCGAGGTCCGCTCGCGTGCGTCTTTGGCTTGCTGCCTGCGCAGCCCCTCGAATTGCTTGTCGACGGGTTCCTGTGCCGCCTCCTGGCGCTGGATAAGACTATCCAAGCCATCGTCACCACCTCTCAAATCGGCCCAGCGCTTATCGAGCTCCCCTAGGCGCCGACTGCGTTCGCGTGTTCTGTCCGTCACGCTGCTGTGGCTGCGGGGCTCAGGGTTGACGATGGTGACGCCGGCTTCGCCACTCGCGGTGTCGGCATCTCCCGTGGTAACACGGGGAACACCACGCCGAGGGTCACCAGGGGCATGGGTAAGTTGAAAGTAGAAGACGAGGTCGTCTTCGCTCCCCTTGCCTTCACCCTCGTAGACATTGCGCAGCACCAATTGGCCGCTCGCCTGGTCGAGAGTCACCCGAGAGTCCTTCAACTTACCGCTTTCGCTCTCCGTGGAAGAGGTCTTGTACTTGAAGCCCTGCTCATCAAAGTAATAGCTCGGATAGTGTTTCCGGAAGAGCGTCTCGAACTTTTCCACAAACTCTTTTACTTCCTTGTCTTCGAAGAACTCCTTGATTCCTCGGTTTGCCTCCGCCAGTTCATCCCATTGCTCCGTTGTTGCCTTGACGCTCTCGAACAGTGTCTTGTCGCCGATCGTCAAGTTGCCGCCTCGCATGGAGACGTTAGGATTGTCATTCAACTCCGGGAACAGTAGACGCAGATTTTCCCAGGAGTGTCCCTTGCTGCCGCCGACATTAATGCGCTTGTCACCGAAGGCAATAGACTGGACGCTCGGCGAATCGCCGTGCGCTTCACGGGCATGCGCGTAGTACTCGGCGATGTTTTCCTGCGTCGGCTTCGCGAGCATTCCCTGCAGTCGTTTTGCATCCGCCTCCCTGCCCTCGCGTAACTTGCTGGTACCTTCCAGCGTTCGGTTGGCGTTGGTACGCCGTAACTTGGCATCGGCCAACGTGCCTTCAGGGCGAGGCCGCGCCCATTCATAGCCCTTGCGCATCTCGGGTGCATGCAGTTCGTTCATTCTGGTCGTGGCAGAATCCATTGCCTGTCGATAGTTCGGATCAAGGGCATAGACATCCAGCGCCGCTTGCTTCTGAGCCGCCTTCGCCTGCGCCTCGGCCAGCCAACTGGCTACCACCTTTTCCTGCAAGGTCGAGCGTGCGGCCTCGGGAGTCATCCATACGCCATTGAGGGGCACCCAGAGATTGCCATCCGCAGGTGGCTTGCCATACGGATCGAGACCATCATTTCCCGTGCCAGCCTCAGGTATCGCGGGCTGGCGATCATGGTCTTTCCTTTCTTTTGGGGACTCTTTAGCTGCCTTCTCCGCAGCGGCAAGCTGCATATTCGCCAGGTCACGCTTGATCGCCGCCAACAGGACAGCATCTTTCCGGCTTTTTTCGGGGTTCAGATCGAGCAAGGTCCGGGCGAGTCCCTCCAAGACCGAGCCCTTTTCGATCGGAAACACCATCCCATCGGATTCGTCCGTGAGCGTCTTCTTACCGTCCGTTCCCGTCGTCAGCGTATAACCATTGTTGGTGATCTTTTTCGTCGTGGGCTCACCCTCGGCCTGCGTATCGGTGATCGTCGTGGTTTCGCGCCCGATCTCGTCGATCACGGTCTTCTCGACCGTGCCATCGGGCTTCGTCACCGTTCTGGTTTTCCCCTCTTCTCCATCGGATGTCGTCTTGCTGACTTCACCATCGGCCTTCTCGACCCTTTCGACCTCGTTGCCATCGTCATTGGCAAAGCGAGTCTTGAGTTCATTGCCTCCTTTTTTGTCGCTGCCGTCGTAGTAGCCAACCAGTAACTCACCATCGGCATCGTAGACCTCCAGCCATTCCTTCTTGCCCTTCCAATTATCCTCTCTGGGTTGGTTAAGATCTTCGATCAATTCCTCGCGGCTCAACCCACGTTCTTCGGCCACCTCCTCGAGGCTCTTGCCCTCGGCAATATCATCGGCGACATCACTTTTCTCCATGTCCCACAGAACCGTGACGTCCAAACCCGCCATTTCTAGCTGATGAATCAGCTCACCACGATTGCTTCCCCTCTCCTTGGCAATTTGACCCAGCCCCTTCCCTTCGCGGAGCTCCTTGACAATATCTTCGGCACTCCCCTTAGCCACCTCTTCGGCTATATCCGCAGCCTCCTGAGGGCTAATCTCTCCATCCGCGGCGGCACTTTTGAGCTTTGCTGTCCCGGCATCCGATTCGAGATAGTCATTCCATGGCTTTACCGCTGTCTGTATGGTATCGAAGAGAGCTTGGTCACGAATCCTTAGCGTGTCGCCATCCACCTCGGCAGCGTCGCTGTGGAGCGACAGTGATAGTGTCGGAATCATCTGTTTGAGGTTATCCAGTCGATAACCGAGATTTCCGCCGATATCCACGGACTTGCCACCATTCGAGATCTTACGAATGGTCGGTCCGCCTCCTGCCTTAGCCCCCCATTTGGAATAGGTAATAGACTCCATCGGGGAGGAAGAAGATAGCTTCCACTGCGCCATGTCGAGCGCCTTGGAAAACAAGTTGTTAAAACCATCAGTGCGGAGGCGCAGAATTTTTTGTATTCTCATCGGTCATTTCCTTTGTCTTGTCACAACGACACAGCCACGACACTTATCTAGTCGCATCCCTCCCAACGAATCATCAGGAGAGATGGTTAACCACTTCTTATAAAGGGATGAAATATACCATTTATCACTTTCTTCCTTTTTATTAATAAGCAAATAAGATAAATAATCTATAAAAGACATGCGCCAATCTTGTACGAATTCAAAAGACGTGCAACCCCTAAAATTTTCTGCTTTTTCGTCGGCAACCCGTAAAACTTTCTGATTTACTTAGGGAGGCCTGAACAGTGCACGATGACAGCAACTTGGCGACTCCGCCTTGTCGCGTATTCGACGAATGCTTCGACAGCGATTAGCCAAAAGCATGTCTCATGGTTTTTTTGACAAAACCCATGAGCCTTTCTAGCTTCACAGCATGACCGAAACGAAATGGAACTGGCTGGGTGATCACCTTGCGGTCGATCTGGCCAACACGGTAATACGGCGAGGCAGCATCATGACCGAGCTGTTGAACGAGCCGGGAGATCTGGCCGAATGGCTCGAGCACGAGTGTGGGCGCGTGCCCTACCCGGAGGTCGTGGATGCTGCCCTTCTCGAGACATTCCTCGAGCTTCGCGATGACGCCCTGGCGCTACTACGTGCTGCTAGCGAGGAAAAAGCACTGCCCCCTACGGCTGTTGCGAACGTCAACGCGATCGTCAGCCGAATGCCAATGGCACGGGTGTTGGGGAAGCACGCCGGCAGCGCTATTACTGTTCCGGCTCACGCGGAGGATCCACGTCAAA
Source organism: Halomonas sp. A29 (assembly GCF_046723295.1). Taxonomy (NCBI): domain Bacteria; kingdom Pseudomonadati; phylum Pseudomonadota; class Gammaproteobacteria; order Oceanospirillales; family Halomonadaceae; genus Halomonas; species Halomonas sp. A29. Next base: position 289,898 of record NZ_JAXQPR010000001.1, read on the forward strand.
ACCTCCTGGCAACACTGGCCGATGCCATTGTCGATCTGCTCGGTGAGAGGCAACTCCATCATCTGGCGTTCTGCGATGCTCCCAGCTGCGGTCAGTTCTTCCATCGACAGCGCCCCAATCAACACTGGTGTTGTTCGGCATGCGGTGACAGGGCTAGGGCGGCACGTCATCAAAAACGCAGCGGTGGGCGCCATGAATCTTGATCTATTTGGCTTTCTGGTCGTTGTTACGGTGGCCTATCTGGTGCCCGGGCCGGATTTCCTGATCATCACTCGTTTTGCCGCGCGCCAGCGTGCCCTTGGCCATGTCGCAGCCCTTGGGGCTCAGGCCGGCTTGTGCTGCCATATGCTGCTTGCCGTTTTTGGCCTTTCGGCCATCGCCGCCCATTCGGCTGTGGCGTTTTCCCTCATCAAGCTCGTCGGTGCTGCATATCTCATGATCTTGGGTTGCCGAATTCTTCTATCCGGCTTCGGCTGGCGGGACCGACTCGAAGCAGCATGCGCCAGTCATGATGCCAACTGCAGCAAACAACACGCCTTTCAAACGGGCCTGCTCACCAATGTCCTAAACCCCAAGGCGGCACTGTTCTTCGTGAGCGTGCTTCCACAGTTCATCGACGACACGCTACCCGCCGGCCCACAGATTCTGCTGCTGGGAGTGATCGATATTGGCGTCGGCATCCTCTTCTGGCTGGGGCTGGTCAGCCTGCTGAACCGGTTTCTCCCAGGTCTCGGCAAGCCTCATCTGCAAGCGTGGCAGAACCGGGCGACAGGTCTGCTGCTAGTATTGGCGGGCATGCTGCTGCTGCGCACGAGTGCCGAGCGGCCATGAAAATCCTGGATAGGTTGCGTCTCACAAGTAGGAAATTTTCGTGTTCATAAAACTTGTACCCAGCGCCGATGCCCCTCTCGATCTTCTGCTGGAAGCAGACCCTTCGACAGACACTATCCGTCGCTATCTCGCGAGTTCGAGCTGCTACGTCGCGACAATCGGCAATGAAACGGTCGGCGCTTACGTCATCCAGTCCATGGGCGACGGTATTCATGAACTGATGAACATCGCAGTCACCCCAGCGCATCAAGGGAAAGGTATTGGGGCGAAGCTGCTGGAGCATGCCGTGAACATGGCCCGCGAGCTGGGCGCACGCCGCCTCGAACTGGGCACCGGCACCTTCGGTTACCAGCTCACCTTCTACCAGCGTGCGGGATTTCGGGTCGTCGCCGTGGAGCGGGATTACTTCCTCATCCACTACGACGAGCCGATCTACGAGAACGGCATCCAGCATAAGGACAGGCTGCGGCTGGCCCTCAAGTATTGAGCCGAAAAACTGATAGCATCAGCGATCGATTAGGACATCCACGTAATTGATGACCACCTTCTCATCATCGAACAGTAAAACTCCATATCCGGGTTCTTCCTCGCTACGTATCAGGCGATCCGCCTGCATATCGAAAGAAAACTGAGCATTGGTGCTCTTCAGCAACGCAAAGGGGTGGCCGCTCCATCGGCCCGATACGTTCCGGTGAACATGCCCACAGAAGAGGTGCGTCGGGGCACGTCGTGACTGCAGCAAGTCACGCAGTCCTTCGCTCTCCAACAGCCTGAGCCTGTCGAGGGCGGGCACACCGATTTCCATCGGCGGATGGTGCAGGAAGAGCAATACAGGACGCCTCGAGGCTTCCTCCAACTGCGCTGCCAGCCAGTCGAGCCGGAAGAGGCAGAGCTCGCCATGGTGCCCCTGGCTGGCTTGGGTATCGAGGTAGATCAGCCGCACTTCACCGATGTCGTCGCTGCCCTGAAGAAAGCTCCCAACCATAGCCATATCGGGAAACGCCTCTTGCAGCGCAGCGCGATCGTCATGGTTGCCCACCAGCAGCCGGTAAGGCATGGGCAACCGCTCCAACTCTTCGCGCAGCAACGTATAGGCACCGGGGTTGTTCAGGTGGACGAGATCGCCAGTCAGCACGAGCAGCTCCGCATCCGTGTGACCGTGGCGTATTTCGTCCAGGCAGCGCCGGAACCGCTGCCAGGCCTCGGCAGGCGCTTGGGACGCTACGTTATCTGGCTCGACGAGGTGTGGATCCGTCAACCAGAGTACCTTGTGCATCGGCTCTACTCCGTCGTTTGCGCAACCGCCGCCTTGTCCGTCACCGGGTCGGCTTTGGCGCCGGCCGCCTCGCGGCGCTCCGAGTAGCGGTCCACCAGCGTCTCGTTATGGGGACGCAGCAGCAGGGTGAAGCGCACCAGTTCCTCCATCACGTCGACGATGCGGTCGTAGAGCGGCGAGGGCCGCATGCGACCAGCTTCGTCGAACTCCTGGTAGGCCTTGGGCACGCTGGACTGGTTGGGGATGGTGAACATGCGCATCCAGCGCCCCAGCAGGCGCAGGGTGTTCACCGCGTTGAACGACTGCGAGCCACCGCTGACCTGCATTACCGCCAGGGTACGCCCCTGGGTGGGGCGTACCGCCCCCATACTCAGCGGCAAGTGGTCGATCTGTGTCTTCATCACGCCGGTGATCTGACCATGGCGCTCGGGGCTGCACCACACCTGCCCCTCCGACCAGATGGCCAGCTCGCGCAGTTCGCGCACGGCGGGATGGTCGTCGCCGGCCACCTGGTCCGGCAGCGGCAGGTCGGAAGGATCGAAGATCCGCGTCTCGGCACCGAAGTGACGCAGCAATCGTGCCGCCTCCTCCACTGCCAGGCGCGAGAAGGAGCGCTCGCGCAGCGAACCGTAGAGCAGCAGAATGCGAGGCGGATGCCCCAGCGGGTCGGGCAGGCCCTGGCCGGGCTTTTGTCGGGCGAAACGCTCGTCGAGGGCCGGCAGGTAGTCGGGGTCGGACAGCGTGCGAAGCCTCATATCGCCTCCTTCATGGCGTGGGTTTGCAGAACGAATAGCGCCACCAGGGCCGCCAGCCCCAGGGCAGAAGAGAACAGCAGCGCCTGGGTGCCGAAGCGCTCGATCAGCAGGGCGAAAGCCAGCGGCGCCAGCGCCTGGCCGAAGCGTGCCGGCACCATCAGCACGCCCTGGCGCAGGCCATAGCCGTGGGGGCCGAAGATAGCCAGCGGCAGCGTGCCCTTGGCGATGGTGAGAATGCCGTTGCCGGCGCCGTGCAGCAGCACGAACAGCGTGGCGAGCGGTGCGCCCAGCGCCATCACGCCGAGCGCCCCGAGCGGATGCGCCACCACCGCCAGCTTGGCCGAAAGCAGCGGATGAAAACGCTGCAGCAGCGAGAACTCAAGCAGGCGCGCCGCCACCTGCGCCGGCCCCACCAGCGCCGCGGCGGCAATGGCACCAGCAGGCGACAGGCCTGCGATCTGCAGCAACCATGGCAGGTGCGCCGCCATGCCGGTACTGACGAACCAGGTCACGGCGAAGACGAAGGCCAGCAGCGCCATGGGCAGCCAGGTCGTCTTCCCCTCGGCCGCTGACGCCTCGGCACGGGGAGCGGGCGGCTGGATGCCGAAGGGAATCAGCAGGCGGTTGAGCGGCAGGCCCAGCAACAGGTGCACCGCCGCCCAGGTAAAGCAGGCGTTCTGCCAGCCGAATTCGGCATTGAGCCAGCCGGTGATCGGCCAGCATACGGTGCTGGCGAAGCCCGCCAGCAGGGTAATGCCGGTGATGGGGCCACGCGCCTCGCGACCATAGAGCCCCGCCAGGGTGGAGAAGGCCGATTCGTACAGCCCCATGCCCATGCCGACACCGATCACCAGCCACCCTGCCCACAGCATCATGGGTCCATCAGCCAGCCCCAGTAGCGCCAGGCCCAGGGCGAACACCAGGCTGGAAACCGTCAGTACGTCGCGCCCACCGAAGCCATCGATGCGCCGCCCCACCGCCGGCCCCAGCACCGCCGATACCACCAGTGCCGAGGAGAACGCCGCGAATACCGTACCGGTGGAGAGGCCGAGGTCCCGCGCCATGGGCACGGCGAGGATCGCCGGCAAGTAATAGGTCGAGCCCCAAGCCAGGGTCTGGGAAACGCCCAGGGCGATGACCACGCGGGTGCGAGCATTCATTACATACCTCGATCAACGAGGTATACGGACCTGAGGAAACGCCATAGGCTCACTTTCACTCCTCCCGTTTCAATGTTCCGACAGCCAGCCGGCGGCTCTCGAGGATGCAGTCCGTGGCTTCCAGCCAGGCATCCACCGCCACCTGAAAGGCATCCCGTCCTTTGTCGGTCAACGCATAGACCTTGCGCGTTCGCCCCTGCACCACCTCGGCGGTCGCGCTGAGATAACCGCCCGCCTCGAACTCGTTGAGCATCGGGTAGACCGTGCCCTCCGAGGGGCTGCAGCAGCCCTTGGTGCTCTTCTCCACCGCCTGCACCACCTCGTAGCCATGCATCGGATGGCGGTGCAGCACGCTGAGCACGAAGAACTTCGACAGCGACATCTTTATCGTGCCACGCCAGTACGAAGGATCGCTGTAATCGGGGATCCGGCGGCCCGTGGCCGGTTCGGATTTCACTTGGGTCATGGCAGAAACTTATACCTCGATGATCGAGGCGTCAAGATACTCGCATATCGCCGAACACCTCCTGTCGAATCCGACCCCACCAGGACGACTACCTCGTGCACAGACAGCAACAGGAGAACTCCTCATGTCAGCGCACGATGAAATGCCCCATCCCGTGGTATCCCGTGAAGAATGGCTCGCCGCCCGTAAGGAGCTACTCACAAGGGAAAAGGAACTCACCCGCCTGCGCGACGACCTGAGCGCCAAGCGCCGCGCCTTGCCGAGGGTAAAGGTCGAGAAGGAATACGCTTTCGATACGCTCGAAGGTCGCAAGACGCTAACCGACCTGTTCGACGGCCGCAGCCAGTTGGTCGTCCATCACTTCATGTTCGGCCCCGGCTGGGAAGCGGGTTGCATCGGCTGCTCCTTCACGGCCGACCACATCGAAGGCACGCGGGTGCATCTCGAACATCATGACGTGAGCCTGGTGCGGGTCTCGCGTGCTCCGCTAGCTGAGGTCGAAGCCTACCGTCAGCGCATGGGCTGGCAGGTGAAGTGGGTATCTTCGTACGACAGCGACTTCAACTACGACTATCAGGTCTCGTTCCGGCCCGAGGAGATCGCCAAGAGAGCGGTCACCTACAACTACGCCACGACCAACGTCTCGATCGAGGACTTGAGCGGCCTCAGCGTGTTCTACCGGGACGCCAATGGCGATGTCTTCCACACCTATTCGACCTACGGACGCGGCGACGAACTCGTCGACAGCACCTACATGCTGCTGGACATGACGCCTAAGGGCCGTAACGAAACGGGACCCCATCACAACCTGATGGACTGGGTGAGGCGCCACGACGAATACGAATCGGCAACTTAGAGAGTGCCGCCCGCCTCGGAGCCGCTCCACGGCGGCAAGCGATGCACGACCGGGGAGGACTGGACGATGGCAGTATTGGTCATCGCGTAGGGAATGATTTCGTCGATCAATCGCTCCAGATGCTCGACCGATGCCAGGTGCGCTCGGGCGATGAAGCAGTCATCACCCGTGATACGATCGCACTCGGTTATTTCCGGAAGCCCCTTCAGTAGCTCGGCGACCCGTTGTAGCTGGCCCGGTATCGGTCGGATGCGCAGCCACGCGGTGAGCGGCAAACCAAGCGCCCGAGCATTGACCTTGACGGTATAGCCCTCGATTACTCCCGCCTCCTCCAGGCGCTTGATCCTCTCCGACACGCTGGGCGGCGAGAGTCCGACGAGACGCGCCAGCTCCGCAATGCTGATGCGCGCATCGGCGACGAGCGCCTGCAACAACCTCCGATCCGTCGCGTCCGGCACTCCATTTTCATATCGAAGGCGCTTCATGCAACTCCCCTTTTATTCGTAGGAATCAGCCCACCTTTCTCTTATCTCATGCATGCCATTGCCGCTCTTGCTCTTTACATAATAAGAGAAAAGGAGTTGCCATGCCGTTGCCGAATATTACCCTCAACCGACTCGCCGAGGCCGTCCCACCCCATGCCTGGTTCGGGGTGAGCGCCATCTTCCACTATCTCGGCCCCTCCTTCGCCGTGCTGCTCTTTCCTGCCGTCGGCGTGCTCGGCGTGGCCTGGTTTCGGATCGCTACGGCGGCCGTCTTCTTCGCGCCTCTCACCCGGCCATGGCGAACGATTCGACAAGCCGATGCCAGGACACGGCTGCTGCTGTTGGGGCTCGGTGCATGCCTCGCGGTGATGAATACCTCGTTCTACCTTGCTCTCGACCGCCTGCCGATGAGCCTGGTGGCGGCCATGGAATTCGTCGGCACCATCGCCGTTGCTCTCTATGGCCTGCGCACATGCCGCAATCTACTGGCGCTCGGCCTGGCGGTGCTCGGTGTCTTGCTTCTGATCGATGTCAAATGGTCTACCGACCCATTGGGGCTGTTCTGGGCCAGCCTGAACGGGGCTCTGTTCGTGGGCTACTTGATATTGGGACACAAGGCAGCCAGGGAAGGCGCCAGTGGTGGCGTCGAGCGACTCGGTGCTGCCATGGCGATCGCTTTCGTCATTCTCGTTCCGATCGGGCTTGTCGAAGCCGCCAAAGCGTTCGGCGCAATCGAACTGGTGCTGGCGGGCATCGCCGTCGGCATATGCTCCTCCGTCATTCCCTACGTCTCCGACCAGCTCGCCATGTCTCGCTTGCCGCGAGCCACCTTCGCGCTTTACCTCGCTATACTGCCCGTGACAGCGACCGTGATCGCAGCGATCATGCTCGCCCAGATCCCCACATACCAGGATATATTCGGCATTGTCTTGGTGATGGTCGGCGTAGCCCTGCACATGCCCGCCAGAACGTCAGTTTGACCAGACCCTACCCATACCGCCGCCGCACATGGTCGAGGTAGCTACCCGGAGTGAGGCCGGTCACGGCCTTGAAGTCGTGGATGAAGTGCGCCTGGTCGAAGTAGCCGGCAGCGAAGGCAGTATCGGTCAAGGACACGGCCGTCCCACCCCGTTTGATCAGCTCGCGGCTATGGGCCACACGTAGCAGCCTGGCGTAACGCTTGGGCGAAAGCCCCACGTGGTACTGAAACAGCCGCTCCAACCGGCGCTGGCCGAACGGCAGCTCGTCGACCAGCGTGGCAATGCTGGCCTGTCCATGACGGCGCTGCAGCCAGTCAAGCGATGCCGACAGGGCCGGCACCTCTGGTGCTGCGTGCCGCCGCAGCCGCTCGAGCAGGTAGCCCTCCAGCAGCGCGATACGCCCCATCAGATCGGGCGCCTCCTGCAGCCGCGCGTATAGCGCCTCGAGTTCGAGACGGCACAGGGCTTCGCCCGGCGTCAGCCCCTCGCCGGCCAAGACCGACAGGGATTCGCCAAGGAATGGAAACGCCATGCCCGGGAGGAAGCGCACACCGAGCAGGTCGAGCGCTCCACCCACCGCCAGCCTTGCCGTACGCCGCTTGGGGCCGTCGATCCAGCAGCCGCCGTGTATCCGCTCGCCATCGCGCTCGAGCGCGCCACCGAAGTTGAATAGCAGCCCGGAGGCGCCATCCGGATGCAGCAGCTCCACACCCACCGCCTCGTCCTTGGCTCGCCCTTTGGCCAGCCAATAGCACTGCACATAAGGACGCAGCGGTTTACTGGGCGTGTAGCGCTCAAGCGTCAGGCCGGTGATTGCCGCCTGTGCAGGCCGGAAATTTCCAATGCCGATGCCACCAGCCAGGGCAGGCTGAGAAGCTTCACTCATGTTCAAGGCCTTCCAGCGAAAGGTAGGTCACCCGAAGCGAGATAGTCGCACCAAGCGAGCGCTCCCTATCTAAGCAAAAAGTAGAACGACGCGTTAACGCAGAAGGTAGAGTAGAGGTACCCATTTCTCAATTGCACACTTTCTCATTTTAGCGGAGCCATACATGAACGGAACGCGAATCGTGGTGGTCGGCGGCGGTGCCGGCGGGCTGGAGCTGGTCACTCGCCTTGGCCGGCGCCTGGGTCGACGCGGCAAAGCCGAGATCACGCTGATAGACCGTAATTCGACCCACATCTGGAAACCCCTGCTGCATGAGGTCGCCACCGGGGCGCTCGACTCCAGCATCGACGAGATCTCCTACCAGAGCCATGCAAGACTCAATGGCTACCGCTTCCAGCGCGGTACGCTCGCAGGCCTCGATCGCGACACCCGGCAACTGCGTCTGGCGCCGGTACTCGACGACTACGGCGAGGAAGTGCTGCCGGCACGTTCCCTGGATTACGACCTGCTGGTACTGGCATTGGGCAGCGTGAGCAACGACTTCGGCACCCCCGGCGTCGCCGAGCACTGCCATTTCCTCGACAGCCCGGCCCAGGCCGAAGCCTTCCGCCACGACATGCTCAATACCTTCCTGCGCTACAGCGACCCCGAGCGGCGCCACCATCCGCGGCTGACAGTGGGCATCGTCGGTGCCGGCGCCACCGGGGTGGAGCTTTCGGCGGAGCTCTACGACGCCTCGCGCATGCTGCACAGCTACGGCTTCACCGAGATGGACAGCCGCCACCTTGAAGTTCACCTGATCGAGGCGGCGCCGGACGTACTGCCGGCCCTCCCTGAGCGCATTCGCGGTGCCGTGCGCACCGAGCTGGAGCGCCTGGGCGTGAAGATACACATCGGCACCCGGGTCGTGTGCGTCGAGGAGGGCGCCATCGTTACCGCCGACGAGCAGCGCATCGAGACGGACCTCAACGTGTGGGCTGCGGGCATCAAGGCGCCCGAAGTACTGCGCGATCTGGGCCTGACCCTGGACCGCAACCAGCGCATCAAGGTCGAGCCGACGCTGCAGAGCGTCGACGATCCCAATATCTTTGTCTTCGGCGACTGTGCCAGCTGCCCGCAGCCGGACGGCTCCATGGTGCCGCCGCGAGCCCAGGCCGCCCACCAGCAGGCGCAGCGGCTCTACAAGAACCTGGTGGCCCGGCTCGAAAACGGCACGCTCAAGCCGTTCCGCTACCGCGACCGCGGCTCGCTCATCTCGCTGGCTCATTTCGAGGCGATCGGCAGCCTGATGCGCGGCGCCTCGGCGCGCAGCCTGTTCATCGAGGGCCGGCTGGCCAAGTTCTTCTACGCCTCGCTCTACCGCATGCACCAGCGCGCCATCCACGGCACGGCCAAGACGGCGCTCATCCTGCTCTCGGACGGGCTCAACCGCTTCATTCGTCCGCGCATGAAACTGCACTGAGCCCGCAGGTCGAAAATCTACAATTCCGCGGATAACCGCCGCGCTAGGGTGGGGCTTCCAACCCCTTATGGAGTCCCACCCATGCGCATGAATTACTATTCCGCCAGTCCCGCCGGCCTCAAGGCCATGCTCGGCCTGCAGAATCATGTCCATCAGGCAGCGCAAGAGGGCGAACTGGGCGACGGCCTGCTGGCGCTGGTCTATACCCGCGTTTCGCAGATCAACGGCTGTGCCTACTGCATCGACATGCATACCAAGGACGCACGCAAGGCCGGCGAAACCGAGCAGCGGCTGTACGCCCTGAGCGCCTGGCGCGAAACGTCCTTCTATACCGAGCTCGAGCGTGCCGCCCTGGCCTGGGCCGAGGCCAATACCCTGATTGCCGGAAACGGTATCGACGATGCCCTGTTCGAGGCCACCCGCGAGCATTTCTCCGAGAAGAGCATGGCCGATCTTACCCTGGCGATCTGCACCATCAACGCCTGGAACCGCCTGTCGATCAGCTTCGCCGCCGAGGCGGGCAGTTACCAGCCTGCATGAGCGCTTGGCGGCGAGCCGCCTTTCATTCGGGCTTGACGATGCCAAGCTTGCTTGACAAAAACAGCAATGACAAACAAGCTTGGCATATGCACAACCACATTCGTTCACTGCGCAAGGCGCAGCAGCTGACCCAGGCTGAGCTTGCCGAGGCCATGGGTGTCTCGCGCAATACCATCAACTCCATTGAAGTCGGCCGCTACGTTCCCTCACTGCCGCTCGCCTTGCGCTTGGCACGTTTCTTCGGCAAGCCCGTCGAGGAGGTATTCGATGACTCAACGCCATGATGCGCCAGCCAAAGACAAGCCCATGCTCGTGCCACTGATCGGCGTGGCCCTGGGCGTGGTGATGTTCCTCACCTCATGGCTGGCAGGGGATGCTCCCGGAGTCGGACTGGTCATGCTCGGCATCATGCTGGGCTATGCCGCACTGATGCGCTTCGGCCAGCGCTTCGAATCGGTTCAGATGCTCAGCCACGACCCGCCCCTGGATGAACGCCATGCCCTGATCCAGTTGCATGCCCTACGTGCCGCCTACTTCGCCGTGCTCGGCGTTGCGCTGATCGGGTTCTTCTGGGAAATAGCTCGCGGCGAACCCGGGGCCTTCACCCTGATCGCCGCTGTCGGCGGCGCCACTCACCTGCTCGCCACCGTGATCCTACGACGGCGCCTGTGAGCGACGCGTGTCGATATCTCCTCAGCGCTCCAGGTTCACCGCCTGCCCGGTGACGACGATGCCGCCTGAGAGCGGAATATCCACCTGCAGGCGGCTGGGCCGGCCCATCGCTTCGCCCTGCCGGATCATCAGTTGAGCGGGCGCCTGGAGCAGCCCGGCATCACGTAGGTAGCCACCCAGCGCCGCAGCAGCCGCACCGGTGGCGGGGTCTTCCACCACGCCGCCTACCGGGAATGGGTCGCGGGCGTGAAAGCGGTCTTCGCCCTCGCGCCACACCAGTTGCAGCGTGGTCAGGCCCTCGCGCAGCATCAGCGCCTTGAGCCCTTCGAAGTCGTATTCGAGCCGTTCGAGGCGCGCTTTCTCCTTGCATGCCAGCACCAGGTGCCAGGCCCCGGCATAGGCCCGCGCGGGTGGAATCTCGAGATCGAGTTCGTCTGCCCGCCAGCCGAGCATTTCACGCACCTTCTCGACCAGTTCCGGCTCGGCGGGGCGAAACTCCGGCGTCACCGACACCAACGATGCCTGCCACTCTCCTTCCACCTGATTGACCGTGACCATCACCTCGCCCACCGCCGTATCGAGCATGTAACTGCCTGCCCCACTCAGTTGCCCCATCAGCACGCCGCTGGCCACCGTGGCATGGCCGCAGAAGCTCACCTCCGCCTCAGGGCTGTAGTAGCGCACCATGCGCCGCTCGTCCTTCCCCGCAATAAAAGCGGTTTCGGAATAGCCCACCTCGGCAGCGATACGCTGCATTTCCGCCGGCTCGGGCAGCGCATCGCCCAGCCACACTCCGGCGGGGTTGCCGCCGCTGGGGTCATCGGTAAAGGCAGCAAGGCGATAGAGATTGCCGCTCATGGGGAGTCTCCTTGGATGCGATTGCGTTCTTTCCCATCTTGGGGCGAACCGAGACGAACACAACGTTATCGGGATTGATCGTGCGGCATTACAGTACAGAGAATGGCGCACCCGAAGTGATGCCACTACGTTAAGGAGTTCACGACAAGAATAGAGGTGCTACATGAGGGTAAAGCGCATCATGGCCAACACGGCGACCTCGGATCTCAGCAAGGCAGAAGCCTTCTATGGAGAAATCCTGGGTCTCAACCTGCTCATGGATCACGACTGGTTTCGAACCTACGGCTCGGACGAGAAAATGATGGTTCAGGTAAGCTTCGGCACCGAGGGCGGCTCCGGCACGCCCGTGCCCGACCTTTCCATCGAAGTCGACGATATCGAAGTGGCGCTGGCACGCTTCGAGGAGGCGAACGTGCCCATTGAGTATGGGCCCGCCAGCGAGCCCTGGGGCGTGAGGCGATTCTATGTCCGCGACCCGTTCGGCAAGCTCATCAATATCCTGCAGCATGAGTAAAAAACCCGTCGGCCAGAGTCCTGAGCTATTGCGCCGTCTTCTGCGCGCGAAGGATCGTATGGACGCTGCCTCGGACGAGCATTGGCCTGTCTGGCGCTTGGCGCGCGTAAGTTGCGTTTCCGAGGCCCACTTCGCACGCTCATTCAAGGAGGCCTTCGGCATCCCTCCGCATCGCTACCTGCTCACGCGGCGGGTCGAGCGTGCCACGGCCCTGCTGCGAGATACCGACCTTTCCATCACCGAGGTGGCCTTTCGCACCGGCTGGAGGAGCTTGGGTACGTTCGGGCGTACCTTCCGCGACATCACTGGCAAGAACCCGGGCGACATTCGGGCACGCGAGAGGGCCACGGGGCGCGAACTCGGCCGCATTCCCGCCTGTGTCCTCAGTGCGGTGCAACGACCCAATCTGACAATGTCAGTTTCGGAGAAGCAACGACAAACGGCGGACGATATAAAGAGGGCCCAACAGGAGGAGGCCCTATGACGCAAGGTATCGGAGTTGTTGGACTGTACGTCCGAGACCAAGATGAAGCGCTCACGTTTTATGTCGAAAAGCTCGGGTTCCGCATCCATACGGACGTACGCAACGGTGACTACCGCTGGCTCACGGTGCAGCATCCGGAGCAGCCATCGTTCCAACTCGGCCTGTTCCTGCCGGGGCCGCCGATTCACGACGCCGCGACCGAGCAGACACTGCATGCGATCGTGGCCAAAGGCGCAATGCCGCCGCTCGTGCTGGTCGTGGACGATTGCCGCGCCGCCTACGATCGGATGAGTGCACAGGGGGTGGAATTCACGCAGGCGCCCGCGGACCGCTACGGAACCGTGGACGCCGGCTTCCGCGACCCTTCGGGAAACGGATGGAAGATGATAGAGGCGCAGCGCTGAAGGAGGCTGCAAGGCTCGGCAGTCGGCGCGCTTTAACGACAGTAAGAAGGGGAGGCATATTTGCCTCCCCTTCTTTATGTGCAAGTACGAACTCGTCTATAACAACGCTCGGCTTGCGCCAGTGCTCAATACCTTGCGATCAATGCGGATGGAAGTTGAATTCCTGGCGAGAGATTACGCCGTCGTGGTTGCGGTCCATGAACAGGAAGATTTCCGGCAGTGTGCCCGCCTGGGCTTCTTCCCGTGAAATACGGCCATCGCCATCCAGATCCAGTTGCTCGAAGCTGTTCTGACCGGTTGCACTTGAAGTGGCGACAGCGGGAACAAGCTCCTCTGCGCCCCTTTCGGCAAAAGCGACACCAGAGGCAAGGGCCAGAGCAAGGAACAGTGCGGTTTTCTGAGCTTTCATCGGTTTCTCTCTTTCGAATACAGGGGTAAGGTGCGGCACTTTCGTGAAGACTTGAACCTGAATGCCGACCGATGGTTGTATTCTATAGAGTCCCAATCACTGCACTAGACCTCCATTTCCTAACGTTGCGTTTCCCACAGGAAACGATTAACGTACCGCTGCTACCCTACCGGGACCGATGCGATGCACGATCTCAATGACCTCTACTACTACCACGCCGTAGTCACATACCAAGGCTTCTCGGCAGCCGCTCGCCATATCGGCGTACCCAAGGGAACGCTCAGCAAGCGCATCGCGCGCCTCGAAGAGCGGCTCAAGGTGCGCTTGCTGGAGCGCTCGACGCGCAAGATCCGCACTACGGACGTGGGACATGCCTTCTACGAGCACTGCCAGACCGTGCTCGCCGGTGCCGAAGCGGCAGAAACGGTGGCGGCACAGGCCTATGCCGAACCCAATGGCGTCGTGCGTCTCAGTTGCCCGCAGGGCCTGATCCAGAACCTCATCGCAGAGGCCCTGCCGGCGTTCATGAAGACCTACCCCAAGGTTCGCGTGCACATGATGGTCTTGGATCGCCGCGCCGACCTGATCGAGGATCGGCTCGACATCGCCATTCGCGTGCGTAGCAAGCCGGACATGGCCGATGCCTCGTTGGTCATGCGCCCACTTGGGCAGAACCATCTGGTGATGGCGGTAAGCCCAGCCGTGCATGCCGCCTGCAAGCGGGGGCTGACCATCGACGAACTCGCCGAGGTGCCGACACTCTCGATGGGGAGTGAAACGGATGAGGTTCGCTGGGAGCTGACGGGACCGAACGACGAAACCCGTATGATCGACCTGCGCCCCCGGCTGATGTGCAGCAATTTCGACATGCTGCTTGCGGCGGCGTGCCAAGGGCTCGGCGTGGCACTACTGCCCATGCACATCTGTCGCGTGAGTTTTGCCAAAGGGGAACTGGTACACGTGCTCCCCGAGTGGCGCTCACCCTACGGCACGATCCAGGCGGTGTTCGCCTCGCGCAAGGGCCTGGTGCCCTCGGTCAGGGCGCTGATCGACTTCCTCGCCCAGGCCATCCCCTGCAAGCTTTCGGTCGAGGTCTGATTCGGGCCATCGTCCCTGCCTCAAGCATGGGTCCGACTAGATGGCCCGAAGTCTCAAAGGTCATCCTTCGGCCTGCAGCAAGCCGGCAGCGAGCTGACGGAACGCCTCGACGGCCTTGGGAAGAACGGCGCGGGGGTCGTCGGCGGCGGCAATCCACAACGCCGCGTTTAGCGCCGCGCCGTTGATCAACCGGGCGGCGGCTTCCGCGTCCACCGGCTTGACCGTGCCCTCGTCGATGAGCGCCTGGAGGGTCTGCGTGGTACGCAGCAGGCAGGCGTTCTGATTGGGCCACTGAGAAGGGTCGCCAAGTACGGCCGGCCCGTCCAGCAGCATGATGCGCTGGACTTCCGGTTCCAGCGCCATCTCGATATAGGCCACGCCCTCCTCGAGCAGACCATCCCATCGGCCGGCCGCCTGGTCCTGGGCAGCCAGCATCCGCTCCACCATCTCCCGGTCGATCTGGTCGACCACGGCCTGCAACAGGCCCTGCTTGCCGCCGAAGTTGTGATAGAGCGCCCCTCGCGTCAGCCCCGCTTCGGCCGTGAGTTCGTCCATCGAGGCTGCCGCATAGCCCTTGGTTGCGAAGGCCTTGCGAGCGGCTCGAATGAGCTTGGCCCGGGTCTCCTCCATCATCTGCGCACGTTTCGTGGCCACGACACACTCCTCAACTCTGCCGATATGCCCAATTTTAACATACAAAACGTATGTGAATTTGACATACGTCCCGTATGTGTTCAGCATGTCACATACGGGGCGTATATCAACTCCCCTCCCACCGGAGCAGAACGATGGCCAAACGCGATGCAGTGTTCCCTGCCGGCCGGCAGGCGCTATATGAGATCAACCGCTACTCGGCGGCGATTCGCTCGGGCGACTTCCTGTTCGTCTCGGGGCAGGTCGGCAGCCGCGAGGATGGCTCCCCCGAGCCGGATTTCGAAAAACAGGTTCAGCTTGCCTTCGATAACCTGGCAGCCGTTCTCGAAGCCGCCGACTGTACCTTCGACGACATCGTCGACGTGACCACCTTCCACACCGACCCTGCCGCCCAGTGGGAAGCGATCGACAGGGTTCGGACTAAAGCAATTGGCGAATCGCCCTACCCCAACTGGACCGCGGTGGGCGTGAACTGGCTGGCGGGCTTCGATTTCGAAATCAAGGTCATCGCGCGGATTCCGCAGCCAACGGCGTAATCTCTCAAGTACGCACCGCCGCCTGATCAACGGCGGTGTGTACCAATCGACGTTGACCTCAACTTACCTTCAGGTTCTATGCTTCCTGCATGCATAGCGATGGCAGGGTCCGACCTTGCAATTGCTACGCAAAAAGTACTTTCAATCGTCAGCAAGGAGGCACTCGTGGAAAAGAGTCTTCCCATCTTTCGCGTCGACAAGTTTTCTGTACCTGAAGCCGCTCGCGAAGAATTCCTTAAAAGAGTTCACGACACGCATCAAGTGCTACGACGCCAGCCGGGGTTTATTAGAGATTCGCTTCTAGAGCAGGTAGGGGGCTCTGGAAGGTTCAACATCGTGACGATAGCGGAATGGGAGAGCCAAGAGGCAATCGATGCTGCCCGCATGGCAGTCACCCAGGCTCACAGAGAAAATGGTTTTGACCCGCAAGAAACCATGGCTCGACTTGGAATCGAGGCTGACATCGCGAATTATCAGCCTATTGAGCCCTGAACTCATGTCAGTAGTCCGTGATATCTGGTCATGAAAGGCTGAAGCAATGTTACCCACCAGCATAGTAACGACACGGCTTTCCCTCCGTGAGCCGCGCGTCTCAGACGCCTCCCGCCTCTTTCGTGCATACACCACGGATACGGAAGTTACGCGCTACTTGGTATGGCGCCCGCACAAGGCGATAAAGGAAGCTGAGGAATTCATCGCCATCTGTATCGAAGCCTGGGGAGATCGCTCGCATTTTCCCTATGTCGTCACTCTCGCCGGTAATGAGCAGGCGCCCATCGGCATGGTGGAGGCACGCCCCAGGGGCCATATGGTCGATGTGGGCTATGTCCTGGCGCGCCAATTCTGGGGGCAAGGAATCATGACAGAAGCGCTGGCCGAACTGACCGAGCGCTGCCTGGCACAGCCCGAGTATTATCGGGTTCAGGCCACATGCGATGTCGAGAACCTGGCTTCCGCTCGCTTATTGGAAAAAGCGGGCTTCTCGAGAGAAGGACGGCTCGAGCGGTACGCCTTGCATCCGAATATCGGTCCAGAACCCAGGGCATGCTTCCTATATGCCCGCTGCCGGTAGCTAGGCCATACTGCAGCGGATGGTGCGGCCAAGCCAGACGAGAAAAACATGGAGCGCCTTATGGACGAAGACCTCGAGAGAATGACCCGCGAAGAGCTTATCGAAGAAGCCAAGCGGCTACGCCAAGGCATCCGCGAACACCGCGACTGCAGCGGACACGATCTCTGCTGGCATCATCCTGTCCTGTGGGGGTTGCTGCCCGACAAGACCGATCCGATTCCAGTGGTACCGGAATGGCCGGAATTCATCAGAGGCTGCATCAAGTATCGGCAATCGCTGGATGAGCAGGCACCCAATACACCTCGGTCAGATGAACCGTATGATGAGTGACAAAAAAACACACAACCTAGAACTAACGTCTAGTTGAGCATAATGTGCCATTTCGATCATATGTTACGGCAACTATAACAGTTGTTTGAATTGATCGTTTTACGCTGCCCGAGGGCCTCGTGACGAGCTCCGGCGCTCATCAGAATGGCGATGGAATGAGTGTTGAAGTAGGCATGGAGCCTTGAGCGTATCACTCCGATACGAGACACGGAGGTTGCCGCATGGCCATGTTCGACTACAAGAACTACAGCACTGAAAAGTCCACCGAGCTGATGCTCACCAGCCACAAGCTTGCTTCCTATGCCAACCTGTCGGGCTTTCTCGGCATCCACTCCAGCCGAGAACTGGTCCAGGGAGTTGCCGACCTCTTTCCCCAGGGGGCCTACGCCAACACCATCGACACCGAGCTGCCAAAAGGCTGGCGGGAGCTCACACCCCAGGAGCTGGGCCTGCCTGATAGCGCCGTCGACTCCTCCGGTCACTACATCATCGAGAGCCCGATTACCGGCTCCTTGCTCACTGGCCCTCAGGCGAAGTTGCTCGGTGAGTTCGACGACATGGGCAACCTGTCGCGGGTGGCGCTCTCCTTCACCGGTACCAACTCGCCGGTGGATATCGTCGACTACCTACAGATCAACGCCGGCACCATTGCGCCCAACATGGAGACTTTGCTCGTCGCGCTCAAAGGGTACGCCGAAGCCAATGGCCTCTCCGGTGAGGATGCCATCATTACCGGCTACAGCCTGGGCGGCGGCATGGTCAATATCATGGCGCGCTTTCGCGAGGAACTCGCCGAGGGCTTCTTCGCCGACGCCAACTACATCGGACATGCGTCGCCACTGATCTACGACGATCCCGAGGTTGTCTTCAATTACGGCTACGAGAACGATGCGGTTCACCGCGTGGCAGGTGATGCGGACTCCTTCCTGGAAGCCCTGAAGAATCAGGGCCCGCTGTTGACGCATCCCAACACCTCCTACGAGGCCAGCACCAACAACATCGTGCTGTTCGGCGACATGTACGGATCGCCGCTGTGGCCGCTGCCGGCCTTCTCGCTGCTCAACATTCCGATGGGTTGGTACGCCCACGTGGACGGCCTCTTCACCGATGCCATTCAGCGTATCGCCGACTCGCCCTTCTATGAATACACCCACCCCGACAGCGTAGTGATCGTCTCCAATCTCTCAGCGGTATCGAGATCGACGGTCTGGGTGGAGGACAAGGACACGCCGAGTTCAAACCACTTCGGCCAGCCCGCCTTCCTGATCGGCACCGAACATGACGACAAGATTCGTGGCGGCGAGGGCAGCGACTTCATCTACGCCGGTGGTGGCAATGACCTGATCCGGCTCTCAGGCGGAGCAGACCGCGTCGACGGCGGCTCGGGCACCAACACCCTGCGCCTGAAAGGGGGTACCAATGACTGGGAGGTCTATCGGCTTGCGGACGACACCCTATTCTTCAACTCCAAGCAGGACCTCGGTTTGAAGCAGGTGGAGAACGTCAGCTACGTGGAGTTCGAGGGATGGAACCTGGTCGGCGACGTCTCCCTGGTCAACCAGCGCTACTCGGTGGGTGATGAAGGGCTGGTCAAGGGGCGCTTCGAGCCACTCTGGCTGTTGCCACGCGAGCTGAAATACGGCGAGCACGTGGAGGGGGGAACCGGCGACGATGAGCTCACCGGCGCCGTGGTGTTCGGTGGCGCGGGAGACGATACCCTGATCGCCCTGGACAGCGGCAGCCTACTGCACGGCGGCGAAGGCAACGACACCCTGGTCGGCGGCATGAGTGACGACCAGCTCTATGGCGGCGAGGGGGACGACACCCTGATCATACGTGGAGGTAACGACGTATTGTATGGTGGAGTCGGCGACGACCTGTTCATTTTCGAGGCAGGCTATCAAGGCAATGCCGTGATCAAGGACTTCAATCACCATGCCGGCGACAAGGATTGGCTGGTGTTCGTCAACGGTCTGTTCGCCGACGAGGAAGAGCTCTTCGCCAGTGCCAGCCAACAGGGCGATGACGTGGTCATCGCTGGTGACGCCTTCAGTATCACCGTAGAGCGCACCGACCTGATCACGCTCGGCGACCAGAGCCAGTTCTGGATATGAAGCCTGACTCCCGACCACACCCTCTCGTCACTGCAGCCGCTACACTGTCCTGAGCCAGGCTAATGAAGCATGGGAGCACTTATGGACGAAGACCTCGAACGGATGACCCGCGAAGAGCTGGTCGAAGAAGCCAAGCGGCTACGCAAGGGCATCCGTGAGCATCGCGACTGCAGCCGGCACGATCTCTGCTGGCACCACCCGGCCCTGTGGGGATTGCTGCCCGACAAGACCGACCCGATTCCCGTGGTGCCAGAGTGGCCAGAATTCATCAGGGGCTGCATCAAGTACCGGCAGTCGCTCGATGAGCAGATATCCGACGCCCCGCGCACCGATGAACCATATGAAGAGTAAACCCTGGTAGGCTCACGCGATGCACACGCCAGCTCACTGACACGCGGCACCTATGATCGAGCCATGACCCGATGAGCACGCTTCGCTTTCGAACCAGCGTCGAAATCAACAACATCAACCCCTACGTGCTCGTCACGGCAGCGCAAGCCGAGCAGCTCAGGCAAGGGTGGCGAAAGCCCATGCCGGTGAGTGTCCGCATCAAGGGAGAGTCCGACACGACATGCCGAATCAACATGATGCCGGTGGGTGACGGCAGCTTTTACCTCTACCTGAACGGCGAGGCGCGCAAGGCCTCGAACACCAAGGTCGGCGACACCATCAGCCTGGAAGTGGAGTTCGACGAGGCGTACAAGAGCGGCCCGGTGGACCCGATGCCACCCTGGTTCAGCGAAGCCCTGGAGAAAAACCCGCATGCCATGCAGGCCTGGAACGACCTGATACCCAGCTTGAAGAAAGAATTCCTGCGCTATTTCGCCAGGTTGAAATCACCGGAAGCCCAGGCTCGCAATGCTCAGCAAGCCTTGCACGTGCTCTCGGGAAACGATGGCAGGTTCCTGGCCCGGTCATGGCATGAAGGACGAGCAAACGAAGGGAAACGACATGAATGAAGCCGTGCATTGGTACGCCGTCACTACGGTGCTGCTGTTCGTAAAGATGTTCGCCATCTCCCTGTTTCAGGGATATCACCGAATCGGCAAGCGAACCTTCAAGACACCGGAAGACGCGGCCCTCGTCGGGCGACAAGCCGCCGCGCAGGAGCTGCCTCAGGTTCAGCGGGGCGCCAATGCCTGGCGCAATGACCTCGAAAACATTCCGATATTCCTCGCCCTTGGCGTTGCCTACGTCTGGGTGGAAGCCTCACCGAGCCTGGCGCCCTGGCTGTTCCTCTCCTTCACGGCGGCACGCTACCTGCACACGATGTTTTTTCTTTCGGCACTGCAGCCCTGGCGTACGATCGCCTATGGCATAGGCATCCTCTGTCTCTTTGCCATGTGCGCCATGATTATCGCAGCACTGCTCTGACTATCGGCACGAAGAAAAGTCGGCCTGATGCTGGAGGCGTATAAAGATCCTGAGAATTGATAAGTTGGGTGCTTTCTTAAGACTGACGAGCCATGAGGTTAACAACTGGCTGGAGTACGACGCCTGCGACTCAGCCAGGGCGTTAACCCGAAGGAGATGAACATGGATGCCAGGCCGTATTTTGTCATCAAGGATCACAAAAGCGAGTATCCCGAGCCCATCACCCTTGCCCCTACCATGCTACGCTTGCAGTGTGCTCACCACGGGGGAGGAGACGATGGCCTTCCACAATCCGGATCCTAAAATGCAGGCAATTGAACGGCGCAATGCCCGAGTGAAGGCCGATCTGTTTACCAAGCTGCTGGGCAGTGCGTGGAGCAGACTTCGCAAGGGTGCCCAGAGGCTGTCGAGGGGGAAATAGCGCTGCGGCCCCACACCCGGGACCGCCGACGAAATGAGTAGGCTCGCCCCTTACAACGTCTCTTCAAGGAGCATGGCAAGCCGCTTGTGATGCAGGGCATCGGCTGCCGCATCGTAGCTGGGGGCGTCCTTGGCCGTGAAACCGTGGGCGGCGCCCTTGTAGAGTTCGGTGGTGAAATGCACGCCGACCTTGGCCAACGCCTCGTCGACGCGGGCGATCTGGTCGGGTGGCAGCAACTCGTCCTTGTCGGCATGGCCAAGATAGACGCGCGCCTCGATGGTGCCGACCACATGCACGGGGCTATTCGGGTCGTCGGCCTTTGCCAAGTTGGCCGAGTGGAAGCCGGCCGCAGCAGCAACGCGATCAGGGTGTTCGGCCGCCATACGCAACGCGAAGGCGCCGGTCATGCAGTAGCCCACTGTACCTATCTTGCCAGCCGCGAACTCGGGCTCGTGATCGATGCATTTCAGCAGCGCAGTGAAGTCGCGAGTTTGTGCCTCAGGCGTCAGATGGCCGGCGTACTCGAACAGCGTCGGGCGCACGTCCGGGTCGCGAAAGGACTTGCCCTCCGGCACGACGAGCCCACTCACATCGCGGTAGTAGACGTTGGGCATCAACACAGCATAGCCGTTGTCCGCAATCTTCTGGGCCTTCTCGTGATAGCAGGGGCGCAGGCCGCCGATATCGGTGAACAGCACCACGGCCGGCAGCGGGCCTTCGGCGCTCCCGGGGGTCAATATGTAGGCGTCGATGGTGCCGTCGGCAGCGGGGATTTCGATAGCACGAGACATGAGCGGGCTCCGGGTTGTCGATGCGTTTTGTCGTCGTGGGAGAATGTAGCAAAGATCCTGGCTGAAGAACTTTTCGCCTATCCTCATGAGATGCTCGAGACAGCTCACGACCGGCAGCGGCCGTGCCGCCAAAAGCGCGGGATGAACCAAACAATTATCCATGGCGATCATGAGGAGAGTGTCATGAAGGCTGAAGAGTTGCGCTCCGCCCAGGCACCACTGAAAGAGCGCTATCGCGAGGCACCGGAAGCCGCGCTGATCACACTGCGCGCACAAGGGCGCCTCGGTGAGGGCGTCAGCTGCAGGATCGAGACGGGCAAAGCGCTGGTTGAGGCCGGGCTGCATCCTGCCACGGGCGGGAGCGGCCAGAGTGCGTGCTCCGGCGACATGCTGCTGGAAGCGTTGGTGGCCTGCGCCGGGGTAACGCTGAACGCCGTCGCCACGTCACTCGGCATTGAGTTGCGAGATGCCTCGCTCCAGGCGGAAGGCGATCTCGATTTTCGCGGCACGCTTGGCGTGTCAAAGGAAGTGCCCGTCGGCTTCCAGCATATTCGGCTGCAAATTACCCTCGACACCGATGCCTCGGAAGAGCAGCTCGACACTCTCTTGCGCCTGACGGAGCGCTACTGCGTCGTTTACCAAACGCTGGCACACCCGCCTGTGCTGTCGGTTGCTCGCAAACCTGCAACGGACTGAGCTCTCAATCTCGGCTCTGCATCACTGCTGTACACCAACCCATTGAACACACCCACCTGTCGATTTCGCGACGCCTCGCCCGATGATTGGATACCGAAAGCAAACCACGAGGATGGACTCATGCGAAAAGTGATCGTTGGCGCCATGGTCTCAATGGACGGCGTCATGCAGGCACCCGGCGGGCCGCAGGAAGACCCGACCGGTGGTTTCCGCTACGGTGGTTGGGTCGCACCACTGGTGGACGAGGTGTTCGGGGAGGAGATCGACAAGCTGTTCGGCCAGCCGTTCGACCTGCTGCTCGGCCGCAAGACGTATGAGATCTTCGCCGCGCACTGGCCTTATGCCGAGGGCGGGCCGGACGATTTCATTGCCAAGACCTTCAACTCGATCAAGAAGTACGTGGCGACCCGCAAGGGCCTGGAACTGACGTGGGAGGGTTCGTTGGCTCTCCGCGATGCTGCCGCCGATGTCGCCAGGCTGAAGCAGGAAGATGGGCCGGCGCTGGTCACCCAAGGCAGCACCGAGCTGGTTCACTCGCTGCTCGCGAACGATCTCGTCGATGAACTCAAGCTGTTCATCTGCCCCGTGGTGCTGGGGAAAGGCAAGAAGCTGTTCGACGATGGCGCAAAGCCGGCGGCGTTCGAACTCGCGGCCAATCGTGTGTCGCCCAACGGCATCGTGATCGCGAGGTATGTACGCGAAGGCGCGGTGCAGACCGGCGACTTCGCCATGGACCCGCCCACGGAAGCAGAAGTGGCAAGGCGCGAGAAGATACGTCGGGAAGGGTAGCTTGGGTTAGATCAGAGCCCCCTGACGCATCGTCATGATGGCAACTCTCGCAAAGATATTTTGATGATGAAATATCTTTACTGAGAAACATTTCGATGATTAAAATATCTTCACTGGCGTTGTTACTGGACCGTGGAGAAAGCCCTCATGATCATCGTTCTAGCGCTAGCCACTGCGCTGGCCCTCATCCGCCTGGGCGGTGGCGCATACGAGTATTCGGTCATCGACCCAGCCTGGCCCAAGCGCCCTGAACTCATCCAGCCCCAGCGCGGTGGCGTATCGCGCAAGCGCTTCTGGCTTCCCGCTCATCTCTCCTTCGAGCTGCTGCTCCTGGCATCCCTGGTGCTGGCATGGGCGCATCCCCCGGTGCGCCTGCTACTGCTGACCGCGCTGTTGAGCCACGTGGCGATGCGAGTGTGGTCCGCGTTCGACTTCATCCCGCGCGCCCTCGCCTTCGAGCGCGCCGATCCGGCCATGGTCGAACAGCACGCTGCGCAACGCTGGGTACGACGCAGCCTCTTGAGGCTGCCGCTGGACCTCACGACCTGCGCGGCCTTGCTGGGTGCTCTCATCGCCGCCGCACGTCTCGGGGGGTAAGGCACTCATGTCCGACACGATCAACGAGTCGAAACAGAGATTGCTGGAAGCTCTTGGCGAGCGGGTCAGAAAGCTGGGAGCACAAAGCGTATTGACGAGTCACGTGGTGGCCGACCGTTTCGGTCTGCATACGACGGACCTGGAGGTCCTGGACCTGCTGACCATGGAGGACCGCGCACTGGCCGGGGATATCGCACGCGCAACCGGCCTCACGCCGGGAGCCACTACCGCACTCATCGATCGGCTCGAGAAGGCCGGCTACGTCAAACGCGAAGCCGATGAACGCGACAGGCGGCGCACGGTGGTCGTGGTCCAGAAAGACGCCATCGAGCCGATAGCACGCGTATACGGCCCGATGCAGCAACGCATGTTCGCTCTCTGGTCCGAGTACAGCGAGGACGAGCTGCGACTCATCACGGACTTCCTCGCACGAAGCACGACGCTAGCAGCCACTTGCGCTGCGGATATTCGCGAAAAACCCTGACATACGAAAGGGAGTGATGAACGACCCTACTGCCACCACCCACCCTGCCGGATCGCAACGCAGCCGGTCACTTCGGGGTTGTAGAGATAGAGCCAGGCAGGGCCGAAGGTGGTGGCGTGAATGGCGCGATGATAGAGCCCGGCATGGGGCTGGCGCGGGCGGAAGTCCTCTAGCCTGTCCAGTTCGGTGAGCAGCGCGGCATCGACCCGAAACACCTCCACTTCCACTCCGCGCGATGGCTCGGACTTGGCGCCGGGGAAAGGGCCGAGATCGTAGAGTGTCGCGCTGGCCAGCCGGTCGCTGCCGAGGAAATCGGCGCTCTCCAGCCAGAAATGGTTGCGCTGCCCACGCTTCAGCGTGCCGTAAACGGCCACCAGCGGTGTACGGGCGATGGAAAGCGCAGGTGCGAGCATCTCGGGCTGACTCCTAACGGCATCGTTGTATGGGGAGAGTCTACCTCAGCGTCTTGCTCAGAAACTCCAGGAAACGGTAGTCATTGGCGTAGGCGACGTTGATGCGCATGGCGGTGCCGTCGATGCCGTCCGGGCGCAGCGAGAAGATGGCACCGGGGGCGATGAAGATGCCCTCCTCCGTGGCGCGCTTTGCCAGCTCCAGGGTATTGATGCCGGCGGGCAGCCTGGCCCACAGGTAGTAGCCACCGCCGGGGCCGCTGATATCGTCGATGCCCACTTCGCGCAGGGCGCGCCGGGCGCTGGCGCTGGCCTTGGCCACCCGCTCGCGAAGCTGTACCAGGTGGCGGCGGTAGCGCCCTTTCACCACCAGTTCGTGAATCACCGATTCGATGAAGGTGGAGGAGTTGACCACTGTGAGCATCTTGATGTCTGTCAGGGAGCGGATCAGCGCGCGGCTACCGGCGATATAGCCCGAGCGCAGCCCGGTGGAGAGCGTCTTGGAGAAGGTGCCCACGTAGATGACGTTCTCCAATCCATCCAGCGCCGCCAGGTGCGCACTCCCCTGTGGCAGCAGGTCGGCGAACACATCGTCCTCCACCAGCACCACGCCGTACTGTTCAGCGATCTTCAGCAGCTGGTGCATGTTGCTCAGCGACATACTGGTACCGGTGGGGTTGTGGGCGTTGGGCTGCAAGAAGAACAGCCGCGGCCGGTACTGTCGCACCTTGCGCTCGAACTCCTCCAGGTCGGGTCCTTCCGGCGTCCGCGAGACGCCCACCAGCTTGGCCCGCGCCAGGCGCAGCTTGCCGAACAGCGGATAGTAGCCCGGCGTTTCCACCATCACGCTGTCGCCGGCATCGACGAAGTGACGCACGATCAAGTCGAAGGCGTGGTTGGCGCCAAAGGTGAGCAGCACCTGTTCCTGGGCGGCGTGGATGGAGCGCCCGGCCAGCACCCTGGCGATGGCGTCGCGCAGCGGCTCGAAGCCCTGCGGCATGCCGTATTCGAAGTGTGCCTCTTCCTGCTCCGGCCCGCGCCGCTTCAGCGCACGGGTGAGATCGAGCCCTCCCATCCACGCTGCCGGGGCACGGCCGTCGCCGGCGCGCACCGCAAAGCTGCCCACCAGTTGCTCACGCAGCAGCGAGACGCTGTCGATCGCCTCGGTCAGGCTCTCGCGCTCCTCCACCGTAGCCTGGGGCCGCGCCTGGGAAACGAAGAAGCCGGAGCCGTGGCGAGCCTGCAGGCGCCCCATGGCGACGAGCTGGTCATAGGCGTCGATGATGGTGTTCTTGGCCACGCCGAACTGCCGGGCCGCCTCGCGAATGGAGGCCACCTTGCTGCCCGGCGCCAGCCGCCCCTCGTCCATGGCCTTGAGCAGGGCTTCTGCAATCTGGCCGGATTTGGTCATGCCTAACCTCGCACAGCAAACTGTACCTCTCATATCGACGGTACAGTACTTGGGACAATTCCACCAACTGTACCTTATGCTGCCGGTCGGTTTTCCCGAAGCTGGCAATGCCGGCAACGGCTTACAACACCAATAACGACTCACCTGGAGTTTCGCATGCCAGCCAAAGACAGGACCTACCTGAATGTCTGGGACGACACGGTTTCGGGCAGGGATCTGCTCATCTCGCTTTCGCTCGCCACGCTGCTTAGCCTGGGCGGTTTTCTGCTTGCGCCATGGCCCGCGCCCGGCCCGCTGGTGCTGGGCCTTGCCGGCGCCATTCTCGGCTTCTTCATCAGCGCGCTGCTGTTCCGTCCCAAGCGCCGCCTCGACATCGAAGGGGAGGCGTGAGCATGGATCCGATGCTGCTGTTGCAGATGCTGATCGCCGCCCTCATCGCGGTGGTGGTCTATACCGCCATCGGCGTGGCCCCTGGCACGGATGAAACCGCCGTGCTGGCCCCCGTTACGCTGGCGCTGGTGGTGGCGGGCATTCCGCTGCCCGTGGTCCTGGCCTTCTTCATGGCGGCCATCGTGGCCAAGAAACTCACCGACTCCATTCCGGTATCGGTGGCGGGCATTCCCGGCGGCGTGATGTCGGCGCCCATGGTGGAACACGCCATGACGCTGAAGCGCGAAGGCCAGTCCACCCTGGCCATTCGCAAGATGGCCTCCGGCTCGGTGATCGGCACCCTGGTCGCGGTGCCGATCAGCCTGTTTCTCGCTTTCCTGCTAACGCCGCTGGCCGACGTGCTGGGCCAGTACGCCAGCCAGATCTTCTTCGGCGGTGCGGTGTTCCTGGCGCTGATGAGCCGCGAGAAGGTCATCAGCCTGGTCAGCATCCTGGTGCTGGCGGCGCTGATCCAGGCGCTGCGCCACTTCTACTGGGGCATGGGTGTGATTCCCGAGGGTCGGGTGGTGTTCATCTCGTTCTTCCTGGGTATCACCATCGGTCCGATGATGTTCAACCTGGCGCAGCTGCTGGTGAACCGCGAGCGCAAGGCCATGGCAGTGGCCGAGCCCAAGACCATCCAGATCTACAAGACCGAGGACGACCACAAGCTGCCCAACCCCTTCCGCATCCTCACGCGGCAGGAGACGACCTCGGCCGCTGCCAGCTCGGTGCTGGGCACGTTCACCTTCTTCATGAGCCCGGTGGGTATCACCATCTTCCTCGGCGAGGTGATGTCGAGCTGGGTCAAGGGCACCGTCGAGAAGGCCAGCCGGGCGCTCTCTTCCATGGATGCCGTCACCAACGCCGCTTACATTGCCGGCATCCTGATCCCGCTGGCGGCGCTGGGCATTCCCATGAGCCCCATGGCCATCGGCCCGGGCAATGCCTTCTTCAATGCCCCACCGGTGCTGACCCTGGAGCAGAACGCTCACCACCTGATGAGCTTCTCGGAGATCGCCATCGCCAGCATTCTCGGCGCTGCCGTCGCGCTGCTGATCACCTATCCCATCGCGGTGCGCTACGCACGCCAGATCTGCGTCTTCGTGTTCCGCCACATTCCCCACGAGGCCTTCCTCGCCATGTTCTTCGCCCTGGTGATGCTGCTGGCGTACATGGATGCCGGGGTGATGGGCATTCTCGGCGTGATGGTGCTGGCCCTGGTGGCAGGCCTGCTGAACCGCTGGGGCGTGAACTACGGCGTGCAGTTCATGACGCTCTACGCCGCACCCTGGCTGATGGGCTTGCTGGCCTGAGGTTCAGTTTTCTTTCGCATCGTCTTTCATTGCTTTTGACAGGTATCGACATGGCTCATAGCACTTCCCGAATCGCCGGCTTCTATCAGCTCTCGCCCCAGGAGCGGCTCGCCAAGGTGGCCGAGATTGCAGGCCTCGACGAGGCGGGCGTGGCACATCTCGGCAACATGGGTAACCTCACGCCGGAAACCGCCGACTCGATGATCGAGAACGTGATCGGCACCCTGAACATACCCCTGGGAATCGCCACCAATCTGATCATCGACGGCGAGGAGCAGCTGGTGCCGATGGCCACGGAGGAGTCCTCGGTGGTGGCGGCGGTGTGCAACGCGGCGCGCCAGTGCCGCGATTCCGGCGGCTTTACCACCGATGCCGCCGCACCGGTGATGATCGCCCAGGTGCAGCTCGTCGAGGTGCCCAACCCCGAATTCGCGCGTCTCAAGCTGCTGGAGGCGCGCGAGCAGATCCGCCAGATCTGCGATGCCACCGACCCCGTACTGCTCAAGCACGGCGGCGGCTTTCGCGATCTCGAAGTGCGCGTACTGGAGGACATGCTGATCGTTCACCTGCTGGTGGACGTGCGCGACGCCATGGGCGCCAACGCGGTGAACTCCATGGCCGAGGCGGTGGCACCCTCGCTGGCGGAATGGAGCGGCGGCAAGAGCCGGCTGCGCATTCTCTCCAACCTGGCGGACCGGCGCCTGGTGCGGGCTCGGGCCACCTGGCGACTGGACCAGATCGGTGGCGAGGAGGTGCGCGACGGCATGCTCTCGGCCTACCGCTTCGCCGACCTGGACCCATACCGGGCGGCCACCCACAACAAGGGCATCATGAACGGGGTCAGCGCCGTGGTGCTGGCCACCGGCAACGACACCCGCGCCGTGGAAGCCGGCGCCCACGCCTATGCCGCCCGCACGGGCCGCTACCGTTCGCTGACCCATTGGGAGCAAGACGGCGAAGGCAACCTCACCGGTACGCTGGAGATGCCAATGCCGGTCGGCCTGATCGGCGGTGCCACCCGAGCTCATCCCACTGCGCGCTACTGCCTGGACATTCTCGGCGTGACTCAGGCCGAACGCTTGGGTCGGATCATCGTGGCGGTGGGGCTGGCACAGAATTTCGCCGCCATGAAGGCGCTGGCCACCACCGGCATCCAGAAGGGCCACATGGCGCTGCACGCCAAGAACATCGCCCTGATGGCCGGCGCCCAGGGCGATGAAGTGGGCGTCATCGCCGAACTTCTGGTGAAGCAAGGAACCGTGCGGGTCGACGTTGCCGAGAGCGAGCTGGCCAAGCTGCGCCAGCGCTAAGAGCTCCGCGCACTTCACCCGAGACGCCTATCGAGCCCTGCCCGTTGGGCGTCTCATAAACCGTCACTCTCCCAACAGCAAAATGTCGTACGCTTACCCGAGGGCCAGCGAGAGGAAGCGAGCCGATGAAGCTGTGTGCCGTGCAGTACGCCTCGGTAACGGGCGATGTCGAAGCTAATGTGGAGCGCCATGTAGAATCCGTCGAGCTGGCGGCTTCGCAGCAAGCCGAGCTGATCTTCTTCCCGGAGCTTTCGCTGACCGGCTACGAGCCGACGCTGGCCAAGGGTCTGGCCACCCATGAGGAAGACCCGAGGCTGGACGTGTTCCAGCGCCTGAGCGATACCTACGGCATCGTTATCGGTGTGGGTCTGCCGCTGGTCACCTCGCAAATGCCGCGGATCGGCATGGTGGTGTTTCAGCCCCATACGGGGCGACACGCCTATGCCAAGCAGCGGCTGCATGACGACGAACTGCCCTACTTCTCCCCTGGCGAACGGCCAATGCTCATCGAAACCCGCGAGCACCGCCTGGCGCTGGCGATCTGCTACGAGTCGCTGCTGCCCGAGCATGTCGCCACGGCGGCAAGCCTGGGTGCGGACGTCTACCTGGCCAGCGTGGCCAAGTTTGCACCGGGGATGGACGAAGCCTATGCCTACTACACCACCTTCGCCCGCGAACACGCCATGACGATCCTGATGGCCAACTGCGTGGGGCCCTGCGACGGCGAAGCGGGCGGAGGCCGCTCGGCGGCGTGGAACGATCGCGGTAAGTACCTCGCTGCGCTCGACGGCACGCAGGAAGCGATCCTCATGCTCGACACTGCCACATTGAGCACGCAAGTGCTGGCCCCGGCTTCGCCCGCGGCGTAGCCGGCTCAACCAGGCCGCAGCCGGCCCGTCTGAATGAAACTCCCTCCTCCCTGGTGAATGGAAAATCTCTTTATGCTGACAATGCTGCTGTTGTTGGTCGGTCTTGTGCTCTTGATCGTCGGCGCGGAGGGCCTCGTTCGGGGTGCGTCGCGCCTGGCTGCGCAGGTGGGAATCTCACCGTTGATCATCGGGCTTACCGTGGTGGCCTTCGGTACCAGCGCCCCGGAACTCGTCGTCAGCATCAAGGCTTCCCTCGACGATCAAGCGGGTATTGCCATCGGCAACGTGGTGGGCAGCAATATTTTCAACGTGCTGTTCATCCTGGGCATTTCGGCGCTGATTGTGCCGCTCGCGGTCGCCCAGCAACTGATCCGCCTGGATATTCCGCTGATGATCGGCATCTCACTGCTCGTGCTGCTGTTGGCACTGGACGGAAGCATCGGCCGGCTCGACGGTGGGCTGTTGTTCCTGGGGCTGATCACCTACACCGGCTTTCTGCTGTGGCAGGGTCGGCGACAGTCAGCGCTCGACGAGCCAGAGACCAGCGAGGAGAAAAGCCACCATTGGGGGCGAGACGTACTGTTCGTCGCGGGCGGGCTCGCCATGTTGGTGGCCGGCTCACGCCTGTTCGTCGACGCGGCGGTGGTGCTGGCCACCTGGCTCGGCGTCAGCGAACAGGTAATCGGCCTGACTGTGGTCGCTGCCGGCACGTCGCTGCCGGAGGTCGTCACGTCGATCGTCGCGGCCATGCGCGGGCAGCGCGACATCGCCGTGGGCAACGTGGTCGGCAGCAATATCTTCAATCTCTTGGGAGTCCTCGGCCTGGCCGGCCTGATCGCCCCGGCCGGCATTGCCGTGACCGATGCCATGCTCAGCCTCGACCTGCCGGTAATGCTGGTCGTGGCCGTTGCCTGCCTGCCGATCTGCTTCACCGCCAGCGCCATCAACCGCTGGGAGGGAGCCGTACTGATGGGGTACTACGTGACCTATACCGCCTACCTGATCCTGGCTGCCACCCACCACGACGCCTTGGCCGGGTTCAGCGCGTTGATGCTCTATTTCGTGCTACCGATCACCACCCTGACCCTTGCCGTGCTGGTCGTTCCTGAGCTGCGCCGAAGGGCGAACGAGTAACGCACTGGCGTTCAGCCCAGCATATCCATCGCCGCCTTGGATGAAACGCCTTGGGCCAAGGCCGCCTCGCGCTCGGCGGCTTTGGCACGCTGGAAGGCCTCACGCTCCTGCAGGCGCTGCCAATATGCGGCTACGGCGGGTTTGAAGCGCTCGTCCAGGCCAATGAAGCTGGCCAGAAGCAGCGCATAGCCCACGGAGACATCGGCCGCGGTGAAGCGACCGGCGCAGAGGAAGGTATTGCGCTCCAGGCGCGGTTCCAGAGTACGAAGGCGAGAGAGGAACCAGCGCGAATAGTCCTCCGCCACCTGAGGCAGCCGGCGCGCCTCGGGCTCGAAGCGGCCATAGCGCAGCACCAGGGTCTGGGGAAAGGTCAGCGTCGCCTCGCCGAAATGCAGAAAGTTGAGGTAGTCGCCGTAGGCGGGATCGTCCTGCCCCACCGCCAGGCCCGCTTCGGGATAGCGGCCCGCAAGGTACTGGCAGATAGCCGCCGACTCGGTCATGGCCACCTGACCGTCAAACAAGGCCGGTACCGTACCTAGCGGATTGATCTCCAGGAAGGCCTCGTCGCGCACCCGGGGCGGAAAGCCGTGCACGACCAGCTTATAGGGCGCGCCGATCTCTTCCAACAGCCACAGGGGGCGAAACGAGCGGGCGCTGACACAGTGATGCAGGGTGATCATGGCTAGGCTCCTGGCGGTTTATTCTCTCCAGCTTGGTGAGCCAAGCATGCCATGGCGCAAGGCGCCATGGCATTTCACTTTCCTCATTAGCCCAGCAGGCGCTCCAGGGCACCATCCACATGGTCCGGCCAGTCGCCCGGCGCCATTTCCTCGTAACCAACGTCGCCGAGGAAGGCGCTACCGAACACCACGTCCGGTTCGAATTCGCGCAGGAGACTGAGGCTCTCGGCCAATTGCTCGCGATCCTTCTCATCGTTGTGACCGGGAATGAAGCCGGCATGCCAGTCGCCCTTCTCGCCACGGTAGAGTGTATCCCCGGTGAACAGGTAACGCCTGCCGTGGGGCGAGTGCACCAGAAAGCAGGTACTGCCGGGACTATGCCCCGGGGTCGGTATCACTTCGACGTTGCCCAGGTGCATCTCGCGCCGCTCGAACAGAATCTCGGGCGTGCGGTAGCGGGCAAAGTCGTCGAGCTCGGCATGATGGCCGCCCAGTTTGGCTCCGAATCGCTGGTGGATCGTCTCGAGCGTTGCCCCTAACTCGTCCCGGTGGCTCAGGTACTGGTAGGCCACGCCGCCCAGCTCCGCCATCCTGTCGATCTCGTGTTGGTGGCCGGTGTTGTAGAAGAGCACGTTGCCTTCATCCCGTGTCAACAAGTAGGCGTGAACGGTCAGTCCAGCGAAAGGGCTCTCCACTTCGGTTTCCCAGAGGTCCGGTTGAACGCGTCGCATGATTTTCCTCCTCTGTGTGGCTACACAGTCGGAGCGTAAGACCTCAAGCAAAATTGAGGTCAAGGCATGACCAACCAGACCGCTAGTATTCTGTTAATCTCGGCATTCCAGCCTGTTGCCCGCGAGGAAGCCCATGCACTGCCTGGTGGTCAAAGCGCACCCTCTGTCTGAAAGTCTTTGCTCGTCGCTGACCTCTCACATCGTGGGGCTTCTCGAACGTGCGGGACACACGGTCGAGGTCGAAGATCTCTATGCCCGAGGTTTTGCCCCTGCCCTGACGGTTGAAGAGCGCCATAGCTACTTCGATCATTATGCCGGGCAGCAGGCAAGTGCCGAGATCGAACGACTGCTCTCGGCCGAGGCTGTCGTCCTCGTCTTTCCGACCTGGTGGTTCGGCTTTCCCGCCATCCTCAAGGGCTGGTTCGATCGCGTCTGGGCGCCTGGCGTGGCCTACGATCATGCCGACGATTACGGCCCTATCACGCCTCGCCTGAATCGGTTGCGCCACATGCTGGTCGTCACGTCACTGGGTTCGCCCTGGTGGGTCGACAGGCTGGTGTTGTGGCAGCCCGTGAAACGGGTGCTGAAAACAGCCATCGTTCGAACCTGTGCCCCTGCTTGCCACCTGAAGATGCTGTCGCTCTACAAAAGCGAGCGACTCTCCCCGGCACAGGTTGACCGATTCATGACCCGTATCGAACGGGCGATCGAGCGCTGGCCGCCTCCTGCGGATGCCGTAGCTGCGGCTTGAAACTCACCACCCACATATATACGATTCATATATTAAACGTATATAGGTGACTCCATGGGAATCGTGAAGATCAGCGATGCCTTGCATGATGAGATCCGCAAGGCGAGTGGCCCCATGCTCCGCTCCATCAACGCCCAGGCCGAGTATTGGATAAAGATTGGCATGCTCGCCGAAACCCATCCTGAGATGACCTTCCACGACATCATGAAGGAACAGTTGAGGACAGCCTCGGTAAATGTGCGGCAGGTCATCCATGAATGAGGTCATCATCAAGAAGCCCGATGAGCTCGACCTGATGCGCCAATCGGGGCGATTACTCGCTTCGGTATTCACCTATCTCGATGCCCATATCGAGGCTGGCGTGTCGACCATGCAGATCAATGATTGGGCGGAGGAGTACATTACCCATACCCTGCAGGCCCGCCCCTCCAGCAAGGGGCAATACGGTTTCCCCTTCGTTCTCAATACCTCCTTGAATCACGTTGTCTGCCATGGCATGCCATCGGCAACGAAGCTTCTCAAGTCCGGCGATATCGTCAATGTCGACATCACCCTCGAGAAGGATGGCTTCATCGCCGACTCCAGCAAAATGTACATGATCGGTGCCGTTTCACCGGCCGCGAAGCGCCTGGTGGATGCCACGTACGAGGCCATGTGGCAGGGCATCAGGGCCGTGAAACCTGGTGCGACTCTCGGCGATGTCGGCCATGCGATCCAACGGCATGCCACTATTTATGGCTACTCAGTGGTTCAAGACTACTGTGGACACGGCATCGGCAGAGAGATGCACGAGGAACCCCAGGTCCTGCATTACGGGCGGCCTGGGCAAGGCCTGGTGCTGCAAGAGGGCATGACCTTCACCATCGAGCCGATGATCAATCAAGGCAAGGCCAAGGTTAAAACGAAGCGCGACGGCTGGACCGTGGTGACCAGCGACAAGATGCTCTCGGCCCAGTGGGAACATACGATCGCAGTAACGGCGGATGGCTATGAAGTCTTGACTCTGCGTGAAGATGAACGTGTCCCCAGCCCCTGAGAGTTCTCTGCTTTGACACGTCAAGCGCTCGAGAAATACCAGGTGCTGGTCTATCTGGCAGCCATCGCCATAGGCCTGGCCTTGGGCACAGTGCTGCCTGGCCAGATTGGCGTGCTGGAAGCGCTGTTGTGGCCGCTGTTGGGGACGCTGCTCTATGTAACTTTCACTCAGGTACCGCTGACGCAGCTGCGCAGTGCATGGCGTGATACGCGGTTCATGACGGCGGCGATAGTCGGCAACTTCCTGCTGTTGCCACTGGTCGCCTGGGGGCTGGCGAGCCTCTTCATCGAGCCGGCGGTTCGCCTGGGCATGCTGCTGGTACTGCTGCTCCCATGCACGGACTGGTTCATTACCTTTTCCCACCTGGGCGGCGGCAGGGTGCAGTATGCCATTGCCTTCTCGCCAGTCAGCCTGCTGCTCCAGCTCTTGCTGCTGCCCTTCTACCTATGGTTGTTCCTCGAACAGAGCCTGCTGGTCGCCATGGTGCAACGCGAGCTGCTGCTGGCCTTTGCCGGGCTGATCCTACTGCCTCTAATGCTGGCCTTCGGCACACAGAAATGGGCGCAGCGGCACCGCATCCGTGAGCGACACATCGAACGGCTGGGCTGGCTGCCGGTGCCGTTGTTGGCCTTGGTGGTGTTCAGCATCGCAGCCACACAGGTCAGTGTCGTCAGCGCTTCGCTTCCAGTGCTCGGCGGGCTGCTGCTGGCCTTCTCCGGTTTTCTGATCGCCGCCGCGCTGCTGGCTCGCCTGCTGTCCCGAGTGTTCGAGCTGCCCACTGCCCAGGGGCGCGTGCTGGCCTTCAGCCTGAGCACGCGCAACTCCTTCGTCGTGCTGCCCCTGGCGCTTTCCCTCCCCGCTTCCTACGAACTGGCGGTGATCGCCATCGTGTTCCAGTCGCTGGTCGAACTCATCGGCATGGCGATCTTCCTGTGGTGGATACCACAGCGGCTCTTTCCCACCAATACCTGACGCCTGCTGACAGCCGAATACACTGCAGCATTGGTACCATGCGAGACCCCCGGACAACTATACTCGCTACATTACGAATCAAACCGACACGTAATAGAACCAAACCATAACGACACAAAAAAGGTTCTCTTATGCTTCCCTCCCGGCTCTTCAGTTGGCTACTCCTTGCCTTGCCCGTAGCCGCGCTGGCGGTCGTCAACCCTGCGCCGCAGGCAGACGAGGCGGTGCGCAAGGCAGAGGTGCTGGAACAGGTCGTGGCACCCGATGTAGAGGTCACTGAGCCCACGACGCCGCTCAGCGAGCAGGAGGCCCAGGTCGTAGACCCGGAAGGCAGCGATCCGCTGGAAGAGCCGCTGACTTGCCTGGCACGCTCCATCTACTGGGAAGCGAAAGGAGTACAGGGCCGCGACATGGAGTCGGTGGCCAACGTGGTGATGAACCGACTTGCCAACGAAGCCTTCCCCAACACCATTTGCGAAGTGGTGAAGCAGGGCTCCGAGCAAAGCCCCTGCCAATTCTCATGGTGGTGCGACGGCAGGCCCGATGAAGTGGTGGAAGGCGATGCCTACGAGGTAGCCAAGGAGGTCGCGCGCCAGGCTCTCAATCAGGAGCTACCCGACCACACCGACGGGGCCCTCTATTTCCATGACCGTACCGTTCACCCTTCCTGGGCGAACGAGTTCCTGCTGACCGCCGAGACCGAAGCCTTCATCTTCTACCGCCCCCAAATCGCCAATCCCGACTGACCTTTCTCATGAAACGGCACGGTTTGCAGCCAAATTCGGTTTGACGCGGCTCGCTGGGAGGGACCGCCATGGCGTGGCCAGGGATTTCCAGCTCAATAGCTTTGAAAGGCTGCCATTACGTGCCCGATCAGCGTCTCGCAGGCCTGGCCGGCGCCGGGCCGCTTGACCAACGTTACCTGATATTCGCCCAGCGGCGGCAGCAGGCTGGGGTCGATACGCCGCAACGGTGGGCGCACCAGGCTCTGCGGGAATGGGGACACCGCCAGATCCGCGATCATGGCGGCTTCCTGGCCGGCGCAGTGTTCGCAGGAGTAGGCGACCCGGTAGCTCAGGCCGGCCCGGTCCAGCGCTTCCAATGCCATGCCTCGCCAGGCACAGCCGTGGTGTGCCAGAGCCACCGGAAGTGGCGAGCGCTGGGCAGCCACGCCGCCTTCCCGACCCACCCACACCAACGGCTCGCTGTGCACGATCTCGCCGCGTACTTCCTGGCCCGGATTGCCAGCCGTGACCAACACCAGATCAAGCTCGCCAGCATCCAGCCGCGCAAGCATCTCCCGGCTGCTGCCCACCACCACATCGACCTGAACCGCCGGATGCGAGCGGGCGAACTGCGCCAGCACGCCTGGCAGGATGCGCGTGCCCACATCGTCGGTGGTACCGAAGCCCAGCCGGCCCTTCACCGTGGGCGCCAGGAACTGTGTCACCGCCTCTTCGTTGAGCTTGAGCAGGCGCCGACCGTAACCGAGCAGCACCTCGCCTTCCGGGGTTAGCCTCACCTGGCGGGCCTCGCGCACGAACAGTGCCTGGCCGAGCGTTTCCTCCAGGCGCTTGATCTGCATGCTGAGCGCCGAAGGCGTGCGGAACACCTGGCGAGCGGCCCGGGTAAAGCTGCCGCATTCGGCAATGGCAACGAAGGTGCGCAGCACGTCGCTATCGAGCAGCGGCACGCTGGCTTGGGAGAGAGCGCCTTGGGGGGAAGCGGCTTGAGAGGAAGCTGCTTGGGAAAGAGTCGCTTCGGTCATCGGACCACCTTTCAATTTTTCTTAAATGATAATGTAGACCTTTTCGTTTGATTGATCCATCCAGCCAAGCCAATCTCTACCTCAAGAGGTCGCGACCCTCCTTTCATCCGAAGACATGACGGCAGCCGCCCTTGGCGGATGCCCGCCAGGAGGTGCGACATGAGCCAGTACGAACCACTACGCCAGCCACGCACGGACACCGCCAAGCGTCCTATCCCACCGCCCCAGCCGGACTTCTTCATGCCGGCCATGCCCCCGCTGGGGTTGATTCATGCACTCGAGACCAAGTGGTGGGAATACCAGCGCCGACGGCAGTTTCGCCAGCGTTTCCTGCCGCTGCTGGCCCACGACGACCATATGCTCGAAGACATGAATCACCACCGCGACGACATCCTGTGGGCCTCGTACCTGCCGCTGAGGGAGGACGCCGAGCAGGCCCTGGAGCAGCGCCGGGCGATACGCAAGGCAGCGCAACAGAGTTAGCGGCCAGGAAATAGGGAACGTTGCGGCAGCTTGACCTGAACTGCACTTGAGGTCGTACGTTGCTGCAACGTTCACTACAGCGAGAAGAAGTCATGCGCATCATGATCGTGGGAGCGAGCCAGGGCCTGGGCCGGGCCTTCATCGAGGGGCTGGGCGATAGAAGCGATCACCTGATCGGCGTGTCACGCAGCGTACCGGCGAGGCTGCCAGAGCGCGCAGGCATCGAGATCGACTGGATCGAGGCCGATCTGGCCTTGCCAGAGCAGGCGGCCAGAAGCGTGGCCGAGGCCGTGGAAGCAGGTGGGCTCGACGTGCTGATCTACAACCTGGGCCTGTGGGAGAGCCGAGCCTTCGAGCCCGACTACCGCTTTCTGAATGACAGCCCGGCGGAGATCCAGCGCATCGTCACGGTAAATGTCAGCGGCGCCATCCTGCTGATCCAGGCGCTGCTTCCTGCGCTGCTGCGCTCCTCATCGCCACGCATCGTGCTGACCGGTTCGACCTCCGCACTGCCTGGTCATGGCCGGCCGGAGGTCGCCTTCGCTGCCAGCAAGTTCGCCCTGCGCGGCATCGCCGAGGCGCTGCGCGAGGGCTTTCGCGAGCATCACCTGGCGGTGACCTGTTTGCAGCTCGGCTACTTGAACACCGAGGACGACCTGACCGTGCCTGTCGAACACGCGGCCCGGCGCGGCGACGGTGAACTCATTCCCCTGCACGACGTGGTGCAGCTGGTGCGCACTCTGCTGGCGCTATCGCCAAGTGCCTATGTGAAAGAGGTGATCATGCCGGCAATTGGCGATGCACGCTTCTAGCCACCTGATCTCTTAGCCCCTTTCTCTCTAGCCCCTTACTCTCTAGCCACCTCCTCAGGTGCCAAGCTGCTCACCTTCGGAGGTGGTATCGGCGAGCGCCTCGGCGCGCCGCAGCAGCGCGCGCTCCTGATCGGGTTCCAACACCAGCCCGAACCGCTGGCGCAGCACGCCGGGCAGCTCGCCGGCTGCGATCCGCTGAAGCTCCGGCGCCTTGCCCGGGTGGAATACCTTAAGCTCCAGGTCGGTGAGCGCAAGCCGTACCTCAGCGCCGTTGTGCTGAGCCACGATCCGCCGCACGAACGGGGATGACGGGTGATGCGACGCCAAGTAGTTATACTCGCCAGAGTCGGCGCGATAGCAGGGTTCGTCACTGAACTGGTAGATATTGAACCACTCGCCGTTGCGCTTGTGGCGCAGCAGCCAGAACCCTAGCGGCGTTCGCTCCAAGCGATACTCCCAAGGGCCATGACTCACCTCGCTGCCTTCCTCGAGCAGGATCGGCTCACGCGGCCCGACATTGCCGACGCCGACATCGACCAGCCAGTCACCGCCCGCCACTTTCACCACCAGCATCGTATGGCCAAGCGGGGTGACGACACGCTCGTCGTCGCCCATCAGCATTCTCGCGTTGCGCCCGGAGACCTCGAAGCCAAGCCGGTCAAGTACCGTGGCAAACAGTACGTTCTGCTCATGGCAATAGCCGCCACGCCGACGCCGTACCAGCTTGTCCTGAAGACTTTCCAGGTCGATGCGTATCTCGCCGCCGGTGACGATTTCCAGGTTCTCGAACGGCACCGCGTCGAGGTGCGCCTGCTGCAGGGCTTTCAATGATGCCAAGTCGGGAGCCAGCGACCCTCGGTAATCGATACGTGCCAGGTAGGCGTCGAGATCGAGCGCCGCCGTCTCCCACCGGGCCGATTCATGAAGTGGTTGAGTGGTCGATACAGCCTGCATGTCGTTCTCCTTTTCTCCCAGAGGGAAGTCGTTAAGCGCAGGCTAATACCTCAAGCTTGCTTCAGGTAAAGCGGAGAAGTTTCAATCTAACTCATAGACATCGCCAATGGCGTCTCCCTTCGCACCACATATTCAACCAGATGGTTGACAATACCGTACGCCGAGCCTATATAAACCCTATGGTTGAATATGACGAAACGCATCTGGACCGGGTCTTCCATGCCCTGGCCGACCCCACCCGCCGCCTGCTGCTCGAACGGCTGGCAGCGGGTGAGCGCAAGATCGGCGAGCTGGCCGAGCCGTTCCCCATCTCGCTGGCTGCCGTTTCCAAGCACGTGCGCGTATTGGAGCAGGCCGGCCTGGTGGAGCGGCGCATCGAAGGTCGCGCCCACTTCTGCCGGCTGCAACCGCAGCCGCTGGCGGCGGCGGAACAGTGGCTAAGCTTCTACGAAGGCTTCTGGAGCCAACGCCTGAACGCGCTGGAAGTGGCGCTGAAGGCCGACCCCGGCGGCGAAACGACGAAGGAGAAGAGGCAAGATGGATGATACCGGCTATGGCGAGAGAATCGCCGAAGAGAGCATCCGCTTCGAACGCCTGCTACCGGGCCCCATCGAGCGGGTCTGGGCCTTCCTCACTGAATCCGACAAGCGTGGCCAGTGGCTCGCCCCCGGTGCCATGGAACCGCGTGCAGGCAGCACCTTCGCGCTGCACTTCCGCAATAGCGAACTGACGCCCGACAGAACGCCACCCACGGAACGCTTTCGCCAGTACGACGGTAGCTTCACGACACAGCACCAGGTGCTGCGCTGCGAACCACCTCACCTGATCGCCTGGACCTGGGGTGGGGGCAACGAAGCCCCGTCGGAGGTCACCTTCGAGCTCAGCGAGGCCGACGATCAGGTACGCCTGGTGGTGACGCATCGCCGCCTCGCCGATGACGGCACCATGATCAATGTGGCCAGCGGCTGGCACGCCCACCTCACCGTGCTGAAAGGCGTGCTGCAGGGCCACTCCCCTGCCCCCTTCTGGCCCACCTTCGAACGCCTCGAGGAGGAGTACCGATGCCGCATCATGTCGCCCCGCAGCTGATGTTCGAAGGCAACACCGAGCAGGCCATGCGCTTCTACGTCTCGCTGTTCGACGATTCCGACATCGTCAGGCTCGAGCGCTACGGCCCCGCAGAGCCGGGGCGGGAAGGCAGCATCAAGCAAGCCGAATTCACCCTGGCCGGCCGGCGCTACACCTGCATCGACAGCCACATCACGCACCCCTTCAGCTTTACGCCTTCGATATCGCTGTTCATCGAGTGCGTGAGCCGCGAGGAGTTCGAACGCCTTCTCGGGCAGCTGTCGGGACAGGGCCAGACGCTGATGCCACCCGACGACTATGGTTTCAGCACGCGCTTCGCCTGGCTCAACGACCGCTTCGGCGTGTCGTGGCAGCTCAACTTGGCTTGAAGGAGGTACGCCATGGCGACTCTGCATCACCAGGTTTGGATAGATGCCCCGAGAGAGAAGGTGTACGAGGCACTGGCGAGTGCCGAAGGCCTCGCTCAGTGGTGGGCTCCTCATACTGCCAGTGAGACGGATGAGGGTTTGGTGCTGGCCCATAGCCCGGGGCCGGCACATGGCAACGTGCAGATGAAGGTCCTGGAACGTACGCCCCATCGGCGTATCGAGTGGAAGATCATCAGCTCTCATCCGGCGTCCAGCCCCGCATCCGCCTGGTCGGGCACGCACATCGTCTTCGAACTCACCACCCAGCCCAGCCCCGGTCACTGGCTGGGAATGAACAATGAGGGACAGCCCATGACAGTTCTGGAATTCCACCAGGTGGGCTGGGACGAAGACAGCGAGTTCCTGGGATTCTGCAACTACGCCTGGGGGCTCACCCTGGACATGCTGAGACAGTGGTGTGAATCGCAGGATTGAGCGAGACCTGCCACGTCGCGAAAGGAGCCAGCAGTGAACGATTTCAGCACTCCCCTGCCCCCCATCGTCTCGATGGATGAGTGGCAGGCAGCACTCGAACGCCAGACCGCCAAGGAAAAGGAGTTCACCCGCGCGCGTGACAAGTTGAACGCTGCCCGCCGCCGTCTGCCCATGGTCGAGATGCGTGCCGATTACGCCTTCGACGGGCCACGCGGTACTGTCACCCTGCTCGATCTGTTCGAGGGGCGCCGTCAGTTGATCGTCTACCATTTCATGTTCGGCCCCGACTGGGAGGCCGGCTGCGACGGCTGCTCCTGGGTGGTAGATGCCATGACCCACCCCGCCCACCTGAACGCCCGCGACACCACCCTGGTGCTGGTCTCCCGGGCACCGCTGGAAAAACTCCAGCGCTACCAGGCGCGTATGAACTGGCAGCATCCGACGTGGTATTCGTCGCTAGGCAGCGATTTCAACCAGGACATGGGCGTGACGAGCTGCAACTGCCACACTCCCGACACCGACCGCGGCGAACGCCATGGCATCAGCGTCTTTCTGCGTGACGGTGAACGGGTCTTTCGCACCTACTTCAGTGGCAAGCGCGGCGTGGAATACCTCGGTAGCCTGTGGTCCTACCTGGACCTGACGCCCTACGGCCGCCAGGAGAACTGGGAGGACTCACCAACGGGTTGGCCGCAAACGCCGCCCTACGTGTGGAATCGCCGGCACGACGAGTACGAGACATAGCGGCACGGCAAACGAGACTGGAAACAACGACAACCAGAGGGAACGCATAACCATGAAGACCATCGGCCTGCTCGGCGGCATGAGTTGGGAATCCACCGTCAGCTACTACCGTGCACTCAATGAAGGCGTGAAGGCCGCCCTGGGTGGGCTGCACTCGGCCAAGCTATGCCTGTACAGCGTCGACTTCGCCGAGATCGAGCGGCTGCAGCACGCCGGTGACTGGGACGCCACCGCCGAGATCCTGTGCCGAGCCGCCCGCAGCGTGGAAGCCGGCGGCGCCGACTTCCTGCTGATCGGCACCAACACCATGCACAAGGTCGCGCCACAGGTGGCCGAGGCGGTTTCGATCCCACTGCTGCATATCGCCGATGCCACGGCGCAGCGC
Organism: Halomonas sp. A29; assembly: GCF_046723295.1. Classification (NCBI taxonomy): domain Bacteria; kingdom Pseudomonadati; phylum Pseudomonadota; class Gammaproteobacteria; order Oceanospirillales; family Halomonadaceae; genus Halomonas; species Halomonas sp. A29. Next base: position 332,018 of record NZ_JAXQPR010000001.1, read on the forward strand.
CTGGCCGATGACGGCATCCGCCGTGTCGGCCTGCTCGGCACCCGCTTCACCATGGAGCAGGACTTCTACAAGGGGCGTATTGCCGAAGGCTTCGGCATCGAGGTGCTGGTACCCGACGAGGCTCAACGCGACCTCGTGCACGAGGTGATCTATACCGAGCTGTGCCTGGGCCAGGTAAAGGAGGCGTCGCGTCAGCGCTACCTGGAGATCATCGAGTCGCTACACGAACGGGGCGCCGAGGCGGTGATCCTCGGCTGTACCGAAATCGCCCTGCTGGTGCAGCAGAGCCATACCGCGGTGCCGCTGTACGACACCACGGCCATTCACGCCGAAGAAGCGGTGAAGTGGGCGCTCAAGGATTGAAAGATGAGGTCAGGCGTAAGTGTTGATCAGCGTGCCCACCATCCCATCATTGGCAAGCTGCGGCGCTACCGAAGCCGAGGCCATCAGGGCGGCGACCTGGTCCTTCTGCATGTCCAGGGCTTCCTTGTAGACCGCGAGCTGCACCTGTTGTGCAGCCTGTGCCTGCTGCATCACCAGGGCCTGGCCCACGATGGCGTTGACAGCTGAATCCATGTCCCTTTCTCCTGTTCTTGGTTCTTCTATGTTCCCACGCTAACAGCGAATGGAAGCCATGGCAAAAAACGCAGCCCGCCGAAGCGGGCCGCGCTCTTTTCGATGGCCTTCACGTTTAGGCAAAGTTCAGGCTCAGGCAGTGGCCAACGGCCGCGTTCTCACGCCCATGACGATCATTAGCGCGGCCAACAACAGTACGGCGCCGCTGGCGGCGAATACATTGAGCGCACCGCCAAGGTCGAAGATGAGGCCGCCTACGGCGGCACCGGTGGCGATCGCCAGGTTGATGGCCGCTACCAGCAGGCCGCTGGCGCTTTCGGCCTCGTCGGGCACCGTGCGGGTGAGCCAGGTCGACCACGCCACCGGAATGGCGCCGAAGGCCAGTCCCCACATCGCCACCAGTGCGGCATCGGTGGCCGGTGTGCTTTCCAGCACTACCAGTGATACCCCGAGCGTGCCCATCAGCAGCGGCATTGCGATCATGGTCAGGCGCAGGCTGCGTTCGACCATCCAGCCACCCAGGTAGTTACCCAGGAAGTTGGCCACGCCAAAGCCCAGCAGGATGGTGGCCACGCCGTTCACGCCAACCCCGGTCACGGTTTCGAGGAACGGCCGAATGTAGGTGAAAAAGGCGAAGTGGCCGGTGAAGACCAGGGCCGCGGCCAGCATGCCCAGACCGACTCGCGGCCGCATCAGCACCTCGAACAGGGTGCGCAGACGGGTCAGGCCGGTCGGTGCCATGCGCGGCAGGGTCATGAACTGCACCACCAGCGCCAGCAAGCCCAACAGTGCGGCCATGCGGAACACGTCGCGCCAGCCGAGCAGGTCACCGAAGTAGCTTCCCAACGGCGCGGCGGCAATGGTTGCCGCGGAGACCCCGCTGAACATGATCGACAGCCCTCGCGGCACCACGTCCTCGGGCACCAGGCGCATCATGGTGGCGATCGACATGGTCCAGAATCCGCCCAGGGCCAGCCCCAGCAGCACGCGCCCCAGCAGCAGAACCGTCAAGTTGGGAGCGAAGGCCACTATCAGGTTCGAGGCGACAAGCAGCATCGAGAAACCCAGCAGCACATGGCGCCGGTCGATACGCCGCGTGGCAGTGGAGATCAGCAGGCTGGTCAGCAGCGCCACCGCCGCGGTGACCGTTACCGCCTGGCCCGCCATACCCTCGGTAATGCCTAGATCCGCCGCCATGGGCGTGAGCAGGCTGGCGGGCAGGAACTCCGCCGTCACCAGCCCGAACACGCCGAGGGCCATCGAGATGACCGCCCCCCAAGCGGGCTTGGCCCGCTGTGACAACTCGTTCATCGTTCGTTCTCCTTTCCTAGAGAAGCGTTCGTCAGGAACGAGAAGCCTAGAGCGACCAGGCCGGACGATCTATGCTAGAAGCTCTCGAATGCCTGATCATTCATCCGAAACTGATGAATACCTACAGGAAGGAGCACAGGATGCCAAAACCGGAACTGCCCAGCGACCTGGTAAGCGAACTGCTGCTCGGCATGCGCCTGCGCGGCATCGCCTATCGTCGTATCCAACTATCACCGCCTCTGGGGGTCGAGTTCGGCACGGCCGCGGGTTGGGCTCAGTTTCACTTCGTGGCGCGCGGCCCCGTCTACCTGCGCAGCCCCAGCGGCAGCGTTCATACCCTCTCGACGGGAGACGCCCTGTTGCTGCCGCGTGGTGGCTTGCATGCCCTGCTCTCCGCGCCCGACCAGCCGGCTCAGGACATCGCCGCTTTCGAGAGCGCCACGCTGTGCGAGGCGGTCAGCGCCATTCGCGCCTGCCCGCATAACTGCACCCAGGACGGTGCCCTGACCTTCAGCGGCTGCATGGAGTTCGACCTGGGCAGCATGCACGCGCTGGTCTCGCTGATGCCCGAAGTGATGTACGTCGGCACCCTGCTCGAGCGGCAGCCCGAGATCCTGCCCATGCTCGAAGCCATGGAGCGTGAGGCGAGAAGCGAGCGGGCGGGCTACGCCGCCATCCTGGCGCGGCTTGCCGATGTGATGGCCGCCTTCATCGTGCGCGGCTGGGTGGAGTGCGGCTGTGGCGATGCCAGCGGTTGGATCGAGGCGCTGCGCGACCCGCGCCTGGGCCGCGTCATCGCCGCCCTGCATCGCGAGCCGGGGCGCAACTGGACGGTAGCGGAGCTCGCCGCCGAGATGGGCAGCTCGCGCTCGGTGTTCGCCGAACGCTTCCTGGCGGTAACGGGCATGACACCGCACCGCTACGTGACCGAGCTGCGCATGCGCCTGGCCGCTCAGTGGATCGGCCGGGAACGACAGCCGATCGAGGCGGTGGCCTACCGCCTGGGCTACGGCAGTGCGGCCGCCTTCAGCCGCGCCTTCAAGCGCATCCACGGCTACCCGCCCGGTACCCTGCGCCAGCAGCGCGAGCCCGATACGGCTAGCGTCTCGCATACCTCTGCTACAGGAAGTGTCCATGAACGAAGCCCAGTCGCTGCAGCGGGCCATTGATGAACCGGTGCGCCTGGTAGACTACGATTCCGCCTGGCCGGCATGTTTCGAGGCCGAGCGAGGCCGCCTGCTCGAGCGCTTTGCCGACGAGCTGCTCGACGTGCAGCATATCGGCAGCACCGCCATTCCCGGCATGCCGGCCAAGCCCATCATCGACGTCATGGCCGGGGTCGCTTCAATGGCCATGGCCGACGTTCTGTTCGAGCCGATTCTCGCTCATGGCTACGTGACCTCGGTCGAGTTCAACGCCGGCCTGACCGACCGCCGCTGGTTCATGCGCCACGCCCACGGCCTACGCACCCATCACCTGCATGTGGTGGTGCACGACGGCGAGCTGTGGCACCAGCGGCTAGCCTTTCGTGATGCCCTGCGCACCGATCCGACCCAGGCCATTCGCTATGCTGCACTCAAACGCGACCTGGCTTCCCGTCACCAAGCGGACCGCGAAGCCTATACCCAGGCCAAGGGGGAATTCGTGAGGTCAACCATCACTCAGTAGAGATGCACCGCTTCAAACTGCGCCACGGCTGCGCCTGACTCATCGTGCAGGGTCAGCGTCTGGCCGTCGACTTGCCAGGTGGCCGTTGCTTCGAGAGCGCCAAGAAAAGCCGGCTCGGTCTCGCCTCCCTCCAGGCAGGCCATGCGCGTGGTGACCAGCGGACCAAAGCTCAGGACATCGTTCTTCAGCTGGTAGCTGCCTGCCAGGCGGTTGCACCCGGTGGAGCCCGCCACGCGGTTCTCCTCGGTGTGCAGCACGAAATGCGCCTCGCGCTGGTTGTCCACCGCGACGGGCGTGACATCGCCGACCCGGGTCAGCTTCCAGTAGGTATTCTCCAGCGACTCGTCGTGAGTCGTCGCACGCTCCATGCCGGTACAGCCCATCAGCACGACGGCCAGCGATCCCAACAAGATGGCAAAGCGCCTTTTCATTTTCATTCCCTCGACAAGCAGTCTCGACCCTCGCCAGTACGGCGGGCTCCATGTGCCGTACTGTCGGAGAAGCGATGGCGAATAGCCAGCCGCAATTAAGCAGAAACCGGGGATTTCCAGCCTTCCGCCACAAGGTCACCGAGATCGAGCAGCGTGGCAACCACCGCCTGGGCGCGGGGCACCAGGGTGTCTAGGCGGCAGACCTCCTCCTCGGTGTGCATCTTGGCCCCTACCGGCCCGACACCGCACAGCGTCGGCACACCCAGGCTGGCGGTGAAGCCGGCATCCGAGCAGCCACCGGTGAACTCCCCCTCCACCGCGAAGCCCAGCCTGGCGGCGTGGCCCTGGTAGCGGGCGAACAGCACCTCGCTCATGCGCGCTTCCAGCGGCAAGAAGGCGGAGGACAGGGTCAGGGAACCACTCGTGCCTGGTAGCTCCTGCTCGGCGACAATGGCCTCGATGTCGGCATAGAGTTGCTCGCGCTGCGCCGCGCTGACGAAGCGCACATCGAGCTGGGCACGCGCCCACGGCGCCACGGTGTTGCGCGACATACCGCCCTCGATCACGCCGACGTTGGTCGTGACGCCAGCGGCATGGTCGGTCAGGGCATGCAGCTTGACGACCTTGCGTGCCAGCGCCTCGATGGCGCTGGCGCCGTCGGCGTGATTCACCCCGGAGTGCGCCGCTCGGCCCTCGACCTCGATGAGAAAGCCCGCCCCGCCCTTGCGAGCGGTGACCACGTTGCCGCTGACCCGCCCGGGCTCGGCATTGAAGACCGCTCGTGCTCCCTGAACCGCTGCCTCGATGAAGGCGCGGCCATCCAGCGAGCCGACCTCCTCGTCGGCAGTGAACAGCGCATGCACGGGATACGGCAGCGTCGGCAGGCGGCGCAGGGCGCGCAGCACGAAGCAGTTCAGCACCAGCCCCGCCTTCATGTCGGCCACGCCGGGGCCGAAAGCCAGGTCGTCACGTTGGGTATAGCCACGGCGGGCTACCGTACCGGTGGGAAACACCGTATCGCGGTGGCCCATCAGCAGCACATGCCCTGCCTGAGTCCCCTCCAGGCGCGCCTCGAGGATGTCGCCGGAATGCGGGCGCGACGTTCGCTGCAGCACGATGCCGTCGGCCTCGAGCCAGCCGGCGATCGTATCGGCCACGGCGTCGTTGCCGGCCTTGTCGTGGCTGTGGGAGTCAATCTCGACCAGGGTCTCCAGGCACTCGGTCATGGCTTCGCGCTGATCGGCGAGCCAGGCACAGGCCCGCTCCATCATTGCCTCTGCCATGACGACCTCTCCTTGACGATCTCGGCCCCCTGGGCACCCAGGTCCCACCAGAGCCCCGTCATGAGCATCAGCCCCTCCCGCGCGACGCTGCCCAGCAGGTGCTCGTCCGGGGCGTGCTGCGAACAGGCCGGATAGGAGTGCGGCACCCACAGCGTGGGCAGTTCCAGTGTCTCGGCGAAGACGTCATTGGGCAGCGACCCGCCCAGGTTCGGCAGCAAGGTCGGTACCTTGCCGCAGGTCGCCTGCATCGAGGACAATGCCCAGCCAACCCAAGGGTCTTCCGGGTCGAGACGCGTCGCCGCCATCTGCGACACGCGCGCCGGTGTCACCTCGATGTCCTGGAAGCCGTTACGGTCGAGATGCTGGCGCAGGTGTTCGAGAAAACGAGTGTGGTCGCTGCCCACGACATAGCGTAGCTGGCAATGTGCATGGGCACGGTCGGGGATGGCATTGGCCGGGGCGGCGGGATTACCAGCCTCGAATGCCAGGATCTCCAAGGTGTTCCAGGCAAACAGCCGTTCCGCCGGCGACAAACCAGGTTCGCCCCAGTCGGGGTCGATGGCCGGGGCATTCTCGCCCGTACCGACCTGGAGCGAAGCGAGTGCCGCGCGTACCGCCTTGGGGATAGGCCCCGGTCGCAGCCCCTCCGCTTGAATCACGCCATTGGCATCGACCAGCGTCGCCAGGGCGTTGGCCAGGCGCACGGCGGGATTCTTCAGCACCCCGCCCCAGTTTCCCGAGTGGTGGGCGCCCTCCCTGGCGCACAGCCGCAGGTCGAAATTGAACGAGCCCCGTGAGCCGAGGAACAGTGTCGGCGATTCGGCGCTCAGCCGTGGCCCGTCGGAGGCGATGAAGAGATCGGCGGCGAGTCGCTCGCGGTAGCGTCGGCAGATCTCCTTCAGGCCAGGTGAGCCGGTCTCCTCGCCCATCTCGATCACCAGCTTGACATTGTAGCCGAGCCGACCGTCGCACGCCTCGAGCGCACATTCCAGCGCCGCCAGGTTGATGCTGTGCTGGCCCTTGTTGTCCGCCGTCCCGCGGCCGTACCAGCGGTCACCCTCCTGGGTGATGCGCCACGGCGCCAGCCCTTCGCGCCAGCGATCGTCGTAGCCGCGCACCACGTCGCCATGGCCATAGGTCAGTACGCTCAGGACGGCATCCGGCTCGATGCGCTCGGCGATCAGGAAGGGGCCGAACCCTGCCACCGGGTTGTCGACGATCTCCCAGTCGAAGCCGAGGGCCTCGATGTCAGGCACGATCTGCTCGTCGAGGTAACGGTGCAGCTCATCGAGACGTCCCGTTGCCTGGCTCTCGCTGGGCACCGCCACGCGCGCCTCCAACCGTCGGTACAGCGCACCACTGTCGAAGTGGTGGCGGGCGTTATCCAGCGCTCGTTCGCGCGTCATGGGCAGGCTCCTCGTTGTCGGTCATGGGTAGATTGGCGCGCTCACGCCAGGTGGCAGGCAACGCGGCCGCCGCCTTCGCCTTGGGCGTCATGCAATAGCGGCCGGTGCTGGGCGCAACTCGGTTCGGCCAGCGGGCAGCGTGGATGAAAGGCGCAGCCGGGCGGCGGCGCGCTGGGGTCGGGCTGCCCGCAGCCCAGGCCGATGTCCGGCACGCCGAGGCCGGGCTCTGGGGTCAGCGCCGAGGCCAGCAGCGCCCGAGTGTAGGGATGGCGGGGGGCGCCGAATATCTGCTCGCGGCTACCCTCCTCGACGATGCGCCCGAGGTACATCACCGCCAGCCGGTCGGCGAGATGCTCGACCACCGCAAGGTCGTGGCTGATGAACAGATAGGTGAGGCCGAACGCCTCCTTCAGGTCGAGCAGCAGGTTGAGGATCTGCGCCTGTACCGAGACATCCAGCGCCGAGGTGGGCTCGTCGCAGATCACCAGGGCGGGACGCATGATCAAGGCCCGGGCGATGGCCACCCGCTGACGCTGGCCACCCGAGAGCTGCCCGGGATACTGTCGTGCAGTACGCCCCGGCAGGCCGACCAGATCGAGCATCTCGACGACCCTGGCGGCCTGCTCCCGAGAACTGCCGATACCATGGATGCGCAGCGGCAAGCCGACGATCTGGGCGATCCGCTGGCGGGGATTGAGCGATGAGTAAGGGTCCTGGAAGATCGGCTGGATATGGCGAGCCAGCGCTTTCTGGTTGGCGCCTGCGATTGGCCGACCGTCTACCAGCACCTCGCCGGCACTGGGCGACGTCAGCCCCAACAGCATCTTGGCCAGGGTACTCTTGCCGCACCCTGACTCTCCCACCAGGCCCATGACCTGGCCGCGAGGCACGCGCAGCGACACCTCGCTGACGGCGTGCAGCTTGCGCCCCTTGCGAAGTAATCCACTGCCCAGGGTAAAGGTCTTGGACAGGGCCCGAAGCTCCAGGGCGCATGGTTGCTCCACCCCCGCCGACGGCACCTGGGTGGGTTCGGTCGCGGGCATCATGACATCACCTTAGGCTGTGGTTGGCGGGAAGGATCGGCCAGGCGCGTGGCGAAATGGCAGCGGGCAACATGCCCGGCGCCGACGCGGGCCGGTAGCGGCGCTGTCGCGCATTCAGCCTCGGCCAGCGGGCAGCGATTGCGAAAGGCGCAGCCCTCGACCGCCCCGACCAGGCTCGGCACCACCCCGGGTATTGCCTGCAGGCGGCTACCTGGCGGGGTCTTGCCGGGAGCAGGAATACAGTTCAAAAGTCCTTGGGTGTAGGGATGACTGGGGGCCGCGAAGAGCGCCTCGGCGGTCGCCGTTTCGATCACCTCGCCGGCATACATCACCGCCACCCGGTCGGCGATGCGAGCCACCACCCCCAGGTCGTGAGTGATGAAGATCACCGCGGTGCCGAACTCGCGCTGCAGGTCGCGCAGCAGCCGCAGGATCTGCGCCTGGATGGTGACATCCAGCGCCGTGGTCGGCTCGTCGGCAATGATCAGGTCGGGTTCGCACATCAGCGCCATGGCGATCATCACCCGCTGGCGCAAGCCGCCCGAAAGCTGGTGCGGGTACTGTTCCATGCGTTCGGCGGCAGCACTGATGCCGACCCGGTCCAGCAGATACACGGCCCGCTCGTGGGCTTCACGGCGGCTCACCCGGCGATGGCGGCGCAGCGCCTCGCAGAGCTGGTTGCCCAGCGTGTACGCCGGGTTGAGGGCGGTCATCGGCTCCTGGAAGATCATCGCCATGCGCGCCCCGCGCAGGTCGCTGCGGGCCCGCTCCGTGAGGCCCAGCAGCTCGTTGCCGTCGAAACACAGGCTCTCGGCGGTGATTCGCGCCCGGCGCGGCAGTAGCCCCATCAGCGCCAGCGAGGTCATCGACTTGCCGCAGCCCGACTCGCCGACCAGGCACAGCATCTCGCCGCGCTCGACATGAAAATCGATGCCGCGCACGGCATGCAGCGTCCCGGCATCGACCGGCAGATCGACGCGCAGTTCCTTGACTGTCAGCAGTGGCACGGCTGGCTCACTCATTTCGACCTCCCGGTGCGCTGATGTCGCGCAGGCCATCGCCCAGCAGGTTGATCGCCAGTACCAGCACGAACAGTGCGCTGCCGGGGATGGCGATCACCCAGGGTTGGAAGAACATGTAGGACTTGCCCTCGGCGATCATCAGCCCCCAGGAGGGCAGCGGCGGCTGCACCCCCATGCCCAGGAACGACAGGGTCGCTTCGAGCAGGATGGCGTTGGCCACCTCCAGGGTGGCGACCACGATCAGCGCCGCAGCGATATTGGGCAGCACCTCACGCAACAGGATGTGGTGTAAGGGGCAGCCCAGCGCTCGCGCCGCCTGGACGTACTCGGCGTCGCGCAGCTGTAGGGTGGCGGAGCGCGCCACCACCGCGAAGCGGTCCCAGAGCAGAAATCCCAACAGCAGGGTCACCGTGATCAGGGAGCCGCCAATCAGCGAGGCCATGGCCAGCGCCACCAGTACCACCGGCATGGCCAGGCGGGTGGTGAGCAGGTAGCTGATCACGGCATCGACGCGGCCGCCGAAGTAACCCGCCAGCACACCCAGGGTGGAGCCGATCAGCCCCGAGATGAGTGCCGCGACCAGGCCGATGAACAACGAGATGCGCGTACCGTAGATCAGGCGGCTGAGGTAATCGCGCCCCAGCCTGTCGGTTCCGAAAGGGTGTTCCCAGCTGCCCGTTTCATGCCACACCGGTGGCACCATGCGGTTGGCGGTGTTCTGCAGATAGGGGTCATGGGGGGCCAGCCAGGGCGCCAGCAAGGCGGCGAGCACCAGCAGCGTGACGATGACGGCACCCAGCGCCAGCCCGCGGTGCCCCAACAGGGCACGCGTGAAGCGCGGCCAGGTACCGTCCACCACGGCGCCGGGCGTCGATAACAGCGAATCGTTCATGACGCTCTCCTTAGCGGGCACGTAGCCGCGGATCCAGAACGGCGTTGAGGATGTCCGCCAGCAGGGTCAGCACGATGTAGAACAGCGCGATGATCAACACCACTGCCTGCACCACCGGATAGTCATTGCGCGAGATGGATTGCCAGGCGAGCTGACCGAGCCCCCGTAGCGAGAACACCGTCTCGATCACCACAGAGCCGCCGAGCATGAAGCCCAGCTCCACCGCCGCCAGGGCCACCACGGGAATCACCGCATTGCGCAGCGCGTGCTTGAAGACCACCGTGCCGGTACGCAGCCCCTTGGCCCGCGCCGTGCGTACATAATCCGACGCCAGCACCTCGAGCATGCCGCTGCGCGTCAGGCGCATCATCGCCGGGGTGGCGTAGTAGCCCAGGGCGATGGCCGGCAGCACGAAGCCTTGCCAGCTTTCGCTGCCGGCCGCCGGTAGCCACTGCAGGTTGACCGCGAAAAGGATGATCAGGGTCAGGCCGAACCAGAAGTTCGGCATCGCCTGGCCGGTCACGGCGATAGCCATCGCCAGACGATCGACCCAGCTACCGCGCATGAGTGCTGCCGCCACACCCAGTGGGATCGAGACGCCGATGGCGATGGCCAGCGACAGGACCCCGAGTGTCATGGTCACGGGCAGGCGCTCGACGACCAGGTCCATCACCGAGCTCTGGTAGTAGTAGGAGCGGCCGAAATCGAGCTGCATCGCCCCCCACAGCCAACTGGCGAACTGCTCGATAACGGGACGGTCGAGCCCGTAATCGACGCGGATACGCTCGACCTGTTCGGCGGTGGCCTCCGGCCCGCCGATGGCTGCCGCCAGGTCACCGGAGAGCTGTAGCAGGCCGAAGCAGAGCACCGAAATGGTCAGCGCCACGCAGAGCGCCACCAGGGTGCGCTTGAAGATGAATGACCACATGAAATCTCACTCCCGGGCCGCGGCGACGCCGCAGCCCCGTTGGTCATGACGTGAACAGTCGCCGCTCCTATTTCCAACTGGCCTCGTAGAAGCGCGGAAGCTCATCGGGGTAGGCGGTGAAGTCGAGATCGGCGGTATGCGCGTAGTAGGTCGAATAGGAGAACAGCGGCGCCCAGTAGGCCTGCTCGGAAATACGCGCCAGGGCCTGGCGGTAGTGCTCCCGGCGCACGTCGGGGTCGACGGAGTTGTCGGCCACGCTCAACCACTCCTGCACCTGGGCGTCCTGCCACAGGTCATCGACGCCATCGTTGAAGTAGACGCTGGTGAAGGCGGAGACGTCGTTGATCGAGAACGACCCCCAGGCCTTGAACGCCATGTCGGTACGCCCGTTGCGTTGCAGCTCGAGCAAGGCCGGCGAGGTCATGAAGCGCAGGTTGGCGTTGATACCCACCGCGCGCAGGTCGCCGATCATCGCCTCGGCGTAGTCGCGTTCGCGATAGGCGTGGAGATCGATGTCGAAGCCGTCGGCATAACCCGCTTCGGCCAACAGCTCGCGCGCCTTGTCGGGATCGTACTCGTACTCGACGACGTCCTGGGTCTCGCAGCCGAACTGGGTCGGGAAACAGGGTGCATAAAGCGGCTGGCTGCCGCCCCGCACCAGGTCGTTGGCCAGGCCTTCGCGGTTAAGGGCATGGTTGATGGCCCGGCGCACGCGTACGTCGTTCAGCGGGGAGTCGTCGCGAGTCGCTGCATCCAGGCCGACGTAGCCGACGCGCATGGTCTCATCGCCCAGCACAGTGATCTGGGGCATGCGCTCGAGCGACTCGGCCTGGTCCGCCGGTACCCGCCAGATCCAGTCGACCTGCCCCGACATCAGCTGCGCCATGCGCGAGTCCTCGTCAGCAATCGCCTTGAACTCGATGTTGCCGATCTGCGGCTGACCGATGGGGCTCTCCTCGAAGTACTCCTCGAAGCGGGTCAGGCTGACGCCGTCCCCCGGACGCACGGCGGTAATGCGATAGGGGCCAGTGCCCACCGGTGCGCGGCTGAAACCTTCGAGCCCCACCTCCTGGAAATACTCAGAGGGGTAGATCGGCATGGGGCCGGAGAGATACTCCAGCGCCGCAGGGAAAGGCGCCTTGAGATGGATGCGAACCCGATAGTCGTCGAGCTTCTCGACGCGCTCGATCCAGTCGACGTTCTGCCGCGTCACCACTCGGGACTCGGGCGATACGGCGTAGTTGAAGGTGAACGCCACGTCGTCGGCATCGAACGCCTCGCCGTTGTGGAAATTCACGCCTTGGCGCAGTTCGAGCTCCAGGGTGGTGTCGTCGACCCACTCCCAACCAGTCGCCAGCCGCGGCTCGTACTCCTGGGTAACGGGGTTGCGATGGATCAGGGTGTCCCAGGCCAGATGGGCAAGGATCACCCCCTCGCGCACATTGTTGTGATAAGGACTGACGTTTTCCGGCTCGCTGTCGGAGGCATAGACCAGCGTGTCGTTGGCCTTGCCGGCCAGCGCCGGAGAAACCAGGCCACCTAGCAGGGCAGCGGAAATTGCGTAACGGAGTGGACGATACAGCGGCATTGTCATACCTCGGTTGTTATTGGTCTTGAAGGGATATGAGGATCGGGCGCCGCCCCACCTCGCCTCCAAGCTAGGCCCGGGCAAGACATGCCACAAGTACAATGTTTAGAATGTATCGTTGCCGTTTCGGCAAACCTTGCACTCGACGGAGCCGGCATCATGAACACTCGTGCACTGCAAGAGACCTCCCTGCGCTATTTCCTCGAAGTGGTGCGCTGCGGCTCCATCAGCGAAGCGTCCGAGCGACTCAAGGTGGCGCCTTCGGCCATCAGCCGCCAGATCGCCCGGCTGGAAAGTGAGCTCGATACCCTGCTATTCGAGCGCCGCGCCCGCGGCATGGTGCCGAGTGCCGCCGGTGAGTTGCTGGCCGTTCATGCCCGCCGCATGCAGCTCGATGCGGATAGGGTAACCAGCGAGATCCAGGCCCTGCGTGGCCTGCAGCGCGGTACGGTGCGCCTGGCCAGTTCGGAGGGATTTGCGGTGGATTTCCTGCCCAGCGCCGTGGCGGCGTTCCGCAAGCGCTACGAAGGCATTCACTTCCAGCTCGCGGTAGGTCCACCGGCCGAGGCGACCCGTCGTGTCAGGGAGGGAGAAGCGGACATCGGCATCACCTTCAGCCTGAAGCCCGAGCCCGACGTCCAGATCGAATACCGCCAGCCGGCACCGATCATGGCAGTGGTAGCGCCGGACCATGAGCTGGCCGGCAAGCGTCAGATATCGATGACACAGCTGCAACGCTATCCGTTGGCCCTGCCCCCGGCCAACACCACCCTGCGCCAGTTGTTCGATATCTGCAGCAGCCGCCAGAACCTGACCTTCGAATCGATCTTCAGCAGCGACTACACCGAGGCGCTGATCAACTTCGCCATGCTGGAAGGCGGGGTGGCCCTTGCCGGCGAGATCTCGATTCGCTATCGCATGCAGCAGCGGCGAATCGTCGCCATACCCATTCGCGACCGCGGCATGGACTCACGCTTCATCGAGATACAGACGCTTGCCAAGCGCACCCTGCCAAGAGCGACCCAAGCATTCCTCGAGTTTCTCAAGGAGCATGTCCCGACGGGGCGGCTGCCATTGGTGGCACCCACTGTGGCGGCGGTGACGTAGTCTCAACCAAGGATATCGACGCCGCGGTGCCCTTCCTCTACGCCTTCCACCAGGATGACGTCGCCCACGGCGTTGGCGGTACGCAGCGGCAGGATGCGCCGGTAGGCCTCGGAGTGATACCACGCACGGGCCTGCTCCAGGTCGGGGAAGCCGAGCATGATCGTATCGCCCTGCCAGCTCCCCTCCAGCACCTGGGGGGTGCCGCCATGAATCAGGTAGCGGCCGCCGTAGGGCGCTAGGGTGGCATCGATCTTCTCCAGGTATTCGACGATTTCAGGGCCCATGGTGACGTCCTGCAGGCGGGCGATGGCGTAGGCGGTCATGGCAATGCTCCTGTGGTGGGTTTCGTCACAAGCTTCACCCACCGCGCGCAGCCTGGCGATTACCTGCGAGGTAATAGCCACGCATATCGCTTGGCGCTAATCTGGTTCCATGACCATGAACTCCCCTACCCCCGGGCAGCTGTTGAAGATGTGGCGCCAGCGGCGGCGGCTAAGCCAGCTCGCGCTCGCCACCGAGGCCGACATCTCCCAGCGCCACCTGAGCTTCGTCGAATCCGGGCGCGCCGTGCCGCGCCGGGAAATGCTGCTGCGCCTGACGGAACAGTTGGACGTTCCCCTGCGCGAGCGCAACCGGCTGCTGCTCGCCGCCGGCTTCGCCCCGGCATACGGCGAACGCCCTATCGACGCACCTGAACTCGAGACGGTCCGCAGCGTGATCGAGCGGCTGCTCGCGAGCCACGCCCCCTACCCGGCGCTGGCCGTCGATCGCCACTGGCACCTGCTGATGGCCAACCGCCCGCTCGAGCGGTTGCTCGGCGGCATCGAGCCCGCGCTGCTGGAGCCACCGATCAACGTGCTGCGGCTCACCCTGCATCCCCAGGGGCTTGCATCGCGCATTCGCAATTTCCGCGAATGGCGCGCGCATATTCTCGAACGCTTGGCCCGCCAGGCCACCGCGACAGTCGACCCGGCGCTTGCTTCACTCGGCGAAGAACTGAAGGGCTACCCGGTACCGGCCGGAGCCCGCCCTCATCTCGCCTCGAAATCGAATCATGCCGGCATCGTCGTGCCGCTGGAACTGGTCATGCCGGATGGCCGCGTGCTGTCGCTGCTGAGTACCACCACGGTGTTCGGCACCCCGCTCGACGTCACCCTGGAGGAGCTCGCCATCGAGTCGTTCTTTCCGGCGGACGCGGCCACCCAGGAAGCGCTGCAGCAGTTGGCGGCCGCCTCAGCGGGTTAGAACGACAGGCAGATCTTTCCAAAGTGACGTCCCGACTCCTCGTGGCGGAAGGCGTCGGCGATCTCCTCGAGCTTGAAGGTGCTGTCGATGATCGGGCGTACGCCGCAGGCCTCGATGCCGCGCACCATCTCCTGCTGGTGGATACGGCTGCCGACGATCAGCCCCTGCAGGCGCGCCTGCTTGGCCATCAGCTTGACGGTGGGCACCTCGCCGCCGCGCCCGGTCAGGATGCCGATCAGCGCGATATGGCCGCCGATGCGCACGGCATCGATGGATTGCGGCAGGGTGCCGGGCCCACCGACCTCGATCACGTGGTCGACGCCCTGGCCGTCGGTCAGCGCCTGGACCTTCTTGCCCCACTCCGGCTCGGCCTTGTAGTTGATGGTGTGGTCGGCGCCGAGCTTCTTGAGCGTCTCGATCTTCTCGTCGGAGGAGGAGGTGGAGATCACCCGCGCCCCCATGGCCTTGGCGAACTGCAGGGCGAAGATGGAAACGCCGCCGGTGCCCAGGGTGAGCACCGTATCGCCGGCCTTGAGGTTGCCGTCCACCACCAGCGCGCGCCAGGCGGTGAGCCCCGCCGTGGTCAGGGTGGCGGCCTCTTCGTGGCGGTAGCCCTTGGGCGCATGGGTGAACCAGGTGGCCGGACGAATCACCTGCTCGCGGGCGTAACCGTCGATGCCGTCGCCGGGCGTGGTCTTGAAGTCGGCGACCCGCGCCGGACCGTCGAGCCAGTAGGGGAAGAAGGTGGAGACCACCGCATCGCCAACGACGAACTCCTCGACGCCCTCGCCCACCGCCTCGACCACGCCCGCCCCATCGGACATGGGAATGCGGCCATCCTCGGTAGGGATCATCCCGGCGACCACGGCATAGTCGTGGAAGTTGAGCGAGCTGGCATGGATCCGCACGCGGATCTCTCCCGGCCCCGGCTTGCCCGGCGCCTCGCGTTCGACGACCTGCAGTTGATCCAACCCGCCGCCGCTGCCCAGGGTAACGACCTTCATGGCAGTCTCCTTAGCCATCCAAGAAAATGAGCGTGCTAAGAGACTAGCCTAATGGGCCCGCCTCCGGTCAAGCGATAGCGCGCTGCAGAAAGGCCGCCAGCGCTTCCACCTGCGGCTTGCGCCGTGCCCAGTCCTCGCCACCTCCTGCAAGATAGCCGCGCCGCGCCAGCGCCATGGTGGCCCGATGCTCGAGGGGCAGGCGCTCCAGCGCCCAGGTGGCGGCAACGTCCTTGGGAGCGATCTCTCCCGTCTCGAGGGTCATCCACATGCGCGCCAGGGTCAGCAGCACGTTGCGCTCATCGCCCTGCAACCCCGCCATCAGGCCAGGCAGTGAATCGAGGATGGCCCGGCGCAGGTCCGCCTCGGGAATCGGCGCCACCAGTTCCTCGAGCTCCGGCCCGTACAGGGCGAGGCTGCATTGCCTGGCGGTGGTCAGCACCACGGCCAGGTCGGGATCGGCAGCCGCCGGCGGTATACGGCCCTGCTCGAACTCCTCCCGCAGCCACTCGCCGTAGACCAGCTCGCTTCTCGGCGGGTACTGCCAGGGCACCAGCGACTCTCGGCAGAGCAGCGTCACTTCCAAGGGCCTGGGCGAGCCGTCGTCCACAGGGCTACCGGATACTGTCATTAGCGCCTCGACCAAGCGCCGGCGCCCCTGATCGTCGGGTGGCTGGCTGACGATTGCCAGCATGTCCACGTCGCTATTGGGGCGCAAGCCGCCCCTGAGCGCCGAACCGAAGAGATAGACGCCGACGACGCTTCCGCCCAGCTCGCGGGTGATGATGTCCAACGCCGCCTCGGACTCCTGCGGTAGCGACTGCCCGGTAGCTTGGAAGGAGTCCTTCATCGCGACCTCCACGTTGCTGGCGTTCGGAAGCCAGCCGGACTATGAGTGGCTCTCGTTGAGCGCCGCCTGCCGATAGCGCTGGCCTGGCAACAGCAGCGCGGCCACCGCCACACCGGCAGCGCAGGCAGCCAGCAGCAGATAGAGCCGGATGAAGCCGCCGGCCGGATCGTAGCCCCAGGCCACGATCGGCACGGCCAGGGCGCCGACGCCCAGCGACAATACGTACTTCACAGCATAGACACGCGCCCGCCAGCCACTTGCGGCATGACGCGCCACGATGGCGTCCTGCACGGGAATGATACCGAACACCGTTAGCATCAGCCCTAGCGACAGCACGACGAGCCACCACTCCCCGGCCTGCCCCATCAGCAGGAACAGGGGGACCTGCACCAGCGCCAGTAACAGCATCAACTGACGTGGCGAGACCCGATCCACCGCTCTACCGGTTACCAACTGCGCCATGGAGGCGAGTGCAAAGACCACCGAGGCCAGGCTGGCGGCGCTGGCCAAACCACTCACTCCACTGCTGAAGGCGTCCTCCATGACCTTGGGCAGCACCACGGTCATGACCGCGAAAACCAGCCCGCCCATCAATGCCGTGATCACCAGGTAGGCAAGGATCCTGCCGGGCAATACCGTCGAGGCTTGCGTCGGTGTGGGATTGACAATCACAGGAGTCGCCTCGCGCTCATGGCGTTCGGCCGGCACCAACGCCAGATAGGCCACGCCGCTCGCCAGACACAGCGCACCGGGGACCAGGAAAGCCGCCTGCCAGTCGAGCATGCCTATGAGCGTACCTGTCAGCAGTGGCGCCGCCGCGACGCCCATGTTGCCCCACACACCGTTGACGCCCAGCGCTTGGCCGACGCTCGCACCACTCTCCGCCACCAGGGCGATGCCGACAGGATGGTAAATCGCTGCAAAGCTCCCCATCAGAAACAGGCCGGCCGCCATCTGGTAGGGGCCGCTTGCCAAGCCGGTGAGCAGGGAAGCCACACCGAGCCCCAGGAACATCACGGCCATCATGCCGTGGCGGCTCCAGCGGTCGCCCAGCCAACCCGCCGGCAGGGTGAAAGCGGCAAAGGCAACGAAACCCGCCGTGGCCGGCAGCAGCAGCGCACCGTAATCGCCCTGACCACGACGCTCGAGCGCCACCGCCACGGTAGGATGGATCAGCATGAAATAGTGGGCATAGGCATGCCCCAAGTTGAGGAACAGTAGCCGAACGCGATTGCCGTTCATGACCAGACTCCAGGATGGCCGGTCTTTCAGGCTAAACTGGAACCAAGGCGTCTTCTCTCGTCATCCTGACAAGATATATCGCGAAACGGACAACATGCCCTACACTCTGGCTCACACGCTGCCCCTATCACGCGAAGTGCTGCAACGACGTATCGAAAGCGCCCCGGGCCCCGTGCAACCTTACGCCTGCGACTACCCTGCCGGCTGGGACACCGGCCGCCACCATCATCTGCGCACACAGCTCGTCTTCGCTACACACGGCGTGATGACGGTATCGACCCCGGCAGGAAGGTGGGTCGTGCCGCCCCAGCTCGCGGTATGGATACCCGCTCGCCTGGAGCACGCCCTGCTGATGCACCGGGCCGTGAAGCTGCGAACGCTCTATCTCGACGAACGACTACCGAGACTACCGACCGAGCCGCGCGTGGTGAACGTCTCGCCGTTGCTGCGTGAGCTGATATTGCGCTTGATGGAACTGCCGGCCGAGGCCACAGCCCACGATGCCGGAGCGCGATTGGTCGCGGTGCTGCTGGATGAGCTGCACGAAGAGCGCACGGTGCCGCTGCACCTTCCCGAGCCCGACGATCCCGCGCTGCGGCGGATCTGTACCGCCCTGCGTGACGACCCGGCAAACCGGAACGACCTGGCTACCTGGGGCCAGGTAGTCGGCGCCTCGCCACGCACCCTGGCACGGCGCTTCCAGGCACAGACGGGCATGGGCTTCGCCGCTTGGCGACAGCAGGCCAGGCTGCTCGCCGCCCTGCCCATGCTGGCGGCAGGGCGTTCGGTCACGGTCGTGTCCCAGGAGGTCGGCTACGAATCGCCGAGCGCCTTCATCGCCGCCTTTCGTCGCAGCCTCGGGGCCAGCCCGGGGCGCTATTTCAACAAGCCCTTGGCCTCCTCTGCCTGGTGACCTAGGGTTGGTAAGAGCTCTGCTATCAAGCGGACCCGACCTTCTCGCCCCTGACCACAGGTATTGCCATGGATGCGCATTCCTCACGAGGAGCGGCCGGCTGGGCCGTCACCGTTCTCGCCGTCGTTCTGCTACTGCTCGGCCTGGCAATGTCTCTGGGTGGTGCTTACCTGCTCTATCTCGGCGGTACGATCTATTTTCTCCTGGCCGGCTTAGCCACGCTGATTGCTGCCGTCATGCTCATGCTTGGCTTGCCTGGCGGGGTGTGGCTCTATGCGCTAACCGTTGCGGCCACCTTTGCCTGGTCGCTATGGGAAATTGCCATCAAGGGGTGGATCCCGGCCTGGCATATCGACCTGCTGGCACGTACCGGGCTGATGGCCGGCCTGCTGGCTGTCGCCCTGTTGCTGCTGCCCGTGTTGTACCGCCGCGGCTATTACCAGCCCACCCTGCCCTATGCCGGCCCGTTGCTCGGCGTGCTGATCATCGCCGGCTACATTGGATCCGTGCTGTGGCTCATCTTCGACTCCGGCCCCGATGCTCCCACGACGGTAGCCGCCGAGGAGATCCGTCAGCAGAGTGCCCCAGACGACACCGATTGGGTTGCCTACGGCGGCACCAACCTGGCCCAGCGCTTCTCGCCGGCCGACCAGATCACACCTCACAACGCCGATCAGTTGGAGGTGGCCTGGGAGTTCAACACCGGCGATGAGCCGCCCAACGATGCCGCCCCCTACGCCTTCCAGAATACGCCGTTGAAGATCGGCAACAGCCTCTACGTCTGCACCCAAAGCAACCAGGTGTTTGCCCTCGACCCCGGCACGGGTGAGCAGCAGTGGCACTTCGACCCGGATGTAGCAGTGGAAGCACAAGAGCACGTGTTCTCGACTGCCTGCCGTTCGGTGGCCTATTTCGAAGCGCCAGAGCCGGTTGATGTGTGCCCACGCCGGCTGCTGCTGGGCACGCTGGACGGTCGGCTGATGGCGCTGGACGCCGACGACGGCTCACCGTGCAGCGATTTCGGCGATAACGGCACCGTAGACCTCAACGACCGCATGGGTCCGCAGGCGCTGGGGCTGGTCTCCAACACCTCGGGGCCGGCCGTAGTGAACGGCATCGTGGTGGTCGGTCATCAGGTTACCGACAACCAGCGTCGTGACGCGCCTTCCGGCGCCGTGCGCGCCTACGATGCCATCACCGGCGAATGGCAATGGACCTGGGACTCGGTATGGACCACCCCGGACCGGCAGCCGCCAGAAGGCGAGGTCTACCCCCGCGGCACACCCAACGTGTGGACGGCGATCTCGGCCGACGAGGAACTGGGACTGGTCTATTTGCCCACCGGCAACCCCACCAATGACCAGTACGGCGGTGATCGCAGCCCCGAGGAAGACGAATTCACCGCTACGCTGGTAGCAGTGGAAGTCGATAGCGGCGAAGTGCGCTGGAAGTTCACCACGGTGCTCCACGACCTGTGGGACTACGACTTGGGTGCCCAGCCCGCGCTGATCGACTTTCCCACCGCCGAAGGCCCTCGCCCAGCCGTGGTTCAGGCGACCAAGTACGGGCAGGTGTTCGTCTTCGATCGGGAAACCGGCGAACCGCTGCTGCCCATCGAGGAGCGGCCGGTACCGCAGGGCACCATTGAGGGTGACTGGACGGCTGAAGTGCAGCGCTTCTCACCGGGCATGCCCAACTTCGGATCGATACCCGGCCAAGAGGTCGAATACTTCAGCGGAGCCCATACCTGGGGTATCACGCCGCTCGACCATCTCTACTGCCGCATCCAGTTCGAACGCATGCGCTACGAGGGCATGTTCACCCCGCCGACCCTCGACCACCCCGACGGCATGCTGCAGTTCCCGGGTATTCTCGGCGGCATCAACTGGGGCAGCGCCGCCTTCGATCTCGAGAACGGCCTGATGATCGTCAACAACAATCGTATGCCATCACGCGTGGTGCTCTATCCCCGCGAGGAAGCCGACGAAATGGAGAACATCGCGCCGATCGGTGAAGACGATGCCAGCTACATCGATCAGGAAGCGCAACCCATGCTCGGCGCGCCGGTGGCGGCCGAGCGCGGCGCCTGGCTCTCGCCACTGGACATGCCTTGTGCCGCGCCGCCCTGGGGGTTTCTCAGCGCCACCGACCTCGACAGCGGTGAACTGGCCTGGTCGCGCCCGATCGGCACCAGCTTCGATCAGGGCCCATGGGGCATTCCCGCGCGATTGAAGATGACCGTGGGCGCTCCCACCAGTGGCGGCCCGGTCACGACAGCCAGCGGTGTGACCTTCATCGGCGCCACCATGGATGACTATATCCGCGCCTTCAACAATGCCAGCGGTGACATGTTGTGGGAGGCGCGTCTGCCCGCAGGGGGCCAGGCGACACCGATGACTTACATGCACCAGGGTCGCCAGTATGTGGTGATTGCCGCCGGAGGGGCCTTTCAGGCCGAAACCAGCCTGGGCGACAGCGTCATGGCCTACGCCCTGCCCAAGGAGTGAGCTGGCCCGCCAGCCGGTATTCGGATGCCTTCACAGCCTCTGCGACATAGGCCATGAAGGCGCGAATGCGCGCCACCCTGCGCAGGTCGGGGTGGGTGAGCAGCCACAGGTCGGTGGCGAGTTCGGGAATCGGCTCGCCAACTCGTGACAGCGTCGGTTCGGCGTCGGCCAGGTAGCAGGGCAGCACGGCGCGGCCGAGCCCGTCGCGGACGGCCGCCAGCATGCCGAGCATGGTATCGACGCGATAGCGGCAGCACTCGTTTGCACCGTTCTCGGTCATCCACGCATCGAGGGCCGCATAGCCCAGGTGACGGTCCGTCCCGACCCAGGCATCGGCGGCGCTATCGGCGCGGGCATAGGCCGCCTGAGCGATACAGCCGACCCGACGCCCCACCAAATGCTCGGGTGGCGCGGGCGAGGGCCGCACCGCCACGTCGGCGTCGCGCTGGGAGAGGTTGAACAGCTGGTTGGAGACCGCCACCTCGAGAGTGATCTCAGGATGGGTGCGCTGGAAATCGGCGAAGATCGGCGACACCAGCCCTATCAGCAGCGTATCGGTGGTGGTCACGCGGATGCTGCCGGAGAGCTTCAGGTCCCGCCCCACCACGCGCCGCTCGGCGCCGTGCACCTCGGCCGCCACACGGGCGGCGGTAGCCGCCAGGTCCTCCCCCGCCGCCGTGGGCGCATAGCCCGTACGCGAGCGCTCAAACAGCGCCACGCCCAGGCGGGTTTCGATGGTATTCAATCGCCGAAAGACCGTGGCATGACTGGTTCCCAACCGTCGCCCGGCGCCGGACAACGAACCCGCCTCGGCGATGGCCTGCACCACGCGCAGGTCATCCCAGTGCAGCATCTGCTCATTCACGATCGATTTCCACCGACCCTCGGCATGGTATGCCCTGCTCGCCTCTCAGAATTCGGTCACCACGGTCACGCCCACGCCTTGGAACCTGTCCATGCCCATCAGCGCATCGATCGACTGCTCCAGACCGATCCGCTTGCCGATCAGTTTCTCGGGTGCCAGCTTCCCCGTCTGGATCATGTCGAGCATGGCGCCATAACGATAGGCCTGCATGCCGTGGCTGCCCAGTATCTCGAGCTCATGGGCAATGACCTTGCTCATCGGAATGGCAGGCGTACTGTTCTCGGCCAGCATGAGCCCGACCTGTACGTGCTTGCCGCGCTTGCGCAAATTGCTGATCGAGTTGAAGCAGGTGCTGGGGTGTCCCAGCGCATCCAGCGACACGTGGGCACCGCCGCGCGTCACTTCGATGACGGCCTCGGGGACGTTCGCCACCTCGGCTGCATTCACGCTGGCCACTGCGCCCAGCTCGCGGGCCAGCTTGAGCTTGTCTTCCGCGATATCGATGGCCACGACGTTGGCGCCCACCGCATTGGCGATCATGATCGCGGACAGGCCGACGCCACCGCAGCCGTGAACCGCTACCCACTGCCCCGCGGATGTATTGCCCTGGTCGACCACGGCGCGAAACGACGTCACGAAACGGCATCCCAGGCTGGCCGCCGTGGCGAAATCCAGCGTCTCCGGCAATGCCACCAGGTTGGTGTCGGCCTGGTGGATCGCCACATACTGGGCGAAGGAACCCCAATGGGTGAAGCCGGGTTGGAATTGGCTGTCGCAGACCTGCTGGTTTCCCGAGTAGCATTCGGGGCAGGTACCGCAGCCACCGACGAACGGGACCGTGACGCGATCGCCCACGCGCCATTTCCGCACGTCCTTGCCTACCGCCTCGACGATGCCCGCCAGCTCGTGTCCAGGCACATGGGGAAGCTCAATGTCGGGATCGTGACCGACCCAGCCATGCCAATCGCTGCGGCAAACACCGGTCGCCATCACCTTGACGACGACGCCATGCGCTTCCGGCGTCGGGTCGGGAACCTGCTGGATTTGCGGCGGAACGGAAAAGGCCTCATACACCACGGCTCTCATGCAGGATCCTCTCTGACAATCTGTTCATTCATGCAAAGTCGTTTGTCATGTTTTTGGAATTTCGGTTCGTCAGCGTACAGCATAGCCTGAGGGCATGCAGCATATGCTTTCCAGCCGGAGACCCCTCATGCATGCCCTGATCGTGTTCTGCCACCCCGAGCCGCACTCCTTCAACGGCGCCCTGAAGGACGTCGCCGTCGAAACCCTTCAGCGCCAGGGTTACAGCGTCGAGGTCTCGGATCTCTACGCCGAAGGCTTCGATCCGGTGGAAGGCGCGGCACACTACCCCGAGCGGGCCAAGGCCGATGCGTTCTTTCCGCTCACAGAGCAGCGCAGCGCCTATGAAAGCGGCACCCTGCCCGGCGACGTAAAGCGCGAGATCGAACGACTCGAACGCGCCGACCTGGTGGTCCTGCAGTTCCCGCTGTGGTGGCACGCCCAGCCGGCCATGCTCAAGGGCTGGTTCGATCGGGTGTTCGTCTACGGCGGGCTCTACTCAGGCAGGATGCGCTACGACCGCGGTAGCTTCCCTAACAAGCGGGCAATTCTCTCGGTGACCACCGGTGCTCCGGCGCCGACCTTCACTCGGCATGGCCGCAGCGGCCATATCGTGGCGCTGCTATGGCCGATCCACTATTCGCTCTACTACCTCGGCGTCAGCGTGCTGACGCCTCAGGTCACCTACGGCGTGCAGGGCGGCGGCCTGAACTACCAGGACGAGACGGTATTCCGTGAGCGCCTGGAAGCGGAGAAAGCCGCCTGGGCACGGCGGCTCCAAGAGCTCGACAACGAGGCGCCGATCCCCTTCGCCGGCTGGGACGACTGGGACGAGCAGGGCATGCTCAAGGCGGGGCATCCCCAGGCCTGGCAGCTATAGGGCCAGTTCATTTCTGCGCCAGGCGCTCCACCAACGGTTGGATGGAGACATCGCGCGGCTCGCCGTCGAAATCGTCCTGAATCAGCTCTGTCGCGCGCCGCTCGAGGTAGTGCCTGGCACCCTCGACCTCGGCGATGCGCTCGATATCGGCCAATGACTCGATCAGCTGCGGCGTCAGGCGGTCGAGCACCGGGCGCACCTCCTCGGCGAGATCGGGCGGATCGGCGAAGGTCGAGCGCCCCTCTTGCAGCCATTGGTGGTGCAGGCGACGCTGGATCTGCTTGCTGGCCTCGAACTGCTTCTCGAAGAAGCGTCGGGCGAAGTCCTCGTCGACGCCGGCCGCTTCGGCATCCTCCGCCACCTGGTCGAGAATCTGCGCCTCTCGCTCCGGCGCTTCGATGGGCGCGCCGCTGTTCCACTTGGCCTGGGCCACCAACGGTGCCACGTCGAGTCGTTCGTCGATCATCACCAGCATACGGTCGATGGCCGCCTTGTCCTCGTCGGGCGGCTCCGGTGGCTGCATCTGGCAACCGGCCAGCAGCAGCAGGGCCAAGGCGATGACGAGAGAGCGTGCAGAGTAAAGGAGGGGTACCTTACGCAACGACATGACGATCCTCTCTTGACTGTTGAGGTAGTTGAGGCTCTGTGTAAAAAGTCGGCGAGCGATGGTCAGACAAGGCAAAAAACGGCGAAAAGACGGAGTTTACGAGCTGTAAATGAGTACTTTGAGCCGATTTTTAACGCTGTATGGCCGAGCGCAGGCACTTTTTGGACAGAGCCTAGAGTGTGGCAGGAAAAACTCAACCTAGCCCAGCCGCGTTTCCTTGACCGTCCTGGTTGGGCTCAATGCTCCCCCCGCTGGGATTCCTGCCACTCCTCGGCAGCCTCCTCCACGCCGGGTTCATCGCCGCGGTTACGGGCTCCCTGGCGGTAGGCTTCCTCCTCGCGCACGTCGTCGATCACGGTCATCAGCTCGTCCACGTCCACGGTGCTGGTGTCATGCTCGAAGCAACCGGTCAGTTGGCTTTCGGGGTGCAGCTCCCCGGCTTCAAATAGCGCCCAGATCTCCTTGCCGTAGTCGGTGCCGAGCAGCTCAGGGGCGAAGCGGCCGAAGTAGCGGCGCATGTTGTCCACGTCGCGCTCGAACATCCACTCAGCGCTGTTGTTGCCGGCGGCGTCCACCGCCTGAGGCAGGTCGATGATCACCGGGCCATCGGCGGCCAGCAGCACGTTGAACTCGGAGAGATCGCCGTGTACCAGGCCCGCGC
The DNA here is from genome assembly GCF_046723295.1 of Halomonas sp. A29. Classification (NCBI taxonomy): domain Bacteria; kingdom Pseudomonadati; phylum Pseudomonadota; class Gammaproteobacteria; order Oceanospirillales; family Halomonadaceae; genus Halomonas; species Halomonas sp. A29. The sequence goes on from NZ_JAXQPR010000001.1 coordinate 357,127, forward strand.
ACAGCATCTTGACCACGTCGCGGATGATCTTGGCGTAGTAGTCACGGGCTTGCTCGGCGCTCAGGGTCACGTCATCCAGGCGCGGGGCTGTCAGGCCATCGGCATCGCTGATCATCTCCATCAGCAGCACGCCATCGATGAATCCGTATGGCTGCGGCACCCTTACATCCGCTGCCGCCAGCCGGTAGAGGGCATCGACCTCGGCATTCAGCCAAGCCTGCTCCTGCTCCTTCTGGCCATAGCGGGTCTTCTTGGCCATGGCCCGTGAGCGGCGGCTGTTGCGCTCGCGGCGCCCCTCCTGATACTGCACCGCCTGTTTGAAACTGCGCTGTTTTGCCTCCTTGAAGACCTTGGCGCAGCGACGCTCCCCGTGGGAGCGAACCACGTAGACCTGGGCCTCCTTGCCGCTCATCAACTGACTCTCGACCGCCTCGATCAGACCGTCGTCGATCAGTGGCTGCAATCGCTTGGGTACCTTCACCTATCCCCCTTCTGTTCTCAGCGGCAATCAGCGGCTGACACGCCGGGCGCGGAACGAGCGCCCCTTGAGTTTTCCCGTGCCGAGCTGGGCAAGCGCCGCCTTGGCAACCTCGCGCTGCACGGCCACGTAGGCGCTGCGCTCCAGCACCTTGATCTTGCCTACCTGGGCGCCCTCGATGCCACCATCGCCGGTCAAGGCACCGAGAATATCACCGGCGCGCACCTTCTGCTTCTTGCCACCGTCGAGCTGCAGCGTCGCCATTTCCGGCAGGAAAGGCTCCCGCGACAGCACGCTGCGAGGCGGCAGCGGCGCCTCCTCGAGCGGCTCGCCGAGAAACTCGACCAGTCGTTCGAGGCGATAGGCTTCCCGCTCGCTGATCAGGGTGCAGGCGATGCCCGAGCTGCCGGCGCGGCCGGTGCGCCCGACACGATGCACGTGCACTTCGAGGTCACGGGCGATCTGGTAGTTGAATACCGCATCCAGGGCTTCGATATCCAGCCCGCGTGCCGCCACATCGGTGGCCACCAGGATGGAAACGCTGTGGTTGGCGAACAGGACCAGGATACGGTCGCGGTCACGCTGCTCCAGGTCGCCATGCAGCGCCAGGGCACTGAAGCCCGCCTCGCAGAGGGCATCGGCGACCTCCTGGGTCTCGCGTCGGGTGTTGCAGAACACCACGCTGGAGCGTGGCCGATGCAGCAGCAGCAGCCCGCGCAGCGCCGAGAAGCGCTCCGCCTCGTCCGCCACCCGGTAGACGCGCTGGCGAATGGTGCTCTCGTCATGGCTTTCGGCCACCGCCACCTCGGCCGGCTCGCGCATCAGCCCTTGGGCGATGCCCCTGACCTCGTCGCTAAAGGTGGCGCTGAACAACAGGGTCTGACGGCTGGCAGGCGTCTCGGCGATGATCGCCTCCATGGTGGCCTGGAAGCCCATGTCGAGCATGCGGTCGGCCTCATCCAGCACCAAAGTCTCGAGCGAAGCGAGGTCGAGCGAGCCCTTGCGCAGGTGATCCTCCACCCGGCCCGGAGTACCCACCACCACATGCGCACCATGCGCCAGCGAGGAGAGCTGTGGGCCCATGGGAGCCCCTCCGCACAGGGTCAGAACCTTGACGTTGGGTAATGTGCGCGCAAGCCGCCGGATCTCGCCGGCCACTTGATCGGCCAACTCGCGGGTGGGGCATAGCACCAGCGCCTGCACGCAGAAGCGCGATACCACAAGCCGCGACAACAGCCCCAGACCGAAGGCCGCGGTCTTGCCCGAGCCGGTCTTGGCTTGGGCAATCACGTCCTGGCCCGCGAGCATCGGCGGCAGGCTTCGCGCCTGAATGGGCGTCATGGCGAGATAGCCGAGCGAATCGAGATTGGCCAGCAGCTCTGGTGCCAGCGGCAGCGAGGCAAAGGCCCCGTCGTTGGGAGAATCGGACACGGAAACGACCTGAGAAAGATTGAGCGGTGCCAAAGCGGCAAGCAAGCGAGGGTGAATGCGAAGGCACGAGCCGAGGCTGAGCTTCGTCTGAAAGGAAGGCGGGCAGAATAGCAGATAAAGCGGAAGGCTGTCGCACTATCGGCAGTTACGGGTCAGCAAGTGCTTACTGGGGCGGCGCAGCAGGTTGAGCCGGCACGGTGTAGGCACCGTACCGGTTCGTCTTGGTCAGGGTGGATAGGCGTGTGGCCTGGCCAGGCCCAGCTAGGTGGATGACAAGGCGGGCTCAGCCGTTGCCTGCCGCGGCTCGTCCAAGCGCTCCTCCCAGCCTCCGGCCAAAGCCCGGTAGAGCCCCACCAGGGCGGTGGCGGCACGCACGTTGCTCTGGGCCAGGCCATCTTCGGCATCCAATCGCGAACGCTCGGCATCGATCACCTCGAGGAAGTCGACCACGCCGACCTCGAAGCGCACTCGCGCCTGGCGGGCCGCCTCGGCGCTGGCCGCGGCAGCCGCCTCCAGGTGCTCGCGCTCGCGCAGCGACTGGGCATAGCGGGCGAGCGCCGTCTCGGCTTCTTCCAGCGCCAGCAGCACGGCCTGCTCGTAGCGCGCCAGGTTGGCCTCGGCGTCGGCATCAGCGGCGGCCATGCGCGCCCTGACTCGGCCACTGTCGAGGAACGACCAGTCGACGCCCAGTGCCACCAGCCGGGTCTCGCTGTCACGGCTGAACAGGTCGCCGGTACTGGCGGCCTGGGTACCGAGCAACCCGTTCAGGGTGAAGCGCGGGTAGAGGTCGGCGGTGGCCACGCCGATGCTGGCGGTGGCGGCATGCAGGCGTCGCTCGGCCGCGGCGATATCCGGACGGCGACGCAGCAGTTCACCGGGCAGGCCGATCGCCACTCGTTCGTGCAGTGCCGGCAGTGGCGCGGGCGTTTCCAGTCGAGCGACCAGGGCGCCTGGCTCACGCCCGGTCAGCACCGCCAGGCGATGGGTGACGGCGGCGATCTCGCCTTCCAGCGCCGGTATCCGCGAGAGCGTGCTCTCCAGTTGCGCCCGGGCGCGCACGCTGTCGAACTCGGTGCCGCGCCCCGCCTCCAGCCGAGCCTCGACCAGCGCCAACGACTCACGCTGGTTGTCGGCATTGGCCCGGGCCACGCGCAGCTGCTCCTGCAAGCCGCGCAGGCGCACATATTGGTCGACCAGCTCACCGACCACGACCACCTGCATGGCACGCACATCTGCCGCCGAGGCCTCTGCCTCCGCCTGCTGGGCCTCCACGGCGCGGCGTACGCGGCCGAAGAAGTCGAGTTCCCACAGCGCGGCGACGCCGGCGTCATAACTTTCGAAGTCGCGCTGCGAGCGTGTCGCCTGCGGCATCTGGTCGGCACTGGCGCGCTGGTGGGCGGCAGTGCCCTGGGCGGTGACGCTGGGTGCCAGATCGCGACGCGACTGGCGCAGCAGCGCCAGGCTGCGGTCGTGGCGGGCCAGGGCGATGCGCAGGTCGTGGTTGGCGTCGAAGGCTTCCTCGACCAGCTCGCTCAGCAGCGCATCATCGAAACTGCGCCAGAAGTCACGCTCCACGGCCTCCGCGGTGACGAGCTCCGGCTCGGCACGTACCAGGGCAGCGGACTCAGGCAGCGTCGGCGTGCGGTAATCGGGCCCCACCGCGCAGGCGGCCAGTGCCAGGGTCAGCGGCAATAGAAGTAGGTTACGCATGATAGGCACCCTCCGCAGGCTGCGCTTCATGGGGCTCGGCCTGCCCGCGTGTGACCAACTTGCGCAGGGCAACGTAGAACACCGGGGTCAGGAACAAGCCGAACAGGGTTACGCCGATCATGCCGGCGAACACCGCCGTGCCCAGCGCCTGGCGTACCTCGGCACCGGCACCGCCGGCCAGCATCAGCGGCACCACCGCCGCGGTGAAGGTGATCGAGGTCATGATGATCGGACGCAAGCGCAGGCGGCACGCTTCCAGCGCCGCCTCGACGATGCCGCGTCCCTGCATCTCCAGTTCGCGGGCGAACTCGACGATCAGGATGGCGTTCTTGCACGCCAGGCCGATCAGTACCACCAGGCCCACCTGGACGAAGATGTTGTTGTCTCCGCCGGTGAGCTTCACGCCGATCAGCGCCGAGAGCATGCACATCGGCACGATCAGGATCACCGCCAGCGGCAGCGTCCAGCTCTCGTAGAGCGCGGCCAGCGCCAGGAATACCAGCAGGATGGCGAGCGGGAACACCACCAGCGCCGCCCCGCCCTGGTTGACCTGCTGGTAGCTCAAGTCGGTCCACTCGAAGGACATGCCCGCCGGCAGCACTGCCGAGGCGAGCTGCTCCACCACCTCGATCGCCTGGCTCGACGACAGCACCTGTGGGTTGGCCTCGCCCATGAGGTCTGCCGCCGGGTAGCCGTTGTAGCGGATCACCGGGTCAGGGCCGAAGGTGCGATCGATGCGAATCATGCTGCCGATCGGCACCATCTCGCCATGAAGGTTGCGGGTGCGCAGACGCTCGATGTTCTCCACGTCCATCCGGTAGTCGCCGTCGGCCTGGGCCATTACCTGCCAGGTGCGGCCGAAGCGGTTGAAGTCGTTGACGTAGACCGAGCCGAGGTAGACCTGCAGGGTCTCGAACAGGTCGGTCAGCGCCACGCCCTGGGTCTTGGCCTTGACCCGGTCGACGTGCAGGTCGAGCTGCGGCACGTTGGACTGGTAGGAAGTGATCGGGTAGCCCATGCCCGGCGCCTGCATCAGCGCACCGCTGAAGCCATCGACGGCCTGCTGCAGTTCGCCGTAGCCCAGCCCGGCGCGGTCCTGGATGAACAGCGAGAAGCCCGACCCCGAGCCGATACCGAGGATGGCCGGCGGAGTGAAGGCGAAGCTGAACGCCTCCTGCATGGCACCGAGCTTGCCGTTGAGTTCGGCGACGATCTCATCGGCACTGCGCGAGCGCGATTCGAACGGATCGAGGCCGAAGAACACCGTGCCGGTGTTGGGGGTATTGGTGAACTGCAGCGGGTTGAGCCCGGGGAAGGCCACCGCCGAGGTCACGCCTTCGGTTTCCAGCGCCAGCTCGGTCATGCGCCTGATCACCGCCTCGGTGCGGTCGAGGGAGGCGCCTTCCGGCAGCTTGGCCCCGCCGATCAGGTACATCTTGTCCTGGGTGGGGATGAAGCCGCCCGGCACCATCTGGAACATGACGCCGGTGCCCGCCAGCAGCAGCGCATAGACGGCGAACACCGCGCCGCGCCGACGCAGGCTGCGCGCCACACCGCCCTGGTAGCCCTTGGAGCTGGCATTGAAGAAGCGGTTGAAGGGGCGGAACAGCCAGCCGAACAGGAAGTCGATCAACCGCGACAGACGATCCTTGGGCGCATCGTGGGGCTTGAGCAGCAGCGCAGCGAGCGCCGGTGACAGCGTCAGCGAGTTGATCGCCGAGATCACCGTGGAGATGGCGATGGTCACCGCGAACTGGCGGTAGAACTGGCCGGTGACGCCCTCGAGGAAGGCCATCGGCACGAACACCGCACACAGCACCACCGAGATGGCGATGATCGGCCCGCTCACCTCGCGCATGGCTTGGTGGGCCGCCGCCAGCGGGGCGAGCCCCTCCTCGATGTTGCGCTCGACGTTCTCCACCACCACGATGGCATCGTCGACCACGATGCCGATGGCCAGCACCAAACCGAACAGGGTCAAGGTGTTGATCGAGAAACCGAGCAAGTGGAGTACGGCGAAGGTGCCGACGATCGACACCGGTACCGCCAGCAGCGGAATCACCGAGGCGCGCCAGGTCTGCAGGAACAGCGTGACCACCAGTACCACCAGCAGCACCGCCTCGAGCAGGGTCTTGATCACCGATTTGATCGAGTCGCGCACGAACACCGTGGGGTCGTAGACGATGGTGTGTTCCACGCCCTCGGGGAAGCGCTCGGCCAGCTCGTCCATCTTCTCGCGCACCGCATCGGAGAGCGCGATGGCGTTGGAGCCGGGGGCTTGGAAGATGCCGATGGCCACCGCCTGCTGGTTGTCGAGCAGTGCGCGCAGCGAATACTCGGCGGCGCCGAGTTCGATGCGGGCCACGTCCGAAAGATAAGTGATCTGGCCATCACTGCCGGCCCTGACCACGATGTTGCCGAACTCCTCCTCGGTGGTCAGACGGCCTTGGGCATTGATGGAGATGAGGAAATCCGACGAGGACGGTGTCGGCGGCGCACCGAGCTGGCCGGCCGAGACCTGCACGTTCTGCTCGCGGATCGCGGCGATGATGTCGCCGGCGGTGAGCCCGCGGGCGGCGGCACGGTCAGGGTCGATCCATACCCGCATGGCGTAGTCGCCGGCGCCGAACAGCATTGCCTGGCCCACGCCTGGCAGCCGCGCCAGCTCGTCACGCACGTGCAGCGCCGCGTAGTTGCGCAGGTAGGTGCTGTCGTAGCGGCCATCTGGCGAGATCAGCTGCGGTACCATGGTCAGGTCGGGCGACTGCTTGTCGGTGGTCACACCCTGACGGCGCACCGCCTCGGGCAGCCTCGCCAGCGCCTGGCTGACCCGATTCTGTACCTGCACCTGGGCGTCGTCCGGGTCGGTACCGGGGCGGAAGGTCAGCGTCATTGCCAACACCCCGTCGGAGCCGGCCACCGACTTCATGTACATCAGGTTCTCGACCCCGGTGATCGCTTCCTCCAGCGGCGTAGCCACCGTCTCGGCAATCTCCTTGGGGTTGGCACCGGGATAGACCGCTCGCACCTGCACGGTGGGCGGCACTACGTCGGGGTATTCGCTGACCGGCAGCAGCGGGATGGTGATGGCGCCGGCAATGAAAATCAGGATCGACAGCACCGCGGCGAAGATCGGCCGGTCGACAAAGAACTTGGCGAAATTCATGACAAGACTCCCTTCCGAGGCGGGCAAATCGCCCGCCCCGAAACGTCATTCAGGGGTTATGGTTATCTGGAGTCGTAATGCTCGGCGCGTCGACTCAGCGCATCGCAGCGTACTCGCCGGAAGCCGCGCCTGGCCCGCGCATATCGACGCTCTCCACCGCCACCGGCATACCGGGGAAGAAGATCCGCTGAGCACCGCTCACCACCACCTGATCAGTCGGCTCGAGGCCTGAAGCCACCACCCGCAGGCCGTCTACCATGCGGCCGAGCTGCACGTCGCGACGCATGGCCCGGCCCTCGCCGTCGACCACGTAGACATACTTGCGGTCCTGGTCGGTGAGCACCGCCTTGTCGTCGATCAGCAGGGTGTCCTCGGCGCTGCCCGCCAGCAGCTGTACGCGGGCGTACATGCCGGGAGCGAAACGGCCCTCACTGTTGTCCAGCACGGCACGGGTGAGGATAGTGCCAGCTTCGGCATCGAGATGGTTGTCGACGAAGTCGACCACGCCGCGGTAGGGGTAGTCCTCGTCATTGGCCAGGCCCACGCGTACCGGTATGCCGCCATTACGGAAACTGGCCTGGCTGCCGTTGCGCGCCATGGCGTCGTAGTGCAGGTAGGCCCGCTCGTCGCTGTGGAAGTGCACATGAACCTGATCCAGGGAGACGATGCGGGTCAGCGGCGTGGCTTCGGAAACGAGGTTCCCCGGAGTGACCATCGCCCTGCCGGCGCGTCCGGCAATGGGCGCGCGCACTTCGGTGAATGCCATGTTGAGCCGGGCCGTCTCGGCACTGGCCTGGGCGGCGAGGATATCGGCCTCGGAGGTGGCCGCGGCAGAGCGCCGCTGGTCCAGCTCCTCACGCGAGATTGAGCGGCTCTGGGCCAGCGCCTCGGCCCTGGCGGCTTCGCTGCGTGCCAGCTCGGCCCGTGCCCTGGCCCGCTGCAGTTCGGCTTCGGCCCGCTCCAGCTCAGCGCGATAGGGGCGCGGATCGATGACGAACAGCACGTCGCCCTTCTCGACCTCCTCGCCTTCGACGTAGTTGACGCTTTCGATATAGCCCGACACGCGCGGCCGCAGGTCGACCGTTTCCACCGCCTCGATGCGCCCGGTGAAGGCGTCCCACAGCTCCACATCCTCGACCAGTACCTGCGCGACGCTGACCTGGGGAGGTGGCGGCCCCTGGTTGGCACCTTCCTGGTCGGCTTGGCTTTCGCACCCCGTCAGAACGACGAGCCCGGCTACCATGGCGATGACCATGAGAGTTTGCCGGCTCCCTCGACTTCCGAACATCTTGTGGACGTTCATTGTTTCTTTTCTCCCAATACCAAGTAGCAGTTTGCTGTGTCGTTATTCATCCCGGCCGGCAACTTACTTCTGCCTCAACTTTATAAATGTCGTTCGGTGGTGTGATTAATCGACAGCAAACTTCGCCGAACGCCACCATATAGTGTTACCGGGCACTTGATTAGTCGGGCCGACAGGGAAATACTGTCCCGTTGGCGGGACAGTCACCGTGCAGCCTGCTCGTCTTCATCTCGCAGTATTTTTCCCCTGGCGCAGTGTTTCCCCTGACATTGCATGTACGGCACAGGACAACGACTATGCTGCAGGACCTCAACGACGCCCTGATCTTTGCCAAGGTCGTGGAACAGGGCAGCTTCAGCGCCGCCGCCAAGCAACTTCGTCTCGGCAAGACGACGGTCAGCCGCAAGGTGCAGGACCTGGAGCGGCGCCTGGGTGCGCGACTGCTCCACCGCACCACTCGCAACCTGAGCCTGACCGAGGCCGGCGCCATCTACTTCGATTACTGCAACCGCATCTCCCGCGACCTGAGCGAGGCGGAAAAGGCCGTGCACCACCTCGAGGAGAGCCCCCGCGGCTGGCTCAGGGTGACTGCCCCTTTCACCATGTGCACCGAGTTCACCTCGGTACTGATACGGGATTTCCGCCAGCTGCATCCCCAGGTACGTATCGAGCTGGTACTCTCCAACGAGCGCCTCGACCTGGTGGCCAACCAGATCGACGTGGCCCTGCGAGTCGGCGCGCTGCCAGACTCCAGCCTCGTGGCACGCCCCCTGGCCCGTTTCCGCTCGTTCGTCTATGCCAGCGAAACCTACCTCGCTCGACATGGTGAACCGCGGACGCCATCGGACCTGGCTTCTCATCCGGTCCTGGCCAAATCCATGGACCAACGCGGCCAACGTTACGTCTGGCAGTTGAGCAACAGCGCGAGCCAGGAAACCGTCGAGGTTGAAGTCGATCCGGTCGCCATTGCCAACGACCCCTTCGCCCTGCGCGGCATGCTCGAAGACGGCCAGGGCATCATGCTGGCCAACGAGTTCGTTGTCTGTCTCAGCGCGGAAGCCACGCGTCCACGGCGCATCCTGGAAGGCTGGGAGGGCCCCGTGGTCGAAATGAATGCCGTCTTTCCCGGCGGCAGCCTGGTATCACCCAAGGTGCGCACTTTCGTCGACTTCGTCGTCGAGAGCATGCGGATCGCAAGCCTGTCGGCGCCCGAGCCGTGGCAGCCTCCGATTTACACCGGCACCCCGGCCGAGGCCATCGACGAGCCGGCTTGAGCCGGCTGCCGGGGCGCCGCATGCCACCTCACTCGATATCGGGCAATACCGCCTCGGCTTCGATCTCGATCAGCCACTCCGGCTCGGAGAGACCGCTGACGACCACCCAGGAAGAGGCCGGCGGCGACTGGGGAAAGCGCGAGCGCAGCGCCTGCACGACTCCCTCCTGATCGTAGCGGGCAGGTTCGGCGATATAGATACGCAGCATCACCACATGCGACAGGTCGCCTCCCAGCGTCGCCAGGATCGCTTCGATGTTGTCCAGCGCGGCAAAGGTCTGTCCCTCGAGGTCGGGGCCGACCAGACACTCGTGGGCATCGACGCCAACCTGTCCCGAGAGATGAACCCGATAGCCTCCCTTGACCATGACGGCCTGGCTGAAGCCGTACTGCAGCGTATTCGGCAGGCCGCGCGGATTGATGACTTCCCGTTCCACACCTTTCATATCTCCCCCTCCTCTCGTCATTGGGTTGTGATTGACTCAGGGCTCCACGTTCAGCGGTCTTCCAGGCTGACGCTCGGATTCTTCTCCGGTATCCAGCCCCAGGAAGCCGCCGGACTGGCGGCGCCACAGCGAGGCGTAGAGCCCGTCGCGCGCCAGCAGCTCCCGATGCGTGCCGCTCTCGACGATTTCCCCTTCGTCGATGACTATCAGTCGGTCGAGCATGGCGATGGTCGACAGCCGGTGGGCAATGGCGATCACCGTCTTGCCCACCATCAGCGTGTCGAGCTGCTCCTGAATCGCCGCCTCGACTTCGGAGTCGAGTGCCGATGTTGCCTCGTCGAGCACCAGGATCGGCGCGTTCTTGAGCAGCACTCGGGCGATGGCGATACGCTGACGTTGCCCCCCGGAGAGCTTGACGCCGCGCTCGCCGACGTGGGCATCCAGACCGCGGCGACCTTCGAGATCCACCAGCTCGTTGATGAAGGTATCGGCGTGGGCGCGACGTACCGCGTCCCATATCTCCTCCTCACTGGCATCGGGGCTGCCGTAGCGGATGTTGTCACGCACCGAGCGATGCAGCAGCGAGGTGTCCTGGGTAACCATGCCGATCTTCCGGCGCAGCGACTCCTGGGTGACCCGGGAGATGTCCTGGCCATCGATCAGGATGCGTCCGCCCTCAAGGTCGTAGAAGCGCAGCAGCAAGTTGGCCAAGGTCGACTTGCCTGCCCCCGAGCGCCCGATCAAGCCGACCTTCTCGCCTGGTGCGATATCCAGCGTGAGGCCATTGAACACCCGATTCGTCTCGCCATCCGGGCGGGCGTAGCCGAAGCGCATCGCTTCGAAGCGGATCTCGCCGTGGGCAACCATGAGCTCGGTGGCATCGGGTGCGTCCTTGATCGCCGGTTCCTGAGCGATGGTATTGATGCCGTCCTGAACCGTGCCGATGTTCTCGAACAGCCCCGCCACCTCCCACAGAATCCAGTTGGACATGAAGCGAATGCGCATCACCAGGGCGATGGCCACGGCAATGATGCCAAGCGATACGGCACCGAGGTACCAGGCGCCAATGGCTACCGCTGCCACACCGGCCAACAGCAGCGAGTTGAGCAGGGTCAGGCTCACCGTGAGGCCGGTGGCCAGGCGCATCTGGCGGTGCACGGTGATCATGAACTGCTCCATGGCATCGCGGGCATAGGCCTGCTCGCGCCGGGTATCGGCAAACAGCTTGATGGTCTGGATGTTGCTGTAGCTGTCGACGATGCGCCCCGTCATCACCGCACGGGCGTCGGCCTGCTCCATGGAGACCCGCCGCAAGCGCGGCACGAAGTACCACAGGATGGCCACGTAGCCGACCAGCCACACCACCAGCGGCAGCATCAGCCAGGGCTCGGCCTGACCCATCAGCAGCATGGCGCCGGCGAAGTAGACCAGCACATAAACCATCAGGTCGAGCAGCTTGGTGACTGTCTCGCGGATCGCCAGTGCCGTCTGCATCACCTTCTGCGAGACACGCCCGGCGAACTCGTCTTGGTAGAACGCCAGGCTCTGGCTGAGCATGTGGCGGTGCGCCATCCAGCGCCCGAGCATGGGATAGTTGCCGAAGATGCCCTGATGCATCACCAGTGACTGCAGCAAGGTCAATAGCGGCAAGCCGATCGCCACCAGTGCCGCCATGCCGGCCAGGCGCCAGCCGTACTCGGCGAAGAACCCTTCGCGTTCGGCATTCGAGAGCCAGTCCACCAGGTCGCCCATGTAGCTGAAGAACATCACCTCAGCGGCTGAGACCAGCGCCGTCAACAGCGCCAGCGCGACGAGCAGCGGCAACAGCGGACGCGAGAAGTGCAGGACGAAGGCGACGAGCCCCCGCGGCGGTGTCCCGACCTGCCCCGAGGGGTAGGGGTTCACCAGCGTCTCGAAATAACGGAACATGACAACTCCATCGTCAAGAAAACTTAGGAAACAGCAATTTTGGAGCTTACCGAATGTGCTCCTGACTTGCTGACAGAGTGCAGGCTAAAACCTAAACTTAAATTGAGGTCAAGAGAGTCGTTGGGAAAATTTCGAAAAAAGAGCTGAACACCATACGAGTCTTGCAAGTGGATGCAAAATCAAACTTGGTGATTGTTTTCATCAATAACACTTATATATGAAACCCATGGTACGAGGATCGGTCATCATGACTTGTCAGACATCTGGCGAAGCGCTAAAACCGTCTCCCCAGCCGCAGTCAAGGAGACGCAAGATGCCGGCTCACCTCCAGCGCGACCTCAGCGTCGGCGAAGTTGCAAAACGCAGTGGACTGGCGGTTTCCGCGATTCATTTCTACGAGGCCAAGGGTCTGATCAAGAGCCGCCGCAATGCCGGCAACCAGCGGCGCTTCACCCGCGACGTACTGCGCCGCGTGGCGATCATCAAGGTTGCCCAGCGTACCGGCATCACCCTGGCCGAGATTCGTAACGCCTTCGATGCCCTGCCGGACTTCCGCGCTCCCACCGCCGCCGACTGGCAGCGTCTCTCGGTGAACTGGCGGCACGCCCTGGATGAGCGGATAACCCGCCTCGCCCACTTGCGCGACCAGCTCGACCACTGCATCGGCTGCGGCTGCCTGTCGATGGGGGAGTGCCCGCTGCGCAATCCCGAAGACGAGCTGGCCGCCGAGGGCACGGGGCCACGCCTGCTCGATCCCGATTGAATCATCTATTCAGTGCCTTCGTCTCGGCACCGTTTAACCGTCCGGCTACGTTCCCTTTAGGAACTGCTATCTTGGTGAGAGCCAAGGAGAGAGCTGCCATGCACGATACCCTCGTCCTCTACACCAATCCCATGTCCCGTGGGCGTATAGCTCGCTGGATGCTGGAAGAGGTCGGTGTGCCCTACCGCACCGAGAACCTTCCCTACGGCCCAGCCATGAAAGCTCCCGGCTACCTTCACATCAACCCCATGGGCAAGGTTCCGGCACTACAGCACGGCAATACCGTGGTGACCGAGTGCGCCGCCATCTGTGCCTACCTGGCCGACGCCTTTCCTGCCGCCGGCCTGGCTCCACCACTGACCGAGCGTGGCCCCTATTACCGCTGGCTGTTCTTTGCCGCCGGTCCGCTGGAGGCCGCCGTGACGGATCGCGACCTGGGCATGGAGCCCAACATCGAGCAGCAGGGCCGGGTCGGCTACGGCACCATCGAAGCGGTGCTGGAAACTCTGGAACAGGCACTGAGCGAGCACGAATACATTGCCGGCCCCCGCTTCACCGCAGCCGATGTCTATCTCGGCTCGCACATCGGCTGGGGGTTGCTGTTCGGTAGCCTGGAAGCGTGTCCTGCCTTCGTCGATTACTGGGCGCGGGTCAGCGATCGCGATGCCTATCGGCGCGCCACCGCGCTCGACGACCAGGCGATGGGCTAGGCTTCAGCCAGCCTCCAGTCATTGTCGGTGAGCGACTCTGCGCCCTGCGGCGTGACCCGCACGGTATCGCTTAGCCCGACACCCCACACACCTGGCACACGCAGGCAGAGCGGCAGGTGAAAAACCATGTCGGTCTCGAATGCGCGCTGCTGCCCACGGGCAATATAGCCACTGCCCTCGACCCAGCTCGGCGGAAACTGAGCGCCCACGGCGTAACCGAATACGCCCGAGAAGAACACCTGGTCAGCATGCGGCTGAAGTACCGCTTCGGCGGCAAGGGCCGCCGCGTCGAAGGTGTTGCCGGTACGCATGGCATCGGTCAGGGCATCGAATATCTCGCGGCAGGTATCGCCCAGGTGGTGCATCTGCGGCGAAGCCCGGCCCGCCACGACCGTTTTCATCATCGGCGCGGTGTAGCGCCGGTAGGCGGAACCGAACTCAAGGAACACCGGCTCGTCGGGCGCGATGCGATGCCGCTGATGGTTCATGTGGATCACGCTGATGCGCCGGCCGCTGGTAACGATGGGCTGCATGCTCATGAACTCACTGCCCGCCGCCAACATGGCGCGTGCGCCCTCCGCCGCCACGTCGCTGTCCATCATGCCGGCAGCAATGACCCGCGTGGCCGCTGCAATCCCCAGCGAGGTGATCCGGGCGCTCTCACGCAGGCAGGCAAGCTCCGCGTCGCTCTTGACGATGCGAATGCGATCGAGCAGCCCGCCGCCATCGTCGCGGAAGCGCTCGACACCCAGACGCGCCTGCAGTTCGCGCAGCACCCCGTGACGTAATCCCGCCCCATAAAGGTCGAGGCCGATGGAGCGAAACGGGGCCAGGGTCTCGGTCAGGGGGTCGATCACCTCGGCGATGTCCTCCCAGCGATAGCCCAGCAGCTCGTCCACCCGTGCAGTGACCACCGCCGGCCCGGTCTCGATGGAGGGCACCTGAAGTACCAGCCGCCCGGCGGAGCAGACGAGGCAGGTATGTACCGAGACCTCGAAGGTGTTGTAGCCGGTCAGGTAGTAGATGTCGGCAGGGTCCGTCAGCAGCAGGGCGTCCAAGCCGGCCTCCTGCATGGCGTCTCGCACGCGGGCCAGGCGGGCATCGAACTCACCCATGGGAAAGGCCAGCTCACTGGCCTCGAGCTGCGCCGCCAGGGCATGGCGGTACTGGTGATGATCCATGGCACGGCTCCGTCGATTGCGGGAATCTCAGAGCAGTGTAGTCGTGACCCGCATCACGTCAGCCGTCGGCGAGGCGAAATAGGGCTGTTCCCGAACAGGCCGGTTTCGTAGAATCCAGCCTCGTACCCGATTCGACAGGAATAAGCTATGGGCAGGGCCTTTCAGAACCGCAAGGAATCCATGGCCAAGACGGCCGCCGCCAAGACCAAGGTGTACAGCAAGTACGGACGCGAGATCTACGTCTGTGCCAAGCAGGGCGGCACCGACCCCAACGGTAACCTGACGCTGCGCGGCTTGATGGAGCGTGCCAAGAAGGATCAGGTGCCGAGCCACGTGATCGAGAAGGCGCTGGACAAGGCGAGCGGCGTGGGCGGCGAGGACTACTCAACGGCCCGTTACGAGGGCTTCGGTCCGGGCAACTGCATGGTCATCGTCGATTGCCTGACCGACAACCCCAACCGCACCTTCGGCGACGTACGCGCCTGCTTCAACAAGGCCAAGAGCAAGCTCGGCACCCCGGGCAGCGTCAGCCATATGTTCGACCACTGCGCCATCCTCGCCTTCGCCAGCAGCGACGAGGAAGCCGTGCTTGAAGCGCTGATGGAGGCAGATGTCGACGTCACCGACATCGAGAACGAAGAGGGTCATATCACCGTCTTCGCCCCGCATACCGAGTATGCCAAGGCCAAGCAGGCGCTGATCGATGCCTTCGGCGAGATCGAGTTCGAGGTCGACGAGATCCAGTTCGTACCCCAGACCACGACCCCGATCGCAGGCGACGACGTGGCCATGTTCGAGAAGCTGGTCGATGCCCTCAACGATCTAGACGACGTGCAGAACGTCTTCCATAGCGCCGAAGTGGCATCCTGACGCAATGCGCCGCGCCGGAATCACCGGCGCGGCGCATCGTTCGGCAGCAATCCAGGCGGTGTCAATCGCCCTTTGCGGGCGACGAGCTGCCGCCCGTCGGCTTTTCGCCAGGCATACTGGCGGCGCCCTTCTTGGCCGCTTCGCTGCCGGACTGCTGGGAAGCCTCCGGCTCGGAAGCGCCGGCCTTGGCAAAGCGTTGCTCGCTGGAGGGGTTTTCCACATAGCTCGAAGCATTCGACGACGGCGTCTTGGGTAACGTCGCATGCGAAGTTTGCGTCGAACGAGCCTCCTCCTTGAGCCGCTCGGCGGTCTCATGGATCTTTTCCTCGGCCCGATCGAGCTGTTCCTGACCGGCCTCCTCGGCGCGATGCAAAGCTCGATCACGCATCTCACCAAGGTGGCGGTTCTCGATGCGGGTAGGCGAGAACAGGCTGCCCAGTATCGCCCCCACGGCAATACCCAGCGCACCGGCTACCAGGGGGTGCTCCTGCACGAAGTGGGTCGACTGGCTACCGGCATCGCGTGCGCGATGGGTGACGGCCTGCATGGCGGAATGCTGGCGATCCCGCAGATGGGAGGAGCGCTCGCGTATCTGCTCTCCCATATGCTGGGTACGCTCCTTGACCTGGCCACCCAGGTGTTCGGCCCTGTCACGCAGATTCTCGGCCATCTGTTGCGCCTTGCGGGTCATGCCGTGGCCATGCGCCTCGTCGCCGTGCCGGGGTGTCGCCCCCAGCGCCGCCGGGTCATGGCCGAGGGTCGTCGTTCCGGCACCGCTAACCGTGCTACCCGACATGTCACCGCCATCGCGCATGCCAGTGGCAGGCATGGTGGAACCGGGATATCCGCCTGAGTAACGACCTTGCGCGTCGTCGTCATGGTTGGAGCTACGCTGCGCCAGCAGTAGCCAGCCCAAGCCGATACCGGTCACCATCACGGGAAGGGGATTGTCTCTGAGCGTTTTGCCCAGGCTGGAAACGATCCGGTCGGCCCCGCCCTGGCGTAGATAGTCATAGGTCATATTCATAAGCCTCTCAGGAGAAAATCTTGCTTCGATCTGATTAAGGGTTTCGTCCAGGCGTGCCCGTGTCTGATGGATCTCATCCTCGATCTCGTCGGAACTGCGCCTTCCGTCATGGCTCATCTCAGCTCCTCCTTGACCACCTCTTCATGCTCCTGGGTCAACGCCTTGTCGCGCCGTAGGCTCGCCATGGTGCGGGTCGGCATCAGGTTTTCCTGCTTGAGCTTTTTGCGTCCCGACTGGAGCATGATGAGGCCGATCACCACCACGACCCCGCCGACGATAAGGGCGGAGAGCCATGGGGTAGTCTCGGGAGGAAGGACGGTATTGAGGCCAAAGACCGCAGCGGCAAGCAGCACCAGAAAGCCGCACATCAGTATCGCGCCGGCGATCGCTATCGATGCAAGAGCGCCCACCGCCTGGCTGGTCTTCTCGCTCATTTCGACCTTGGCCAGTTCGGTCTCCTTGCGTACCAGTGAGGTCACTTCCCGTGCCAGGCTGGAGAAGAGAGAACCGATCGAGGATTCTCCCGTACGAACTCTGTTTTCCGCTTCCATAGGTGTCGCCTCCCTTGCATCTCTCGGCAAAGCATTCTCTCAACGAAAGCCAACGCTCTCGTCTCAGGTGCTGCGACTCAACGGTTCGATACGTTGCTGTGGCTGGAGCTACGCATGAAACGAGACAGCATGAAGCCGGCGGCTATCGCTCCTCCCATGAACAGCGCCGGATGCTGGCGACTGTAATGTCGGGTCTGCTCCATCAGCGCTTCAAGGTCACGCTCGCGCAGGGTGCGTGAAAAGGCGTCGGAGCGCTTGGCCAGCTCATTCACGCAGCCGGAAAAGTAGGGTTGCTCCTGGCGCTCGAACTCGTCGGCCATCTTATGCAGGACAGTGGTCACTTTCTCAGCCTGATCGGCCGCTGCCGCCTTCTGCCGGTCAAGCAGGCTCTCGGCCTGCACTTTGGCCGCCTCGCGCAGTTCATCACGAGTCTCTTCGGCCTGGCGGAGGATTTGATCGCGATCGAGACCATGCTTATCGCTACCGTTACCAGCACCTGCCTCCGAACTCATGCGGCTAGGGGTATCGCTCATTTGTCACCTCCATGTTTTGCCATATCTCCATGTTTTTCCATGTGCTATTTCGCCCGCAAAAGGGGCTCCATGCAATCAGTCCAATCCAAACGCCAAATTTGGCTGATACTCGAAAAATAGTAGCCAGGCCAGGCCTGTCAATTTCTTTAAAGAGGATGAAGAAGAATGCATAACAGTGAAGCAAAAAGCGGATAAAAAAGATTACTCTTCATCGCCTAAAGCCCAACATGGGGACATGCACTACATTCCGGTCAGAACAGGTCGAATGGCAGAGTTCAAGGCCACCTGGCAAGGCCGGCATGGTGTTCGAGAAAATCGCCGATGCCCGAGGAGTACTCCGGTTCGCTCACGACGAAGCCGGTATTGTGGCCACCGTGAATGACAAGCATCTCCTTGGGCTCGTTTGCGGCCCGAAAAACCGCCTCACCCTCGGTGAAAGGGATGACTTCGTCGCTGCGGCTATGGATCACTAGTACTGGCGCCTCGATACGCGCCACGTAGCGCTCGGTGGGGTAATCCAGCGTAGCCAGCCAGCGCACCGGCAGAAAAGGATAGAGTTGCTGCCCCAATGCCGGCACCGAACGAAACGGCGACTCGAGGATCACTGCGGCCGGCTGGATCTGCGGTGCCAGCGAGGCAGCCAGCTCCGCCGCCACGGCCGCCCCCAGCGAGCGTCCGAACAGCACGATCTCGTCAGCCGACGCTCCGGCCTGCTCGGTCAACCAGCGCCAGCCGGCCCGGGCATCCCGGGCCGTGCCCACTTCGGAGGGGCTGCCCTCGCTGCGGCCGTAGCCACGGTAGTCGAGGATCAGTACCGACAAGCCCAGGCGGTGAAACTGCTGGATCGAGTCGATACGATGGGAGATGTTGCCGGCGTTGCCATGCAGGAACAGCAGTTGGCCACGGGCGTCCTCGACGGGAATCCACCAGGCGTCGAGGGTTACGTCATCCTCGGTCACCAGGTCGACCTGCTGCCACGCCAGGCCGCGGTCGGCCGGCGTGGCAACATGTTCCCGCCCCATGTGCGGCAGATAGAGCAGCCGCTCCTGGAAGAACCAGGCCAGCAGCACCACTAGGCCATAGATACCGGCCAGGGAGGAGATCACGCGCAGCATACGCTCGCTCCCTGGGCCGCTAGCCCGGTTGGATGAAGGCCCGGTACGTCTCCCACACATCGGCCACGCTGGCCTCCAGGAAGCGCTCGCCATGCTCCACGCTAGCCAGGCTCGGGTCCGAGCCCATGCGGCCATCGGGGAAGCGGCGACGGAACTCGTCGGCGTCGCACTGGGCGCTGCCACGCGGGGCGATACGCGGCGACATGCTCACCTGCTTGATCGCCTCGGGCCGAGCGAACCACGAGAGCGCCACTTCCGAGGCGGTGGCATGGGTACCCTCGGCATCGCCATAGAGCGACTCGGCCAGCTCACGCACCCGAGGGCCGGCGAACCAGTTGCTGGTGGTCAGGTGCAGCTCGCCGGCGGGCTGGGAGCCAGCGCGCATGCTGCGCTCGGCGTAGATCTCGGCGAAGGCCGCACTCAGGGTAGCAATGTTGCCGCCATGGCCGTTGAGGAAGAGCACATGGGTGAAACCATGGCGAGACAGTGAAGTCACGGTATCCCGCAGCACTGCGATCAGCGTGCTGGGGCGCAGGCTGATGGTGCCGGGAAACGCCAGGTGGTGCTGCGCCACGCCCAGGTTCTGGGTCGGCGCCACCAGCACCCCGTGGCGCTCGCCGATTTCCCAGGCGATCGTCTCGGGGCAGATGGCGTCAGTACCCACCAAACCATTGGGGCCGTGCTGCTCGGTGGAGCCGATCGGCACGATAATTCCGGTTTCGCGCTGCAGGTAGGTCTCGACCTCCTGCCAGGTAGCGTGTTGCAGCCGCATGTCGCCTCCTCGTGATCAGCCCTGCCCGCCGCTGCTATCGCAGCCCATCATCCCCGCCTTGGCCCAGCTCTCGCCGTCCACTTCGTTGAAGAATACCTGTACGCTCTGCTCGGAGACGCCGTAGACCTCGACGAAGGCTTCGGTGATACGGCGCGCCAGCTCGCGCTTCTGCGCCAGCTCACGGGGGAACTGCTGGATGGTCACGATGGGCATGTCGGCTCCTGTCATGGGCGGGGTCGGGAATACCCCATGGTCGACCCAAAGGAACGCTGCCGCAACCTCACGCTTGCAAGCCCGCCCGGGCATAGCTACTCCGCAGGCGGGTCGCTGTATTCCATTCGCGACCACAGGCTGCCCTGCAACAGGTCGCAGTCCTGCTCACGCAAGAAATCAGCCTGCTGGCGCGAACCGACCCCGCTTGCCGCCACGCGCACTCCCAGCTCGTGCGCCATGCCGATGACCGAGCGGATGACCGCCTGACGCCGCGAATTGTCGAGGCAATCATCGATGAACAGCGCATCGAGCTTGAGCGTGTCGATGGGCAACAGGCCGAGGTGGCCAAGAATGGAATGGCCTCTGCCGAAACCGTCGACGGAGAGCCTCACACCCGTTGCCTTGAGCCGCTCGAGCACGGCACCGGCGTGACCGGGATCCTGCATCAGCCCGCCTTCGGTCAGCTCGATCTCGAGCAGGCCCGCTGGCAAGCCGCTCTCGTCGAGCACGGCGCGAACGCTTTCGACCAGCACATTGCCCACCAATCCCTCGGCCGGCACGCCAACCACCACTCGTAGCCCGGAGCCGGCCTCGTACCAGGAGCGGGCATGCCGGCAGGCCCTGGCCAGTACCCAAGGGCATATTTCCTGCAACTGATCGTTGTCTCGGGCAGCCGGCAGCCACTGCGCCGCTTCCAGCACACCGAAGCGCGGCGAACACCAGCGCGGCTGAGCCGACACTGCCACGACCTGGCCGCTACGTGCGCACAGCACGGGGCTGTAGCGCAGCTCCATTTCACTGCGTGCCAAGGCATCGCGAAGCTCACAGCGCAGCGCAATGCGATCGGGGCCGTCGTCGAGCAGGTCGTGCGAGAATACACGATACTGCATGCTACCCTTGGCCTGTGCCTTGCGTCTGGCCAGGTTGGCGTGCCGCATCAATTCAGTGACCGTGCCGCCATGATCGGGATACAGCGCAAGCCCGATGCAGCAGCTGGCAAAGAGGGTTCGCCCGGACAGCTCAATGGGCTGGTGGGTGCGCTCCAGCAGCCGTTCGACGACCGGGATGACTGCCTCCAGGGCTGTCACGTCGGGCATCATGGCCATTATCTCATCGCTGTCCAGGCGGCTGACATCGCCCTTGAGGTCGACGACTTCGGTAGTCCGCTGTGCCACCAGGCGCAAGCAGGCATCCCCCATGGGTCTACCCAGTGAGTGGTTGATCTCCTTCAAGCGATCAATGTCGATATGCAGAACGGCGACCTTCGTATCTTGCTCGGCGGCTCGTACCAGCAATGACGCCAGGTGATGCTCGGCATGGCGGCGTGTCGTCAGGCCAGTGACATCGTCACGGCAGGACTGGCTGGCCGGATCCTGGGATCGGCTCTGGATGACAAGCTGGCGCATGAGACTCCTTCCCCGCGATACAGCGATTCATTCGTCAAGACTGAATCAAGTTTTCCCTAGATAACCGAGTGAACTCACGCCAGGTCGTTATAGTTATTCATCTTGCACTGTTCAGATATCACGCAAATCCTCCTTAGTCAAAAGGGGATTTGTAATCCTCTCAAAACGTAATTTAGTTATTTTCGTTATGTTCTCAGCCACCTACATAGAGAACGGCGTTCTCTTTTATTACTCAATCATGAAATTCGTAACACACTGAAACGGCCAATCCCTTCACTGCAGGCTAGTTTTTACGACAGTAAGATGAAACATCGGTAAAACCACCTCATGTCGAAAGGAAGGATCCAGACAATGCCAGCTAAATCAGAAGCTCAGCAAATGGCGGCCGGAGCCGCCCTTGCCGCCAAGCGTGGTGAGAAGAAGGTCGGCGAACTCGAAGGCGCGTCCAAGCAGATGTACGAGTCCATGGACGAGAAAGAACTCGAGAAAATGGCCTCGACCAGCCAGAAGGACAAGCCCACCCATAACCGTAAGTCGTGAGGTCTTCGCTTCTGCATTGACGAAGCCCAGCACGCAGCGACTAGGCTTAAGCAGAGTGTCGAGTCTACGGCCTGGTGCCCGGGGAGAGAGCGATGCAGGAACGCAACGTCGAAGTCACCGTGATAGGGGCCGGCACAGCCGGCCTCAGCGCTTGGCAGGCGGCCAGGCAGTACCATGAGGAGGTCGTGCTCATCGAGGGCGGCGAGCCGGGAACCACCTGTGCCCGGGTGGGCTGCATGCCCTCCAAGCTGTTGATTGCCGCAGCCGAGGCGGCCCATCAGGCCCGCGAGGCCGCAGGTTTCGGCATCGAGGTCGCAGGCGTCGAGGTCAACGGTCGGGAGGTCATGGCTCGCGTCAGGCGTCAGCGCGACGCCTTCGTCGAGAGCGTGCTCGACTCCATGCAGCGCATCGAATCCGGCAATCGTATCCTGGGCCATGCCCGCTTCGAGGATCCGCATACGCTGCGCGTCGGCGATGACCTGCGTCTGCACGCCCGGAGCATCGTCATCGCAACCGGCTCACGCCCCCACTGGCCCAAGGCTCTCGCCTCAGCCGGCGATCGTCTGGTCGACAGCGATGCCGTCTTCGAATGGGAAGAGCTGCCTGAATCGGTAGCCGTGTTCGGCCCCGGCATCGTCGGCCTGGAGCTCGGTCAGGCGCTTGGTCGCCTGGGCGTGCGGCTGCGCATGTTCGGCAAGAGCGGCTCGCTCGGCCCCTTCCAGGATCCGGCGCTGCGCGACTACGCCGAGCGTACCTTCAACGACGAGTTCTACCTTGACCCGGCGGCGCAGGTCGAAGCCATCGAGCATGACGGAAAGCAGGTGTCGATAACCTTCATCGAGCGCGGCAGCGGCCGCCGCCTGACCGAGCGCTTCGACTACCTGCTGGCCGCCACCGGCCGCCGCCCCAACCTCGACCGCCTCGATCTGCAGAACGCCGGCCTGGCTCTGGACGACAAGGGCGTGCCCTACTACAACCGCTTCACCATGCAGTGCCGCCAGGCTGACGATCTGGATACCGGCAGCCATATCTTCATCGCCGGGGACGCCAGCCAGGAGCTACCGCTGCTGCACGAAGCAAACCAGCAGGGCCGCATCGCCGGGCACAATGCCGGCCGCTACCCCGAGCGCCGTGCAGGCCGCCGCAGTATGCCATTGTCGATCGCCTTCACCGAGCCACAGATGGCCACGCTGGGCCTGAGCCGAGACGAAGCGACACAGCGCTTCGGCTGCGATGGGGTCGCCGAGGGGGAAGCCACTTTCGAGGATCAAGGCCGCGCGGTGGTGATGCGCCAGAACAAGGGAATGCTGCGCCTCTACGCCGAGCACGGTTCTGGCCAGTTCCTCGGAGCGGAGCTGTTCGGCCCCCGCGTAGAGCACATCGCTCACCTGCTGGCCTGGGCGCTGGAGCAGAAGATGGGCGTCGAGCGCATGCTGGAGATGCCCTTCTACCATCCGGTTCTGGAAGAGGGTCTGCGCAGCGCCCTGCGCGACCTCAACTGTGCCTTGCTGCAGGGACCTGCGATGACTGAACGCTGCCTCGAGTACGGTCCTGGGGGCTAGGCAACTGAAGCCGGCTACGGTTCTCGCCTGGCACGCTTGCGTGGCATATCGGCAAGTCCGGGTTATGCTGATTGAACGAGGGTGCAAACGTAAGCAGGTGACTCCGATGGCCGATATCGCTTCACGGCTGAAAGCCGTACAACAAGACATCGAGCGGCTGGCCGGACTCGCCGCAGCCGACCAGGCCGATGCCGCACGCCGTCTGGCGGAGTCGCTGAGCAAGGAGCTCGATAGCGCCATCGCCGAAGCAGCCCGCACGCCTGATTTCTCCGGCTCGAACTCGATGCCGAGAGGACCGCGCCACGAGGAGATCCGCTGTCCGATCTGCTCGCTGCGCTCTTTCACCTACCAGAAGGGAACACTGCGTCGTTCGGCCGACGCCGGCTACGAGGCGCTCTTCCACTGTCTCAGCTGCGGTCACGAGGCGTGGCACGAGGCACAGTAGTCGCGGGTTAGAGGGTCAACGGCCCTGAATGCCTCACTCCTCGAATTCCGCAAGCGCCTGCTCGCAGCCCATGCCGACCCGCTCGCCACCGCCTGGGTCGACCCATGGCAGGATTGCCAGAGGCGGCGCAACGATGGCGCCGAGCAGCGACAGAGCACCACGTGCGATCAATTCCTGGGTAATGACGTTCACCTCCGGCTCGCGCAACGACCCCTTCAGTTCCACCGGCGAGTTTCCGGTGAACAGGGTGGGGTCGAGATTATGGCCCTCGAAGGCCAGATCTATCCTCTCGGTGGCCAGGTTGATGGCGCCGGCTCCCTCGAAGTGAGCGATCTCCGTCGCCATGAAGAACTCATCCAATCGGGCAAGGCCGTTATCGGCAACGAAACGCACGTAAGTACACTCCAACTGCACCTGACCTTCGCCGGTGAGTGCCGCCACCAGGGCATTGGCCACATTGAGCGGCAGCAGTTCGGCGGCGATTATGTCCAGCCAGCCCTGGGACATGGCCAGCTCCAGCTCGCCATCGAGCCCGGCCATGACCTCGTGCATGGATCGCCCCCGATAGCGGAAGTCGCCGCGACCACCGATCACCCCCAAGGTATCGCGGGCCACCTCGGGCAGGCCGGCCTCGTCCAGCAGTGCGCTGAGATTGACCTGGTCGAGTGCCAGCCGCAGATCGCCCTCCAATACAGGCTGGCGTGCGTCCATGATCCAGGAGACACTGACCTGGCCGCCACCGAGCCCCAACCGCAGAGGTTCGACCGTCATCACTCCCTGCTCCAGTTCCAGGGCGAGCGCCAGGTTTTCGAACGGTATGTGCTCCGCCTGCACGTCGGCTGCCTCGTACTCCAGCACGATGTCGGTGTTGCGCAGCGCTTCCAGGTTCCATTCGCGGTCGGGAAACAGTATCCCCGCGCGCTGCTCCTCCGCTTCCCACTGCTCCTGCTCGGGCGAGGCCGTCTCGCCTGTGCCGGTTTCCGGCGACATGCCCAGCATCGGCAACAGATCGTCCGCTTCCAATTGCTGCGAGACGAGCGTCGCCAATATTCGGGGGCGGTCACCGAAGTGCATGCGCACGTCACCGGCCACATCGCTGTCGCCGAAGCCACCTTCGAGGCCATCGATGTCGAGCTGGTCATTCTGGTAACGCAGGTAGCCACTGACACGGTAGGGTGGCAGCTCGGGCAGATTGATGCCGGTGAGGTCGGTAAGCGCTGCCGGATTGGGTCCCTCGAGGCGAGCGTTTCCCTCTACCGCTTCGAGGGCGAAAGGCTGCACCGCACTGCCGTCGACCCATAGCCGTGTATCGCCGCTGGCAAGCTCGCCGGCTATCGGATAGGGCCTATCGGGATCGGCAAGGTCCAGCAACGGCCCCACCAGCAAGTCGAAGGCAAAGGGCTCCTGTTCGTAGCTGCCCTCACCGACCAGATGCACCCGCTGCCCCTCCACGCCCTCGGAGAGGGTGTCGGCGGTGAACGAGAGTGACAGCCCCCAATGCGGGGCGTGGTAGTCCAGCGCGGTATTCTCGAACAGCAGCCCACCGTCGACCACGTGCGTATTGAGATTGCCATCCAGGGTCCCCAGTGGACCAAACCCGAATGGAGACAGCGCTGCGGTCAGGTCGATACGATCCAACTGCGCCTGCAGATCGACGGCCAGGCGCTGCTCATCGACCTCGAGCCAGCCCTGGACGTTCAACGATCGTGGCGCCTCCTCGTCGACCTGCTGTAGCGCCTGTAGCCGGGCAATGGAAAGCCGCCCATCCTCCAGAGACGCCTCAATGGCCAGATCATGCAGGGTCTGGCCAGCGTAGCGGAGCTGCCCGAGCGTCAGGTCGAGGTAGGCCTCGAACTCCTCCAGCCCTGCCAAAACCTGGGCGACACCGTGATCCCACTCCTCATCGTTCTGCGTCGCGTCATCCTCGGGGGCTTGGTCTGCCCGAGCTTCCTCGAACAAACCCCAGCGGTCCAGGTCGAGCGCATCGGCTTCCAGCTCGGCCGCCAGCCGTGGAACGTCGCGCCCCAGGTCGAACGCCAAGCGGCCATTCAGACGGCTATCGCCCATGCTCGCCTCGAATTCGTCGATGCCGCCACGGCGCTCTTCCATTTCCAGATGCAGCAGGCCCCGAAACTCCATGGGCTCGCCTTGCGCACTACCCTCCCCGCGAACGTCCAGGCTCAGCTCTTCGACACTTTCACCGGGGGTGGCGAAAGCGATGTCGAGTTCAATGTCCTGGCCGGCATCGCGAAATATCAGCCGCCCCTGGTCAATGTTGAAAACCCGGGGCCAGAGGGGAATCTCCTGCTCCTCGGTCGGTTCGCCCTGCAGCAGATCATCGATATTGGTAGTGCCGTCCTCACGGCGCAGCAGAAGCATTTCCGGCTGGCGGATGTCGACTCGTTCCAGTTCGATCTCGCCTTGAAGCAAGGCCCACACATCCAGGGTCACCGACAGCTCATCGAGACGAACCATGGGATCGTCAGCCCACGTGGCATTGGCGACATGCACTTCGTTGAGCCGCAGGGTCAGTGGCAAGCCCCAATCGATGCCGTGATCACCGATCGCCACCTCGCGCCCCAACTGTTCGCTGGCCTGATTCTCCAGCCAGCCACGAAACCAGGCGGATTCCAGAAACAGGGCCGCGGCCGCCAATATCAGCAGCATCCCCCCAAGCGTCATGGCGATTCGACGAGCGATCTTGTTCACCGTTCCGTCCATGGTCGTGACTGATCAATATCCTAACCATGGACAGAGAAGCGGAATCGGTCCAACCCTGCCGCCGCCTTGCGTTCCCGTATGCGCTTGCTCACCCGACCTTCACACTCGCTAACCTGCCTCCAGCCAATAAACCTTCTATGCTGGGAATATGGGCATCTCCACCGTTAACCACGGCAAACAAGGAAGATAGCGAGATGTTCCCAGCCGGAACGGGAGGTTCGTATGAAAATCTACAAGCCGGAATGGCACTGCTCCTTTACCGTGAACGAAACCGCCGGAGTATCGGCGAGCTGGCGTGAAAAGCTTGCCTGGCGCATTCGACACTGGGCCGACCGGCTCGACGACAAAGGCCGAACGGTGACAATCGAATGCAATATAGCGCCAGCCGTAACAGCGGAGGAGATCGACACCTGCCTGGTCAAGGGCTTTGAGGTCACCCACTCTCTGCTCAACCAGTTGGCGCAGCAGGCCGCCTGCGAGGACGTGATGCGGGATGCCAAGGCCGAGCTGTACGAACAGGAACCGCCGCGCTGAAAATTCCCAGGTAGCGCAGGATGCCAGCGAGTCAAGGAGCCGACATGCAATCACGTTATTTCACTATCCGCGACTACCCGAAAGGCACGCCGACAAGAGAGCTATTCGAGCTGCACAGCCAAGAGCTACCCGCACTGGATGAGGGCGAGGTGCGCATCCGCAATAGCTGGCTCTCGGTCGACCCTTACATGCGGGGACGTATGAGCGGCGTCAGGACCTATGTGGCGCCGTTCGAGCTGGGTGCCCCGCTGGAGGGTGCCGCCATCGGCGAGGTGCTCGAGTCGCGTCATGCCCATTTCAAGGCCGGCGACAAGGTACGCCACATGGGTGGCTGGCGGGACGTCGCCCAGCTCAAGGGCGAGGTGCTGGACCCCCTGCCCGATATGCAGGTTCCCGAACAGGCCTACCTGGGCGTACTCGGTATGCCGGGAATGACCGCCTGGACGGGGCTCAACCGCATTGCCAACCTGCGCGAAGGCGACAATGTGCTGGTCAGCGCCGCCAGCGGTGCCGTGGGTTCGCTCGCCGTGCAACTGGCCAAGGCCAAGGGCGGCACGGTGGTCGGCATTGCCGGCGCAGTGGACAAGCTCGAATGGCTGGAGCAGCACGATATCCGTGCCGTGAGCTACAAGGGAAAGGATGCCCGGCAGTTGAGCGCCGACCTCAAGGAAGCCTGCCCGGACGGTTACGATGTGTATTACGAGAACGTTGGCGGTGCTTGCCTCGAGGCGGCGCTGAACAACCTCAAGGTCGGCGCACGTATCGCCATCTGCGGGCTGATCTCGAACTACAACGACGAAACACAGGCGCAAGGTCCGAGCAATCTGGCGAACCTGCTGATCCAGCGCGCCCGTATGCAAGGCTTCATCATCTTCGATCACTGGACCGAATATCCCCATTTCCTCGAGGAGGTCGGCCCGCGTGTTGCCCGGGGTGAGATCGACTACGAGGAAACCATCGAATCAGGTCTCGAGCGCACCCCCGACGCCTTTCTCAAGCTGTTCGAAGGAGCCAACCGAGGCAAGATGCTGGTAAGGCTCTGAAAAAAATCCTGTCCTTGACTCAGGTTCTCACCCATTCGGTCGATATACAGTTGAGCGTCCTGTCTCTGAAACCACGCTCTTGGATTCGTTTTTCCAAAAAACAGGGGCAAGCGTAGCGAAGCTGCACAGTCAGTGAAAGCCCGGTACAAGTTTGATATGCTGCAAGCGTAGTCTTGTCGAAGAAGCGGAGCCGAACATTACGATCGATCATTCATAACCCAAGCCAGTACAGGAGATACTCATGCGAGTCTACAAACCTGAGTGGCAGTGTACGTTCAGCGTAAATGAAGGCATGGAAGAGACAAGCGGCTGGCGCGGACGCTTCGCCTGGTTCATTCGTAGCCTTGCCGACAAGCTGGACGGAAGTGGCAGAACGATCAAGATCGACTACAACGTGACTCCTCATTTAAGCCGTGAAGATGTGGACACCTGTCTCGGCAAGGGCTTCGCCGTGACCCAGAGCCTACTGACCCAGCTCGCCCACCAGGCTGCCTGCGAAGACGTCATGCGTGAGGCAAAGGCCGAGCTGTTCGAGGAAGACCCGCAGCGCTGAAGTTACACTCCTCACCTGCACCAACGCCCCATTCGGCCACCGCCGGATGGGGTGTCTTGCATTTTTGGGGGCCGGTTAGGGATGGGCAGTTACAAATTTCATGCTGCAATGCAGCAAGCAAGCGTCTACGCTGGAGGTGTCGTCCTACAGGAGGACCCCTTCATGACACAGATACCCTTATCTGACTCGACCCACGATGATGAAGTACTTCGCTTCTGGACTCTCCAGGCCAACCAGCTGCTGGCCGCTTCCGAGGCCCTGCAGCGTTATCTCGATAGCCCGGCATCCAGCCCGTCATTCAAAGAGCAATAGCTCAGGCTGACCAAGTTTGTCTTCTCCGAATAAATATTGAATTTATCTTTTGAGTGACAAGTATATTGTTACTGGAGATGAGGCCTGCCAAGGTGCTGTCATTCCTGATTAGGCCTCGGCTGCCCGGTGCGCAGTGCCAAGTTCGGGAAGACATCATGCCAACAGAGCATCATCACGTAGCCGCCCACGCCACGGGAATCGACGGGCTGATGGCGATGAGCCTGGTTTCGGGCCGGGCTTTTCCACGTCACACCCACGATCAGTACGGTCTCGGCCTCATTACCGCCGGCGGGCAGCGCTCCTGGAGCGGCGTCGGCCGGGTGGACGCCGTGGCCGGTGACATCATCACGGTGAATCCTGGCGAGGTTCACGACGGCGCACCTCTTGCTGGCACCCGGCGCGCCTGGCACATGTTCTACTTCGATCCCGATCTGGTGCAACAGAGTATCGGCGATCACCATGCCTCAACCGAGCTGACCCGCCCCGCCCTTCACGATCCCTTGCTGCATGGGCTGATGCGGCAGTTGTTCCAACGACTCGCCGGAGCGCCTGGCGACACCCTCGACCTGGAAGAACGCTACTGCCAACTGCTTGGGACGGCTTTTTCCCGCCACGGCTCACGGCGCCTCGACACTGCGGAAGATTCCATGGGCAACATTGCCAAGGTGCGCCAGCGCCTCGATGACGCCCCACAACTGGCCATCACCCTGCGCGAACTTGCCGACATGGCAGGGCTGAGCCGATACCAACTGCTGCGCAGCTTCACCAGAGCGCTGGGTATCACGCCACATGCCTACCTGCTGCAGCGACGAGTGCTGCTGGCCAGGCGCCTGATCGCAAGCGGCCAGCCACTGAGCCAGACGGCCCTGGACGCGGGGTTCTCCGACCAGAGCCACATGAGTCGGGCCTTCAGCCGTCAGTTCGGGCTCTCCCCGGGACGCTATCGCCGCGCGTTTTACCCTTGCTGAGCTGCAATTTCGTTCAAGACCCGGCAAGCCGATAGCGCCACGCTGGCGTGGTCTCGCTATCGGAGCCTCCCATGACCCTCGAATATCTGCTGACCTCACTGGTCGTCGTTGCCTCACCTGGCACCGGGGTCCTCTATACGCTTTCCACAGGCCTGGCACGAGGGATACGTGCCAGCATGCTGGCGGCACTTGGCTGCACCCTCGGCATCGTGCCGCATATGCTGGCCGCCATTACCGGACTGGCTTCCCTGCTACATACCAGCGCCCTGGCCTTTCAGTTACTCAAGCTGTTGGGCGTCGCCTACCTGCTCTACATCGCCTGGAGCGTGCTGAGGTCGCAAGAAGCCATTTGCCCCACCGCCAGCCAGGTAACCCTGCCGGCCAGGCGCCTGATCGGCAGCGGTGTGCTGCTCAATTTGCTCAACCCCAAGCTCACCCTGTTCTTCCTGGCCTTCCTGCCGCAGTTCGTCGATGCCGGCGAGGCCCCTCTCCTACACATGATCGAGCTGAGCCTCGTCTTCATGCTAATGACATTTGCGGTGTTTATCGTCTATGGCGTCAGCGCGGCCGCCGCACGCCAGCGAATCCTGACACGCCCGCAGGTTCTCGCCTGGCTGCGACGCGCCTTCGCGGCGGGTTTCCTCGCTCTGGCAGTGCGCCTGGCGATAACGGAGCGCTAGCCCGCAGCGCCACGCATGGCTACGCTCAAGTCTGGCCCAGGTACGGCCTGAGGCCCACGCCAACAAGGAAGAAGCGAGAAACGCCATGAACAAGACACTTCTCACACTAGCTTGCCTGGGCATACTGGCCGCCGGCTCGACGATGGCTCAGGAAACCGCAGAGAACGCACCCGAGTGGAACGATGCCCTGGTGGAAGCCGCCAAGCAGGTAACGCTCGGGCCGCGCCCGCTGTTTCTGGTCAACGACATGAGCGAAGAAACCGAGCGCGAGCGAGAACTCAAGGCCGAGCTGCTCGAATGCGCCGCCCAGCACACCGACTGGCAACCTTTGGATCTCGTCATTGCCCATCGCGGCGCCCCTCTGCAATTTCCCGAGCACACCCTGGAGTCCTACCTCGCCGGGGCCCAAGGCGGCGCGGGCATCGTGGAATGCGATGTGACCTTCACCAGCGACAATGAGCTGGTGTGTCGTCATTCCCAGTGCGACCTCCACTACACCACCAACATCGTGGAAACCGAGCTCGCTCAGAAGTGCAGCGTACCGCCTGAAATCGACGCCGAGAGCGGCGAGCTGACCAACGCGGCCGAGATCCGTTGCTGTACCAGCGATATCACGCTGGCCGAGTTCCGCACCCTGCGTGGCACCATGGAAGGCGCCAACCGCGAAGCGCGCAGCCTCGAGGAGTACCTGGCCGGAACGCCCGGCTGGCGCACCGATCTCTATGCCACGCGTGGCACCTTGATGAGCCACGCCGACACCATCGCCTTGTTCAAGGAATTGGGGGTGAAGATGACGCCCGAGCTCAAGGCGCCCGACGTGGAGATGCCCTTCAACGGCATGAGCCAGGAGGACTACGCGCAGAAGCTGATCGACGAGTACAAGGCGGCGGACGTGGCGCCCGGTGACGTCTATGCCCAGTCGTTCAACCTCGACGACGTGCTCTTCTGGATCGAAAACGAGCCCGAGTTCGGTGAGCAGGCGGTCTATCTGGACGGCCGCTATGATGACGAGGGCTTCGACCATACCGACCCGGACACCTGGTCACCGAGCATGGAGGAGCTGGCCGAACGGGGCGTGCAAATCCTGGCGCCACCGACCTGGATGCTGCTGGCTGCCAATCCCGAGTTCGGCGAAGGCGACAGCCGCATCGTACCCTCGGAATATGCCGAGCGTGCCAAGGAAGCGGGGCTTGAACTGATCACCTGGACCCTGGAGCGCTCCGGCCCACTGGCCAAGGGCGGCCAGTGGTACCATCAGACCACGGAAGAGGTGATTCGCCGCGAAGGCGACAAGCTGATCACGCTCGATGCGCTGGTGCAGGACGTGGGCGTCATCGGCATCTTCACCGACTGGCCGGCGACCGTGAGCTTCTACGCCAATTGTGTGCAGCAGCGCGGCTAAGGGCCAGGCGAGGAACCCCTGCGGTTCAATCCGAGGGAGTGGTGGCATGCGTGAGGTGCAAGGACATCACCCGCCACTCCCCGTCTTCCTTCTGCCACAGCTCGCTGAAATAAAGGCCGGGCCGCAACCTGGCGTCATCGACGATCCGCCCTTGCCCATGGATCGACACGGCATCGCCAAACGGCACCAGCTTCAGGATGATGTCCTCGGCGTGGCTGCCGCGGGCAAACCATTGGTCCGTCGCCACGGCTTCGGCAATTCCGCCAAGTTGATCCAGCTTGCCCTGCAAGCCCGTTTCATCGATCAGGACGAAGTCGTCGAGCTCGATATGATCCAGTTGACCGACGTTTCCATCCAGATAGGCGGCGTACCATTGCCGCCGAGTCTCCAACAGTTTTTCGTGCACCGTGTCCTCCATAAGCCCAGCTCTTGGACGGGTACTGCCCACCGTGACCACAGCGGGCTCAGGCAGTTATCCATACTAGCCAAGAGCCAGGGAAGTACCATCAGACATCGGCGCCAAAGTGTGTAAGCCATGGCGTACGTGAGGCAGACTGCCGCCATACCTGGGCTAAGGCTAACCTGCTGGAAGCGCCCCACGAATACGATCGGCGTTCTCCGCCAGCTCCTCCGGCCGAGCCTGGGACAGTCCTTCGAGGCGGATGTCCTGCATCGCATCGATCGGCACCAGGTGCAGGTGTACATGGGGCACTTCGAGGCCGACGATCATCATCCCCACGCGCTCGCAGGGAAAAGCCTGCTTGAGTGCCTTGGCCAGCTTCTGCGACACCGCCATTAGGTGAGCGCTCAGCGCTGCCGGCATGTCATCCCAGTGGTCGATTTCCTGCCGCGGGATCACCAGCAGGTGTCCGGGTTTCATGGGATTGAGGGTCATGATGGCCACGCACTGCTCGTCGGACCAGACGAACTCGCCGGGCAACTCGCCGTGGATGATACGGCTGAAGATACTCGCCATTTCGGTTCTCCCTGTGAGGAAAGGTCATGGGGTGGAGGCAGTCTCGCCTGAGCGAAGCCTACGGTCCACCTCCATCTGTTCACTCGGGCTTCGTTGGAAAATTATGCACTTCCCTGTCGGCTCGCTGGCGCCGGACTTGTGGCCGATCATTATCCCAGCAGACTGTCTCCAAATACCGACATTTAAGTTATTGTTTTAATTTGACATTCTTAAAACGGCAAATTTACGTCTCCATTTACTGACACTTTGTGGCGTTTTTCTGTGTCGCCAACCTCACCCAAGCATGTCACTTCCTTACGAAACAATAATAATGCATTGTTTTAAAACAAAAACACTAGAACATGGCACCAATTTCGCTTACATTATTGCAATGGCAAGTATTGGCGAGCCCGGCATACGAAATGGCCACTGCTCGCACCAGAGGCTCTTGCAGCGTCACGGAACGACGCGATCCGGGATGGAACCCGGCAGGCCAAAGGCACGCTCTTGCGATGAGTTAGCACTATCCTTTAGTTCCCTGCGTACTTGGGCCGCTCTGCGGCCCTTTTTTTAGCTCCGGAAAACGCAGCGAGGCGCCAAGGACACCGCAAGAGTAAAGCTGGCCAGAGTCGCTACCCTGTCACGGACGAACAGCCCGAACGGCCCAGGAAAGAGACGAACGCCATGCGTACGAAGCCGAAGTCTCCGCTGAGCAATAGCATCTGCCTTGCCGGCTGCGTGCTGGCCGTTGCCCTGCTCCTCGATGCCGCGCTCTCCCTGAACGGCCTGGTGCCGGAGCAGACAGCTCTCTTTCCCAATGCTGCCGCTGCTCTGGAAATGCTGGCGTCAGACGTATTTCCCCCCGGTACCGCGCTTGCCGGCTTTGCCAGCGGTCTTGCCCTCGCCCTGACCCTGATCATGTTGCCGATGCACCATGTCTATCGCTCCCGCGAAGCCCGGCTTCTACAGGAGCACGAGCGCCTGGCCGCCCGCAATCAGGAACTCGTTCACCAGGCCGCCAACGACGGTCTATTGGGTATCGCCAACCGCCGCGAATTCGAACGCGTGCTGAAACTCGAGTGGCGCCGGGCGGCACGCGAGCGCCAGCCACTCAGCTTGCTGATGATCGATATCGACTGCTTCAAGCTTTTCAACGATACCTACGGCCATCAGGCTGGCGACACCTGCTTGTGTGGAGTGGCCGACGTGCTTCGCACTGCCGCCACCCGCCCGGGGGATATGGTGGCCCGCTATGGTGGTGAGGAAATGGCGCTGCTGATGCCACACACCGGCATGGAAGGTGCCGTTCGCATGGCCGAGCGCATCCATGCCATGCTCGTGGAACGCGCCCTCCCGTTTTCCGCCTCGCCCGTGGCAGAGCATGTCACCGTAAGCATTGGTGTCTCCTCGATGTTGCCGGTACGCAATGCCAACCGCTCCGTGCTGGTTCAGCAGGCCGATGAAGGCCTCTATATGGCGAAGGAAGGTGGACGCAACCGCACGGCAACCGTACCGAAGCTGCGGCTCATCGGCCAGGAAGAGGAGTTGCGGCCGAACCCAAGCCGCGCTCAAGGCGCCTAGCACCTGCCGAATGCAGGTACATCAGCCAAGACTCATATAAGAAACTCGATTATACCGCCTTGCGCGACACGTATTCGTCGAGCAGAGCTTTCGCTCGGCCACAGGACCGGCGGCAGCGAAAACTCCTTGAACGATCAGCGCCCAACGCCGCCCAACGCGACGGCTTCTTCTGCGAACACGAAATGAAGCGTGCGGCTTTAGGTTGCCCAATGCGATCATGCCGGGTACTATCCATAACGCTCACCGGCACCTCATCGATGAAAGCGATAACCGCCAAACGATAACCTGAGGTAATACCATGGGAGCTCTACCCAGAAAATTGCTCGCTTGTTGCCTGGCAGGATTGTTCGCGGTATCCGCCGCCAATGCCCTGGCCCACGAGGCCGAAGTCCAGGAAGAAGGCATTGCCTCCTTCTACAGCGACCGCTTCCAGGGCGCCACCACCGCCAGCGGCGACTCCTTCGATCAGCAAGCACTGACTGCCGCCCACCCCAGCCTCCCTCTCGGCACCAAGGTGCTCGTCAAACGGGCGGACACTGGGCAGGAAGTGGAAGTGCTGATCAATGACCGTGGCCCCTTCGTCGAGGGACGCATCATCGACCTCTCCAAACGTGCAGCTCGCGAGCTCGGTATGCTGCGTCGCGGCACGGTACCGGTCATGGTCACTGTGCTGTAAGTAAGCCATGCGTCTTGCAGCGCCTTGCCGTGAGGCGCTGCAAGACGCATGCGTTTCGCTTTCATCAGGGACTACAGTTTCCCCCTTCTTGACCGATAATGACTTTAAGCGTTCAGCGAGGGACATCGCAGCGCTTTTTCGGCTCGAACGACGCAGGGGGGCATTATGATGAACATGCTGAGTATGCCGGGAGCTTCTCCCGACGAGGTAGCGGAACCACGCGCCAACGAGGCGCTGTGCAAGCGTCTGGTCATGGCCAAGATACAGCTCGACCGACTGGAGCGTGACGGTTCCTGCAAGGACTTGAGTGCCCTCAGCGCAGCACGCATTGAGTTCGCCCTAGCCTCACGGGCATTGGCCGACGCCTTGATCACTCAGGAAGTCGCGGAAGAGCATAGCCTCCTTTATTGATTCCACCAGGGGGAAGCGCAGGCCGGGCGGCAGTCGCTCTCGGCCTTGCTCTGCCTCGGCCCGCCTCTCCTTGGCAAGGTTACAATAGCGTGCCGACGCACGTTGGAATCTGCTGCCGAGCCGGGTGCTGGGCATGCTCGGTCTCCTTATGATGACGTCTGCCGGAATGGCGTAGTGTCATCGAATGGCCGAGTTTGCTTTCGACAATTCGGTGAACTCTCGCTCATAGCCGGTCATTGACGAAGCGTCTCAGATCGAGTGCATTGCGCGGTGCATGAGCCTTCTGGTCGTTGTTGAAATAGGCATAGACGTCACGGCCCTCGTGGAGCAGTTCGGCGATACGCTTTGCCTCGGCCACGAGGTACTGACGCGAGTAGCTGCCGGCATACCGCTTGCCGTGAAAGCGCAGGTAGGTCCAGTCGGAGGTAAACATCCGGGGATGACGCTCCAGCATGTCATGCAGGCACAGCGCCGCGTCGTGCCGGCGCAGCACGTCGTACACCTCGTCGTTCAGCCAGTCCGGGTCGCGCAGCTCGACGGTCCAGCGATACTGCTTCGGCGCCTCGGCGAGAAAGGCATCCAACCGCTCCGGCCGCGCCTTCCAGTTGGGCGGTAGTTGCACCAGGATCGGGCCCAGGTGCTTGCCGAGCCGCTGTGCCATCTCGAGGAAGGCACCCAGGCTCTGCTCGGGATCCTTGAGACGCTTCATGTGGCTGCCGTAGCGGCTGAATTTCAACGCGTACTCGAAGCCGGCAGGCGCTATCTTCTTCCACTTGTCGAGGGTGCCGGCCTGGGGCAGGTTATAGAAGGTGTTGTTGATCTCCACCGTGTCGAACTGTCCGGCGTAGTGGCCGAACCACTCGTCCTGGGCCAGCTCGCTTGGATAGAAGCGTCCCTTCCAGTGACGATACTGATAGCCGGACGTACCGATGCGCAGCCGTCCCTGGCGCTTTTGCCGTGTCGCCTCGCTCATGGGTCCCTCCATGCGGCGCGGATGGATGTTCCTTCAGTGTGGCCCAACCCCATAAAAGCGACAGTGCAGCTCGCGCACCTGCTCCGCAAGCTCGGGTACCGGCCCCTCCACGATAATGCCTGGAGCAACTTGCGGGATCGGCAAAGGGTGTACAGGAGCCGGCGGAACCCCCAGCTCGCCAAGCCAAGCGGACAGCTGCTCCGAGGAGCTGGCATAGACGATACGCCCAAGCCCAACCCAGGCATGCGCAGCGGCACACATGGGACAGTGTTCGCCCGAGGTGTAGACGGTGGCCTCACGACGCGCCTCCGGGCTCATGTGAGCAGCCGCCCAGCGTGCCAAGGCAAATTCGGGATGGCGGGTTCTGTCACCGGAGGCCACACGATTGTGATCCTCGCCCAGCACGCGGCCGCCACCATCGACAAGGACGGAGCCGAATGGCTCATCGCCTTTCTCGAGCGCTTCAGTGGCCAGCTCCACGCAGCGGCGGAGATGACGAAAATCATCAGGACTCAGCATTCCTCGCTCTCCTCATCATGCCTATCACTTGGGGCGGCCAGCCCTCCCTCCTGCCCCCGTCGCCATGCTGCCGGCGGCGCCCCGAAGGTGCGCTTGAACGCCTTGGTGAAGGAGACCTCCGATTCGTATCCGACCTCCTCGGCAATCAGCGCAATGGGGTCCCGCGACTCCCGCAGACGGCGTGCCGCCAGTTGCATGCGCAGCCCGCTGAGATAACGCATCGGCGGTGCACCCACCAGTTCGGTGAAGCGTTCGGCGAAAGCGGAGCGCGAGAGCCCCACTTCCCGCGCCAATGCTTCGGTCGTCCAGTGGCGGGACGGCAGGTCATGCATCAGCGCCAGGCCGCGGCTGACGAAGGGGTTGCGCAGCCCGCCCAACCAACCGAGCTGCTCCGGCGGCAGGCCGGCGAAGTAACACTGCACGGCTTCGATGAATAGCAGCTCCGCCAACCGCGAAAGCAGCACCGGCGAACGCACCTCGCCCGTCGCGAACTCGCTGGCTGCCAGGCGGAAGGAACTCTCGATCCATGGCCCCGCGACACCCTGCGCCACGTCCAGCGTCATCACGCTCGGTAGCATGGCAACGAGAGGATCGGTCGTCGTATCGCTGAGCAGAAAGCCACACCAGATCCGTGTCGCCTCCCCACTACCGCCGTGAACGATCCGCGCAATGCCGCTCTCGACGGTGGCCTGCATGAGCCCTTCGGCACTCACGGGCGGGCAATCCAGATGGCTACCGAGTACGTGCGGATCGTTGCGCGGCAGCACCACCAAGTGCCCGGCCGGGACTTCCAGCGGAGCCCCTTCGCCCACGCGCAACAGTAGCCGGCCAGCGCTGACGTAATGGTAGGCAATGATGCCCTTGGGCAGGGGCGTGAACGGGTGACAGTCCTCAGGAGCGACTTGGGCGGCCACGCACCAGGGTGCAGTGAACTCCGCATCGAGGAAGATACCCCCGGTCAGGCGGATCGTGCGCAGCACATCGAGAGAAGCCTCCATCGAGCAACGCTCCCGTGATGGCGGCGGCTCGGACAAGAAGTCCGGCGTCTCGCCCATTATCGTCCGCCGCGCCTGCCAGTAGTTTAGCAGCATGGCGTTCGGCGAAGACCGGCGCCATTCCCCGACGAAACGACGGAAAATGTGGAGCGACAACGACAATGCTGACCGACCTGCAAGGAAATATCCTCTCTGGAGCCACCGCAGAATCCCTGGACCTCTATTCCCGCTCTGCCGAGGCCTTCAACCTCTATCGCGGCGACCCCGTGACACCGCTGGACCAGGCCATCGAGGTGGCTCCCGACTTCGCCATGGCGCGAATCCTCCGGGCCTACCTGTTTGCGCTGGCCACCGAGCCCGACGCCGCCGAAGCGGCCAGGGCCGATGTCGCGGCCGTGAAATCGTATCGCCTGAATGATCGCGAAGCCTCCCACGTCGCCGCCCTCGATCACCTGCTGTCCGGGGAGTGGAGCGCGGGTGCCTGCGCGCTGGACCGACACAACATGCGCTATCCGCACGATCTGCTGGCCCTGCAGGCCGGGCACCTGACCGACTTCTACCGTGCCAATGCCCGCGACTTGCGAGATCGCATCGCCCGGGTGCTACCCAAGTGGACACCCGATATCCCAGGCTACTCGATCGTCCTTGGCCTTTACGCCTTCGGGCTGGAGGAGACCGGCGCCTACGCCCGGGCCGAGGCAACCGGCCGAGACGCCCTGGACAGGCAACCGCTCGACTGCTGGGCGCACCATGCCGTGGCCCACGTGATGGAGATGCAGGGCCGCGCCGAGGATGGCATCGGCTGGATGACGGTGCGCGAACCGCACTGGGCGGGCGAGGACAACCTGTTCAAGGTGCACAACTGGTGGCACCTGGCCCTGTGCCACCTCGACCTGGGCCAGACCGAGCGGGCACTGGCGCTGTATGACGGCCCGATCCGCCAGGAGCGCAGCCCCGTGGTACTCGACATGGTCGATGCCTCCGCCCTGCTCTGGCGGCTGCACCTCACCGGCCAGGATGTCGGCAACCGCTGGCAGGAACTGGCGGAAGCCTGGGACAGCCATGCCGATGGCAAGCTCTACCCGTTCAACGACTGGCATGCCGTCATGGCCTATCTGGGCGCCGGCCGTGGCGACCGGATCGACCGGCTGCTGTCGGCGCTTCGAGACAACGACGCAAGCAGGGAAGCGAGCGTCTGGGCCAGGCAGACGGGCCTGCCATTGGTGGAAGGATTCATCGCGTTCTGGCGGGGCGACTATGGCACTGCCGTCGAGCGTCTGCATCCGGCACGCTTCATCGCCAACGGCTTCGGCGGCAGCCACGCCCAGCGCGATATCATCGACTGGACGCTGACCGAAGCCGCCCTGCGTGGAGGATATCGCGACGTGGCCGAGGGGTTGGCGCATGAGCGCCTGGCCACCAAGCCGTTCAGCCCCTTGAATCGCGCCTTCCTGAACCGGGCGACTGCCCTTGGCGACAGACCGCGACAGGTTGCCTGACCGCAGACCGGGTGCTCCGCTGACCGCAGGGCACCCGGCCTGATCCCGCTCTTCGGAAATTCAGCCCGCGTAGCGTAATACCTGCCAGCCCAGCAGGCCGGGACGAACCAGGTATGGCGTGGCATTGGCCAGCCGGGGGCCGTGGGGGGTGCCGATCAACTGGGCACGAATGACGCGAAAGACGCCGGAGTGAGCCACCACCAGCGGCATTTCTACGCTCGCCAATGCGCCGTTCAGCGCCGCCAGCACGCGGATCTGGAAGTCTGCCCAGCTCTCGCCGCCGGGTGGGGTGGCCTCGTAGGGTGGCTGCTGCACCAGCGGCAACTGGTCCAACCGCCCCCAGTCGCGCTCGTCGAGCCCAGTCAGGCGCATCGCCCCCTGGCCGGGAACCGCCAGCTCCGCGGTGCGCCATGCCCGCTGCAGCGTGCTGGTCACGACCCGGCTCCATGGCCGGTCGAGCCACGCAGCCGCCTGTCGCGCCTGGGCCTCTCCCAGTGCCGTCAGCGGCACGTCACTGCGCCCACAGATACGATGCTCGCGGTTGAGCTGCGTCTCGCCGTGGCGAATGAAGACGAAGGGCCTAGCCAGCAGCATCGCAGCCCTCCTTCACCAGGGCTGACTCGTCCGCCGTCAATGACTCGTTCACTTCGCCTACCTCGGTGGTAAAGAGGGGGATCACCTGCCCGGCTCCCAGTTGCCGTACCAGCCCTCCCATATGCGAAAGCCGCAGGTGGACGTTCCAGCGCTGCCAGTCGACCTCGCCTGCCGCTCGCTGGCGTTGCCGCCGAGGCGTGAGATAGCCCGTGTGCAGCAGCCGATGTTCCGGCCAGTCCTGCGGGTCGTCGTCGCGATCCTCGACCAGCCATAGCATGGGCGAATCCGTACGGGAAGCGTCGAGCAGCCGACGAATGGCAGCGTCGTGCCCTTCCCGGCGCAGCGCACGGGGCAGCCGCAGCAAGGCCTCGAGCCCAGCGCGGCAAGCGTGATCCAGGTTCCAGCTCACACCCCGTCGCCCGGCCTCGACGTCGAGCCACAGCGCCATTTCCAGGGCGCGGCCCGATACGGGCACCGGCAGTACACGAGGCTCGCTCAGCCGCTGCGTAATGGCCTCGCGACACTGCCCCTGGGGCGTGTCGTAGCGGCCATAAGAGGCATCCAGCAGCGCGATGCGCGCCGGCGGCGGCTCGTCGAAGGGGAAGAGCAGCGACTCGCGGCAGGCGTCGCCGCTGTAGAATACGCCACCATCGACGCCGAGATGCAGCCATACGCCACCAAGCGAATGCCCCGCCTGGCCGGTGGTCACCGGAATACCCGCGATTCGACACTGGCCACGCTCGGGCAGTGCTCGCCATTCGCGGCCGCCGGGCAGCGCCGTCGCCACCGAGGGAGTGCAGTAGAGCGGCAGTTCGGCGGGCAACGCCGATACACCGCCGATGTGATCGAAATGGTCGTGGCTGATCAGCACGGCGTCGACATCCAGCCCTTCGGCCCATGCCATCGACTGGCCCGGGTGCAGGGCGCCCCCGGCGTCGAGCAGCAGGCGCCTGCCCTCGGCCTCGACCAGGATGGCGGCGGGTGCCTTCTCCCCCAGCCCGCTGAGCACCTCGATGTGCAGGCTCATGTCTCGGGCTCCAGGCACCAGCCCTCGCGCAGGGTCACGGCCACCTGCTGCCCTTCTCCAAGCGGCGTATGGTGGTAGGCCAGCAGTGCCTCACCGCTTTCGAGGCGCAGGTGCAGCTCGTAGCGCTCGCCACGGAAGGTCACGCTCTCCACTCGTCCACGCAGATCCTGCGGAGAAGGGGCACCGGACAGCACCGTCACGTGCTCTGGGCGCACCAGCACCGGCTGGGTGCGCTCGGCAGGGGCGGCGGCAAGCCCACGCATCAGCGCGACCTCCTCCAATCGCTGGCCCGGCCACCCGGCCGCCACGTTCAAAAGGCTGCCCTGGCCGATGAAGCTCGCCACCCAGGCGGTTCGCGGCTGCCGATAGAGGGTTTCCGGCGTGGCCCACTGCGCCAGCCTGCCCTCGCGCATGACCGCGATGCGGTCCGCCAGCGCCATGGCCTCGCTCTGGTCGTGGGTAACGTAGACCAGGGTGGCCTGGGTGCGGCGGTGGAAGTCGCGAAAGCTATGCTCCATGGCCGCGCGCAGGTGGCGGTCGAGGTTGGCCAACGGCTCGTCGAGCAGCACGACGTCGGGATCGGTGACCAGGCAGCGCGCCAGCGCCACGCGCTGACGCTGGCCGCCGCTGAGCTCCTGCGGTGAGCGCTCGGCGTAAGGCGCGAGACCCACCAGCGCCAGCGCCTGGGCCACCCGGTGCCGGTACGTCTCGCCATCCAGGCGGCGCAGCTTGAGCGGATAGCCGATGTTGTCGGCCACGCTCATGTGCGGCCACAGGGCGTAGGATTGGAACACCATCGCCATGTTGCGCTGCTCCGGCGGCACGTGGTGCTCGCGGCTGGCAAGGGTGCGTCCGCCGAGGCGAATCTCCCCCTCGCTGAGCGACTCGAAGCCGGCAAGCATGCGCAGCATGGTGGTCTTGCCGCAGCCACTGGGGCCGAGCAGCGCGACGAACTCTCCCGGGGCGATGTCGAGGGAGAGCGCCTCGACGGCACTCTGCTCGCCGAAGCGCTTGGTCACGCGCTCGATCGTCAACCCTGCCATGGCACGACCCCCTTGGGCAGACGCGGTGCCAGCATGCTCAGGCAGAGCATCAACGCGGCGACCATCAGCACCACCAGTACGGCAACCGCTGAGGCCAGTACGCTCTCGCCGCCTTCGTCGAGATTGAAGATCAGCACGCCCAGGGTCTCGTTCCCCGCGCTCCACAGCAGCGCCGAGACGGTCAGCTCGTTCACCGCCAGCAGGAATACCAGCAGACCACCGGCGAACAGCGCCGGGGCCACCAGCGGCAGCACGATGCCACCCAGGCGCCGCCAGGGGCCGGCGCCTGCGAGCTGGGCCGCCTCCTCCAGCGAGGGGTCGAGCTGGGCGAGGCCGGCGGCCACCGGCTTGAGGCACACCACCAGGAAGCGCGCCAGGTAGGCGACGAAGATCAGCCCCAAGGTGCCATAGAGCGCCACGTTCACTACGGGTATAGGGCGCACGAAGAGCAGGATGCAGGCTACCGCCAGCACCACGCCGGGTAGCGCATAGGGCAGCTCGATGGCGCTCAGCGCCAGGTTCTGCCAGCGCTGGGGCAGGCGCTGCAGGCGGTAGGCCAGCGGCAGGCTGCACAGCATCAGTACAATGGCGGCGCAACCCGCCAGCCACAGGCTGTTGCTCACCGCGCGCCAGGTCGCCCCCTGGCGGCCAATTACTTCGTGATAGGCGTTCAAGGTGACGGTCTCCCAGGTCAGCGGCACGCCCATGGCGGGTACCAGCGAACTCACCACCAGCGCCGCCAAAGGTGCGACCAGAATCGTCAGCAATACCGCCACCAGCAGTGCGGTCACGCCGCCACGCCAGCGCCCCAGCGAAAAGTCGTGGGCGCGGCCGCCATGCCCCACCAGGCCAAAGCGGCTGCGCTTCATCCATGCCTGCTGCAGCGCCACCCCGGCCAGCGCCAATACGCCGATCAGCAGCGAGAGGGAGGCCATCTCCGCCAGCACGCCGGTGCCGAAGCTGGCCATGCGCCGGTAGATCAGGGTCGGCAGCACGTAGTAGCCGGCAGGAATACCCAGCATGGCGGGAATACCGAAGTTGCCCAGGCTCGAGATAAACGCCATGGCGCCTCCCGCAATCAGGCCACTGCGGGTCACCGGCAGGATGATCTGCCCCCACACCTGGGCCTGGCGGGCGCCGCTGATCCGTGCCGCCTCGACCAGTTCGCGGGGGAGAGAAAGCAGCGAGGTACGCAGTGCCAGGAACACCAGCGGTGCGCTCTGGATGCCCAGCAGCAGGGCGATGCCCTCGGCCGAGTAGAGCGGCTGGGGGCTGCCCAGCGGCGGCGCCATGCCGATGCTTTTCAGCAGCGGGCTGGCGGGGCCGAACAGCTGAAGCCAGCTCAGCGCGGTGACCTGGGGCGGGATCATCATCGGCAGCATGAAGCAGAACACCAGCCAGGCCTTGCCGCGAATGTCGGTGAGGGTGATCACGAAGGCGAACAGGCTGCCCAGCACCAGCGCAATCAGCATGCCCAGCCCCGAGGTATAGAGGCTGCGCCACAGCGCCCGCCAGGTGCTCTCGGCCTGCAGCACCCGCCACAACGGCGACTCGCTGCCTTGGGCCAGGTCGCCCAGCGCCTCCATCATCAAGCGCAGGCTGGGTACGAGGCTGAGCGCCACGATGACGAGCATGAGCAGGG
This sequence comes from Halomonas sp. A29, assembly GCF_046723295.1. Taxonomy (NCBI): domain Bacteria; kingdom Pseudomonadati; phylum Pseudomonadota; class Gammaproteobacteria; order Oceanospirillales; family Halomonadaceae; genus Halomonas; species Halomonas sp. A29. The sequence continues at coordinate 400,679 of NZ_JAXQPR010000001.1, forward strand.
TGAGCAGCCAGCGATGCTGGCTGCTGTCGGTGAGCCCCGGTGCCATGGTCAGCTTCCGAACAGGTCGCCGAAGCGCTGCTTGAGATCGGCTTCCCTGGCCAGGGCGCCTTCGATGTCGAGCGGCATCAGCGCGATACCGTCACGGGCGGGGAAGCCTGCCGGTGGGGCGACCTCGGGATGCGCCGGAAGATAGCCCTGCTCGCTGACCAGTTCCTGGCCCTCACGCGAGAGGACGAAGTCGACGAACTTCTGCGCTGCATCGAGGTTCCTGGCGCCCTGCATGATGGCCACCGGCTCGGTCACGGCGCTCACGCCCTCCTCGGGGAACACGAACGCCACCGGCGAGCCCTTGGCCGCCTCGCGGATCGGCAGGAAGTCGACCACGATGCCGTAGGGCTTGGTGCCCGACGCCACGGCGTTGAACACGCCGCCGTTGCCACCCTGGGCCTCGACGCGGTTGGCATGGAGTGCCTCGTAATAGCCCTCGCCCAGCTCGGGGTTCGCCTCGACCGCCGCCATGTGAATCAGCGCGGCGCCGGAATAGAGCGGGCTCGGCATGGTCACCTGCCCTTCGTACTCGGGCTGGGTGAGCTCCTGCCAACTCTGCGGCTGGCGTTCAGCCCCAGTGTTGTAGACGATGCCGGTGGTGATCAGCTTGGTGCCGTAGTAGTAGCCTTCCGGATCGTAGAGTTCGGCGGAGTAGGCCGCGCGTTCCGGGCTCAGGTAGGGCAGCAGATGCCCTTCCTGCTTGAGCGACTCCAGGGTCATGCTGTCCGCGATCAGCAGTACATCGGGGTTGCTGACGCCGGCGGAGAGTTCGGAGCGCAGCCGGGTCATCAGCTGCGTGGTGCCATCCCGCACCCACTCCACCTCGATCTCGGGGTAGGCCGCCTGGAAGGCATCGACGGTCTGCTGGGCATCACTGTTGGGCTGGCTGGTGTAGAGCACCAGCTTCTCGTTGCCGAGAGCCGGAAGGGCCAGGCCGGCAAGAACCACGGCGGCAAGGGCCGCTGACAGGGGGCGCTTCGACATAGGGAAACCTCCGATGAGTGAGCCCCATCGACATTACTGCCATTGGCTTACAGCTCCGTGACAGTAGGTTTTCCCCGACGCTTATGCCTTCTTGACGAATTCCGACTTCAGCTTCATCGGCCCGAAGCCATCGATCTTGCAGTCGATGTCATGGTCGCCCTCCACCAGGCGAATGCTCTTCACCTTGGTGCCCACCTTGACCACTGAAGAGGTGCCCTTGACCTTGAGGTCCTTGATCACGGTAACGCTGTCACCGTCCTGCAGCACGTTGCCGTTGGCATCACGCACCTCCTTCCCGTCGCCAGCCTCGCCGGCTTCCGCCAGACCCGACCACTCGTGGCCGCACTCGGGGCAGGCGTACATATCGGCCACTGCGTAGGTGTACTCGGATTGACAGGCGGGGCAGTTCGGCAAGGCGCTCATGGGCTTCTCTTGGGCAGATTTCGAAGGCGCGAAGCATGCCAGAGCGCCCAAAGGGTGTCCAATGGCCTCCTCACGCGGCGCCGACTCTTAAAGTGGTATGTGGAGACGTTCCTCCCCTAACTGGGCCGCCCCTACCATGAACGATTGGCGTGATCCGGGCTCGACCTGAAAACCCATCTCCCGGTAAAAGTTCGTGGCACCTTCATTCCCCACGATTACCCACAGCGTGGCGCTGGTGAAGCCTTCTTCGAAAAGTGCCTCCAGCGCCTCCCGACACAACCTGCGGCCCACGCCAAGGCGTTGGGCCTCAGGCCTGACGTAGAGTACCCAGATCTCTCCTTGCTGCGGCTCGGCACCATCATCTCGTGAAGCATCGAAGCCAATGAAACCTTGGATCTTCTCACCCAATCGAGCTACCAGCAGGCGTGGGCTCCCCCTTGCCACGGCGTGCCGCCATCTTTCTTCGTGCTCATCGACCGAGAGACCGTCCAGATACGCTGCCGGAATAATACCGGCATAAGCATGCCGCCAAGCTTGGACATGCACTTCGGCAATGCCTCGGCATGCCGCGAGATCCGCCGGCACGAGTTCAAGGCCCGGCGCCTCGTCCCGATCCATATCCGCTTAATCTCCCTTCAAACCCTTGGCATAGAACGCCATGGTCTCGCTGCAGCGAAAGCCCAGCCCCTGGTAGAATCCCGCAGCAGGGATATCCCGCCCCGTGGCCAGGTAGACCGCGCGAACATCTCGCTCAGCCAGTTCCCGCTCCAGAGCCCGATAGAGCTGCGAGCCGATACCTTGGCCCTGCCTTTGCGAGGCGACGCACATCTCCCGCAGGTAGAACAGGTGACAATCCAGGTAGGGTTCGAGGTTACCAAGCACGAAACCCATGACCTCACCCTTGTCGCCTAACGACAGCATCCCCACGAAGCCGGGCGACGCGTGGAAATGCTCAAGCCGCGCCAGAGCTCCATCGACACCCCAAGGTTCGCTCCAAGGTTCCGCGGAGAACACCTGCGCGAACAGTGCCGCGCAGGCTTTCAGGTCGCGGAGCTCCAACCGTCTTGGCGCTATGACCGTCACCTAGCGCTTGTCCTGCGTCTGCGTCTCGAAGTCGCTGGCGTCGTGGCGCTCGTGCAGCTGTTGCTCCGGTGGGCCGAAGGTGCGGTTGACCATGCGCCCGCGCTGCACCGCCGGGCGGGCATCGATCTCCTTGGCCCAGCGCTGCACATTCTCATACTCCTGCACCTGCAGGAATTCGCCGGCATCGTAGACGCGGTCGAGCGCCAGTTGACCGTACCAGCACCAGTTGGCGATATCGGCGATGGTGTATTCGTCACCGCCGAGGTAGCGACTCTCGGCCAGGCGCCGGTCCAGCACGTCGAGCTGGCGCTTGGCCTCCATGGCAAAGCGGTCGATGGCGTACTCGATCTTGGTCGGGGCGTAGGCGTAGAAGTGGCCGAAGCCGCCACCGAGATACGGCGCGCTGCCCATCTGCCAGAACAGCCAGTTCAGGGTCTCGGTACGCCCGGCCGGGTCGCGGGGTAACAGCTCGCCGAACTTCTCGGCCAGGTAGAGCAGGATCGAGCCCGATTCGAACACCCGGGTAGGCGGCGTGGTGCTGTGGTCCATCAGCGCCGGGATCTTCGAGTTGGGATTGACCTCGACGAAGCCACTGCCGAACTGCTCCCCCTCGCCGATACGGATCAGCCAGGCATCGTATTCGGCGCCTGAGTGACCCAGCGCCAGCAACTCCTCAAGCATGATGCCGGCCTTCACCCCGTTGGGCGTGGCCAGCGAGTAGAGTTGCAGCGGATGCTTGCCGACCGGAAGCGCCTTGTCGTGGGTGGAGCCGGCGATGGGGCGGTTGATATTGGCGAACTCGCCACCGTTGGCCTTTTCCCATTTCCAGACCTTCGGCGGTACGTACTCGTTGTCTTGACTCATAAAAGCTCCAATACGCTAGGCTCTGTCCGAAAACTGGTTGCGCTCGACCATACGGCGTTAAAAACCGGCTCAAAGTACTCATTTACATCCCGTAAACTCCGTCTTTTCACCGATTTTCGCTTTGTCTGGCCTTCGCTCACCGACTTTTCAGACAAAGCCTGTGACGACGCATCCCGCCCCGATCCTGGGCAACGGGAGGCATGCAATAGCCACAAAGATAGCGTGTTAACGTTCGAGCTTCGAGTCGGCCTCGCGCCAGTTGGGCGGCACCAGGCCATGGCGGCGCATGCGCCGGTAGATCGTGGGTCGTGAAACGCCGATCTTGCGCGCGACGAGGCTGACGTTCCAGCCGCTCGCACGCAGCAGTTCATGCAGCACCTCGCCTTCGTTCGCTGCTTCTGTCTGCGTCACCGCGAACGTCTGCGGTGCGGCGCCGAGGTGCCCCTGGCACTCTTCCGGCAGGTCGTGGAGGGTGATCTCGTCCCCTTCGGCCGTGACCAGGGCGAAGGCCAGGGCATTCTTGAGCTGGCGGATATTGCCCGGCCAGGCATGGGCCAGCAGTGCGCTCATGGCGTCGGCACGCAGACGCACCTCCCGTTCGCGCTCGGCAAGCAGTGCCTGGTAGACGTTGCGAATCACATAGTGCTTGTCGGCCCGCTCGCGCAGTGCCGGCAGCCGCAGCTGGGCGCCGTTCAGCCGGTAGTAGAGGTCTTCCCGGAAGCCACCCCGGGCGATCAGCTCGCTCATGTCGCGGTGGGTGGCGGTGATCACGCGGATATCGACGCGCACCGCCTTCTCGGCCCCCAGCGGCATCACCTCGCGCTCGGCCAGCACACGCAATAACCGGGTCTGCAGCGTCAGCGGCATGTCGCCGATCTCATCCAGGAACAGAGTGCCACCGTCGGCCTGCTGGATCAGTCCGCGCATGCCCTTGCTGCGCCCACCGGTGAAGGCGCCGGGCAGGTAGCCGAACAGTTCGCTCTCGATCAGCGATTCGGGAATCGCGGCACAGTTCACCGCCACGAAGGGTCCCTTGGAGCGCGTGCCGCTATCGTGCAGCGCCCGGGCCAGCACCTCCTTGCCGGTGCCGGTCTCGCCGGTGACCAACACACTGACTTCCTCGTTGCGCAGCCGCCGCGCCAGCTTGAGCACGCGATGCATGGCGGGGTCGTCCGAGGCGAGCCGGTCCAGCGCCGGCACCGGTGTAAGCGTAGGAGAAGGCGGCAAGCCTCGCGGTGATTGGCGCCGGCCACGCGGCTCGACCAGGGTGATGAAACAGGTGGTGTCGCTGGCGCGCGCCCGAAAGGCGCGAATGCCGTCGTCGCTGGTCGCCGATATACCCAGCAGCTCACCCAGCTCGCCGTCGAACAGCTGGGTGATCGAAGGCTGCCAGCCTGGCGACCACGGTGGCCAGCGCCGCAGGTGGGCGTCGATCAGCGCGCGGCCGGCGCCATTGGCGGCGATCAAGCTGCCGTCCTCCTCGATGGCGATCAGCCCACGACCATTGAGATGAACGAACTCGCGGGCGGTATCGAAGCGCAGCATCAGGCAGTGGCGATAGCGGTGCAGGAAATAGGCGTCCTCGATCATGCGGGCGTAGAGCGAAACCAGCGGCAGACCGAAGTTCTGGCTCTCCTGGGCGCGCGGCGACTGCAGCGCGGAGATGTCCAGCACCGCGATGACCTGCCCCTGCGGGTCGGTGATCGGTGCCGCCGTGCAGGTCAGGCTGATGTGTGTGGCGTCGAAGTGTTCGCTCTGGTGGCAGGTTATCGCCTGAGCGTCGTGCACGCAGGTGCCGACCGCACAGGTTCCCGCGTAGCGCTCGTCCCAATCGGCGCCGAGGTAGAGGCCGGCACGGCGCAGGTCGGACTCCCGGTCGCGCTGGCCACGGAAATCGACGGTGATGCCCTGCCGGTCGGTAAGCAGCAGCACATAGCCCAGCGGGGCGATCTGGGTGAAGAGCTGATCGACACCCGCCCGGGCGACGTGCAGCAGTTCATCCACCGGTTCGCGGTGCTCCTTGAGCGCTTGCTGGGTCAGCACCCGCACGGGACGAGGGCGGCCGGGGTCGAGCCGGTACTCGCCGACGCAGCGCTCCCAGGAGCGCCGAATCACTTCCCTGCATCCGCCCAGGTCGGCCGGCTGGCCTTCGCTGAGCCGGATCAGGGTCTCGATGTGCTGGCGTTGCTCGTTACGCAATGGCATCGCTGCCTCCGGTGCCATCTTGCCACGCTCCTGTAGCAGAGGCCCTTGTTGTTGTGTGGCAGTGTTGTGTGGCAGAGCTGACTTCAAGCCTATGCCGTACCGGGCAGGAGTCAATCGGCTCCGCCTGCGCCCTTGGTCGGGGGTTTACAGGTGTAACGCCGGGCCACCCCGGCAACGTGACAGCTGTCACGCGCGTTACAGGTGGGCAGAACAGCGCCCCGCACTATCTCCGTTACTATCCCACTCAAAAAAATAAATCTTTTCAATCACCTGAAAGAGCTTCTCGCACAACCTCCGCGGCTGGCACGGTTTCTGCCAGAACACAGGGCGTCCCCTAACAACAAGCGGAGAACAACGATGACGACACCCACGCCAACTCAACACGCCAAGCAGTGGCTGCGCGACTTCGAGATCGCGCTGGAGCAGCGCGACATTGAACGGGTCATGGCCCTGTTCCATGACGAGTGCTACTGGCGCGACCTGGTCGCCTTCACCTGGAACCTCAAGACGCTGGAAGGCAAGGACGACATCCAGTCGATGCTCAACGCCACCCTGGGCGAAGCGCGCCCCGCGAACTGGCAGATCGACGGGGAAGCCACCGAAGCCAACGGCGTGACCGAAGCCTGGTTCACCTTCGAGACCGGCGTGGCCCATGGCAAGGGCCTCCTGCGCCTGAAGGACGGCAAATGCTGGACCCTGCTGACCACCATGCAGGAACTCAAGGACCATCCCGAACCACGTGGCGCCAGGCGCCCCATGGGAGCCGAGCACGGCGCCAGCAAGACCCGCGAGACCTGGCTCGAGTCGCGCCAGCGGGAAGCGCGGGAGCTCGGCTACACACGCCAGCCCTACTGCGTGATCATCGGCGGCGGCCAGGGCGGTATCGGGCTTGCCGCACGGCTGCGCCAGCTCGACGTGCCCACCATCGTGCTCGACAAGCACCCCCGCCCCGGCGACGCCTGGCGCAACCGCTACAAGTCGCTGTGCCTGCACGACCCGGTATGGTACGACCACCTGCCCTACATCCCCTTCCCCGAGAACTGGCCGGTGTTCGCGCCCAAGGACAAGATCGGCGACTGGCTGGAGATGTACACCAGGGTGATGGAGCTCAACTACTGGAGCTCCACCGAGTGCGAGGGCGCCAGCTTCGACGAGGCCAGCGGCGAGTGGACGGTGCGAGTCAACCGCGACGGCGAGCAGGTCACGCTCAGGCCCAAGCAGCTGATCCTGGCCACCGGCATGTCGGGCGTGCCCAACGTGCCGCACTTCCCCGGCGCCGAGACCTTCGAAGGCGAGCAGCAGCACTCCAGCCAGCACCCGGGGCCGGACGCCTATCGTGGCAAGAAAGTGGTCGTGGTGGGCTCCAACAACTCGGCCCATGACATCTGCGCGGCGCTGTGGGAGAACGATGCCGACGTGACCATGATCCAGCGCTCCTCGACCCATATCGTAAAGTCCGACTCGCTGATGGAACACGCCCTCGGCCCGCTCTATTCCGAGGAGGCAGTGAAGAACGGCATCACCCACGACAAGGCCGACCTGATCTTCGCCTCGATTCCCTACAAGCTGCTGCCCGACTTCCAACGGCCCGCCTTCGACCGGATCCGCGAACGCGATGCCGAGTTCTACCAGAGACTCGAAGAGGCCGGTTTCCTGCTCGACTTCGGCGACGACGACTCAGGCCTGTTCCTCAAGTACCTGCGGCGCGGCTCCGGCTACTACATCGACGTGGGCGCCTGCGACCTGGTAGCCAATGGCGACATCAAGCTACGCAGCGGCGTGGGCATCGAGCGCATCAACCCACGCTCGGTGACGCTCAGCGACGGCTCCGAGCTGCCCGCCGACCTGATCGTCTACGCCACCGGCTACGGCTCCATGAACGGCTGGGCAGCGCGCATCATCTCCCAGGAGGTGGCCGACAAGGTCGGCAAGTGCTGGGGGCTCGGCTCCGACACGACCAAGGACCCCGGTCCTTGGGAGGGCGAGCTGCGCAACATGTGGAAGCCCACCCAGCAGCAGGCGTTGTGGTTCCACGGCGGCAACCTGCACCAGTCGCGCCACTACTCCCACTACCTGGCGCTACAGCTCAAAGCGCGCATGGAAGGCATTCCCACGCCGGTCTATGGCCAACAGGAAGTGCATCACCTCGCCTGATTTTCACCTGACACAGCGGGCCGGCACCTTGCCGGCTCGCCTCACAAGAACAACGAGGCCATTCCATGAACGACAACAAGCACACCATGCAAGCGGCCGTCTGGTATCGCGCCCGCGACCTGCGCGTGGAAACGGTTACAACACCACGAATCGAGGAGCCGCACCAGGTCAAGGTAAAGGTCGCCGCCTGCGGCATCTGCGGCAGCGACCTGCACGAGTACAGCGCCGGCCCCATCTTTATTCCAGTGGATGAGCCGCACCCGCTCAGCCAGCAGCGCGCCCCCATCATCATGGGCCACGAGTTCGCTGGTGAAGTGGTGGAGGTGGGTGAACGCGTTACTCGGGTCAAGCCCGGAGATCGCGTCGCCATCGAGCCGATCCTGTCGCCCCATCGAGACGGCAGCTACCTGATGGAGCGCTACAATCTTACGCCCCTGCTGGGCTTCCATGGCCTATCGGGAGGCGGCGGCGGTTTCTCGGAGTACACCGTGGTCGGCGAACACATGGTCCACCGCATGCCCGAGGCGCTCTCCTACGATCAAGGCGCCCTGGTGGAGCCCGCCGCCGTGGGCCTGCATGCCGTTCGCCAGAGTTCGCTGAAAGCCGGTGACAGCGCCGTGGTGTTCGGCGCGGGCCCCATCGGGCTGATGGTGATCGAGTCCCTCAAGGCCGCCGGCGCCGCCGAGATCTATGCCGTCGAGCTTTCCGAAGTGCGGCGGCAGAAGGCCACCGATCTAGGCGCCACGGCGCTGGACCCACAACAGGGCGACGTGGTGGCACGGATCCACGACCTCACCCGCGGCGGCGTGGACTTCGCCTTCGAGGTGACCGGCATCCCCGCCGTACTCAACCAGGTCATCAACAGTACCCACGCCGGCGGAGAGATGGTGGTCGTGAGCATCTGGGAAACGGAAGCTGCCTTCCAACCCAACGACCTGGTGATAAAGGAGCGCACCATGAAGGGCATCATCGCCTATCGGCACGTCTACCCCGCCGTCATGGCGCTGATGGAACAGGGCTACTACCGCGCGGAGGACCTGATCACCGCGCGCATCCCCCTTACGGACGTGGTCGAAAAAGGCTTCGAAACGCTGCTCAACGACAAATCTCACGTGAAGATCATCGTGGAGCCGTAGGTCGCTCGCAACCGAAAGCGGCGCAGCCACGATGATGGCTGCGCCGCTTTTTACAGCTCACCTCTTGGCGCTTACCTATTGGCACTCGAGGCAATCAACGTGCCTCCCGCGCCCAGGAAAAGCCCGCCGGTGGTGCGATGAAACGCGCGCATCCTGCCGGGGCTATCGAACCAGCGGCCCAGGCCCGAGCCCAGGGTGGCGTAGAGCGTCATCAGGGTGGTGTCGATGACCAGCCAGGTCAGCGCCAGGATGACGAACTGGAGCACTTGCGGTTCGCCGATGGTGATGAAGTTGGGGAACAGAGCAGCGAAGAACAGCAGGTCCTTGGGATTGCCGATCCCCACCAGGAAACCCTGGCGGAACAGGGTAGGTACGGATTGCCTCGTGGCCACCCCCACTTCGGGCACCTCCGCCATCGGCGAACGGGGTACCGTCAGCCAAGCCTGCAGCCCCAGGTAGATCAGGTAGGCGCCACCGACCAGCTTGAGTACGAAGAAGGCCGTTTCCGAGGTGGCCAGAACGGCGCCGAGGCCCAATGCAGAGAGCGCCATCAGAACCAACGACGCTATGCCGCCGCCAAGCACGGTAGCGAAGGCCCGATGCCGACCGAATCGCAAGCCATGACTGGTGCATAGCAGTGCCACCGGCCCCGGGAAGATGATCAGGGCCGTAATCACGCCCACGTAGGTTATCCAGGTCCACCACTCCACGAGCCATCTCCTTGTGATCACTCTGTCAGGCGATCAACAGCAAAGCTCGAGCTTACCGCAAAGGCTATTGCTGTGCCTGTAGCGCCTCGACATCGCCCGCCACGATGAGCGATAGATGCTGGGTGATCTTTTCCACCGGCCAGTCCCACCAGGCAATGGCCTGCAGGGTTTCGACCGCCTCCGGCGGGAAGCGCTGCTTGATGGGGCGGGCCGGGTTGCCGCCGACCACCGTATAGGGCGGTACGTCGCTCACCACTACCGAGCGCGACGATATAATGGCGCCGTTGCCGATCTTCACGCCGGGCATGATGAGGGCGTCATAACCGATCCACACGTCGTGCCCAACGACCGTGTCGCCCTTGTAGGGCAGCTCGCTTGGCTCCGGCATGACCTTCTCCCAGCCATTGCCGAAGATCTGGAACGGGTAGGTGGAGATGCCGGAAAGCTTGTGATTCGCCCCGTTCATGATGAACTTGGCGCCCCGTGCAATGGCGCAGAACTTGCCGATGATCAGTTTGTCGCCAATGAACGGGTAATGGTAGAGCACGTTGCGCTCGAAGTTCTCCGAATCCTCCGGATCGTCGTAGTAGGTGTAGTCGCCGACGATGATATTCGGGCCCTTGATCACGTTCTTGATGAAGCACACCTGGGGAAACCCTTCCATGGGGTGCTTATTGGTCGGGTCTGGTCCATGCACTGCTGCTCTCCTAATGTCATCTGCTAACGTTTACCGATGCCCTCTTCTATTCTCCTTGGATAGAGAAGAGACGCATAATACCCACTCCGGATGGGCGCCATGGCACAAGACCGCGAAGATCTCGAGCCCGAGCACCGCCCCGAGGCAGTGAAGGAGCGCCTGTCCCAGCCGCCGCAAGCGAACTCCATGCCCGATGCGATACTCGGGGGCATCGATGGGTGCGTAACCACATTCGCCGTCGTTTCTGGCGCTTTCGGCGCAGGCTTTTCCCCTACGGTCGCCCTGGTACTCGGTTTCGCCAACCTTCTTGCCGACGGCTTCAGCATGGCCGTCAGCAACTACGAGGCTTCCCAAGCGCAGCAGGAACATATCGACAGTGTCGCTCGTCGCGAATATCACCATATCCAGCTCATTCCCGAAGGAGAGAGAGAAGAAATACGCCAGATTTTCCGTGCAAAAGGCTTCGAGGGGGAATTGCTGGAAAGAGTGGTGGAAACCCTGACCGACGATCACGATATCTGGGTGGACACCATGCTCAAGGAAGAGTATTCCCTGCAGCCTGTCGGATTGAGCCCCCTGCACGCCGCGCTGACGACCTTCTTCGCTTTTATCATCGTAGGCGCCATGCCGCTACTGCCCTATGCGCTACCGGGCCTGGATGCCACCACCCAATTCCTGGCAAGTCTACTTATCGCCGGTGCAATGTTCTTCAACATCGGGATGCTCAAGAGCCTGGTCTACCACCGGCCGATGTTACGCTCGGGGCTTCGTACCCTGTTGATAGGAGGCGCCGCCGCCAGCCTCGCCTTCATCAGCGGACACCTGGCGCATGCGCTGTTCGGTTTGAGCTAGCTCGTGAGCAACCCCGGCGCCATATAAACTACGAAGCCATATCACCGCTCCATCTCTCCCAGCAGCTCCAGCTCGGCATCGTGTAGCGAGACTAGCAGGGGTTCGCCGCCTTCGTTGACACGGAACTGGCCATAACGAGCGGGCTCGTAGCGCTCGGCGTGGCCCTCCTGGAAGAAGAAAGCGTCGGTGGCGAACCGGACCCGGCCGTTGCGCACCCGGTAGCGCAGGCGCATTTCATCGGCCTCCAGCGCACTCTCCACGGATTCCAAGCGCTCGAAGTGCGCGACCCGCTGCGCGTCCAGACGAACGACCACGTGCCCATCGACGGCATCCATCTCGCCACTCTCCAAGCGCCTGTCGTACAGTGCGTCCTGTATACGGTTGCCGATATCGAAATTCAGCGCCATGTAGTCGCCCTGCATCAGCGAGCGCGGGTCCACCGGCGCAAGCTCCAGATACACCACCTCGCCTTCGGCCAGGTGGCGCTCCTTGGCCCAGATGCTCCAGTTGACCAGGGCCAGGATCAGCACCAGGGCCGCCGCCACGATGATCCTGTTCAGCTTGGCTGTCGCTCTCATTGCCCCGCGCCCTCCGTTTCACCGATCCGCCAGCCGTGCCTAATGGCCCAACGGATCGCCAGCAGCACAACGCCGAGGGCGAACAGCGTCATTGCCTTGGTCAGCAATGTCGCCTCGAGCCAGTAGTAGTAGTTCGAGATCGATAGCAGCAGCAGTAGCCCCCCAAACCCCATGACCAGGCGATTGGCGATGGCGAAGCCCAATGCGACCACCACCGCGCCCTGGCTCAGCCCATGGGCTTGGAGCGAGAGCAGCATCAGTACCGCCGCGGCGCCATAGGCTGCCACCCGCGCGCTCGGCGCAATGGCGTACCTGTGCCGCCGGAAGACATGGCGAATCAGCAGCAGAAGAGCCAGCGTAGCCAGGCCATCCCCCACCCAGGGCTCCAGCCAGGTCAGGCCCGTACCGTAATCGTAGCGCCCGAGGAGCAGCGACTGCCCGTGATATCCCATGACCTGAATGGCGAGCAGGCCCAGCAACAGGCCATACCCCAGTGCTTGCAACTGGCGCATATGTGCCGGCCAGCGAAACTCGTTGAGCCATAGGACGGTCAGCGCCAGCAGCACCAGGCCGCCGGCCAGCGAAGGCGCCGAGGCGCCTTCGGTCAACGCCAGATAGAACGCCAGGCTCGCCGCGAAGGCGGAAAAGGTGCGATGGGTGAGGCTTGGCATCACCAGCGCCAATACCGCCTGAAGCCCTACCAACGACCACCAGAAGCCGGCGCTCACGCTCTCCAGCGCGGCGCCCAAGGCCCAGGCCACCAGCAACTGGCCTGCCAGGCTACCCGCCAGCGCCAGGTGCTCGACGAAGTCTCCGTTCGCTCCCCGCAGCAGCGCAAAGGCGCCGGCAATCATCACCAGCCCCAGGGTGGCGGCAGCGACGCTGCTGTCGAGCACGAACACCGCGCCCATGCCGATGAAGCCGAGCAGGAACAGGGCGGCCAGCCAGCCAGAAAACGCCTGCAGTGCACGCACAAACCAGGGCGTCTCGAGTGTCGGCTCGCCTTCGCCTTCGGTCATCGTAATGCCGGCTCGGCCAAGTCGCTCTCTAAGGGGCGTGATGGAGCGGCTCATGAAGATGTCTCCGTGTGAGTGACCCAAGCAGTATCGATATCACGATCCCAGGGCGCCACATCGCCGCCGAGCCGTTCAGCCAGGAAGTCGATCATCGCTCGCAGCAGCAGCGGCTGGTAGCGGCGCGACAGGTACAGCGCATGTATGCCCAGTGGCTCCGGCTCCCAGGCGGGCAGCACGGACATTAGCCGGCCTTGGCGTAGGTCGTCGGCCACGAAATAGGTTGGGAGCATCGCAATGCCGGCGCTGGCCAGCGTGGCCATGCGCACGACGCCCGTCTCGTTGCTGGAAAGTTTACCTGTCACCGGCACGCTCACGCTGCGGCCCTCCCGGCGCAGTCGGATTTCACTACGGCTGACATAGGAGTGTGCCACACAATCATGCTCAGCCAGCATCTCGGGGGTTTGCGGCATGCCGTGCCGCTCCACATACCCGGGAGACGCGCACAGCACCGAGCGGCAGGTGCACAGCCGCCGCGCCACCAGCGACTCCTCGAGCTGATTGGTGATGCGCACCGCCAAGTCCACCCGCTCCTCCACCAGGTTAACGGCCCGCTCCAGCACCAGTAGCTCGACCTGCGCCTGTGGGTGGCCGGCCAGGAACTCCGCCACCGCCTCGGCAAGCCAGGCCTGGGCAAACGATTGGCTGGTGGCGATGCGCAATCGGCCTTTTGGCTCGACACCGCGCGCACCGGCCGCAAGCTGAACTTCATCGGCGAGGTCCAGCATTTGGCGACAGCGCGAAAGCGCCTCGTGGCCGGCGTCCGTCAGCGCAATGCGGCGCGTCGTGCGGTGCAGCAGCCGCGCGCCCAGCCAGCGCTCCAGGCTCTCGAGATAGCGGCTAGCCATTGCCCGCGACATATCCAGCGCCTCGGCGGCCGCGGTCACGCTGCCGCGCTCGGTCACTGCGACGAACACCTTCATGGCGGTAAAACGGTCCATTCATTCGCTCGATCTGGTTGACAATCTATCGACCAGAATAGCGTATATCCAATCATTTCGATCCAATATCCTGTGCACAGCCCCTCACCTTTTAATCACCTTGCAGGACAAACGCGATGAAAAAACCTCTCTCCCCGCTACGCTGGTTCGCCTTCGCCACTGCGGCACTGGGCTTTGCATCCGCCAACGCGCAAACCGACGAGCCCGCGGCGGCACCGCTGACGCTGCAGGTCTATAACGCCGATGCCGGCAGCTTTCACGTCAATGCCGTACTGGTCTCCGGCGAGCACGACGCCGTGCTGCTGGATACCGGCTTTACCCGCGCCGACGCACTGCGCATCGCGGCCATGGTGCTGGACAGTGGGAAAAATCTGCAAACGATCTATATCAGCCAGGCCGATCCGGATTACTACTTCGGCATCGACGTACTCAAGCAGTTTTTCCCCGACGCGGAGGTAGTCGCTACCGAGCCGACGGTGGAGAAGATCGAGGCCACCCTGCCGACCAAGTTACAGGTCTGGGGCCCGCGGATGGGTACCAACGCACCGCAGCAGGTGCCGCTGCCCGAGGTGCTGCCCGGCAACACAATCATGCTCGAGGACCAGGTACTGGAAATCCGCGGCCTGGGCGACAGCCTGCCGCACCGGAGCTATGTGTGGATCCCATCGATCGAAGCGGTGGCCGGTGGCGTGAACGTATTCGCAGGACTGAACGTATGGACCGCCGACACCCAGACAGCAGCCGAGCGCGCGGCCTGGATGGAGAAACTGAACGAGATCGCCGCCCTGAATCCGGCTATCGTTGTACCGGGTCACTCGTTGCCCGGCCTGCCGCAGGACGCTTCGCAGGTGGCCTATACGCAGGATTATTTGCAGCGTTTCGAGACGGAACTGGCTCAAGCCGAGGATAGCGCAGCGCTAATCGAGGCCATGCAGAAGGCCTACCCCCAAGCGGGCCTGGGCATTGCCCTCGAGATCGGTGCCAAAGTCAACACAGGTGAAATGGAGTGGTAACCCCCATGACCCAACAGGCAACCGCTTTCCGCCCCGGCAACGCCGGGGCGGTAACCCTGCACTACATTCTCGACCCGCTGTGCGGCTGGTGCTACGCGGTCGCACCGCTGGTCCAGGCGGCTCACCAAGTGCTGCCGATACAGCTACACGCCGGCGGCATGATGGCCGGTCCCAACCGTCGTCCCGTGACGCCGCAGCTGCGCCAGATGGTAGAACCGCATGACCGGCGAATTGCGCAGCTCAGCGGCCAACTATTTGGAGACGCCTACCACAACGATCTGCTGCGCGATGAAAGCGCGGTATTCGATTCCGAGCCGCCGATCACCGGCATGCTGGCTGCCGACGAGATCGCCGGCCGTGGGCTGGATCTGTTGGCACGCATGCAGACGGCCCACTACGTCGAGGGGCGGCGCATCGCCGACCCAGCGGTGCTGCGCGCGTTGACGCTGGATATCGGACTCGACGGGCCCGCCTTCGACGCGGCCTATGCCGCACAGCAGGGCGAGCCGACCTGGGCGCATATTCACGCCAGCCGGGAACTGCTGGCCCGCGTGAGTGGGGCGGGGTTTCCGACACTGGTACTTGAAAGTGAAGGCCGCCACGAGGTCGTGGACATCATGGGTTATCTCGGCCAGCCATCGGCTTGGCTGGAACGCCTCGCAGAGCTATCACGCAGCGGCTCATGACTGCATCTCGGCATGCAGCCGCTTGAGCCAGAACACTGCCGCTGCACCCAGCGCCAGCACTGACATAGCCAGGAACAGGAAGCCACCCGCCCCACCCTGCCACAGCAGATGTCGCCCAAAGAAGGCGGTGGCTACCACGATGACCGACAGGCAGCCGCCCGCCAGCATGAAAAGATCCGGCCGCCAGTGGCGGTAGACGACGTAGAGCGCTACCAGCCACAGCGGGTAAACCAGCACAGCGGCCGAGACATCGGCCCACTCATCCAGGATGAACATGAGCATCAGCAGTGTCAGGGGAATGCCGCTGCCCAGCGCCAGAAGACACGTGGCCCATCCCACCGATAACCAGCGCCAGCGCCAGCGCCGCGCACCCAGCTCCCACAACCCCAGCGCTACCGTATTGAGTATGAACACTCCCCACAGCACCGCAGTCTCGCTCGAGAACAGGATGCCGAACGCCCAGCCCCAGGTTCGCAAGTAGAGCGACAGCGAAAGGTTGAGCAGCCCCAGCCACAGGATCCAGAGCGCATCGAAGCGCGCCACCACCGCCCAGGGCAGCATCAGCACAGCCCAGAAGAAGAACAGTTGCCAGGGATCGGCACCGGTCTGGTACACCTGACCGAACAGTGCCAACAGCACGCCCAGCAGCAGCGAAGCTGCCATGAGTGCCGCCCGGGCCACCATGTTTTGCACGACGCCGCACCCTTCGGCCCACCAGTAGACGCCGATGGCCACCACCAGCGCCACCTGCACCAGCCCGAAACGCAGCCAGCGGCCCATCTCGGTCCAGTTGTAAGCCACCAGAAACAACACGCCGAAGGTCAGTGCCAGCGCGCCCAGCCACAGCAGCAACCGATCCAGGAACACTGACCAGGCCCGCCCTGAAGGGTGGAGCCCGGAAAGCGCGACCGCTCGCGCCACCTCTTCACGCGAAATCGCGCCGCGCTCGATCAATGCCACCAGCTCACGGCGAATGGAGGCCATGTCGTTTTCCTTACGTGGTGTTTCGCATCGTGGTACTTCGGGTACTTATTAATCTTTATAGCGTCTGTATGACCCGCTGCGCCTCGACGATTTCATGCTGGCTGAAAACGCGCACGCCATGTTGGCGAAGCGATGCCGCGGTGACCCCAGCACCAGGTCTCTTCACCCCCGAAAAACTGCCATCGTAAATGGTCGTGCTGCCACAGGAGGGGCTGTGTTCGGTCAGGACCGCCACCTTGATGTCATGACGTTGGCATAGCTGAAGCGCGAGCGAGGCTCCCTGCAGGAAAGCCTCGGTGAGATTCTCACCGCTACGATCGACGATCCGTGCCGAACCGGCCAGAACGTCGCCTCCGTCGCCGGCAATGATCTCGGCAGGCGGGCGGGGTATGGGCAGGCCAGCATCGACCTCGGGGCACACCAGTACTACGCGACCCTCGGCTTGCCACTGCGAGAGTATCTCCGACGACAGCATTTTGGCGCCGCCATCGTAGCGAACCCGCTTGCCCAGCAGGCAGGCGCTGACCAATATTTTCTCCATGCCCTTCCTCTTCCAACCGAGGCCCTTATTCTCGACCTAGATAGCGCGGCTTGGCGATACCCTCAAGCTCATCGATGGGAATGTGGAGTTCCGGCTGGCCAACGGCGTAGGGAGCGATCTCGTAGACGTTGTACCTGACCGCCCAGGCCGACTCCAAAGGCGCCACGTTGCGGCTTTCGTGCAGCGGCCAGTTGGCGGCGAAGCCATCGTCCTGTTCCAACTCCCGGAGCCAGCGCTCATGGGCACGGATCAGGGCCTCGTAGAATGCCGCCTCCTGGCCGTCGAGCAGCATGTCGTCGAGCGTGACTACCTGCCCCAGGCGCTCATCGATAACCATGAACGCGGTCAACGGCATGCCATGGGCCTGCCCTGCGTGGTAGACGTAACTGCCGAGCTCGATGACCAGCAGATCGTCATGCCGGGTCAATACCTGGGCCTCGAGCCGAACCCAGCTAGCGCTATGTGCAAGTGCGTACTGGCGCTCCTCCCTGGCCTGCTCGATGAATGTCTCGGCATAGGCCTCCCAGGAGTCGTTCGGCCACTCGGCTTCGCCATCGGTGATCCCTTGCCCCATGACGAGCAGTCGCGTGCGCAGTTGTTCGCTCAGCTCCGGTGACTCAGGAAAGTGCAACGCACTCACCTCCACCTTCGCGCAATGCTCCGCCGGGCAGTCAGACTCCACGAAGCTCTCCTCGATGGCTTCGTAGGCGATCCCACTCGTCTGAAGCTGCGTCTCCTCGGCCTGGCACCCGGCCAGAACCACCAGCCCCGCGGCCAGCAAGGCAATATTGCGACACGCCATTCTGTACTTCTCCCGGTGACGCGACTTCATGTCGCCTCACGTTTATAACGCAGGGCGTCCCAAGGAGGAACGGGCCTTGTGCCGCTGCGCTCGATCGAGCTCGAAGATCCTCCACCATCGGCGCATACTGGAGCGCAGTCGTTTTCGCTCCGACGTGATGAGGCCATCGATGCCCCAGCTCCAACAGCCGCCGCTGCGTGTCGGCTTCATCCTGCTGCCACTGTTCACGCTGAATGCCTTTGCTGGCTTCATCGATTCGCTGCGCCTGGCCGCCGACAAGGGAGGGCGCAGCCGACAGATCCATTGCAGCTGGCACATCATGGGGCCAGGGCCGGTCACCTCGAGCTGCGGCCTGGAGGTCCACCCCCAATCTTCTTACCGTGACCCGTGCCATTTCACCCATATCGCCGTATGCGGCGGCAACAATTACCTCGATCCTCACGAAGACAAGGCACTCAGCGATTACCTGCAGGAAGCCTGCAAGCAGGGCGTCAAGCTGGTCGGCGTCTGTACCGGAACCTTCTCCATCGCGCGAGCCGGCTTGCTCAAGGGTCAGCGGGTCTGCGTGCACTGGAACGTCATCAACGACTTTCGCCAGCAATTCCCACAGATCGATGCGACGCCCGATCGCCTGTTCCTAGAGTCCGCCCGAGTCATCACCTGTGCCGGATCGTCGGGTGCTACCGACATGGCATTGCACCTGATCCGGCGGAGGTGTGGCCCGGAGAAGGCTCAACAGGCCATTCGACACATGATCCTCAACGGCATGCGCACCTCCAACTCGCCACAAACCCACTTCTTCGAAGCCATTCATGAAATTCGCGACGAGCGGGTCCGGGTTGCCGTACTAACCATGGAGCAGTCATTGAATGCTCGGCTGGACACCCAAGGCTTGGCGGAGCGCATCAACCTGAGCCCCCGCCAGTTGGACCGCCTGTTCAGGCAGGAGATGGGCACCACGCCCATGCGCTATTTCAAGACCATGCGACTGCGCTATGCCGAGTGGCTATTGCACCATACCGGCAGTTCGATCGCCGAGATCGCCGCCGACTGCGGCTTTGCCGATGCCGCACATCTCTCTCGTGACTTCACGACTCACTACGGATGCAGCCCGAGCCAATCAAGACGACAGGGGCGCCAGCCCCAAGCTGCGTCAGCGGCATACGGCTAGACGTCCTTTATATTCAAAAATATGGCTTGAATCTTCTATATCCCTACACGGTGACCCCTTAGGCTAGAGGGACGTGATCATTCATTCCGTGACACGACTCCCTCAACAACAACCAAGGAGCGTCTCCATGAAACCACTTCTATCTGCACCCTTGTTTACCGCGCTGGCTCTAGCCGTTGGGCTAACGGGCTCCGCTACCGCCGCCGATCTCGAGCTCCGTGCCGCGACCATCGGCAGCCAGCAGGGAATCCAGATGGCAGGCTTGACCGCGCTTGCGGAGCACGTAGCAGGCGCCACTGATGGTGGCGTGGCAATCAACCTGTTCCACTCCGGCTCCCTGGGCGATCAGATCAGTAATATCGAGTCACTCGATACTCGTACTCTCGATATAGCCACCATCGAAACGCCTATCACGACTATCGACGAGGACCTGGGCATTCTCTCGCTGCCCTACCTGTTTCGTGATCGCGAACATGTGAGAGCCGTACTCTTGGGCGAGGTAGGCGAAGCCATCAAGGAGCAGCTCCAAGAGCAGGATTACCGGGTCATCGGTTTCTACGAGGGGGGCTTTCGTCATATCACCAACAACCGTCGCCCCATCGAAACACCTGATGACTTGAATGGCTTGCGAATCCGCACGCCGGAAAGTCGCCAACGTGTGGAAATGTTCAACGCCTATGGTGCCAACGCCTCACCTCTGCCTTATCCGGAGCTCTATTCTGCGCTCCAGACACGTGTCTTCGACGGTCAGGAAAATCCACTGGTCGAGGTCGAAGCCAGCCGTTTCTATGAAGTGCAGGATTATCTCTCGCTTTCGGGCCACGTCTATACCGTCGGCTTCTTGTTGATGAACGAAGCGCGCTTCCAGGATCTTCCCGAAGAGGTTCAGCAAGCGTTGCTCGAGGGGGGCCAGAAGGCTTTCGAGGCCACCGAGGCCTTCGGCGAGCGCGCCGACCAGAGTGTGATCGACCTGGTCGAGCAAAACGGCATGCAGGTCAACGAGGTTGACACCGAAGCCTTCATCGAAGCCTCGCAGCCGCTTTGGGAGGCCTTCACACAGGACCTCTCGGAAGAGGCCCGTGCGATGGTGGAGCGCATCGCCAACCACCCCTGAGCCGCCTCCAACCTCAGGCAGGCCTTTCCCGGCCTGCCCTACTCCCGGGAGCCTCACCATGCTTGATCGTCTTTTCGAAGCGGTCGCCGCACTGCTGCTGTCTGCCATTACCGTGCTGGCCATGGCAGCCGTACTCGCCCGCTATGTCTTCAATGCCTCGCTGTCCTGGAGCGCCGAAGTGCTGGTCGGGCTGTTGGTCTACGTCACCTTTTTCTGCGGCTATCTCGCCCTGCGCCAGGGTGCGCATCTGCGCATCGACGTAATCGCGGCGCTGCTGCCCAGCCGTGGGCAGTGGCTGTTGTTCTTCCTCAACCAGGCGCTCATCGGCGTGGTCTGCGCGGTCATGGTGATCTGGGGCATCGAACAAACCATGCAGTTCTCACACCGTACCACCCTGATGCTGGGCGCTCCCCAATGGCTGTTCTACATCGCCGTACCGATTACCGGTGTCGGCATGCTGCTGGAGCTGATACGCCAATGTGTTGCCGCCGTCAGGGCCAAGGTGCCCCCCTATGAAGCCGCCCGGCATGCCACGCTGGAGGAGGTTTCGTCATGATCCTGCTCGTTATCCTGCTGGCGCTGCTGACGCTGATCGGCCTGGCCATGCCGATCGCCTTCGCCCTCACGCTGGTCTCGATCTGCGTGCTGGCTTACTCCGGCGTCGACATGCTGGTGCTGGTGCAGCGCCTCTATCGCGGCACTGAATCCTTCCCGCTGCTGGCGGTACCGCTGTTCATCCTGGCTGGACAGATCATGAACCACAGCGGGATCTCGGCGCGCCTGATCGACCTGGCACGCGCCCTGGTCGGTGCCATTCGCGGCGGCTTGGCGGCAGTCAACATTCTCACCTCGATGTTCTTCGCCGGGATGAGCGGTACGTCGATGTCCGACACCGCCGCCGTGGGTGGCGTCATGATTCCGCAGATGATCAAACGGGGCTATTCAGCGCCCTTCACCGCCGCGGTAACGGCCTCGTCATCCACCATCGGCATCATCATTCCACCCAGCGTCCCCATGGTACTGCTGAGCGCTTACATGGGCCTCTCCACCGGGGCGCTGTTTGCCGCCGGCCTGATCGCTGGCGCACTCACGGCAGTGGGACTGATCGCCATGGCCTGGTGGATCTCGGTCAAACGCCAATACCCCATCGAGGCGGCCTTCTCACTTGGCGAACTCGGCAAGACCTTTGTCACTGCCCTGCCCGCCCTGCTGATGCCAGTGATCATCCTGGGCGGTATTCTCGGCGGCATCTTCACCCCCACCGAAGCCTCTGCCGTAGCCGTGGCCTATGGCATCGTCGCCGGCATGCTGCTGTACCGTTCGCTCTCGCTGCGTATGCTCTATCGCGCCCTGGTGGAAAGCGCCGTGCTGACCGGCGCGGTGATGTTCGTCACCGCCGCCGCCCATACCCTCGGCTACACCTTCACCTACCAGAGCCTCGGCCAGTTGGTGCTGGGCCCCATTGCCGCGCTCGACATGGGTCCGATCGGCTTCCTGCTGATCCTCAGCCTGGTGCTGATCATTGCCGGAACCTTCCTCGACGGCATCGCCATGATGTTCATCGTCGTGCCGCTGTTCCTGCCCAGCGTGCAGCTGCTCGGCATCGATCCGCTGCAGTTCGCCATGGTGGTGATCCTGTGCTGGGGCATCGGCCAGCAGACGCCCCCGGTAGGCGCCGCGCTGTTCATTACCAGTGTGATAGCCAAGGTCGACGTGATTCGCATCACCTACGCCAACCTGCCCTTCATCGCCGTGATGCTGTTCGTGCTGCTCGCCGTCATCGTCTGGCCGGAAGGCATCGTCATGAGCGTACCGCGCTGGTTCGGTCTTTGAACCGGCCAGCGATGCTCTCCACCACTACAACCGCCCAATCCATACAGGACATGTTGTCATGAACAATCAGCAATTTCTGGACGTCATCTATACCCATACCGAAGGCGAACCTACCTGCATTATCCACGGCGGTATTCCCTACCCGCTCGGCGGCGACATCCTCGCCAAGCGCCGCTATCTGCAGGAGCATCACGACCATGTACGCACCAGCCTGATGCGTGAGCCTCGCGGCCACCAACACATGTTCGGTGTGTTTCTTACTCCTCCCTCCGACTCCGACCATGACGCCGGTATGCTATGGATCGACGGCGAGCAGTTCGTCGACATGTGCGGCCACGGCACCATCGCGCTTTCCATGGCCATGGTTTCCCACCGCCTGGCGCCTCCCCCGCAAGAGAACGGCCTCACCCGCATTCGCTTCGAAACCACCGCCGGTACCGTGGTCTCCGAGGTCAAGGCCGATGCCGACAAGGTGCACTGGACCCGCTTCGAGAACGTACCCGCCTTCGTCATGGAGCAGGATATCCCCGTCGAGGTACCTGGCCTCGGTACGCTCAAGGCCGACCTTGTGTTCGGCGGCAACTTTTTCGCCATCATCCGCGTACCCTCCGACAGGCAGCCCATCTGCCCCGACAACGGCAGCTACTTCTCCCACGCCGGCCAGGCCGTGAAGGCCGAGCTCAACGCCCGCATGGAGATTCGTCACCCAACCCACCCACACATCAACGGCCTGAATTTCGTCACTTTCTGGCACGAGGGAACGCAGCCGGATTCGCTCTACCGCAACGTGCACGTGTTCTCGGATGGCAAGCTCGACCGCTCGCCCGGCGGCACCGGCACCAGCGCGATGATGGCCATGTTCCATGCCCGTAAGGAGCTTGAAGTGGGCCGCCCCATCCACTCCGAAGGCCTGCTCGGCAGTGGCCGCTTCACCGGAGAGATCCTCGGCGAGACGGAAATTGGCGGCTATCGTGCCATCCGCCCAAGCGTGCAGGGTACCGCCGAGCTGATCGGCTACGCGAAGTGGTTGATCGACGAACGGGATCCGGTAGGCCGTGGCTTCGTGATCCGCTGATAAAGCGGCCGCAAAGAAAAGGCGCCGCCCCCGGCAAGCCAGGGGCGGCGTTGTCATGACGGGAGGAGTCCGAATTCAGGCGGGGAAGCGCCGCTTCAGCTCTGCCACCTGCTCCTCGTTGAGGGCGCGCGGGTTCTCTCCGCGCAGCAGCAGGAACAGCTTGGCGGTCTCTTCCAACTCCTCAGTGGCGTATACCGCCGCCTCCAGGTCCTTGCCCGCCACCACCGGCCCATGGTTGGCCAGCAGCACGGCGCAGTGCCGCCCCGCCAGGCCGCGTACGGCATCGCCCAGCTTGGGGTCGCCCGGCACGTGGTAGGGCACCAGCGGCAGCTTGCCGACCCGCATCACATAATAGGCCGTGAGAGGAGGAATGCAGTCGCAGGGGTCGATGCCGGGCAAGCACGACACCGCCACCGAATGGGTGGAATGCAAATGCACGATGGCGCCGGACTGGGGGCGCTCGGCGTACATCGCCATGTGCAGGAACTGCTCCTTGGTGGGCTGGTCGCCGTCGAGCCACTGCCCCTGGCCATCAAGCCGCGAAATACGCGCCGGATCGAGGCGCCCCAGGCAAGCGTTGGTGGGTGTCATCAACCAGCCGCCATCGTCCAGGCGCACGCTGATGTTGCCGCTGGAGCCCATAGTCAGCCCACGATCGAACAGCGACTTGCCCAGAGTTGAGATCTGCTCGCGCAGGACGTTTTCGTGGTGAATGCTCATGGCAGTACCTTGAAAGATCGGGTGAAAAAGTCGGCGCCGCCGAAGTTGCCGGATTTTAGCGCCAACGACAGGGGGGCTTCCCGTCCTTCCAGTTGCGCCTGGGTCCAGGGCACACCGGGATCGATCTGCTCGCCGATGCGCAGGGTCTTGATGCCCAGCGCCGACACCACGGCCCCTGAGGTTTCACCGCCTGCCACCACCAGCCGACCCACGCCCTCGCCCACCAGGGTCGCCGCCAGTTGCCCCAGCGCACGCTCGACGAGCTGACCCGCACGCTCGGCGCCAAGCCTGGCCTGGGCAGCCATTACCCGCTCCGGATCGGCTGAGGCGTAGACCAAGACTGGCCCACCACTTTCCAGGGCGTCTCGTGCGAAAGCGAGCGCCGCCTCCCACTGTGCGTCGCTCTCCGCCAGGGCCAACGGGTCGAGAGCGAAGCCGGGGTGGTGCTCCAGGAAATGCGCCACCTGGCCCAGCGTGGCCCGGGAGCAGCTGCCCGACAGCACCAGCGCACCGCCACTGCCCGGCTGCAGGCGACCCGGCTCGGCGATCTCGTCAAGCCAGCCAAGGCGGCGATACTGGGCGGGCAGCACCTGGCCCAACCCAGAACCTCCAGTCACCAAGGGCATCGAAACGCTGACCTCCGCCAGTACCTCCAGATCATGCTCGTCGAGGGTATCGCAGATCACGTGCCGCACCCCCAGCTCGGCCAGTTTCTCCAGGTGCTGCCGGGCTGCCCCGGCTCCCTGGACGAGTACAGGGCGCGCCACAAGGCCAACCGGATGAGGTGTCTGTCCGGCAAGCACTCGCACCAAGTCGGCATCCGTCATGGGGGTAAGCGGATGATGTTGCATGCCACTGTCGTTGAGCAACCGGTCGCCAACGAACAGGTGACCCTGGTAGACGGTGCGGCCGTTCACCGGGAACGCCGGCACCATTACCGTCTGCGAGACTTCCAGGCGCTCCAGCAGCGCATCGGCTACCGGGCCGATATTGCCGCGCTCGGTGGAGTCGAAGGTGGAGCAGTACTTGAAGAAGCACTGGCGGGCACCCTGCGCCTGTAGCCACTCCAGGGCGGCGAGAGAGTCGGCCACCGCCTCCTCCGACGGGCAGGAGCGCGACTTCAGCGCTACCACCACGGCATCGACATCGTTCACTTCAAGCTCGGGGCCAGGCACCCCGATCACCTGCAGGCAGCGCATGCCCCCACGCACCAGGTTGTTGGCAAGATCTGTGGCGCCCGTGAAATCGTCAGCAATGGCGCCCAATATGATCGTCATGAATGACTCCGCTGTTCGGATGACAAGGAAGCAGCTCTCTTGCTACGCAGGCGCTTCACCAAGGGAGTGACGATGGTGACCGTCAGCAGCAGGAAGGCAATGGCCAGCAGCGTGGCACTGATCGGGCGGGTGAAGAAGATCGACACATCTCCCTGGGACATGGAGAGCGCCCGGCGCAGTTCGCTCTCTGCTATCGGGCCAAGCACCAGCCCGAGAATGATCGACACCAGAGGAAACCTGAGCTTCTCCAGCAGGTAGCCCAGCACGCCGAAGCCGAGCATCAGCCAGACGTCGAACATCGAGTTGCGCACCGAGTAGGTCCCCACGATGCAACACATGACGATCAGCGGGCCAAGCGCCGAATAGGGCACGTTGAGCAATTTGGTGAACAGCGCAATGAACGGCTTGGAAAACAGCAGGATCATGAAGTTGACGATGAACAGCCCAGCGAATACGGCATAGATCAGGTCGCTGCTGGTGATCATGAACATTGGGCCGGGCTGCAGCCCATGCATGATGAAGGCGCCGAGGATCACGGCCGTAGTGCCACTACCCGGAATGCCGAGGGCGAACAGCGGCACCAGCGCCCCCATGGCTGCGGCATTGTTGGCCGATTCTGGTGCAGCCACCCCTTCCGGGGCACCCTTGCCGAATTTCTCCGGATGCTTGGACCAACGCACCGCCTCACTGTAACTCACCATGGCTGCCGTGCTGGCACCGATACCCGGGAGGATGCCGGTAATCACACCGATCAGCGAAGAGCGCGTCAGCGTGCCGCCGATCTGGCGCAGGATCGGCAGGTCGAAGATCTTGATCTTCACCTTTTTCAGCGGCTGATGGCTGTCCTGGTCGAGCGAGCGTTTCATGACCTCGGAGATGGCGAACAGCCCCACGATCATCGGAATCAGCCCAACCCCTTCGGCGAGGTTGAGATTATCGAAGGTGTAGCGGCTGGTGCCGGTGAGCGGATCGATCCCCACCGTGGCGATGAGCAGACCGAGGGTCGCCCCGATAAGGCCATAGATAAGACGCCCACCGAGGGAAGCCACTACCGTCAAGCCGAGAATGGCCAGCGCGAAGTACTCAGGCGACGAGAACCTAAGCGCCATGGAAGCAAGCATTGGCGTGAACACGATCAACGCAATGGTGCCGACCAGTCCGCCGATGGCGGAACTCAGCACACCGATGCCCAACGCCTTGCCCGCTTGGCCCTGCTGGGTCATGGGGTAGCCGTCGAAAGCGGTCATCACCGCCTCCGGCGTGCCCGGTGCGCGGTACAGGATTGCCGTGATCAGCCCCGAGAATACCGTGGCCCCATAAATGGCCGTGAGCAGCATGAACGCCGTGGTGGGCTCCATGCCGTAAGTGACAGGAAGCAATATCACCACCAGGATCACGCCGCTGATGCCCGGCAGTGCGCCGCCAATGAAGCCGATGAAAACCGCGGAGGTCAGTAATAGCAGGTTGAGTGGCTGCAGCACCACGGCCAACCCGCCGATAAAATGTTCCAGCATCGTCAACTCCCGGAGCAAGTCGATAGAGATGTCATCGGGTTGGTGTCATGGCAGAGGGATGCCGAGCAGGGAGACGAATACCCCCTGCATGAGTACGACGGCCACCGTCACGGTAATGACGATGACCCACCAGGAGCGCGCCCCCAGCAGCAACGTGCACACCAAGGTGAAAAGCACGCTGGCAGCCACGAAGCCTATGCTCTGCATCAGCACGGTGTAACCCACCGTTGCTGCCATCAGCCACCAGTGTCGCGTGGTGGCAAACGAGAGTTTTCGCACCAGTGCGGCATCCCCTCCCTCTCGCTCAGAGGCGCTTTCGCTGTTGGGAGTGGCACTCTGAGCTGGCTCATGCTTGCTGCGACGGCTATCGCGCCACGTCATTACCAACAGCGCACAGCCGAGCATAAGAAGCGCAATGATCAAGCTCAGCGGCCATACCCGTGGCCCGATGAAGGTGGAGACCTGCGCAGAACTCGGGAACTGCAGCGTGGCCGGCAGGCTGGCCAAGGCGAGCAGAACGATTGCCACCGCGAAGAGATAGATCCTGGCTTGCATAATGGCCCCCGAAGGGAACGTTGCATGGCCAGCCACGGGGCCGACCCATGCGGTGAATGGGAGTGGGGGCGGGCTACGCCCCCACCGGTGCCCGCCCGAGGGATATCAGTTGCCGTTCTGCAGCAGGCGCGAATAGAGCGCGTAGTTGTTCTCGAGCCGCTGGCGATACTCCTCACCGCCCATCCACCCCTCGCGATAGGCCAGGTTCACACGCTCGGCATAGGCCTGATACGTCTCGGAGTCGAAGATCTCCTTGAACACGCCTTCAAGATGCTGGACCAGCTCAGCCGGGGTATCCGCATGGACAAAAACCGCCCGGTCGTTACCGTCAGTGAGGTCCCAGCCATGCTCCACGGTGGTGGGCACGTCAGGGTAGTGATCCAGGCGCTCCTCGCTGAAGATCAGGATCGGCATCATCTGGCCAGCTTCGATATAGCTCAGCAGTGGGCTGAGCGAAGTGGTAGTGGCGTCGATGTTGCCGCCCAGCACGTTGGCCGTAGCGTTGCCGGTGCTGTCGTAGGGAATGAAGTTCATGTCCAGGCCGGAAGCGTCACGCAGCGACAGGAAAGCGACGTGGTCCGGACTGGCTGTATGGGTGCCGCCCACCGTGACCTTGCCCGGATTCGCTTTGGCGTACTCAAGGAACGACTCGAAATCAGGATAGCGCTCCGGGTTGACGAACAACGCCATGACGTCCGACTGCATGCGCGCAATGGGAGTCAACTGATCCAGGCCGACCGGGTTCTGGCCGGCGGCAAGAGACGTTACGTATGTCGTGGAGGCAAAATCCAGGGTATGGCCATCCGGCGCGCCGTTGGCGGTGCGCTGATGTGCCAATGCCCCTGAGGCCGAAGGCAGGTTGACGACGGTGATGCGCGCTCCGCCCACCGCCTCCTCGAACATCGGACGAACCACGCGGGCGAAGTTGTCGACGCCACCGCCGGCGCCTGCCGCCACCAGGAACTGGAGTGGCTTGCTGGGAAAGTCGACTGCCTCGTCGGCGTTAGCGCCTAGTGCCACGCCCACGAGGGCAAGGCCAAGGGTGGCGGCTTTGAGTGTTTTCTTGATGAGCATGACGTTCTCCTATCCTAATTGTTATACGTGCCGTTCTGGCCGGGTGAATGAGTCAGCCGAACGTACTGTCGGCATTCTCACGCAGTGATGACGAGGCGTCCTGCCCATGGAACAGCCGATCCTGCTCCTGACGAAGCTGATGGAGTCGCGAATCGGGCAGCACGACATCCGCCAGCGTAATCGGTTGGTTGGGAGCGATGTCGCGAACGACCTCTGACCCGGGCAGCAGATAGAAAGGCACCTTGGCCTCGGGTGACAGCGGCATGGCCGGATGGACCTCGGGCCGCAGCCCCTCGATATGACGATGGTGGCCGCGCATTTCCAGCCGCTGCCCGGCTCGAATCGCCTGGGTGGCGCGAGCGGTCAGGTCGAATTTCGGTGTAGTGGCCTGACCACCCCCTGACGTGCGCCCATTGAGCACCGCATCGAGCAGCGAGATCGGCGCTTCCAGGCCGAGCAGGTGACGCGGCAGGTAGACCATCGCGCTGTTGCCGCTGCGACTGAGGATATGGCCCTTGTTGCGCAACAGCGTCCACACGTGCGGATCCTCGCAGCGCACAACGACGAATACGCCGCCGGCGAAGCTGATCTCATCCGGGCGACGCAGGCAATTGAACACCTCCAGACGCTCATTGCCCTGCAAAACGCCACCATGGGCTCGAAGATCCAGCAGGGTCGGTACCTCACCGGTCCTCAATACCATGGCATGGAACTCCGGACGGTCGGGGCCGAGCCCGGTGGCATTGGCCACGTTGACCATCTCGCACAGGTCGGGCACCGATATCTGCGGAATGGCGGCCAGAGCCTTGCCACGCGCCTCGACGGTCTCGCGCTCCGCCCCTTCGGGCAGCTCCCAAAGCTCGGCCAAGCCAGGCGCCGGAAAGGAAACGCCATTGCACAGCACGCTGCCGACCGCTTCGTCCCAGATGAAGTCGTACTCACTGCTTTTGCCGGCAGCGACGATCTCGAAGCCAAGCGTTCGGGCCCAGGTCACCAACCCGATCAGCAGGCTGGGCTGGTCGCCATCTAGCGGTGTGAACAGACGGCCCTGGCGATAGGCCAGTTGGGTCAGGTACGACCCCACCACAGATTCGGTCTCTTTGGTGGCGATACCCACATGCTTGCCCGCCAGCAGGGCGGCTTCGGCATAGCGGGCGCCTACCTCGGGAATGCCGGTCGACTCGACCAGGATGTCGAAAGGCAGTGCCTGCACAACCTCGAAGTTGCCTGCAGCTACATACCCCCCTGCTTGCCACGCTTTCAGTGCGTCTCCGGCAGAATGGCATACCATTATGTCAGTCTCAGGGACACCAGCAAACCGCAGCGCCTCGGCGGCTCTCTCGGGTGTGACGTCGATGGCAACCCGCGCCACCAGCCCCGACATACTGCGAGCCTGGCGCAGAACGCCCCGTCCAAAGTCGCCAGCGCCAGCTACACATACCTCAACAATCTTTTTATATTCAAAATGTTGCAAATAGTTCATGAGCGATTTTCTTTCCCATGCCGGTCATCGTGGGGCACATGCCTTTCTGGTACTGGCCAGTGTGCTGCGGCTGACAGATGCCCTCGTCACAAGGCGCCAGGGCGATGATCAGACTGCGAGCAATCTTCATGGAATGTAATGGTATGCCATTTTTAGGGTCAACCAGTGCTATATACGACTTTAGTATTCAGGCAGCAGGAATAATCCATAAGCAATTGATAAGTCAGGCGTGACCGACAAGAAAAAAGTAGCCCGAGACGGTTGGAAGGAACAAAATGGTATGCCATTCTTGGCACTCGCACCCAAATGTGAAGCAAGTCTATGGAAGATGTCGTTCAGTCAAGCCATGCAGGCCTGGTCGAAAAGGTGGCCAGTTACCTGCGTGAACACATCGTGATGGATCACTTTCAGCCAGGCCAACGCCTGCCAGAACGTACCCTGGCCGACGAGCTGCAGGTCTCACGCACCCCATTGCGAGAAGCACTGAAGATCCTGGCGACCGAAGGGCTGGTGGTCATCTCGCCTCATCGAGGGGCAGTGGTTGCCGACGTCAGCCCGGCTGATATCAAGGAGAAGGCCTACGTACTGAGCGTGCTGGAACAGGCGGCGGCGGAGCTTGCCTGCCTCGCTGCCAGCGACGACGACATTGCAGAGCTACAGGCACTCCACTATGAAATGAAGGCTTGCTTCCTGCGCCGCGACCGTCAGAACTACTTCCGCCTGAATCAGGAGATCCACAACCGCATCGTCGCCCTATCGGGCAATTCCACCTTGATCGACATGCACGCCAACCTGAGCCGCCAGCTTTACCGGGTGCGATACCTGTCGAACCAGAAAAACGAGAAATGGGCTACCGCCATGGAAGAACACGAAGCCATCATGGCGGCGCTCGAAGCAAGAGATCGTGAGCGAATGGGACGTGAGCTGCGCAATCATCTGGGCAAGACCTGGATGAAGTACGCCAATGGCGAGCCCGCCGAGTGAAGGCGCTCAGCTTGCCTTGCTCCTGATGTAGATAGTTCGCCGCCTCCTCCGTCGGCGAACTATGCTTAAGGGGCTGTCCACCTCCTCGTCCGCTCCAATGCCGTTGTCCCTGACGATAGCTGCCACTTGTGAGCAAGGCGAGGGGAGCTTAGGAACTGGACGGTGGTGGCCGTGGCGCTTGTATGCAGAGCCCACAGCATAACAAGGAGCGCAGCGGACACCACGGGTGTGAGCCGCTCGCATTCAGGACATGATGTCCAAGGAGTAATGCCATGTTGTCGCGCGACGTACTCAAGCGAATCGGCGTGTTGGGAGTCACGATGGGGTTGGTAGCCAGCCCCCTCGCCTGGTCGGCCGGTAGTGACAAGGAGAAAGATGCCTCCGGCGAGCAAAGCGGTACTTCCACCATGACGGACGACACTTCCAGCACGTTGGGTACTTCCGGGTCGGCTGGAACGGATGCCGAACAAGATACCGAATGGGAAGAGGAAGGAAACGGCGAGATGGAGCCGGAAGGCACCGATGGACGCTCCGGCGAAGTGAGCAGTGATCCGGGCGAGCCAGGCGTAGAGGGAGGTGAAGGCACGCAGGGAGGCGAGGCAGCTGACCCGAGCGATACCGACACC
Organism: Halomonas sp. A29; assembly: GCF_046723295.1. Lineage (NCBI taxonomy): Bacteria > Pseudomonadati > Pseudomonadota > Gammaproteobacteria > Oceanospirillales > Halomonadaceae > Halomonas > Halomonas sp. A29. The sequence goes on from NZ_JAXQPR010000001.1 coordinate 431,879, forward strand.
ACACAAGACGCCGAAGAGAGTGAGACCTGATAGAGAGAATATCAGTGCAGTTCCGACGGGCCCGGCGATGCCGGGCCCTGTCGTATCTGCCCGACGAGTGCCGCACGAGAACCTTGAGGCCAATGGCCCTGGCGACATAAGCCTTCACGTAGCAGGCGGACGGGCGTCTTGCCGCTTGCCCTTGGCGATATCCTGATGGCTGATAACCACCACCTCACGGGGCCACCACTCGGGATGGTTCTCGCGGATAAAGGACATTAGCCTCTCGCGGATATTCATTTCCGCCACCCAGCCGGCGAAGGGATCGGAGGCCATGAGGTAGCAGGAGATGGTCTGCGCCCTCTCGGTCTGCCCCGTCACGTAGCAGCACAACTTGTGGTGCTCGACGACGTTGTCCTCTTCCTCGGCATACTCCAGGAATTTCTCCCTGATGATCTGGATATCGGCGCTCAGATGCACGATCAGCTCCAGCGTCCGGTACATCTTGGCGCTCTTCACCGACAGGTTCTCGAAGGGCTTGGAGACGAAGTACGTCACCGGCACGATCAGCCGGCGCTCATCCCAGCTCCGCAACCGAATGAAGGTGTAGAAGATGCCTTCCACATAGCACCACTGCCCCTCGAACATCACCAGGTCGCCGATGCGTATGGGCTTCGCCAGCGACAGCTGGAACGACGAGAGGATATTGCCCAGCACTGCCTGGCCCGCGATACCCACCAGCACCGCCAGCACACTGGCCGACGCCAGCAACGACAGCCCCAGCGTCTCGAAGAGTTGGATCTGGCTCAGCACATAGACCGAAACTGCGGTAACCGTGATCAGAATGATGATCCGACGCAGCGCATAAAGCGTGGTGAGCAGCTTGCGTTCATCCTTGGGCTTGGTGTCGTCGATCTCCCCCACGATGCGCCGCGTCACCTTGAGCAGGAGGGTATCGACCAGGCGCAGCGCAATCGTCCCGACGCCCCAGGCGATGAGGATGATCAACAATACCCGAATGAACGAGGTGGCAACGGCCGAGAAGGAAACCACATAGTCGAGCAGTGCCTGGGCCACGAAGGCCATGACGAGAAGTGCCATGGGACCGCCGATCTTGCCGGCGAAGATACTCGGCGCGCCGTTGGGGAACCAGTAGGCCAGCAAGCCAACCAGCGCGTAGACGCCCCACCCCACCAGGCCGATGGCCAGCAGGAAGAGCGGAATGGCGATCCACTCCCAGACCTCGAGCCAACCGAACGAAGTCTTTAACCGTTCCGGTATGTACTCCTCCAGCAGCGAGGGGCCGTACGCCTCATAGAGCGTGGGGATGGACGAAACGCTATCCGGCGTAATCAGCCAGACCGGCTCCTCGTCGCCTTCCCGATAACGGCCCAGGCGAATGTCATAGACTTCGCCATCGATCGTGAGGGTAGCCAACTCGATATCCCGTCGCGGCTGGCCTGTAAGCGGGTGCTGGCCCGATGGGTCCTCGATGGCGGCATCCTGGCGCCCGGAAAGGTTGGAAACGTTGAGCCACTCGCCCCGCTTGAGAACCTCGATCAGTTGCTGGGCAAGTAGGGGCCCCCTCTGCTGCTGCTCCGCATCGTCCAGGTCGGAGAGGTTGAGAACATGGGCCGCGGCCGCAAAATTCTGCTCTTCTGCAAGCGCCATGAAGCTACGGATCGCTTCGCGAGGCGTCAGCCGCTTGACCTCGTCGGCCGGCTCCTCAAGCCCCGTGTTCAGCGAGTCGACGGAGAACCATTGTTCTTCTTCCTCGCTTTCGTTTTCCTCCTGCGCTTGCGCCACGCCGAGGCTGGAAAAGAGCAATGCCACTGCCAGTACCACCGACAGCAGCCATGAGCCGTTTACAGTCATACATCTCTTCCCGATTGAAGCGTACTTACTGCCATCTCCCTCTGACAGCGCTGTTCAGGCCCGACGGACCTGAGCCTGACACCAGGCCACCCGTATCATGGGCTGGTCGAAGTACAGCTTATCGGTTACCGCTTCGTCCAGTCTGGAGCCGGTGCGGGCCTCCCTGGCGAAGCGGTCAATGAGTATCCGGTCTCGATCGGTGCAGTGCGTAAACGCCGGAATCAGTAACCCACGGTGAAGCGCTGGCGTATGTGGGCGGGGCGTTCGAGTTCGTCAACCAGGGCGATGGCGTAGTCCTCAAACGAGATGCTGGAGCCGTTCTCGTTGCTCAGCAGCGTATCCTTGCCGAGGCGGAAGTTGCCGGTACGTTCGCCCGGCTCGAATAGCGCCGAGGGCGACAGGAAGGTCCAGTCGAGATCTTCGACGCTTCTCAGTCGCTCCAGAAAGGCCACGCCTGCGCTCGCTTCGCCCTTGTACTCGGTCGGGAAGTCCGGCAGGTCAATCACGCGCTGGCCCGGGGCGACTTCCAGGCTGCCGGCGCCGCCCACCACCAGGTAGCGCTTCACGCCCGAGTCGCGCACCGCGCCGATCAGCGCATCGGCATCGCTGGCGGCAAAATGCACCGAGCTGATCACCGCATCGTGGCCACGCAGCATTTCGGCCAGACCCGCCCGGTCGTGAACATCCCCTTGACGGGTCATGACCCCAGGCAACTTGGCGATTCTTTCAGGATGACGAGCGATGGCAGTTACCAGATGGCTGCGCTCGGAGAGTTCCGCGAGGATACGAGAGCCGGCGTTGCCGGAAGCACCGATGAGGGCGACGTTTGCCATGACTAAGTTTTCCTTGGTTTGAAATAAAGACCAGGTCTACCAAATAGACCTATGCGGCAAGCTATGGTACTTCTGATCCGTCCGCAAGAAGTCACCGCGGCAGGACCCGGTCACACCGCGATGACTCATGAGCGCCCAAGGAGCCCGCCATGTCTCAACAACATTCCGATATTGTCGAATTCGACCACCCCTGCCCCATCCGCGACGTACTCGACCGCATCGGCGACCAATGGAGCGTTCTCATACTGCTGACCCTTCAGCCCGGTACCAAGCGCTTCAACGAACTGATGCGCGAGATTGGCGACATTTCCAAGCAGATGCTTTCGCGTACGCTCAAGAACTTGGAACAGGATGGCTTCATTACCCGCACGGTTTACCCGGAAGTGCCGCCCCGCGTGGAGTACGACCTCACCGAGCTCGGCCACTCCTTCCTCGAGCCGATGCAAGCCCTGGTGACCTGGGCCGATACCCACCACCGCACCATCGCTGCGTCGCGGAGGCGTTATCGGGCTGAAGGGAGTGTCATTTGAGCGCCCGCTGCCAGGCGAGGCGGGCTTCACGGCCGAGGCCCCGGGGCAGGACGAGACGGGTAGCGCCGAGGTAGGCGAGAAACTCACGGGCAGTCTGTTGAAGGGCCTCGGGCAGACCCTCGGGAAGCCTGGCCGGATGGATATCGGGCTCCCAGTGCCAGGCGAGGAGGATCAAGGTGCCCTGCTCGCACCTGGCGTCGAAACGGGCCACGAAACGCTCGCCCCACAGCACCGGCAGCACATAGTACCCCCAGCGCCGCTGGGCCTGGGGCTTGTAGACTTCCCAGACGTAATCGAAACCGAAAACCCTGGCGACACCGCCGCGGTCCCACATCAGCGGATCCAGCGGGGCGAGAAAACGCACTCCCTGACTTGCGGAACCGGCCGAGTAGGGGGACTTCTCCAAGGCCGAGAGTACCCCGGGCGTGGTCCAGTAGCTTGTGCCTTCCACGTCGAGCTCGACCAATTCCCCCCTGGCGATGGCCCGTGCGGCGATGCGGTTGCGCTCCGCACGCGAACAGGGCAGCAACCACACGGCGGCATCGGCAGAAGGGCGCAGCAATCCAGCGGCCTGCACGCGCCGGACCACCAGTCGCTGCAAGGCATCGTCTTGCGTGGCATCCGCCAAGCTCGCGTCCTGGGGCAGTACACGTTCGGGCAAGTCATAGGCATGCCGGCCATTGACTCGATGGTGCGTCATCAAGCGACCGGAATCCCACAGCGCCTTGAGCAGATGGCGGGAGCGCTTGGGGCCGTACCAACTGCCACGCAATGCGGGGTCGGACCGTTGATCGCCGAGTTCGAGGCTGGTGGCGGGACCGTGACGTTCGACCTGGTCGACCAAGGCGCGGGCCTCCGGGGATTCGATGTCCACGCCACGCTGCTGCCAGCGTCGCTCGAACCAGCGATGGAACGGCGCCTGGGCCCACCACTCTCCGGGCTGGATCAGGCTGGCTTGCTTGTCCCAGCCATCGACCAGCAGCCGCTGACCATAGGCCGCATGCAGCCAGTCACCTCGCCGGTATTCGGGTGCCCGGGAGTGCAGCACTAGATCCGGGTTGGTACCGACCGGCGCCAGGGGATCGAACTGAATGGTACCCAGACGACGAATGACGGTCGCGAGCGGTGCCTGCTGAAAGTGATAGCGCACCAGCAGACGGCGAACGTCGGCACGCGTCAGGGTCATGCGTTGTTGGGCGGTCATCGGCAATCCTCGTCCTGAAGCATCCCCTAGCTTAGGCGAACTGCGCAGCGTGAAGCGGCTACGTGGACATGGCTTGCTGCGACTACAACTATGTGCCCGGGTTGCCCAGTGCTTTCAGTCGCTCGCCGCTCAGCGCGATATCGGCGTTCTTGTTGACCCCGATGCCTCGCTCGATAATGCTCCGCGCGATCTCCTGGGCCTCTTCCAAGGAGTGCATCACGAAGGTACCGCACTGGTATTCATTTAGCTCCGGAATGTCTTCCATGCGCTTGACGTTCAGTACGTCCTGCATCGCCGCAAGCCATGCTTCGCTGACACGCTCCTCGCTGGGGTTGCCCAGCAGGCTCATGTAGAACCCGGTGCGACAGCCCATCGGGGAGATATCGATGATCTCGACGTCCTTGCCATTCAGGTGGTTGCGCATGAAGCCAGCGAAGAGGTGCTCCAATGTGTGAATGCCCTTCTCACCCATCATCTCTTCGTTCGGCTTGTTGAAGCGCAGATCGAACACCGTGATGGTGTCGCCGGAGGGGGACTGCATGGTCTTGGCGACGCGCACGGCCGGAGCGTTCATGATCGTGTGGTCGACGGTAAAGCTATCAAGTAGGGGCATGCTCAATCCTTCTTGCCGGTCAGGTTCGCCAAAACCCCCATAATAGCATGGGTTGCCCGCTGGCTCGGCACCGACGATGACGGCATCCCCCGTAGGCTCTATATATCCACATGCTTCATGGGCGCTTGTGGCTACCCCTCGTTCCAGTTCCACTCGCTGCGCGCCACGGCATCGTGGGCATGCAGGCTCTCGGCATGCGCCACGCGCAGCCGAAAGCCGTCGATACCGGGCTGCTCACGCAGGGCATGGTGCAGGCGGCGCGCCGCATCCTCGCAGAACATCAGGTTCTGGCCATTGGCCAGGGCGAAGGCTTGCTCATCGATCCGCTTCACCGCCGTTTGCAGCGCAGTGCCCAACGCTCGCTCGGCGCGATCCACCAGGCTCAGCAGCGGCAGCTCGTCCTGCCCGTCAGCGAGCCGCACCGAAAGGTGGGCCTGGCTGCGCTGGCTATGGGGCGTGGCCAGGATGCCCTGCTCGCTGCCCAGCCAGGTCCGGACCGCCTCGTGGCTGACCGGCATATCGGTGAAGTCCTCGTCAAAGGCCTGCTGAATCAGTTGGCGCGACAGCGCGGCCGAACACGGGCAGGTAGAGGAGTAGCCCACCGTGAGATCGAGGGCCGCCTCGAAGCCTTGGTCGCCGCGGCGGCAGCGCAGGGTGAAGGGATAGCGCTTCCAGCCCGATAACGGGCTGATCAGGGCCGGACGCTTGAGCATCACCTCACCGCTGAGGTCGAGGAAGGCAGTGCTGGAAAGCCCTGCATGGCTGTCGAGGAAGTTTTCCAGCACCGCCGCCACGCGAGAAAGCGAAAGCTCTCGCTCTTCGAGTTCGGCCAGGGCCAGGTAGAGGCGCGACATGTGAATGCCGCGGGCGGTGGGGTCGTCCAGGCTGACACCTGCCGAAGCGTAACCTGTTACCCCCTGCCCGGCGACCTGCAGCGGCAGGGCGATCTGCTCCATACCGACCCAGTTCAACGCGCCAAGCCGGGAAGCGGGTGCTGAGGCGATATCTTCAAGCGGTAACCTGTTCATCGAATCGGGACCTTTATGCTTTCATGGACGGTTTGCCGAGGCATGATCGGCCGTATCGGAAGATCGGAATATTCCTTGGCCAGGACCCAGCCCCGACCACCGGGATCAGGTGGCCGGAGCGGGCTGGAAGTAGTCGAACAGCTGCGTGACCGCTGCAGGCGCCACCCCGTTGGTGATGAACACGAAACGTGAGATACCGTCGCTGCAGGCCTCGACCGGCAGCGGCTCCGGCGGGTGAAAGATGTGCTGCACGCCATGCAGGGCCAGCGGCTCCTCGCGCCCGGCAATCTTCACGATGGCCTTCACCCGCAGGATCTTATCGCCCAGCAGCGACATCAGCAGGTCCAGCCAATCTTCGAGGAGTTCGGGCGCGATGGGCTGCTCGACAGTGAAGCAGAAGGAACGGATCTGTTCGCCGTGCCGGGTAAGCGACGGGCCGGACGTCGGTGCCATCATCGAGACCAGGCTACCGGCATCCGCCTGTCCCCCACTTGAAGCGGGCGAGACCTGTGCATACGAGGCCGCGCTCAACCAGTGGTGGGCGTAGCCACCCTGCGCAGGCAGGCCACCCCCCGTCAGCTGTTCGGCGTCAAGCTCACCGTGTTGCACCTGCAGCTGTTCGGCAGCCGGATTGAGCGTCGCCAGATGGGCGGCAAGCTGCGCAAGACGCGCCTCATCCACCAAGTCCGCCTTGGAGATCAGCAAGCGGTCGGCAACGGCCACCTGGCGCTGCGATTCGCGATGAGCGTTCAGGGTCGAAATACCGTTGGCGGCATCCACCAGGCAGATCACACCATCCAGACAAAGGCGGTGAGCCAGCCAGTAATCGGTTATCAGGGTTTGCAGGATGGGAGCCGGGTCGGCAAGCCCCGTGGTCTCGATGATCACCCGAGAGAAGGGTTCGCCACCCGCTCGCTCGATCGCATCGAAGGTCTTCTGCACGGTGCGGCTCAAGTCGCCGCGGATGGTACAGCACAGGCACCCGCTGCTCATTTCCACCACGGCATGCTCATCGCCCTCGGCCACCAGCCGGTGGTCCAGCCCGATATCGCCGAACTCGTTGATCACCACCAGCGCGTTCTTCATGGCGGTCTGTTGGACAAGGCGATTGAGCAGCGTGGTCTTGCCGCTACCGAGGAAGCCGGTCAACACGGTAACGGGAATCAGATCTTTGGCATCAGGGCTCATACGAAATACCGTAACGGTCATGGGTTTCCCGGCAGAGGAGACGGCTTCGTGCATCGTTTCATCACCGGGGGGAGGAAGGGTTCGTAGCGTTATCGTCCAGCCCCGCACAGCGGGCGCAGGTGCCGTGGATCTCGATCGTCATGCTGTCTGGCGAAAAATCGCGGCGCTTCACAAGAAGTCCCAGGCTCTGGCTCAACGCCTTGTCGATGAGCTCATCGATGCAACCGCAGTCGTCACAGATCACGAATGCCGTTATGGCTTGCTCGCCACACTCCAACGAGCAGGGAACGTAGGCATTCAGCGTCTCCAGGCGGTGAACCAGCCCCTTCCTTTTCAGCCCCTCGAGGGCGCGATAGACCTGGGTAGGCGCCGAGAAGCCATCCTCGCGCAACCTTTCGAGCAAGGCATAAGCCCCAAGGGGGGCCTCGGCATTGCGCAGGGCATCGAGCACGTGTCGCTGGTTGTCGGTCAACGGCATGGTCGGTCTCAAGGGCCTAGGGCTTGTCTCAAAAAGGGCTTGGGAGGATCGCATTGCCCTCATATAAAGTATGTTATAACATAACATGAAAAAGCACGAAACATGCCAACCGGCTAAGCAAACGGCTTAGTGGTGCACTTCCCATCAGCCCGCCTCGTGCAACAGCTCGCCATACGCGGATACCGCAGGAACCGCTTGAAGAAAGGAACGAACGTATGCCCAGCGCGCGAAAACTCGCCTTCATCTCCAGCCTGGCCCTCTTCTGGCTGCAACCCCTTGCCGCACTACACGCCGAAGAGAAGCTCAAGGTAGTCGCGACCTTCTCTATCATCGGCGACTTCGCCCAACAGGTAGGCGGGGAACGGATCGAGCTGCGCACCCTGGTGGGGCCGAATGCCGATGCCCACGTCTATGAACCCAGACCCTCCGATGCGATAGCGCTTGCCCAGGCAGACGTCGTGCTGACCAACGGGCTGATGTTCGAAGGCTTTCTCTCACGTCTGATCGAAGCAAGCGGCACCGAGGCCTACGTCGCCGAGCTGACCGAAGGCGCCGAGATCCTGCGCGACCCGCAGGGTGGCCACTACCATTTCCATGGCGAGCACGCCGTATTCCACGAAGCCCCCTTCGACCCCCACGCCTGGCAATCGGTAACCAACGCCAAGGTCTATGTCGAGAACATCACCCGCGTCTTCTGCGAAGCGGATGAGAACGGCTGCCCCGACTACAGCCGAAACGCCGACGCCTACCTGGAAACGCTGCAAGCACTCCACGAAGAAGTCAGCCAGGCAATCGACGCCATACCCGAGGAGCGCCGCGTGGTCGTGGTGGCCCACCATGCCTTCCGCTATTTCGAGGACGCCTACGGCGTGACCTTCCTCGCCCCGCAGGGAATGTCCACGGAGGCGGAAGCCACCGCCGCCGATGTCGCCGGCCTCATCGACGACATCCGCGAGCAGCGTGCCGCCGGGGTCTTCGCCGAGAACATCTCCAACCCCCGCCTGATCGAGCAGATCGCCGGCGAAGCCGGCCTGATGCTCGGCGGCACGCTCTACTCGGATGCGCTATCCGCGCCGGATGGCCCTGCCTCCACCTACCTAGAGCTGATGCGCCACAACGCCACCACGCTCAGCAGGGTTCTGGCTTCCGATTAAAACCGTCGCCCAGTAAGCCTGCACTTCGTCACCCAAACCAAGGAGTTCAAGAATGAGAAGAAAACCCCTTAGCCTCGCCATCTCCCTACTGGCCGCCGGGCTTGCAGCCGGCAACGCCCATGCCAACGAGGAAGCTACGGCCTGGCGGCTGTTCATCGCCGACCACAGCGAGCCGGTAGTCCACGTCTTCGACGCAGTGGAGGGCAAGCAACTGACCTCGTTCGACATCCACGGCCCGGCGTCGCTCTATCGCAGCCACAGCGGCGAAGCCGTGTATGCGGTACAGGGTTCGTCCGATGTCGTCACGGCCATGGCCACGGGCATCGCCTTTCACGACCACGGCGATCACGCCGACATCGAGATTGGGGAGCCCCGGCTGACAGGAACCGAGATCGATGGTGACTACCCGGTGCACTTCGTTGAGCATCAGGGCCATTGGGCCGCCTTCTTCGACAACGAAGGCATCGCCAGGATCTTCCGTGAACGCGATGCGCTGGCGGGGAGCATCGAGCTCCGCGAAGTGGACGCCGGCGCCCCCCACCATGGCGTTGTCGTACCCTATGGCAACTACGACCTGGTCTCCGAGCCACACCCCGAGGATCCCTCCAACCTGCCCATCGGCATTCGGGTGCAGGATCGTGACGGCACCCAGGTAGGCGAGCTGGCCGAGTGCCCCGACCTGCATGGCGAGGCGGCAACGGGCAACCTGATGGCCTTTGCCTGCGAGACGGGCCTGTTGATCGTCCGCTCGGGGAATGGCACACCCTCCATCGAGCACCTGCCCTACGCCGACACCCTTCCCGAGGGCAAGGTGACCACCCTGCTCGGCGGTCGCGGGCTGCAATATTTCCTGGGCAACTACGGTCCCAATAGTGTGGCGCTTATCGACCCGAGCGAAGAGGAGGCCTTCCGCCTGGTCGAGCTGCCTACCCGTCGCGTGCACTTCGCCGTCGATCCGATCCGGGCCCGCTACGCCTATGTGTTCACCGAGGATGGCCAGCTCCACCAGCTCGACGTGCTTGCCGGCGAGATCCGCCAATCGCTGCGGCTCACCGACCCGTACTCCATGGACGGCCACTGGAGAGACCCGCGCCCGCGCGTGACGGTAGCCGGTGAGTACGTCTTCGTGACCGACCCGCTGGAGGGCAAGCTGCACCAGGTGGATGCCGCGAGCTTCGAGAAGGTCGGCGAAGTGGAAGTCGAAGGTACACCGTTCAGCATCGTCGCCGTCGGCGGCACCGGCGTCGTGCATGGCCACGACCACGACCACGACCACGACCACGACCACGACCACGACCACGACCACGACCACAGCCATTGAAGGCTGCCCGAGGCAGGCCGGCAAGTGCCGGCCCGCCTTTTCAGCTCGCTATCAGAACGTCATGCCGACCGTGGCGTACACGCTGCGCGGCGCGCCGGGAAAGGTAGGCACGAAGGAACCGCCGGAATCGTAGTAACGCTTGTCCCCCAGGTTCTGAACCATCATCTGCACCCGGTAGCGCTGCCCTTCGCCGAAGCGGTAGATCGCATTGGCATCCCAGCGGGTATAGGAAGGCAGCTCGAAGCTGTTGGCGGTGTTGGCCTCGCGCGCACCCACGTAGATGGCGCCGAGCCCCACGCTGAGCCCCGAAGCCTGGCCGGCAAAATCGTAGGTAGACCAGAAGCTCGCAGAGCGGCGCGGCGCATTGGCCACCAGATTGCCGACCAGCTCAGGATTGCTGTCCTCGCTGATCTCCGCCTTGAGCTCCGTATAGCTGGCCAGCAGCCGCCACTGCGGTGTCACGGCATAGGGCACGTCCAGTTCCCAGCCACGGCTGCGCTGCTCACCGACCTGGATCACGTAGTTGAAGTCATCCGGGTCCGATACCACGCCGTTGCGGCGGCGAATGTCGAACAGCGCCAGCGTGGGTTCCAGGCGTCCATCGAGCAGGCTGAACTTGGCCCCCACCTCGCTTTGCCGCCCCCTTGAGGGAGAAGGCAGGTTGCCTTCACGCAGCATTCCGTTGAAGGGCTCGGTGAGGAAGGATTGCGCCCAGCTGGCATACAGCGAGACCTCCTCGCTGGGCGTCCATGTCAGGCCCACGCGGGGTGAGAACGCCTCGTCGGTGCGCGTCAGGCGTCCCTCCACCGGCAGGTACTCGGCGCGGGCGCCGCTGCGCGAGCGGTCGAAGCGGCCCCCCAACAGCAACCGCCACTGGCTGCCGAGCTCCAGCTCGTCCTGCAGGTACAGCCCTATGTTGTGGCTGTCATAGCGTGAAGCGTCATAAGGCTCCAGCGGGCCACTGGGGGCCTGGCCATGCACCGGGTCGTACAGGCTTATCGGCAGGTTGACCGGAAAGCCTCCGGGGCCAAGAAAGGCTTGGGCCTCGAAGTCCCATTCGTCGTAGTTGTAGTCGGCGCCCAGCAGCACGCGGTGCCCCACCGCCCCTGTATCGAAGCGGCGCGACACCTCCGCCATCACCGAGGCATCGGTCTGCTCGTCGATGCTGCGCTGTCGGCGACGATTGACCTGGGGGTCGTCGGTATCGGCCCCGCTGATCGGGCTGAAGCCGTAGGGATACCACAGCGCATCGGTGCGCGCCCATGACGCCTGCATCCCGCTGCGCAGCTCCCAGCCGCTGTCGAAGCCATGCTCCAGTACCACGGAAGCCGATACGCTCTCGTTCTCCAGCCGGGTATCCGGCTCGGCGTAGTTATTGTGGATCGGCACCTCGAGGAACAGCGGGCTGTTGCCGAAGCCTCTATCGAAGGCCGAGTCGCGCCGTCCCAGCTCCAGTTCGGCCGTGAGGGTGGTTTGCGGCGAAGGTCGCCATTGCACCACTGGCGAGATGAACTGGCTTTCGGCCTCCACGAAGTCGCGGAAGCTGCCGCTGTCCTGCCACGCTCCGGTGACCCGATAGCTGACGGTATCGCTCAGCGGCCCTGTGGTATCGAAGGTACCGCGGTAGAAGTCGTAGCGCCCACCGGTCAGGTCTAACCGGGTTTGCGCTTCGTCCAGGGGCTTGCGGGTGACCAGGTTGACCACCCCGCCCGGCTCGAAGCGGCCGTACAGCGCCGAGGCCGGCCCCTTGAGCACCTCGATCTGCTCGATGTTCACCAACTCGTCCACCGGCGCGAACACACTGCGGCGAAAGCCGTTCTTCAGGTTCGCCGAAGTGGCGAAGCCGCGCAGGCGGAAACGGTCGTTACTGCCGCCCCACCCCACCTGCGGCGTGACACCGGGCACGGTACGCACTGCCTCGCCGAAGGTAGTGACGCCACGATCCTCGATCAGCTCACTGGTTACCGTCTGGATCGAGAAAGGTGTTTCCTTGACCAGGGTGTCGCTCTTGTTGGCCGTGGGCGCCACCACGTTGCGGTAGGCGCGCTCACGCGTGCCCATCACCGTGATCGCCTCCAACTCGTATTCGGAGCCGCCCGCCAGCTCCTGGGCGCCAGCGCCCGCCACGGGCAGGCCGACCAGAAGCACGAGCGAGGCACGCAGGCATGCGGGGCCGATGCACGCAGCAACGACCCCAGGGCGAAGGGAAGTTTTTTTCGTGTTCACCGTCGATCCTTGCGAAGTGAAGTACCTGGCCGGAGCCTGGGAGCATGCGGCAGGCTTATGGTTTTTATGCAATGTGATAACATTGCATTACCTCTCAAGAAAATCAAGCGCATGCCCGGAACGGGCAGAGCCACAACTTCCTGGATGTCGCCGCCGGTCCGAATGGCTCCCAAAGGTTCGAGCAGGGCAGCTACACGCTGGCGAACCTGTTCGGCCACCGCCATCGCACGTCGCAGCTGGCCGTGCAGGTGAACATAAACAAGCTGTTCGACGAGGAACATTTCAGTTACTTAGATAGTGACGGGATCTATGGCGAACCGCGCAATGCCACCACGACATTGACCTACTCTTTCTAGCTGCTCCTTCTAGCCGTTACGCCTGGCACCGCCCGGGCACCACACCAAAATAAAAAATATAACCTTTGACCCACGGTGCCAAAGCATGGCACCGTGGGTCCAGTTGGTAAGCAAGCGGCATAGTTCCAGTAGCGTTCGGATTCTTTCGGCAGCCCTGTAATTTTTCCTTGTTTTACCCACTACAACATCTGGGTAACACCAGGAACATTGCAAGGCGCGTTAGCGCGAAAGGATTTTTATAATGGCAACTGGTACAGTCAAGTGGTTCAACGACTCCAAAGGCTTCGGCTTCATTACTCCGGCCGATGGCAGCGATGATCTCTTTGCCCATTTCTCCGAGATTCAGTCGGAAGGCTTCAAATCCCTGCAGGAAGGTCAAGCCGTCTCTTTCGACGTGACCCAGGGTAAGAAAGGCCTCCAGGCTTCGAACATCAAACTCGCCTGACCTTATCGGTCACGAGTTTCGAACCTTCCCGGTTCGATAACAAGGCCCGCCTCGGCGGGCCTTGTTGCGTTTGAGCCCAGGCAGGATAATTACAGCCGGGCAAAATCAGGGATACGGAAGCGGCGGCGATAGGCACTCGGGGCGAGGCCGGCGAAGACCGTCTGGCCGACGTGTTCAGCAAGGCCGGCTTCATCCACTTCCTGCAGGCGGCCAAAACGCCGTTCAACCTAATTCTCGAAGCGCGGCGTTGAGAAAGCTCAAGCTCTGGCCCGGGCAACCGGGCAACCGGGCCAGAGCCTGTGTACGAAATCGCCGATATTTCTGTAAGCCATGTCTCAACCTCGCCTTTGGCAGTAGCCAACGACGCAAAGCGGGCGATAATCGATAACCGCACCATGGGCATGGGGAAAAGGGAATAACCCATGGATCTTGCGAAAATTGGAGACAACGTAGCCTGTTCGTGCATGGGCGAGCCACATCGTTTCTGGTGCGTCCACGACCGAGGTGGATGGCATACCCATACCACCTCGGCGCCTCAAGCTGGTGCTGACCAGCGGCTACTTCTTTTCCAGCGGCTCGGGCCAACTGGCGCCCGGCACCACTGAGCTGACGTTCGAGATCGAGGTAGAACCACTGTGAAGAAAATCCTGCTCGTCTCGATAGCCGCCCTGCTTGCCTCACTACTGCTCAATGCCTGCTCGCCGGCCAGCGGCGAGCCACCGGCACATTACCTGGAACGTGCCGGCGCCGCACTGATGGAAGCCAAGGGCGATCCGCAGCAGCTCGAGAGTGCGCTCGAGATATACGACGAGGGTTTGGAACGACACCCCGACGACGCCGAGCTTCGCTATGGCCGCGCCCAGCTTCTCACCAGCCTTCGCCAGTATGAAAAAGCCAAGCGTGACTTGGATGAGCTTCACGCAGGGGGATTGCACAAAGAGGGGATGCTGCTGCGCTGCATGGTGCAAGAGCGTCTGGAGGGAGCCACGGAGAATGCCCTGACCTGCTATGCGGGCGCGGAAGCCGCCTTCGCCACGACAAGCGAGGCGGGAGATCACCTGAGTGCCAATCATATCCTCGCCGCCCGCCTGGCCGAATCGCCCGAGGCCGAAGCACTCTTGCTGGAATGGCAGGCCAGCGACGACCCCATGCAGGATCCGATGTTGGGGGAAATGCTGGAAATGGAGCGGGAGGAGCTGATTCGGCAGTTCTTACCGTGAATAGCGGGGAAGATAAAACATTCTGTAAACCTGCGAGGCTCTCCCTTGACTACCGTTGCCGGCACCATCTCTACAACTGTCCGAACTCTCCATCCCATCGCGCTGAGTACGCTGGGCCTCGTGCTGGCTGCTTGCGGAGAAAACACTCCAAATCCTCCCGACATGGCTCCGGAACAGCGCAGCACGGCCATGCCCACGATCTATATCGACCAGATCGTCGAGCCTTACGCTGGAGCAGGACACCGGGACATGTACGAAGAGATGGTCGCTGCCTGCAACGAAACGGACCTGCCCCTTCGGGAGATCTCTGCCGCTGAAAAGGATCTTCTTGGCAAGGCCAGGGTGCAGCGCTGGTTTGCTCCGGACAAGGCTGGGTATCGCTGGGAGTCCTGGCATTATCGTCAGGGAAATGTGCACCAGAGGCAGCACTGTCAGTTTCACCTGGTGAGCACGGGCCGCCACGTCTTCATCGACCGGTCGGGGCTATACAGCATCCAACTGGATGACAATGAGCCCTTCGACACGGTTCCCCTGTCAGACCGGGATGCAGGCTATCTGTCCCGCTTGCCACTTGAAGACAGCAGAGTCGCAGAGGGCCCGACCCGCCAAGTCGCTGGCCAGGAATGTGTAGAAATACCCGTCCCGGGCTATGAGGAAGCCAGGACCTGTACCTGGACGGGTGGTGGGGAGTGGGGCTTTGACGTTCGTTCCCTGGGCCAGCTCTCCGTTGCCATCGCCTCTCACAGTGACTTTTTCCGGACGGTTATTCTGGAGCAGCGTTCTGCCGGGCTGCTGCCGGACCAGATCACCACACAGCGCTTCAGCATAGGCGAGGCACTGGACGAATCTGCGATGCAGCCTGCCCCCGCTACCGCATGGCCCGCTAAATTACCGCTGCCCTAAGGGGCAGATAGCATGCGTCAAGCTGGCGGGAGGTCATTTTCATTCTCCATTCCAAAGGCGGAAGCGTAGCCCCGGCTCGGCCGGCTCCGCCGTGAGTTGCCAGCCATGCGTCATGGCGATCTCCTGGCAGATGGCCAGGCCGAGGCCCGCTCCGTGGTCTCGCCGATGCGCGCCGCGCCAGAAGCGATCGAACAGCAGGGGCAATTGCTCTGCATCGACCCCGGGACCGCTGTCCCGCACCGTCAACGTATCGCCATGGATCTCCACGTTGACGGAGCTCTGCGCGGGGGCATGCTGGATGGCGTTTTCCAGCAAGTTCTTCAGCAGCGTGAAGCAGGCTGCGCGATCGGCCTGCCATTGCACGTCGTCAGTGGCAAGTACCGTCAAGTGCACGTCGGCGGATTCCGCCATGCGCTGCAAGTAGGAGGCGGCGTCATGGGCGATTTCCTGCACTCGTACGGTGGTGAAGCGGTAGTTACGCGCCTCGCTGGCTTCCGCCAGGAGCAGAATTTGCTGAACCTGCCGCGTCATGTATTCGACGTCGCTCAATAGCGAGTCGCGGTCGTTCTTGCCATCCTCGATCAGCTCGATCTGGGCACGGATCAACGCAAGTGGCGTCTTCAACTCATGTGCCGCATTGCCGAGAAACTCCTGCTGCACGCGATAGCCGCGTTCCAGGCGCTCCAAGGTGCGATTGAAGCTGTCCACGAGAGGGGCAATTTCCGCGGGCACAGCTTCCGTCCTCAGTCGGGCGTTAATGGAGCGTGGTGAGATGGCCGCGGCGGATTCCGACACGTCGCGCAGCGGCTTGAGGGTGTAGCGCAGTGTGACGTAGGCACACAGGCCGAAGGCGATGAACAGAACGAAGCCGAACACCAAGATGCCGGCGACCACCAGCGGCAAGGCAATCTTGTGCAGGATGTCCATGAACCTTGCGCTGGCGGCGAACTGCAGATACCACGTTCGTCCATCATGCTTGAGAGGCTCGGTGGCGCCGTGGAAGACATTTCCCTCGTACTCGAAGGTGAAGTTGCCACGGGCCAATCGAAGAAGGTCGCCGTCGGCCGGCCAGAAAGCCTCGCTGGCACTCGAGAAGACAACCACGTTCCCAGCGTCATCCAGAATCCGATAGGCCGTTTCGCGCTGCGGGCCTTCGTACAGCCAGGCGCGGTCGTCCATGCTCGAGTCGAAGCCGACAGGCCTGCCATTGCTGTCGAATTCGACGTTGTCCGCCAGCTTCTCCGCAGCGTCGGCCAGGTCCATCCGGGCCAGTAAATCGCTCTGGAGCAGCGCGACGGCAGCAATCGCGAGCAGCGTGATGCTGAGCACCATCCCTACCACGTAGGCCAATAGCACCTTCAGCCTCAGGCTATTCAGCGGCATCGGCTTGACGAAGCGCATAGCCCAACCCCCTGACGTTGACGATTCGCTGGCGCGAACCAATGGCGAGCAGCTTGCGGCGCAGACGGTGCAGGGCCACGTCCAGGGCATTCGGTGTGACCGCCTCACTCAGCCCCCAGGCCGCCGCTTCCAGCGCGCTGCGACGCACGACCTCTTTGGGCTTGTGCAAGAGCAGTTGCATGATGTGCCGCTCCGCCGGAGCGAGGGCGACGCTTTCGCCGCCGCAGCACAACGCGCCGCTTTCGGAACGCAGGGTCAGATCTCCATGGCAGGAGTCGAGCGAGCGGAACGCCACGGGGCGACGCAGCAGTGCCCGGACACGCGCCACCATCTCGTCCATGGCGAACGGCTTGGGCAGGTAGTCGTCGGCGCCGGCTTCGAGTCCCTGCACCCGGTCATGCAGCGCATCACGCGCCGTCAGCACCAGGCAAGGCATGCCGAGGCCGGCGCTGCGCAGCTTCTGCAACAGCGTGAGGCCATCCCCGTCCGGCAACCCCCGATCGAGAATCAAGGCCTGGTAGGGCATCTGCTGAATGGCCGCCCATGCGCTGTCGATGCGCTCGGTCACATCGACGGCAATGCCGGCGGCCACCAGCCCCTTGCGCATCAACTGGGCCAGTCGGTCGTGGTCCTCGACCAGGAGTATGCGGCTCATTCAACTGTCACCTGTAACTTCACGAATATTATCGAGGAGTTCGAGGAAATATGGGTTCCAGGTCAGGCGGGCATGGTATTTTTCTGCCGCAATCTGACCCCACGCTCCAAACCACAAGTTTTCGGTATCGTCGGGGAGGGCGATGCCGTCCTGGCCGTTTTCAAAGATGATATGGCTACCCTTTTCTCCGTAATAGAAATTTTCAGGCGCAAACAGCACATTCATATGGGAAAAGGTGCTGATGCGCCGGTGGGGAAGATTACTGGCAAGGACAGTGACGCGTGGATCATCAAGGTCTTGCGGGGGTTCACCGTACCAGACGAAGCGTGACTGTTGATTAGGGAAGCGGGTTTGAAAAGCATCGAGCGTCGCGTCGGGATCGAGAACACTGTCATGCTGGCTCATGGTGATCAGGACGGGTTTGTCAAAACGCGCGGCTTTGAGATTTTTTTGTACGGTGCTGACCGAACGGTAATAAAGCGCGGCCCCACGCGTAGGCAGGGACTGGTAAGTGACAATATTGTCCTCGTCATCGATATCGACCCAATTCCACAAACGGGAAATGATCGGGGCGAGAAACAGATAGTCGTTATCGGGATAAAAACCCGGTGAGAACAGCAGCAGCCCGGCGATGTACTCGTCCTTGAGCGCATGGGAGGTGACCAGATTGCTCCCGGTCGAGAAGCCGCCAAGCCAAAGTTCATCGACCTCGGCTGCCAGCAGGTTTGCGTGGTGGGCAACGGCTTTTTCCCAATCCTCGCTATCGGGCAGCATCAGATCGGCGGGGCGGGTGCCGTGGCCGGGAAGCAGTATGGAGCGAACCAGCCAACCGTCATCCGCCATGGCAGTGGCTATGTCGGAAAAGTACCACGGACTTGCGCCCAGTCCGTGAACGAAAAGGATGCCTCGCTTGGCCGGTTTATCGGGGCGAAGCTCGAACGGCGTGTTGAGCTCTATTTCCAGGTTGTGGTCGTCACTGAGAAATACACGGTTTTCGGCAATCCACGCGCGGGTGTCGCGCACATAGTGATCAAAACTGTCCTGATCATAGGGTGGCAGGCTGTCGGAAGGTTGGAAATGCGGGGAATCCGGCGGCATGGCACAGGATGTCAGAAACACCAATGTGGCAAGCAGTAAGCCAAGACGGGAAAGCATGAGAATGGCCCGACTCATCAGAAGCGGTAAATATAGCCAAGGAACACGCTATTGGTGGTCGAGCGATCCACCAGTGGGCTGTCCTTGATCTCATCCGCCAGGCTCGTGACTTCGGCTCCCAAGAGCACGGAGTGGTGTTTGTCGAACATGTAGACGCCACGCACCCCCGCCTCGATGTTGGTAGCGGACTCCCCAGCATAGGCGGGGCGATCGATACGCGCCTCGCTGTCGCGAACGCCGAAGTAGTAATCGACGGCTTTATCGTCCTGCCAGCTAGCCCCCGCATAGGGAGTGAGCAGCACGCGGTTGCCGAAGCGCCATGTTCTCTCCAGGCCGAGACTGACGACTTGGCCGTTACTGTTACCCGATGCGTCAGCCAGCCATTCGGCGCTGACATCGGCGAAGTCAGTGCTCCACTCCACCTTGCCGCCGGCCCAGAAGCCGCCCTTGCGCTTGTCCATACCGTTGAGAATCGGGGCGTCGTCCTCCTCGTAGCCGCTGCCGTCGTACTTGCCGACGATACCGAAGTTGAGCTGTTGAGAGTCGCTGATGTCGAGGCTCGGCAGCTTGAATTCGACTTGGGGGCCGAATAGATGAATGTACTGGTTCTCGAACAGCAGCAGCGGTACTGGCGAGTTGTCTCGGCCGATACCGGCGTAAGGCTCCTGCTCGCTTACTACGCCGAGACCCAGCCCCCAGGTCGTAGAGGACGACCTGGCATCGGTTGGCTCCTGGGCCATGGCCGTGACTGCGGTGCAGAGCCCAACGGCCAGCGCTGAAGCGGCCGCCATGCGTGAGACAGAAGTATGGGAGCTCGAGACTAACGGGGGTATTAGTGACATGAGCGTTTCTCGCGTGTTGTTAAAAGAAGCCCACTTTCGCAGCCGCGCACTTACGGAAAACTTACCGAAAACACTCGATCGCTCCGAACCATCAGTAAGAGTTCTGAAAGACGCATGGCCGGATAGTCCCGTCCCATGAGAGACGAGGACACCGCATGCTCCCATCCACCCATGACATTCCCGTTGCCTTCCTGCCCCTCCGGCGACTTGCGGCAGGCAGTGAGACGCTTCCAGGCCGTAAGCCGCGGTTGCTTGCGACCTGGCTTGTCATGACAGCGGCCTCGCTCCTCGCGGGCTGCGCGTCGATCATGCCCCAGGCTCTACCCGAAACCCTGCCCGGCAGCGCCGCGGCGCCCGTGGCCGAGCAGTGGCACGCTCCGTTGCCCCACGGCGGGCAGCTGACGGACCTGAGCCAATGGTGGGCCCAGTTCGACGATCCCCTGCTGCTGCATCTCATCGAGGCCGGGCAGCGAGTCAGCCCGACAGTGGCGCAGGCATCCGCACGCATCGCCGATGCCCAGGCCGCGCGCGTGTCGCAGAGCGCCGCCCTGATGCCCGCGCTGGATGCGAGCGTCAGCGCGAGCCGGGGACGATCGGACCTGGATGCGCCGGTCGGCACTTCATCTTCGGCAGGCTTGCAGGTCGGCTGGGAGCTGGACCTGTTCGGCGCAGGACGTGCCGGCGTCAACGCCGCGCAAGCCCGGCTCGAGTCCAGCCAGGCCGGTTGGCACGACGCCCGGGTCTCGATCGCAGCCGAAATCGCAACGACCTACGTCGAGCTACGCGCCTGCGAAGCCTTGGCCCAGCAGGTCGAAATCGATGCCCGATCGCGGGCGCAAACGGCACAGATCACCCGCCTGGTGGCGGATAAGGGCTTCCGGCCCCCGGCAGAGGCAGAGCTGGCGCATGCCAGTGCGGCGCAAGGCAACGTAACTCTGATCGAGCAGCGGACGCAATGCGAACTTCTGGTCAAGGCATTGAGTGCCCTTGCGGCCCAGGACGAAGCGGCGCTGCGCCGAGAACTGGCCACCACAACCGGCCGGCTGCCACGGCCGGCCGAACTCAGTGTCACGGCGATGCCGGCCGAGGTGCTGGCACAGCGCCCCGACATTCACGCGGCAGCGCGTGACGTAGTGGCGGCGAGCGCCGATTCGGATCAGGCGCGGGCGCAGCGCTGGCCTCGCATCACCTTGGCCGGAAACATCGGCACGACACGAATCGCCAGTGGGGGCATCAGCACCAATGGCAGCGTATGGAGTATCGGGCCGGTGACGGTAACGCTACCGCTGTTTGACGGCGGGACGCGACGCGCCAATGCACAAGCGGCACGCGTTCGCTACGAGGCCGCCACCACCGTCTATGCCGCGCGCCTGCGGGAAGCGATCCGCGATGTCGAGGACGCGCTGGTCATGCTGGACAGCACGGCCAAGCGCAGCGAGGACGCGGCCATCGCCGCCGATGGATTCGAACGCTCCTTCGAGGCCACCGAAGCCAGCTACCACGCCGGTATAGCCAGCCTGTTCGAGCTCGAGGACACGCGCCGCAGCATGGTTGCCGCGCAGAGCGCCGTGATCGAACTGCAGCGTGAGCGAATCACCGCCTGGATCCGGCTGTATCGCGCGCTAGGCGGTGGCTGGCCTGCAACCGAAGTGCATGCCGCACGCAGCGAAGCAGCGGTCCGATGAACGAATCAAGGAACACCACGATGAGCAAACCACGTTCATTCGCGGCCGTCGCGGTCGTTGCGATGGGCTTAACCGCAACGCTCGCCTGGGTCATGTATGACGCCAGGGTCGCGGAGGATGAAACCATAACGGTCGCGCAATCCGCACTGACCGTGGCAGTCACCACGCCTCGACCCACCATGCTGCCCACCATACTATCCGCAAACGGGGACATCATGGCCTGGCAGGAAGCCAGCATCGGCACCGAGGCAAACGGCCTGCGCCTGGCCAGCGTCGAGGTCAACGTGGGCGACGTCGTCCAGCGCGGCCAGGTGCTCGCGACGTTCGCGTCCGATACGGTGAACGCCGAACTCGCGCAGAGCCGCGCCGCCGTCGCCGAGGCCGAGGCGACGCTCGCCGAAGCCGCAGACAACGCACAGCGCGCCCGGGAGTTACAGGCGACAGGCGCGATGTCGGCACAGCAGATATTCCAGTACATCACGGCGGAGCGTACAGCGCAGGCCAGGCTGGAATCGACGCGGGCCGTCGAGAACACGCAGCAACTCCGCCTGGCCCAGACTCAGGTACTCGCCCCCGACGATGGCGTGATCTCGTCGCGCAGTGCCACGGTCGGCGCGGTGCTTCCCGCGGGTCAGGAACTGTTTCGCCTGATCCGGCTCGGTCGGCTGGAATGGCGGGCCGAGGTTGCCGCTTCCGATCTGGAGAGGCTGCAGCCCGGCCAGAGCGCCAGGGTCACCCTGCCGGGAGGTGGCGAGCTGGAGGGCCGCGTGCGCATGATCGCGCCGCTGGTGGATTCCGCCACCCGCAATGGCCTGGTCTATGTCGATCTACCGACAAGCGAAGCCGCCCGGGCGGGCATGTTTGCGCGCGGCGAGTTCGCGCTGGGAACACGCCAGGCCCTCACCCTGCCTCGATCCGCAGTGCAGATCCGCGACGGCTTCGGCTATGTGCACCGTGTCGATGAAGACGGCCGGGTGGCGGAATCGAAAGTCGCCCTGGGCCAGCACACGGGGGACCGGATCGAAATTCTCTCCGGGCTTGAGCCCGACACCCCGGTCGTTGCTTCGGGTGGGGCCTTCCTCGGCAACGGCGATCGCGTAGAGGTGGTCGAGGGGCTTGGCGAGGGAATTGCCGAGAGCATGGAAAGACTGGCGACATCGATATCGGCGAGGCAGCCATGACGCTCAATACCTCCTCCTGGGCGATTCGCAACCCCATCCCGGTCGCCCTGCTCTTCGTACTGTTGACCTCGTTGGGGCTGATGTCCTTCAAGGGCATGGTTATCCAGGACTTGCCGGATGTGGATATCCCCCGGGTGGTCGTCTCCGCCTCGCTGCCGGGGGCAACCCCCGCCCTGATGGAAACCGAAGTCGCCCGCAAGATCGAAAACGCCATTGCCACGGTGGACGGCGTCAAGCACATCACCACCACGCTGACCGATGGACACGCCGAGATCGGCATCGAGTTCCTGCTGGAAAAAACCATACAGGAGGCGGTCGATGACGTACGCGACGCCGTCTCTCGCATACGCTCGGACCTGCCCGCCGAGCTGCGAGACCCGATAATTCAGAATCGGGAGTTCTCTAACGATCCGCTTCTGCTCTACACGGTGACCTCATCCCAGTTGGACGAGGAGGCGCTGTCCTGGTTCGTGGATGACCGGGTCACCAGGGCGGTGTTGACCGTTGCCGGTGTGGGCTCGGTAAGGCGGATCGGCGGCGTCGATCGCGAAGTCCGCGTGGAGCTGCACCCGGATCGCCTGCTCGCATTGAACACGACGGCACTCGATATCTCGCGCCAGTTGCGCCAGGCACAGCTGGAAGCCCCCGGTGGACGCGCGAATATCGGCGGCGCCGAACAGGCCGTGCGCATCGTCGCCAACGTCGCCTCGGCGGCCGAACTGGCGGCGATGGAGTTGGCGCTCGGCGATGGCCGCCGCATCCGCCTCGACCAGGTCGCAAGCGTCACCGATACCGTGGCCGAGCGGCGTACGGCGGCGCTTCTCGATGGGGTGCCCGTCGTCGGCTTCGAGATGACGCGAGCCCGAGGCTACGGCGAGGTTGATGTGGCCGAAGGCGTGCAGTCCGCCATCGCGGCATTGCAGGCGCAATACCCCCATGTCGAGATCCACCAAGCCTTCGACTTCGTCGAGCCCGTACGGGAGAATTACCAGGGCTCCATACGCTTGCTGTACGAAGGCATGCTGCTGGCCGTGCTGGTGGTGTTTTTGTTCCTGCGCGACTGGCGCGCGACGCTGATCGCCGCCGTGACACTGCCGCTGTCGATCATTCCCACCTTCGGCCTCATGCACCTGATGGGCTTCTCGCTCAACGTCGTGACGCTGCTGGCACTCTCGCTGGTGATCGGGGTGCTGGTGGACGATGCCATCGTCGAGATCGAGAACATCGAACGGCACCTGCTGATGGGCAAGCCCCCTCGTCGGGCCGCTATGGATGCGGCAGCGGAAATTGGCCTGGCGGTGGTCGCCACCACCTTCACGCTGATTGCCGTTTTCCTGCCCACGGCCTTCATGAGCGGTACGGTGGGACGCTTCTTCTTCCAGTTCGGCTGGACGGCCTCGGTGGCGGTGCTGTTCTCGCTGATAGTGGCACGCCTTCTCACGCCGATGATGGCCGCTTACCTGCTGCGCAAACCCCGCCAAGCTCATCACCAGCCAAAGTGGATTGCCTACTATCTGGTCGGCGCCAGCTGGTGCCTGCGCCACCGCAAGACAACCCTCGTCGCGGCGGCAGCATGCTTCGCCGGCGGCCTATGGTTGGCATCGACCTTGCCGGGCGCCTTCATACCGCCCGACGACAATTCCCAGACCCAGGCGACACTCACCTTGCCGCCCGGAAGCACCCTGCCGGAAGCGATGCTGCTTGCCGAGCAAGCGCGCGCAAGGCTTGAGGAGAATCCCTATGTCACGCGTGTTTTCGCCGCCGTCGGGGGTACATCAAACAGCAGCGATGCCGAGGTGACCAGCCTGGTGCTGACCGTGGGCCTGGCGGACCGTGCCAGCCGCGCGGGCATCAAGCTGCAGGCGATCGAGCAGCAGCTGCGTGGTGCGCTCGCCACGCTTCCCGGTGTACGAACCCGCGTGGGAGCCGACGACTCGGGAGATACCTATGAGCTGGCGCTGGCCGGAGAGGACAGCCGGGTGCTCGCAGAGCATGCCCGGCAGGTCGAACGGGAGCTACGCGCCGTTCCCGGCCTCGGCGCCGTGAGTTCGACGGCCAGCCTGGTCAGGCCCGAACTCATCGTACGCCCCGATTTTGCCCGCGCCGCCGACCTTGGCGTATCGGCCCTGGCCATCGCCGACACGCTGCGCATCGCCACGGTGGGCGACAACGCCGAGGATCTGCCCAAGCTGAACCTCAGCGAGCGGCAGGTGCCGATGATGGTGCGCCTGGCGGATGTCGCCCGGCAGGACATCGCGACCCTCAGGCGTCTACCCGTCCCCGGTGCGAGGGGGATGGTGCCGCTCGAAAACGTGGCGACTCTCGAATGGAGCAGTGGGCCAGCGGAAATCACCCGCTACGACCGCCTGCGCAACGTCAATTTCGAGGTAGTGCTGCAGGGTCGGCCCCTGGGGGAGATAGAGCAGATCGTTCAGGCGCTGCCCAGCGTGCGCCAGCTACCGCCAGGCATTCACCAGGCGGCGGCGGGCGATGCAGAGGAAATGGCCGAAGTGGCAGCCGGTTTCGGTGTTGTCATGCTGACCGGCGTCCTGTGTATCTACATGGTGCTGGTGCTGCTGTTCGGGAGTTTCATGCAGCCAATCACCATCCTCGTGGCATTGGTGCTCTCCGTCCCGGGGGCTTTCCTGGCCCTGTTCCTCACCAATTCGGCCCTGTCGCTTCCCGCAATGATCGGCATGATCATGCTGATGGGCATTGCCACCAAGAACTCGATCCTGCTGATCGACTACATCATCATCGCGCGCCGGGATCACGGCCTGAGTCGCTGGGACGCGATCATCGATGCCTGCCGCAAGCGTGTCCGGCCGATCGTGATGACCACCCTCGCCATGGGAGCGGGTATGACACCGATTGCGCTCGGCTGGGCGGGCGACCCCAGCTTCCGGGCCCCCATGGCCTTCGTCGTGATCGGGGGCTTGATGACCTCCACGCTGCTGAGCCTGCTGGTCATCCCGGTGGTGTACAGCTGTGTGGACGACGCCGTGCAGTGGACCGCCAGGCGCTTCGGGCGGTCGACTCCTACGCCCGAGTCCCCCTATCCAGCGGATTAGAATAGCCGTGCAACCGTGGCCGCCCGGGATTTCTCACATGCTCCGGATATCCTGGGCGGGCAACAACAGCAGGAGCCCCAGGCAGAGTACGGCGGCTACTTGGAAAACGCCTGACATGTCCCAGTGCTTCGCACCTACCCCAGCGAGGGTGGGCGATATCAGTTGTCCAGCGGAAATGAGAAAGAAGGTCAAACCAAAACCTGCGGAAGGTGCCTCAGGAAAACAGCTGGCACTCCAGATACCGTATAGCGCGGTGATGAGAATAAACATGGCACCGAACACCACTGCCGATAGTGTGAGCACCAGCATGTCTCCACTCGCCATGGTAAGCATTGCGATCGAGACCGCAATGGCCAGCGACGCCCATTGCAACACCTTGGCCAGCCCGAAGCGAGTCACCAGCTCGCCGGCCAACCCACCCGCGACACCGGCGATACCGACCACCATCCAGAACATCACGCGCCCTGCATCAGACAGGCCATTCTCCCCCGCTATCAAATCAACGGAAAACGTCCAATAAACGGAAGTTACCAAGCCGAACAACAACGCGCCCAGCAGTAAATGGCGAACCGCCCTGTCTTTCAACTTGCGCCTCAGCAATACCCGCATGGGATCAGCGCGAGCATTATCCGCACATGCTTTGTCAGCACGTTCCTTATCATCGGCTTCGCTCGCATTGCCCGGCATTATCAGCAGGTTCCATAGCGTGGCAAACAGCGCGATAAAGGCAAAACACAACCAAGCCAACTGCCAACGAGGGCCCGCGATAAGTGCCAAGGGGCCAGATACCATCACCCCAAAGCTGGTACCCGTATTGATGATGGCATAGTAGCGACTCCGTTTTTCCGCACGACACAGCTGCTTGATCGCATCGGAAAGCGGTGGATAAGCCAGGCCTGGGCTACAGCCGGCAAGCGTGACACCCAGTGCCAACCACAGCGGATTATTCGCCAGGCCGATCAATGTCATGCCCAGCGTTGCCGTCGCTCCACCCAACAAGATCGGCAGGCGGACACTGAAGCGGCGCACCAGCAACGGACTGACGAGCGTTGCCAGCATATACCCCAGATAGGAAGCACTACCAATGGCACCCACAGTCGCCTGATCCAACGTGAAATCCTGCCTGATGGCAGGTACGAACAGGCCATAGGTATAGCGCGACAGTCCGTAAGTGGAAGCCACTATCAAGAGGCCGGCGCCGACCACATTGAAAGATGAGTTTCGCTTCAGCAGGATGGGTAGGCACCTATTCATAGGCCTAAGAAATTTCGCCACGTTCATGAGGGAGCATGTTGATGGAAGCCTTCAGCGCAGCCTCAATAGGCCAGTCCTGCATGAAATTCTGCGCTTGAACGATGGCGCCGTCGAAAAGCGAGTAGACCGCATCGACCAGCTCATCGTATCCGCCAGGTGTCATCGTATCCCGGTGCTGATCCAGAACATGGTTGGCAACAAACTGCCTGACTCGGTTCTTATGATCGCGCACGCAGGTCCTGACTGGGCTCTCCTCACTGCTGAACTCCCCGGCCATATTAATGAATCCGCAGCCACGGTAGCCTTCCTCGCAGATCTGGTCGTACCACATGGTGTACATGGCGGCGATACGTTTCTCGGCCGATTGGTGCTGGCCAACACGCTCCCCCAGCTGCTGCATCCAGTTCTCTTCGCGCTGCCTCAGCCAAGCAATGGCGAGGTCTTCCTTGCTCGGGAAATGGGCATAAAAACTGGCCTTGGCGACACCGGACTCGCTAATGATCTGGTTGATGCCCGTCGAGCAATAGCCCTGGCGGAAAAACAGCCGGCTGGCGGTCTCAATAATACGTTCGCGAGGCCGGGAAACCGGCGATGAATCCTTCGTCTTCATGAAGCGCCACCGAACAGACAAGTCTGTCTATCAAGGTGGCCACCATCCTCCGATGTGTCAAGGCCGGGCGCGTACTGGAATCAGCGCAAACCTCAAGCCGCAGACCTCTAGCCGTGCTCCGGGTTGCGATAGGCGCTTGGGGTGATACCAACTTGGCGGCGGAATACCTGCGAGAAGTGACCAGGGCTCGAATAGCCGACCTCCATCCCGATGTCGATGATGCTGCGGCCGGTGTCCAGCAGCAGCTGACGGGCTCGGTCCATGCGCAGCCGAATGAAGTATTGCAACGGTGGCAGCCCCGTCGCTCGCTTGAACAGCCGGCTGAAGTGGTACTCGCTCAAATGCGCTGCTTCAGCCAAGTCCGCGAGGGAAAAGGATTCGGCGAGGCGCTGCTCCATCAAGTCGATGACGCGACGCAATTTGTAGGCTTGCAGCGCGTTGCTGCGCCTGCCCAGGACCTCTGGGTCGCGGTAAGTGCGGACCAGATGAACGGTCAATGCCTGAGTCAGGCTGTGGACGAACAGTGAACTTGGCTCAGGCCTTTTGACCAGCTCCAGCCGCATCTGCTCGACCAGTATTCGCACCAGGTCGTCTCGTCCGCCGGAAACGTCGAGGAAGCGGATCGGGCCGGCCTGGCTACCCAGCAGGTTGCGGGCTGCATGATCGATCAGCGTATGAGTGAGATAGAGATGCATCACCTCGAAAGAGTCGCCCCTTCGGGTCTGCCAGCGCATCTCGTAAGGCAGCGCAGTGCTGGTCAGGAAAAAGTCCCCCTCCTGCACCTGCGTTGATTTCCACTCGCCGCCCAGCGCGCGCTCCTCGACCATAGCCGATCCGGACAGCACCATGACGAGCAGCGGTTCGGCCACGGCCGGAACCAATATGGGTTCAGCGATGCTGCGATGCGTGAATAGCTGCAGCACCACATCTTGCACCCCAAAGCGTTGCGGCAGGGCCAGGTGCTCGCTCGGCAAGCTTCGCAACATCGACTCGGCCGGGACTCGCAAGATGTCCTGAGGAGGAACGATAGACTCGTGCTCCTTCACGACGTTCGACCCATCAGCGCTGCTCCTCGGCGCAAAACCACGATAGCCGGCGCAAGCCTCCAAAAGCCGCTCCCGCCCTCCTGCGCGATAGTAAAACCGTCATTAACGACTGCACCCCGATGGGTGCTGGCCGGCGAAGGTTCGCGTGGCCCGTCTCTGGAGGTAAAACATGACTGACATCATAGACGCTGTTCCACAGGAAGTTGCAGGCAAGGTCGCCCTGGTAACGGGCGCTGCCAGCGGCATCGGTAAGGCCATTGCGTTGCTGCTGCATGCACGTGGCGCGAAGGTCGTCGCAGAAGACCTCAACCCTTCCGTCGAAGAGCTGGCCCGGCCGGGGCTGGTGCCCCTTGTGGCAGACATCACCCTGGACGGCGCCGCCGAACATGCGGTTGCCCTGGCGGTCGAGAAGTTCGGCAGGCTCGACATTCTGGTGAACAACGCAGGAATCATCATCAACAAGCTGGTGCAGGACATGACGCGGGAAGACTGGGAGCGCATTCAGGCCGTGAACGCGACTGCGGCGTTTCTGCATTGCCGCGAAGCCGTGAAAGCAATGAAGCCGAACAAGTCCGGCGCGATCGTCAATATCGCCTCTTATGCCTCTTACTTTGCCTTCCCGACCATTGCGGCATACACCGCATCGAAGGGGGCGCTGGCCCAGTTGACCCGCACGCTGGCGCTTGAAGTCATCGAGCACGGTATCCGTGTTAACGCCGTCGGGGTGGGCGATGTGGTTACCAATATCCTCAACGATGTCATGGAAGACGGCCCTGGCTTTCTGGCCCAACACGGTGAGGGCGCACCCATTGGTCGCGCGGCACAACCGGAAGAGATCGCTGAAGTGGTCGCTTTCCTGGCGTCGGAGCGCGCGAGCTTCATGGTCGGCTCTGTCGTGATGACCGACGGAGGCATGACCGTCACAGCGGGCTGAGGGAGGTGCCCCACCTCGTAGCCACTTGAGCCAACACATCATGGCGCGGTGGCGCCCCCCCCTGGATCAGCGAGGCGAACGTCTTTGCCGCGTCTGCCTCGCTGCAGTGGCCGCGTACCATCGCCGCCGTAAGTGCATCGCCCGCGCCGATCAGGCCGACGCAGCGTCATTCGAGCTCGGCATCGGCCAGCTCGCAGTATGGCTAACACCACGGCGAACAGTTAGGCGTAGCCCTGCTGCGATTTCCTTCGATACGTCGGTAATAAAAGGCAGACGCCCGTTTCAGGGCTTGCCGTCCGCGATCAATTCGCGGGTGCGTTTGAGCGTCGATAGCAAGGCGGCCTTGTAGCCCTTGTCGCTGTCGAACTGGGCCTGTTCGGCCTGCTCCTCAGTGCCGCCCGGCTCTTTACCACGCAGGCCGAGGTAGCAGTAAAAGCGAAGCTGGAGCGTCCCCGCCTCGTCCTCGAACAGTTCGTTGATGATCGCGCCTTCGCGGGGGCCCGTGGCTTGGAAGAAGGTGACCTTGCTTTCCGACTCCAGGGTGATGATCTCGCGCAGATCGGTGCCGGCGATGGTGGCCTCGCGCACGAAGTGCGTCGCGCTTTCCTCCACGACATCGCAGCGGGTGCAGAGGCCTTCGGGCAAGAACAGGCGGGCATCGCGGGCCTTAAGAACCAGGCCCTGCCACGCCTGCGCGCGGGTCAGAGTGGTTTCCCCTACCGGGTTCACGGGGAGGGTGGCGGTCGAATAGATCATGATGAGGTCCTTGTCAGGGTGAGTCGGCGTGACGCCGGCCTCAGGTTGAGGCCACGGCGTCGGTGGCGAATTCGCGATAGGAACGAAGCGGGCGACCCAGGAGCGTTGTCAGCCGTTCGACGTCGCCGGCTTCGGGGACCATACCCTCCGTGATGAAACGCTCGCTCATCAGGCGCATGTCGAAGGCCATCCAGCTTGGCATGAACTGCCGCAGGCTCTGCTCGAACGCGGCAGTGTCATCGCCTGGATAGGCGATCTTGCGACCCAGTACGTCGGTCCAGATCGCAGCGACGTCCGAGCCGGTCAGCGTGTCTGGGCCGACCAGGTTGATCCGCTCGAGCGGAAGCGGCACGGCCGACTGCTCGCGGCGCAGGAGCTCGATGGCCGCAACCTCGCCAATGTCGCGAGTGTCGACCATCGCCAGGCCCTTGCTGCCGATCGGCATCGGATAGATGCCGTATTCGGTCACCACGTCCTTGATGGTGAGGTCGTTGCCCATGAAGTAGGCGGGACGCAGGATCGTGGCGTTAAGATCCATCTGCTCGATCATGCGCTCCACGCCGTACTTGCCCGCAAAGTGCGGCACGTTCACGTAGCGGTCGCCGTGGATCACCGACAGGTAGACGATTCGCTTGATACCGGCCTCTTGAGCGATGTTGAGCGCGATCAGCGCCTGGGTGTACTCGTCGGGCACCACCGCGTTGAGCAGAAAGAGCGTCGAGACACCGGAGAAGGCATTGCGCAGCGAGTCCACGTCGAGCAGATCACCCTGGACGACGCCAACACTCGCCGGGAAGTTGGCCTTCGAAGTATCGCGAACGAGCGCGCGGACATCGGCACCGCGCTTGACGAGTTGTTCGACAACTTGGCGGCCGACAGTGCCGGTTGCGCCGGTAACGAGAATGGTCATGATGATTCCCTTGGGTTGCGGGTTGTTTACTGATACTGGTTTGGGCGTGAAAACGTCACGCGGCGTCGAAATGGTCGACAATTTTGTTCAGGCAGACCTTCATGTATCCCTTCCACTGGGTGCCTACGAAAAGCTTGAGTGGAATCGCCACCAGGCCGTTTCTTGCGTGAAACGTATAGGTCCACTTAGCCTGCGTTCCGCCTTCTACGGCCACGAACCACCATTGGCCGCATGCATGCGACATCAGGTGCTTCAGTGAAAAGCTCGGGTCGCTGACGCGGTACGCGAAAAAGGCTGGGCGGTCGTAATGCGTGAGGCCTTCGCGCACGGTACTGCCATCGAGAAGGTGCACGGTGCGTGTCGAGCCGGGCCGGTCCCAGGGACCAGAGACGTCCGAGGTCGACGCCACACCTGGCACGAGCCCGTAACCCGTGAGGATCTTTGGCAGCACGTCCTGTGCAGCAACGAAGTCGAAAACGTCTCCGATGTCGCCAGGGATAAAACGCTCCAGCGTGACTGCGATCCCCGGCCGTGCGGCGCGATGGATAGCAGCGTCGCCACTATCTCCATCCGAATGGTTACCGCGCGGCTCGTCGGCCAGGGAAGTCAGGACCAGTGTCTTAGCGCTTTTCATAAGAACTCCTTTGGTTCGGATTGCGTATGACCGAACAATAGAAGGTTTCATATTCAAAACAAAGACACTAAAATAGAGACGGTTCGTATCAAATTTGAGACGCTATGGATCTAAACGCCCTGAATGATTTCCAACTGGTGGCCGTTCACAGCGGCTTTGGAAGAGCCAGTCGCGCCAGCGGCAGGTCCAAGGCGACCCTGTCGCGCCGCGTCGCCGATCTCGAAGAAGCGCTAGGCGTTCGGCTCATCGAACGCGGTGAGCGCAGCCTGGAACTGACTGAAGCCGGACAATTGCTGCTGGCCAGAATCGAAGGGCCGATGCGCGAGGTTGCCGAAGCCGTAGCGGCGGCACGCGATGGCCTTGTGGCGCCCAGAGGCCGCCTGCGCATCGCGGCACCGCTGCTGTTCTCGCAAGTGGCGCTGGGACGGCTTGCCGCCGCATTCCAGGCGGTCCATCCCCAAGTTCAAATCGAAGTCGTGTCCGAGGACCGACTCGCCAACCTCATCGACGAGCACTTCGACGTCGCCATCCGCATCAATCCCCGTAAGGACAGCGTACTCGTCGGCAGGTGTTTCGCCCGGGACCGGTTGGTCCTCGTCGCTTCCCCCACTGTTCCAATGCCGAAGGGGGGTAGTGAGAAGCCGTTTCAAGTACCGGCCGTCGTGATGCCGACCTATCGCGACGGTGAGGTCTGGTCCGTCTGCGATAGCCAACTCATTGTCGAACCACAGCCCGTGCTACGGCTGTCCTCGCTCCTGACAATCCGCGATGCCGTTACCGCCGGCGCGGGGGTGGCCATGCTGCCGCAGTCCATCATCGGAAGCCTTCTTGAAAAAGGCGAACTGGTGTCCTGGGGCATGGCCGGCGACGAGGTCGAACTATGGGTTCTGCACACGTCTCGACGCTTGCAGAGCCCCAAAGTCCGGGCCTTTGTGGAGTTCATCTGCAACTATTACCCCAATGGATCCTTCGTCGTTCAGGCGTAATCGATGGGACGCGATCATCGATGCCCTAGACCTGGATGTGATCGGACAACGGCAGGCTGCGGACCCGTTGCTGGGTAGCGGCGAACAGCGCGTTGGCCAGTGCAGGCGCGAGCGGGGGAATGCCCGGCTCACCGACCCCACCCAGCGGCGAGCCGATCTCGACGATACTCACCGACACCGATGGCGCCTCCCCGATGCGCAGCAGCGGGTAGTCATGGAAATTCGACTGTTCGGCGCGGCCATCATTGATCGTCACCTTCTGCCTCAGTGCCATGCCGAGCGCATCGATGACAGAGCCCTGCATCTGCGCCTCCACCTGGTCCGGATTGATCGCACGTCCGCAGTCGATAGCCACATGGACTCGCTCCACATCGATGCCATCGTCGTCGACGCGAGCCTCGACCACTTGAGCGACGTAGGAGCCGTAGCTCTCGACCACCGCCAAGCCGCGTGCGATGCCCTCCGCCGCCGGCTCGTCCCATCGCGACATTTCAGCCACTCGGTCGAGAACGGCAAGCATCCTCTCCTGCCCTTCGCTGTGGCTTCGGCGAAACTCGAGCGGATCCCGACCCGCGGCCACCGCGCATTCGTCCATGAAGCTTTCGAAGAAGAAACCGTTGAAGGAGTGAGCGATAGAACGCCAGGGGCAGAGCGGGATCGGCAGATCGACCACCGCGTGGTCCACGACAAAGTTCGGAATGACATAGCGCATGTCCGACAGCCCGCCGAGCGAGAAAGGATCGAAGTTGGCGAGGTTGCCCGTCGCCTGTGCCCGCTGCTCCGGATCGATACCGTATTCGCGGCCCATCTGCGGCCCGGCGACGCGAATGCGCATGCCGGTGATGTTGCCGGCATCGTCCAGGACTGCCTGGAAGCGGCACCTCATCGTCTGGCGGTACTGGCCCTGCCTAACGTCGTCCTCGCGCGCCCAGAGCACCTTTACTGGCCGGCCGCCGACGGCGCGACTGGCCAGCGCTGCCTGGAGGGCGATCTCGCCATGGGTCTTGCGGCCGAAGCCGCCTCCCAGGTAGGTGGTATTGATGAAGAGCTGTTCGGCCTGTACCTGCAGCGCGTTCTCGAGCGTCATGCGGACGACGTCCTGGCCCTGGGTACCGATCCACAGCTCCGTTCGTTCCTCGGTGGATTCAGCGGTGCAGTTGATCGGCTCCATGCACGCATGGGCGAGCAGCGGCACCGAGTACTCGGCCTCGACGACCTGACCATCGGTCGACAGCGTTGCCTCGGCGTCGCCACGCAGCGTCGTGACCGGCACATCGGCTCGCTCCAGGCCGTCGCGAAACATTCCGTCTATCTCGTCCGTGGAGAGCGTATCCGCCGGCGTCGGAGTGAAGGTGATTTCCAGCGCGTCGGCTGCCCGCTTGGCCTGCCACCAGGAGTCGGCAACGACCACCGCGCCGCGCGGCACGCGAACCACTGCCACCACGCCCGGCATTTCCGAGACGCTGCCCTCGTCGATCGACTCCACCTCGGCGGAAAAGACCGGGGCGAGTCGCACGGCGCCATACAGCATGCCTTCGCGCTCGACGTCCACCGCGTACACCGCTTTTCCCGTTACCTTCAGCGGTGTATCGAGGCGCGGCACCCGGCGTCCGGTCAGCGTTCGCTCGTCGTCGGGGCGCAGTGTCGGCTCCTCCGGCACCGGTAACGACGAGGCGTCCTCCACCAGCTCACCGAAAGGGATTCTCTGGCCGCTGTTGGAATGCACGATGAAGCCGTTCTCGGCATGCAGCGCCGCGGGTGCTACATCGAGGCGCTCGGCCGCCGCCTGGGTCAGCATTTCCCGCGCCTGGGCGGCCGCGAGGCGCAACGGATCGTGCCAGTAACGGATGCCGAACGAGCCCACGGAGCGCATCTGGCCGGTGAACGTAACCCTGTAATCGGGCGTCGGCTGCTTCGGCATCTCGACGGCGATGCTCGACCAGTCGGCGCCAAGCTCCTCGGCGAGTATCTGGGCCTGCCCCGTATGGGTTCCCTGGCCCATTTCGCTGGTGGGCAGCACGAAGGTCACCTGACCACTCGTGTCGATGCGGATAAAGGCCTGCGATATGCGTGCATCCTCGCTCTGCTGCGCCCATGCCGGCAGCCGAAGGGGAACGACGAGGACGACGCCAGCCGCGGCAGCGCCTGCCAGGAAGGATCGACGGGTAAGGGAGAAATCTTGCGGTTTCATCGTTCTACCTGCGCCTCGGTAAGCGTAATGGAAATGGATCGATGGAAAACGGATCTCATCAGGCCTCGGAGGCACGGTGAATGGCCGCCCGGATGCGCAAATAGGTGCCGCAGCGGCACAGGTTGCCGCGCATCGCCTCATCGATCTCCTCGTCGGAAGGGCTCGGGTTTTGTGCCAGCAGCGCAGCCGCGCTCATGATCTGCCCCGACTGGCAGTAGCCGCACTGCGGTACGTCCAACTCCACCCAGGCCTGCTGGACGGGATGCGAGCCATCCTCGGACAGCCCCTCGATGGTCGTGACGGACCGGCCTTCGGCGCCAGCTAGCGGGAGAACACAGGAGCGCACCGGCTCACCATCGACATGCACCGTGCAGGCACCGCATTGCGCGACGCCGCAACCGAACTTGGTACCGGTGAGTTTCAGTTGCTCCCGAATCACCCAGAGCAATGGCGTAGACGGCTCGGCGGTGACCTCGACCTCGCGCCCGTTGAGCGTGAATGCAGTCATGAGTGCTTCTCCTTGGCCTGGCTTCTGGTTCGTGGCAGTACGCTTCGCCATTCACTTTTAACCGTTTAGCCAGACGAGAGCTTGCCACTCCCTACGCAAAACTTGCCGGATCCTGTCGGGTCAGTGTTATCTCATGAGAAAAGCTTGGGATATGTGCCGCTGCACGCTTACCGATAGCCTGTGGAGCATTAGTTGCTGGTAGGAGGCCATTTGCGATTGCGGATGTACTCAAGAAAGGCCCGCATGGCCGCACTGGTATGCCGCCGGCTCGGATAGTACAGATACCAACTCGGCAACTGCTTCTTCCAGTCGCCGAGCACTTCCACCACCCTGCCCTGTTCGAGATCATCGCGGACGTAATCCTCGAACAGATGAGCAATTCCCGATCCGGCAATCGCAGCCTGGCGCTCGTGATGCGCTGAACTCAGCGTCAGCCGGCCTTGCGGCGTGATTTCCACTTCGTCGCCATCCTTCTCGAATGTCCACGTCTCCATGGTGCCGCCGGGGAAGCGGCGGCGAATACAGTCATGTTGCAGGAGATCGCCTGGTGAGTCGGGCCGACCGCGCTCGCGAAGATAATCGGGCGAAGCCACGATGGCATATCTCAATTCGGGGCCCAGAGGCATGGCGATCATGTCTTGGGCGAGTTGATTCCCGAAGCGCACGCCAGCGTCGAAACCCTGCTCCACGATATCGATGATCGCCGCATCACTGACGATCTCGACGTTGACGTCGGGATAAATTT
The DNA here is from genome assembly GCF_046723295.1 of Halomonas sp. A29. Classification (NCBI taxonomy): domain Bacteria; kingdom Pseudomonadati; phylum Pseudomonadota; class Gammaproteobacteria; order Oceanospirillales; family Halomonadaceae; genus Halomonas; species Halomonas sp. A29. Next base: position 467,796 of record NZ_JAXQPR010000001.1, read on the forward strand.
TCATGAATTCAAAGGCCAGCGGGCACAGCAGGTGATCGGCAGCCGGCCCCGGTGCATTGATCCGCACGGTGCCAGATGGGCGCTCTCGAAGCTGATTGAGATCGTCGATCGCCGTTCTGATGTCGTGAAGGGCGGGCCCAAGTCGCTCGAGAAGCCGCTCGCCTGCTTCAGTAGGCGCGACGCTGCGTGTGGTTCGATTCAGCAGCCGGATACCCAGCGCTTCCTCGAGCGCGCTGATCGACTGGCTGATGGCTGACGATGATACGCCCCTACCAAGCGCGGCGGCTCTAAAGCCACCGCAGCGCACGACATCCTCAAAGATCTCCAAGCTGTCCAGGCGTAGCGGTCGCATTGCAAAGTCCTGCTTAATAAGCTGATCCGTTTTCGTTAGCTTATCCGCACAGCCAATCTGCGTCATCCTGAGAAACATGTCGCAAGGCTTCGGTTTCGGATAATCGCAGCCTGGCCGACGCTGAAAACAAATACGGCTCCTGCAGCCGGATAAACGGACGGGTGCAAACATGAGCGGAATTACATTGAATCGTAGAAAGATCATTCTGACAGCGGCCTCGGCAGCGGCGGGACTGATCTTGCCGACCGGCGGCATCGCCCTTGCGCAGGCGGCTTCCGCTGCGTCGTCCGCGGCCCAAGATGTGAATGCGGGTGGGAATGTCGGCTATTACCGCTTAAACGTCGGCGACATCTCTGCCACCGTGCTGAGCGACGGGCTGATAGGCGGCCCTCCGCAGATCTACGCCAGCAACGCGCCGGAGGCAGAACTGGAGGAGGTGCTAAGGCAAGCCTTCTTGCCGACCGACCATATGACCCTGAATCTCAATACCCTGCTTATCGAAACGCATGGCCGACGAATCCTTCTCGAAGCCGGAGCCGGGCAGACCATGGGGCCGCTAGGCGGTCGCATCTTCGATAACTTGGCTGCCATCGGTTTACGCCCCGATGACATCGACATAGTGGTTATCTCACACACGCATCCAGATCATGTCGGCAACCTTCGAGCAGCCGATGGAAGCAAGGCATTTCCGCGCGCGACCGTCTTTGCGCCGCGTGCCGACTGGGACTTCTTCATCCGTAACGAGCCGGACCTCTCCTACATGCCGGTATCCGAGGATTTCCGTCGCCACTTCGCCGCCGCCATCCGCCAGAGCCTGGAGCCGGTCACCAACGATATTGAAGTGTACGAAGCCGGTACAGAAATCGTGCCCGGCTTGACCACGCTGCCGGCACTGGGCCACACCCCTGGTATGGCGAACTTCCTTGTCCATTCCGGGAGCGATCAGCTCCTGCTGACGGCCGACCTTGCCTATCACCCCATCGTCAATATCGATCACTCATGGCTGCCCGGGCCGGATCGTGACAAAGAAACGGCACTGGCCTCCCGCCGTCGCATCTTCGACATGGCGGCTGCAGACCGGCTCCCCGTTCTCGGCTTCCACTTTCCCTTCCCGGGCCTTGGCCGAATGCTCAAGACGGACACCGGCTATGCCTGGGTCCCAGCCAATTGGCAGTTTTGACTCGGTGCAACAACAGGCCCCGCAATAACACATCAAGGGGTACGCTATTATTTGGTTTTCTGGCTATGGCGCTCATGCCGGTGGCTGGTGCCCCTCATGCTACGTTCGAGCCTAAATACGGGAGGGAAACCTATGAACTCGCTCAAACAGGCTGTCCGGACTTATACCAGCCGCCACGCCAATAGCCGCGGTATGGCGCTGACGCCGGTGCCGGGATTACGCATGATGTGCCTCGAAGCGCCCACCGGCGACCTGCACACGGTTTACAAGCCGCTGGTATGCCTGGTGCTACAGGGGGCGAAGCACGTGATCGTGGGGAGGGAGGAGCGCGTTCTCTCTGCCGGTGAATCCGCGATGGTGAGTGCCGACATGCCGGTCGTCGGGAGGATCGTGCAAGCGAGCCGCAGCGCGCCCTACCTGGCGATCGCGGTCGAACTGGACATGGCGATCCTGCGCGAGCTCACTGCCCACCTCGGCAGCCCCCGCCCACGGCGCCCCTCCGAGATGCCTACGCTATTCGCCGTAGACACCGAAGCGGCGCTGCTTGATTGTGCTTCACGGCTGATGCAACTGCTGGATCGCCCCGAAGCGGTGCCGCTGCTGAGCCCGGGAATCATGCGGGAGCTGCACTATTGGCTGCTGTCGGGGCCTCACAGTACCGTTTTGCAGACACTGGCGGACCCAGACAGCCACGCGGGCCGCCTTGCCGCCGCCATTGCCATCCTCAGGGCCGAGTACCGCTCGCGCGTGCCGGTGGAGCGACTTGCTGCGGAAGCCGGCATGAGCCTCACCTCGTTTCACAAGCACTTCAAGCACATGACCTCACTGACGCCGGGGCAATACCAGAAGCGGCTGCGCCTGGTCGAAGCGCGCCGCCTGATGCTCGACGAAGGGTTCTCGGCAAGCAACGCCGCCTTCGAGGTGGGCTACGAGAGCGTATCCCAGTTCACGCGTGAATACGGTCGCCTGTTCCAGGCGCCGCCGAAGCGGGACGCTATGCGCTTGCAGGGCAAGTCGTCGATCCTCGTCGAAGAGGTTGCGAAGACTAAGCATTCAATGTCGCGCCCATTGCCTGCGAGCGTGGCCAACCAGGCATAAGGATTCATCTCTGCCGGTCGGCCACACGCTCTCGGATCATCCCCCTAGGCGTTCAGGGTGACGTGCTCGTGCCCAGTTGCTCGAGCAGCAGTTCCGCAGCCGGGGCCGAAGACGCCGGATTCTGGCCGGTGATCAGCAGATCGTCGCTGACGACATAAGGCGCCCAGTCATCGCCACGGGAGAAGTTGCCACCCTTGGCCTTGAGTTCGTCCTCGACCAGGAACGGCACCACGTCGGTGAGTTCGACCGCCGCCTCCTCGCTGTTAGTGAACCCGGTGACTTTCTTGCCTTCGACCAGCGGGCGGCCATCGGCCTTCTTGACGTGACGCAGTACGCCCGGCGCATGACAGACCAGCGCAACCGGCTTGCGCGCGGCGAGGAAGGATTCGATCAGCGCAATCGAATGCTTGTCCTCGGCCAAATCCCAGAGCGGGCCGTGGCCGCCCGGATAGAACACCGCATCGAAGTCGGCCTGGTTCACGCTGTCCAGACGTGCGGTGGCCGCCAGTTGCGCCATTGCCTGTGCATCGGCCTCGAAGCGGCGGGTATCCTCAGTCTGGGAGTCCGGCTCTTTGCTCTTCGGGTCGAGCGGCGGCTGGCCGCCCTTGGGCGAGGCCAATACGATCTCGGCGCCGAAATCCTTGAAGGCATAGTAGGGAGCGGCCAGCTCTTCGAGCCAGAAGCCGGTCTTGCGGCCGGTGTTGCCGAGTTGGTCGTGTGAGGTCAGAACCATCAGAACTTTCATGTTGTATCTCTCCATGTCGGGAACGGTAATTATTAGACCGGTCGTCTACAAAATAGACCTAAAAATGCACTTCCAGAGAAGTGAGCTGCCTCTTCCTTCCGGTCAGGGGGAAAGATGCAGGATCTGTCGAGTGGTCCGCATGGCCATCTCGAAGGGCTGGGCATTGCGCACGACCTTCACCATCACGCTGGCCCCTAGCCATAAATGGTAGAGGCTCTGTGCTGCCGCGTCAGGCGTGTCATCAATGGACAACGAGCCTTCCGCCACACCGACCTCGATAGCTCGCGCAAGGCGGTCGGTAATGCCGGCCGTCCCGCGTTTGAGCGCCAGGCGCATGGCTTCCGACAGGTCGGCGACTTCCGCGGCCAACTTCACCGTCAGGCACTTGCCCTGGCAGTCTAACAAGCACTGGGTATCCTGCCAGTTCTGCCAGTAGCTCATCAGGCGCTGGGCCATATTCAGGCCCGGCGCGCTCAACGTGGCGTCCAGTTCGGCCAGGTAGTCCTTGAAGTAGCTTTCGAGCAGGGCTTCCCCGAAGGCGTCCTTCGAGCCGAAGTAATGGTAGAACGACCCCTTCGGCACGCCGGAGGCGGTCAGAATCTCGTTGATGCCTACGGCGGAAAAGCCCTTGCTGGCCATAATTCGCTGGCCGTTGGCAAGAATGCTCTCGCGGACATCATTGGTTTCGGTGGTGGTCATAGTGTTCACGGGGACAAACATATCTCCGATTAGACCAGTCGTCTAGTACTTCTCGCTTTAGAGCAACCGCCTGTGTGATCGGCTACGATGACGGCCAGGCTAACGCTTTGGAGAGTGAATGATTGCCAAGAAAGAACGCGGCAAGATGGAGCGACGGCTGACCGCTGCGCTGACCCACGCCTGCGAGCAGGCCAAGCCCCTGCTGCCCGGCTTTTGCTGGCTCACCCACGAGGTCGATTACCAGCGCTTTCCCGAGAGCCTGGTGGTCACCTGGGTGTTCGACACCCACCCCAACCTGGCGAATGCCCTCAAGGGCGATGCCCGGCGCCAGATCGTCGACCTGACCGCCGAGGCACTGGCCGAGGCCGGCCTGAATATCGGCGACGCCTCGCGGCATCTCGATTTCGACAGCGAAGAAGCATGCCAGCGCGAGCACGGCGGCGACTGGCAGCGTCGGCTACGCACCAAGGCAACGAGGCATTGAATGGCGAAGAAGATCGAAAGCCCGTGTGTCTCGGTTTGCCAACTGTCAGGAGGCCTGTGTACCGGCTGCGGCCGCACGGTGGAAGAGATACGCCACTGGAAAGCCATGAAGCGGCCGGAGAAGATGAAAACGGTGAAGCGCGCCGAGGAGCGCTTGAAGAAGATTCCGCGCGATTGATGTGCGCTTGGCGGAAGCTTGCTTGCCTGGACCATGGCGGAGGCTTTACTGCTGGAACGGCAAACGAGCGACGAAGCCGGGCAGGCCCGAGGCTAGGCGCAATGCTGAGCATCGGCTTTTCTTATGCCGCAGGATGTTGACGGGCCATCCATGATTCGTGTTCCTTCCCCCATTTGGACATGGCCGTCACGGCATCATTGAGGCTGAGGCCATGAGCCGTGATCCGGTATTCCACATGCGGGGGCACTTCATCATAATCATGCCGACTTATCAGCCCATCGGCTTCCATCTGACGAAGTTGCTGGGTCAACACCTTCTCGCTGATACCAGGCAGCGACCGGCGTAGTTCAGCAAATCGGTGTGGGCCCAGGTGCAGCGTCCACAGTAACGAGGTTTTCCACTTCCCGCCAATGGCTTGTAACGCTGCGCCAAACCCGCACTCATCCGTATGCCCCTGCCTCACTTCAAGCCTCCCAACAATTTGATAGTTACCCCAAGGTACGTACTTACAGCCACCACTCGAATTTAATATTTTGGTGTCTGGCGCGCCAAACGAAAACACAAATCCTCGTAAGAGATCACAATAGCCTTGGAGAGATGCTGTGAAAGCAACCGTTTGTGTGATCGGCACAGGTCGCATGGGCTCGGCTGTTGCCCGTAGCCTTTTGAACAATGGATATCCGGTCTGGGTATGGAATCGTACACCGGATAAGTGCGCCCCCTTGGTCGCGCTTGGGGCCAAGACCGCTGCCGATGTGAAAGACGTCATCCAGTCAGTCGATGTCATCATCATCAACGTCCTCGACTACGCCGCGAGCGAGGCATTGCTGAAGCGGGACCATGTCGCCACAGCCTTGGCCGGTAAAATCGTGGTCCAACTCACCTCGGGCTCGCCAAGTCTCGCGCGAGAGGAGTCCAGTTGGGTAGAAGCCCAGGGCGCCGAGTATCTCGACGGCGCTATCATGGCAACGCCGGATTTCATCGGGCTGCCTGATACGGCGTTACTCTATTCAGGCTCCGAAGCGGCTTTCGCCACACATAAGGAACTTCTTCTCGCCCTAGGCGGCAAGAGCCAATACGTCGGGAAGATTCCGGGGCAAGCCTCTGCCTTGGATACGGCGCTGCTCACGCAAATGTGGGGCGGGCTGTTCGGCGTCTTGCAGGGCATGGCCGTGGCAGAAGCTGAAGACCTGGACTTGGCGCTATACCGTAACCAGTTCTCCGCATTCAAGCCGGTTGTCGATGCCGCCCTTTTCGACCTGATCGACAGGGTTGCGGCACGCCGCTTCGCGGGCGACGAGCAAACGCTGGCCTCCCTGGGCGCACACTACAGTGCGTTCCAGCACCTGCTGGAGGCATGTGATGAACGAACCCTTCACGCGGCGCTGCCTCGGGCCATGGACGCCCTCTTCCGCCAAGCGCTTGCCCTCAATGGCCCTGGGGCCGATTTCGCTTCGCTGATGCCCTTGTTTCGTCAAGGTGGCCCGTCTCCCCTATCCAAGGAAGAAACCCATGCTTAGTAAGGAGAAAAGGCGCAAGGCTAGTTGTTCGTGTCGGCAGATCGAGCTGGTCTTCGCTGGTGAACCGAAAGCCACCTACGCTTGCTCCTGCTTGGAGTGTCAGCGCGGCACCGGCTCTGCCTTTGCATACAGAGCGATCTATGCGGATACGGCTCTCATCGGCCAGAAAGGTGAAACGAGATCCTGGCGCCGGACCGGTGAATCGGGGAAGTGGCTGGAACAGCACTTCTGCGCCACCTGCGGCTCAGTTGTCTTCATGCGGGCGGAGGCACTCGGCGAAGCGCTTTCCGTATCGGTGGGCTGCTTCGAAGACCCGAGTTTTCCAGCCCCGCGGGTGGTCTACTGGCCCAATCGCAAGCATAAATGGCTACAGCTAAATGGTGTGCCAGACCATAGCCCTATCTGATCCAGGAGTGGCTGGCAGCGGAGTTGCCTACGTGAGAAACGCAGGACCGAGAATATCAGGCATCATGTTGGGGAAGACGAAGCGGTGGGAGTTTCCATAGCCAGACCATGGCGGCCCTCAGTGCAGCACCTACACTGATCGGGTAATGGCGCGAGCAGGCCCAAGGATCAGCTGCAAACAAAAATTCTATTCACCCTCACTGTCACGGGTAAATATTCTGCCTAAAATCGAAATTATGGCGTCTTAATCTTAATTTTCAGCAGGTAGCCGATTTTCTGGGAAGTACTGATAAACTCCGCGCATGACAGGCTCTGCCCCGCGGCGGAGCTTTCTATGTACAACGGCAGGAGTCCTTCATGGCCCGCAATATCATCGTTCTTGGTGCCGGCATGGTCGGCGTTTCAGTGGCCTGGCATCTGGTGCGTCGCGGTCATGACGTCACCCTGGTGGACCGCCGCGAGCCGGGGCTCGAGACCTCCTTCGGCAATGCCGGCATCATACAGCGCGAGGCGGTACGCCCCTATGCCTTCCCGCGTGATATCGCCACCCTGCTGCGAGTGGTGCCCAACCGCCAGGTGGACATCCGCTACCGCCCCACCGGCATGCTGAGCGCGGCGGGCCCGCTGTTGGACTACTGGCTGAACTCGAGCGGCAAGCGCTACGAGCGCATCGTAAACGAGTGGGCATCGCTGATCATGCGCTGCCAGGATGCCCACGCGCCGATGATCGAGGCCGCCGGCGCCGAGGCGCTGGTGCGCAAGGGCGGCTGGCTGGAGCTTTACCGCACTCAAAAGGAGTTGGAGGAGCGCCAGAAAGAAGCCCAGGAAAACCACGAGCGCTTCGGGGTCGAGTATGAAGTGCTGGACGCCGAGGCGCTCTACGCCAAGGAGCCGCATCTGGGCAAGGGGCTGATCGGGGCGATCCACTGGACGCAGCCCTGGATGGTATCGGACCCGGGCGGCCTGGTGCAGGCCTATGCCCGCAGCTTTGCCGAACAGGGTGGCCGGGTGATGCAGGCCAGCGTCGAGGACGTAACCCAGGGTGAGGGCGGCTGGCGAGTCAAGACCAGCGAGGGAGCCCTGGAGGCAGAGGAGGTGGTAGTGGCCCTGGGGCCCTGGGCCGGAGAACTGCTGAGGAGGCTGGGCATGAAAGTGCCGCTGTTCGTGAAGCGCGGCTACCACATGCACTACTCCGCCGAAGGGGAAGCCAAGCTCAACCACTGGGTGATGGACGCCGAAAAGGGGTTCCTGCTCGAACCCATGCGCGCCGGGATTCGACTGACCACCGGCGCCGAACTTGCCGACCTGGAATCGCCGCCCCAGTACAAGCAGCTGGCCGCCGCCGAGAAGGTAGCACGCAAGCTCTTCCCGCTGGGCAAGCGTCGCGACAGCCAGCCCTGGAAAGGCGCCCGCCCCTGCCTGCCCGACATGAAGCCGGTGATTGGCCCCGCCCCCGACAAGGAAGGGCTGTGGCTCGCCTTCGGCCACGGCCACCAGGGCTTTACCCTGGGCCCGGCCACCGGTGAGCTGCTTGCCCAGATGATGGATGGCGAAGAACCCGCGGTGGATATGGCACCGTTCCGGGTTGATCGCTTCTGACGGTGAGGTTACTACTCCACTACGAAAACGGGCGCCCTTGAGGCGCCCGCTTTAATATCCCGCCCAACCTCATAGTTACCGAGCGGTAATTTTTACCTTTAATAAAGCCTTATCCACCCTCATAGTTACCGCTCGGTAATTATACCATTGCGAATCGATAAACCCGCGCCTAGAATTACCGAACGGTAATCACACGCAGGTTCCCATGCCTACCAACGACTCCCCTGCCCCCTTGGCCACTCCCGTTCGCCACAGCGAAGACCTCGGCAAGCTGGTGCGCCAGCTACGCACCGAGCAAGGGCTATTGCAAATCGATCTGGCCGGCCTCGCCGGCACCGGTAACCGCTTCATTGTCGATCTCGAGCGCGGCAAGCCGACGCTGCAGCTCCAAAAGGTATTGGACGTGCTGGACCTGATGGGGCTCGAGGTCGTGGTGCAGCGCAAGGGTGGCACCAGGCATTCAGCCTAGGAGCGCCTCACTCCTACTCAATCGTCGCGGGGGGCTTGCTGCTGACGTCGTAGTCACGCGCGATACGCCGCGGATCTTGTTCATGATGCGGTTGGAGACGGTGTCCAGCAGCTCATACAGCAGGTGCGCCCAGCGTGCGGTCATGAAGTCGATGGTTTCCACGGCGCGTAGGGCGATGACCCATTCGTAGCGGCGGCCGTCGCCGACGGATTTGGGCGGCAGGGACACGGCGAAGGCCTGGCAGGCCGTGCGACGCTGGCCAGCCCCTTCGCTTGGCTGATAGTATCCATGGCGCCGTTAGGCCATTCCAGAGAGGCACGCACGCATGGGCGCTAAGAAGTCAGACCGCTAAGCCGCAACAACCTTGTTTCCTCGTTGTTGCGGCAGCCTGCTTGGCCCATCTCATCCATTACATGTAGGCCGCCGCCAAATACCTCGATTTGCGCGGAGATTTCATCGTGCCTGCTCAAAACCCTCGTCTGTGGACGTACAGCCTGCCGGCAGCCCTGCTGCTGCTGGCTCCCTTCAATATTCTCGCGTCCCTCGGCATGGACATTTACCTGCCGATCGTTCCCGCTATGCCGGGCATTCTCGCAACCACGCCCGAGGTGGTTCAGCTAACCCTCACTCTCTACATGATTATGCTTGGCGTGGGGCAGATCCTCTTCGGGCCACTTTCAGACCGCTTCGGCCGGCGCCCGATTCTGTTTGGTGGCGCACTGATCTTTGCTGCGGCTTCCTTCGCCCTCGCGGCCACGACCTCGGCCTGGCTTTTCGTTCTGCTACGGCTGGTGCAAGCAACCGGGGCGGCTGCCATGCTGGTAGCGGTCTTCGCCACGGTGCGCGACGTCTATGCCGAGAGGCCTGAAAGTGCGGTTATCTATAGCCTGCTGAACGCCATGCTCGCCTTCGTGCCCGCGCTTGGCCCTATTGCGGGAGCCTTGATCGCGAGCGCTCTCGGCTGGCGTGCCATCTTCCTGGCGCTCGGAATTCCGGCACTCATCATGCTCGCCTTCGTACTGCCCAAGTGGCATGAGACACGGAAAGTGAGGACACAAACCGGCAGAGCCGGCTTCGGAACGGTGCTGAGAAGTCCTTACTTCTGGACCTATACACTGGCCTTCGGCACGGCGATGGGTTCGTTCTTCGTGTTTTTTTCCACTGCTCCACGTGTCTTGATCGACAGGGCGGGCTTCTCCGAACTGGGCTTTAGCTTCGCCTTTGCCACGGTTGCCCTCGCCATGATCGCCACGACGCGTTTCGCCAAGGCCTTCGTTGCACGCTGGGGTATTCCAGGCAGCGCGTTGCGCGGCATGCTGACGCTGTTTCTCAGTGCCGGCTTGCTGGGGTTGGGCGAGATACTCCTGCCGCCATCATTTTGGTCCTTCGTCTTGCCAATGTGGCTAGCTGCAGTCGGTATCGTGCTCACTACTTCCGTTACTGCCAATGGTGCACTTCAGGAATTCAGTGAAGTGGCGGGCACCGCCGTCGCCCTGCACTTCTGCGTTCAGAGCCTCATCGTCGGTGTGATAGGAACGGGCGTCGTGATAGGGCTGGGTGGCGACACTGCCTGGCCCCTCACCGCCTATACGGCGGGTATGGCGGCGTTCACCTTGGCTTCACTCTTCTGGCTGAATAGTCGTAGCCAGCAGCGGTAGAAAAAAGCGCTGCTCAAAAAAACGATCCGGCCCAGTGGGGCCGGATCGCTCATGGCAGGACTGTGCGGGTCGTAAGGATTGACACAGGGATGGGGGCCCGCCTCCTGCCTGCCCGACATGAAGCCGGCAATCGGCCCGGCCCCCGATAAGGCGGGGCTGTGGCTCGCCTTCGGCCACGGCCATCAGGGCTTTACCCTGGGCCCGGCCACCGGCGAACTGCTCGCTCAGATGATGGATGGCGAAGAACCCGCGGTGATATGGCCCCGTTCCGCGTCGACCGCTTCTGAAACGCGACCTCGCTTGACCCACTAGCCCGATCGCAGTGCCTGCAGCACCAGCCGCCGCTCCAGGTGTTCGTTCCAGCTGGTTGGCCGATCCAGCTCGAGCCGGGCCAGCAGCGACTGTTCAGCGTCGTTGGCCCGGCCCGCGCCCAGTGCGCCGAGCAGCGCTTTCAGCTTGCCGCGCCGGGTGGCGGTGCGCGCCTTGAGCTGCTTGAGGGCCTTGCCCAGGGCCAGCTCGTCGTCGGTGAAGTCGGTGCCGAACGGAAAACGGGGAAAGACCTGCTCGCCCCCCATCCGCTCAAACTGCTGCGCCAATTGCTGCGGGGTATTGTCCTGCCAGTACGCGGGAATCTCGAAGTCGGCGGCCACTTTGCCGGCGTCCTTGGCCTGCGCCAGCAGCTCGGGCTGAAAACGCGCATCGGCAATGGCGATCAACGCCAGGTAAACCTGCTCATCAGTCCGACCGAGCAAATCGGCAATACCGTATTCGGTCACCACGATATCGCGCAGATGGCGGGGTATGGTGCAGTGGCCATAGCTGAACAGAATGTTGGACCGGGTTTCGCCGCCGCTCTCGCGGGTACTGCGCAAGGTAATGATCGAGCGCGCCCCACTCAACTCGTGGGCCATGGCGACAAAATTGTACTGCCCGCCCACCCCACTGATCACCCGGCCATCTTCCAGGCCATCGGAAACCACCGCCCCATCGAGCGTGCACAGCATGGCGGAGTTGATAAACCGCGCGTGCTGGCGCTGGGCCACCTTGAGCCGCTGATCTCCGAAGCGGTGATCGTAGAGATCATTGATGTAGTTGACGCTGGTCATATTGATGCGCGCGCGCTCGGCATCGGACAGCGCGTGCAGCTTGTCGTAGAAACGCCGTGGCCCCAGATAGAAGCCGCCGTGCATCGCTACCCCCTTGGCCGCGCTGGGGTGGTCGCTGCTCTCGGGGTCGATCTCGCCCCGGTTGATCGCTTCCTGAAACTTGGCGTCCGCAAAGACCCGGCGCTTGAGCACCCCGCCTTCCATCAGGTAGATAAACCCGTCCACCATCATCTCGCTGCAGCCATAAAGCCCCTGGCGGAAGGGCTGGGTGTCGCCCCACTGCTCGGCCACTGGAAACCGCTCGGCCACCTGCAGGTCCCGGTAAATCGCTAGCCAACGGGCATTGTCCTGCTGGCGCAACAGGGTGCTGTGCACCAGCGCCGCCCCCAGGGAGCCGATGCCGATTTGCAGCGTGCCGGCATCCTTCAGCAAACAGCTGGCGTAGAAGCCGATCAGGTGATCTGCCAACGAGATGGGCGTCTGGGGTGCGCTGAACAGCGGGTAGTCGGTACCCGGTTTTTCCAACAGCAGGTCAAACTCGCTACGCGCCACAGCCGCGTCATTGCCTAAGTACGGCAGGTGCCGATTGGTTTCCGCAACGCAAACGGTGGCATAGGGCTGCGCGCACAGCCGGGGCAACAGATCCAGGGTCAGGTCCGGGTTGCAGCTCAGGCTCACCGTTTCGCCCCGCTCATCGGGCGCTACCAACTGACCGATCACATTGATGCCCTGGGCCATTAAATCGCGCAGTGCGTGGGTGTAGTTGGTGCAGATATAGCGGCGCTGCTGGTCGGCATTGTCCTTCAGGTTGCCGGCCTGGAAAAAGAATTCCGACACCGTGACGTTGTCCGGCAGGCGGTTGGCCTGGGCATCCCGGGCATAGGCCAGCTCGGGGATATTGCCGTACAGGCGCTCGACAAAAGGCTCCAGGAAACGCCGCTCCAGGGAGGAGCCGCCCGCCGGTGTCAGCAAGGAGAGTGCGGTGACGATATGCAGCTTGATCGTCGGGTCGCGCTGGGCACGGGCATACAGGGCGTTCACGAAACGTAGGGGTTTGCCCAACCCCAGCGGCAGTGCCAACACGATGTTCTTGCCCACGCGATCGATGACCTGATCCACGCACGCCTCAGCGTCCTGATAACTCACCGGCTCGCCCATAGGCTGAACCCCATCCTTGGCTTCGTTACGCTTCAAGCTAGCACATGGTGACACGACTCCCCTTCCCACCGGGCTCGAGAGGCATCCGAGACCGAGGGTTATCTGGCATCATGAGGGAGAAGGTGAAGCTGAGGGAGTTACCTGAATGGACGACATAGCCGAACGGGCTGCGCTGTTCAGCAGGGCCGCACATCAAGCCGTTGGGCAACGACGCAAGTACAGCGGCGAGCCCTACTGGCACCACCCGGTGGCCGTCGCGGAGATCGTGTCGGCAGTCGAGACGGCGACACCGGAGATGATCGCCGCCGCCTTACTGCACGACGTGCTAGAGGATACCGGCGTTACGCCGATGGACATCGAGGAGTGCTTTGGCCAGCGGGTCGCCACCCTGGTGCAGGAGCTGACGGATCAATTCGTTGATCCGGAAATCGGCAACCGTGCCCACCGCAAGGCGCTGGAGCGTGACAGGCTGGCTCAGGTTTCCCCCGAGGCGCAGACCATCAAGTACGCCGACCTGATCGACAACACCGGAAGCATCGTCGCTCGAGACCGCGGCTTCGCCCGGGTCTATCTGGCCGAGAAGCGCCGACTCCTGGAAGTGATGGCAGGGGGAGACCAAGAACTAAGACGCAAGGCATGGAGCGTATTGATGGAAGGTGAGGTGAAGATTCTTGGAGCAGCATCGAGCGCTCGCACTTCAAATCGCTAGCTAGATCAGCTAGCGGGCATGACGCACCATCGCATAAGAAAGGAACGTTGTTGGAGGTCGCTTTAGCTCGCGAACGCGGCGTCCACCGAAACCGCGCTCAAGGGAATTCCGCTCCAGCTTCATGACAACGTCCGTTGAACAGGGCGGCCGCTATCGTTGCATTTTTCCTAAAGCCCTTTGGTAAAATTCATCCAGGCGCATTTCATCAGCGAATGATGCCAAGCTGACCTTGCTCACTATCAGCGATGTGGAATCATATTACTCAGAATCGCTCATTCGAGCAGCCGAGCATACTATTCAGGGAACCCTATGCAATCTCTTACCCGCAATATCGCAGTGATGACGCTGGCTTCGATCCAGCTTCTCGGCCCAGCCCAGGCTGACGCACAGAGTGAACCCTATCAATGGGCCGATCAGTTCGTGTCCAATTTCGAACAATACTGCTTCAGCACCGACGCTGACTACCAGAGCGCCGTGTCAATTGCGGATGAGCGAGGCTTGGAACCAATTCCCGACTACCGGCTACCGGACCACATGCCGACTACACCCCCCAAGGAGGGAAGAGGCTACCAACTGGCTCTCGACGAGGAGGCTGAGGTCGACATGATATTGCTGACCGTGGCTGGTACCGATGCATGCACCATCAGCTCTTCAGGTATTGATCAAGGTCAAGTAATTGCCCTTATGAAGGAAAACTATAATCTCATGGAAGTAGAGCGTGCTGACTATCCTAGAGAGATTACTACGGTTTACGTTCCAGAAGGCACGACGGGTGAAATCAGAGAAGGTGAAGAGAAGGGTGTCGTGAACATTGTCATAAACATAGACCCTTTTTTCGAGGCCATAACCGTAACTTACTTGCCACCAAGGTCACTGAGAGAGCTATGGTCACAGCTACCAACCTCGGATGAATAGCTTGTCGATGCCTTTCAGGTTAAGTTCATGCCATTGGTTGATGGATGGAAACCAACAGTAAAAAAGGGCCCACTTTAGGGCCCTTGCGCCAACTCTAACAGTTTAACACTTGCTAAAATCAGTCCGATGTTGGCTTTATAAAGGAGGGAATACCTGTTTGCTTAACCTCGGTAGCTGCTAGCTCCATAAACACATCCGCTTCGTCTTCTACCTGCTCCGCTGGATCGCGCCGGTGAAGCTTCGGCGGCGGTGCCACCCAAGCCCTGAGCCGCTGGCCAACCTGCTGATAGAAATGCGGTACGGCTTTCTCCAGCTCTTCGATGAATATCTTGTTCCCGGCGAATCGGTGGCCAAGGTCCGCCATATAGAAGATTTCGAAAGCGCTAGGCACAACATCGGTCGCGGGTGACTCCAAGGAGGTTGCGTCTTCCAGCACACGCGCTAGCGGCTCTTGGGTTTCTTCAGCGCGCCCTGGCCGCAGCGCCTTGACGAACATGTTCTCCGTTTCCGCACGAGTGAGCTGCTTCGCCAACCAGTTCACCCTAGCTGAGCTGCGCTTCTTATCCTGAGGGGCGACTAGTCGCATGGAACAGACGATGGTTCGCTTGGTGAGATCTGCGGTTACGTTGAGATCCGCGGCGGCATCGGGTACTTCAAGGCAGCAACAAAGCACCTTTTGCTTGGCAAGCAGCTCACAGTCCTCCTTGAGCCGTACTACCGGATCGGTGCGATGCGTTCTAGGGAGCTTCAGCTTCACTGCCCTGCCTAACTGGCGGCTCATCACCAGACACAGATCGCGCTGTTCCTGGTGCCAACTCGATACTGTGTTCTCCACTTCCTCAGTATTCTTGCCCAGCACTGCGCCGCTCTTGACCTTGCCGACGACCTCTTTCCATTCCCTATTCATGCTGTCGAAGCGCGTAATTCCACTGGAATCGTGGCTCAAGTAGCGCAGCACTTCCTCCAGCAGAAAGCGTTGGTCAGGTGAGGCTATCTCGCCAGACTCCAGCAAGAGTGTCGCCTGGGTAACAGCGTACATCCAGGACCAGTGGTACAGCTCGATGCCCTTCAGCATCGACTTGGGCACCTTCACTGGGTGATGGGAAGGCATGGCCACGAATTGGTTGGTGATAGTGATGACGGCATCGACCTTGTGCCGTTTGGCCTGCAGCAGGTATTGCTTCAGCTGCTCTTCCCCCACCTCCGCGTTGCCGATCTTGGCCTCAATCAGAGCCGTCCAAGTCTTGCGGCCCGAACTCAGCACGATCAGACCATCCGGCCGGTCATTCTTGGCAGCGTCCGGCTCAGCTTCCAACACAATCTCCGTCCAGGCCCCCAATGCCGCGCGGCTGCCCACCCGCACACCCAGAGACGCCAGCATCTGCTGACGAAACTCATGCACTCCCCTCAGGGCGGCCAGCAAGACTGAAGCAGCGCGCTGCTCACGACTGGTATCAGCAACGACGGGTATAAGCCGGGCCACATCAGCCCGGTTGACGAAATCGGGACGCTCCATGATCTATCTCCTGCGTATTGTCATTGTTCTTTGGCGCCGCTGCGGCACAGCGTCTCTCTAGGAACTAGCTGTCATACCATATCCTCAAGCAGCTCAGCTCTTAGTGTGCCATCCCTCCTCCTACATTCAGCGTAGCCGCACTCATCTAGATTCACCATTTGGGCTCAACGATCGAAGAGACACAGGACCTTAGCGCGGCCCATCGAACGCCTTCTTCAAAACGAAACAGCCGTGTCAGAACCGCAGCATGAAGGGAGCGACGTCCTAAGCCGTCTTCAAGAAAGGACTTCCCCAAAGCGACAAAGAAGGAGCCTAGGAAAACGGCAGAAATAATGCTTAACTATAAGAAGCCCACGGAGGCATGTGTCAGGCGAATACCATCACTGTACACACCATCACTGTATACGCAGAAGGTGTGTTCACCGGACGGCTACCACTATCACTGCACACACCTTTTAAGGCGTAATGCCATTTTAACCAACCAGGCGAAACTATCGCTTAAGATATTGCCTATCTCAGGCTAGCCATTCAGTATTTTTTGCATTTCATTTTGATAAAATTCGTAATGCGGATGACCATCATCAAAAGTATTTTGAAAAGCCAAGACCAAGCCACTAAAAAAACCATCCTTTGATATTTTCTTTTTTGTATACTGCCCAAGCTTGTAATTGGCGAACTTTAAGCATCCCGAGAATAAAAAATGCCCTCTCATATAATCAAAACTCTTTCTCCCAAGCTCTTTTATTCTATTTTCAACATCCTCAAGAATATCATCCAATTCTTCGGAAGCACCACATCCTCTCAAATGGGCCTTGATTTTTTTTGAACATGGACTGTGAGAATCTTGCGCCTCCATGAATCTTGAGCAATTATCACCCATAATTAAAATACCACAACCTTTTCGCTCTTTTGCAGCCTCATATATCACCATCAACTCAAAAACCTCATTAAATCCATCCAACCATTCCCAAAACTCTCCATCTCTAACTTGACGAGCACCTAAACGACCATAGGTTTTAAGGACACGCATAATAGAAGATTCATACAAAAGAGTATTCTCTATCGAGTGACCATAAGTGTATAACACAGAACCAAGAGCTTCCGCTCCTTTAAAGTCCGTATAATCTCTATCTCTAGCAGCCAATGAGTTTATCTCACCTAATGACATTTTCTCAATCAGCTTTTCAAGCTCAGGAAGCCCACTTACCGCTTTGACCTTAACTTTTTCCATTTCAAACTTTTCCAGCATGGACTCCCAAAAAACCACATCATCCTCACCTTCCACATACAAAATTTTTTCTGCGCCATAAAACTGGCTAAGCACATTCAAAGCATCATTAGAATAATTCAAATTAGCCACGAGCAACATCCTTCATATCTGACAAGTTGTTCCCGTACTTTGACGCTACTTCTGGCGAGTGAGTGGCTGCTATTATTTGAGCATGTGGATTAATACGTTTTACGGCCGGCAAGATTTTGCTTTGCCACTCAATATGAAGAGAAAGCTCAGGCTCATCAGTTAAGTAAACATATGGCTCGCCTCGCTGCAACAACGTTTCAATCAATAAAATTAACAGCTGTTTCTCACCGGATGAAAGTTTATCGACAGGTATCTCTTCTTCTCTATTATTAGTTACTGCTATCTCCCCTGACTCAAGAGAAAAAGTTTTCTCCGGCATAAATTCTTTCAATATTGCAACAAAAAGATTAATTTGACTATAAATTCCATTAATTTCTTCTTCTGCTTTCAGAGAAAGATCCATAATTCTCTGTGTTCTTATATATGCTTCCAGTGCAGCAAAATTTATCTCGGCTATCTCATTATCTTTTTCGCTATTGAATTTATCGACGGCCTCGTCGATATTTGATATATGGAAGACTATTTTCTTACGAATATCTGAATCCATAACGCCAAGCCTAGTGTAAGCGCTAGTTAGCTTTGTTCTCTCGGCAGTCTTGTCAAAATTCTTTGGAATTAAAAAACTTTCTTCTTTAGACCCCGAGTACAATATTGACGCAAGCACTTCTTTTTGGAGCTTAGATGATATGGATCTTGCTTTTTGAGACAACTCAAACTGGTAATGTGTTAGCTCAGACGTCAGTTGTCCTAAACGAAAATCTACCGGGGAAATTATCCTTTTCCCAGACTTATCTTTTATCTCAAAGTCTTCGCCCCCTCTTAACCTGTATACAGATAGTGACGAAAGAGAAACGAGCCGAGCAAGTTCAGCCTTTACTTCCATGGCCTCTTCATAAGCCCTTTTCCGATAGTGGCTAAAAATTCTCCTATCGTCGTTAGGAAAGGCTCTGATTCTATATTTTTTTTGTGATATCTGATACTCCATTACGCTAAAAGGAAGACCAATATCGTCTATTTTTCTTACTTTTATTGTCTTGCTTCTGTTCTCAAATCCAAGCTTGATAACCACATCGTTAAAATCATTTTCAACCAACCCATCAAGATCTACAGAAAGTGACGAATGCAAAATGTTCATAAATGTTGTCTTGCCCGTGCCATTCCGCCCTATTATTATATTCACATTATCATTAAATTTACAGGCTGCACGCATTCTACCCCAAAACCCTTTTATCTCGACCTCTCTAATTTTATACACAACTTAGCTCCAACACTACTGTGATGTTTTTTCAGTTTTGAACAATACTGATTACACTAGAAGAAATAACGCTACCGCCCCGGGATGACATCGTTTCCCTGCGACAGCCCTGTCTGCGTTGTACTACCTGTTCTATCGGCAGTCGTCTCTGCGACCTTAACCTGAGTTAACCCAACCTTGTAACGAATTGCAAAGAAAAAGGGCCTACCTTTTGGTAGACCCTTGATCCCGGTCAGCTTAGCCGTGTCAGGCGTTCTGCCTAGGCGTGCCTCACTCCCACTCAATCGTCGCGGGCGGCTTGCTGCTCACGTCGTACGTCACGCGGGAGACGCCGCGGATCTCGTTGATGATGCGGTTGGAGACTTTCTCCAGCAGCTCATACGGCAGGTGGGCCCAGCGTGCGGTCATGAAGTCGATGGTTTCCACGGCGCGCAGGGCGATGACCCACTCGTAGCGTCGGCCGTCGCCGACCACGCCGACGGATTTGACCGGCAGGAATACGGCGAAGGCCTGGCTGGTCTTGTGGTACCAGTCGGCGTTGTGCAGTTCCTCGATGAAGATGGCGTCGGCTTCGCGCAGGATGTCGGCATACTCCTTCTTCACTTCGCCGAGAATGCGCACGCCCAGGCCCGGCCCCGGGAAGGGGTGGCGGTACACCATGTCGTAGGGCAGGCCGAGTTCCAGGCCGAGCTTGCGCACTTCGTCCTTGAACAGTTCGCGCAGCGGTTCGACCAGCTGCAGCTTCATGGTCTCGGGCAGGCCGCCGACGTTGTGGTGCGACTTGATCACGTGGGCCTTGCCGGTCTTGCTGGCGGCGGATTCGATCACGTCGGGGTAGATGGTGCCCTGGGCCAGGAAGTCGACGCCCTCGATCTTGCTGGCTTCTTCATCGAACACGTCGATGAAGGTGTTGCCGATGATCTTGCGCTTGGCTTCCGGGTCGTTCTCGCCTTCCAGCTTGCCGAGGAACAGCTCTTCGGCGTCCACGCGGATCACCTTCACGCCCATATGGCGGGCGAAGGTTTCCATCACCTGGTCGCCTTCGTTCTTGCGCAGCAGGCCGTTGTCGACGAATACGCAGGTGAGCTGGTCGCCGATGGCCTTGTGCAGCAGCGCCGCGACTACCGAAGAATCCACGCCGCCGGAGAGGCCGAGCAGCACGTGGCGGTCGCCCACCTGGTCGCGCACGCGGGCGATCTGGTCTTCGATGATGCGCGCCGGGGTCCACAGCTTTTCGGAGCCGCACACACCGACGACGAAGTGCTCGAGAATACGCTGGCCTTGCAGGGTGTGAGTCACCTCGGGGTGGAACTGCACGGCGTAGAAGCGCTTCTCCGGCCAGCTCATGGCGGCGATGGGGCAGCTGGGGGTGGATGCGGTGACGGTGAAGGCTTCCGGCGCGCGGGCCACCTTGTCGCCGTGGCTCATCCACACGTCGAGCAGCGCCTTGCCGTCGTGGTCCACGTGGTCCTTGATGTCGCGGAACAGCTCGTCGTCGCCGTCGATCTTGACCTGGGCGTAGCCGAACTCCTGCTTGTCGGAGCCCTCCACGGCGCCGCCGAGCTGTGCCGCCATGGTCTGCATGCCGTAGCAGATGCCCAGTACCGGCAGGCCCATCTCGAACACGCACTCGGGCGCACGGGGCGAGCCGGAGGCAACGGTGGATTCCGGGCCGCCGGAAAGAATGATGCCGTTGGGCGCGTACTCGCGGATCTCTTCCTCGGTGATGTCGAAGGCGCGCACTTCGGAGTACACACCGATCTCGCGCACGCGGCGGGCGATCAGCTGGGTGTACTGGGAGCCGAAGTCGAGGATGAGGATCTTGTGGGCGTGAATGTCGGTCATCTGGGCGTCTCTACTGGCAACGTATGGCGGCGGGGCAACATAAATAAGAACGAGCGGCGTTGCTGGCTGAGCGTCAGGCTAGGCGAAAACGGCCGAAGCAGCGGAGTTGACGTGGTTGTCAATGAGCATGCTGAGGCCGTTTTCAACAACGCATGGCGCCAGATCAGCGGCGCCGCTAGCCCGCCCGGTAGTTGGGCGCTTCTTTCGTGATCTGCACGTCATGCACATGGGATTCGGCGAAGCCGGCGCCGGTGATCTGCACGAACTCCGGCTTGGTGCGCATCTCCTGGATGTTGCTGCAGCCGGTGTAGCCCATGGAGGCGCGCAGGCCGCCCATCAGCTGGTGGACGATGGCGCTCATCACACCCTTGTAGGGCACGCGGCCTTCAATGCCTTCCGGTACCAGCTTCTCGGCGCCGGCGTCCTTGTCCTGGAAGTAGCGGTCGGCGCTGCCCTGGCTCTGGGCCATGGCGCCCATGGAACCCATGCCGCGGTAGGCCTTGTAGGTACGGCCCTGGAACAGCTCGACCTCGCCCGGGGCTTCCTCGGTGCCGGCCAGCAGGCCACCCACCATGATCGCGCTGGCGCCGGCGGCAATGGCCTTGGCCAGGTCGCCGGAGTAGCGCACGCCGCCATCGGCGATCAGCGGGATGTCGAACTCCTTGAGCGCTTCGGCGACGTTGGAAACCGCAGTGATCTGCGGCACGCCGACGCCTGCCACCACTCGAGTGGTGCAGATGGAGCCGGGGCCGATGCCGACCTTGACGCCATCGGCCCCGGCTTCGGCCAGCGCACGAGCGGCAGCGGCGGTGGCGATGTTGCCACCCACCACCTGGATCTGCGGGAAGTGCTCCTTGACCCAGGCCACGCGGTCGATCACGCCCTTGGAGTGGCCATGGGCGGTATCGACGATGATCACGTCGACCCCGGCTTCCACCAGCGCGGCCACGCGGTCCGGCGTTTCCGGCCCGGTGCCCACCGCGGCGCCAACCAACAGGCGGCCGTCGGCATCCTTGGCGGCGTTGGGGAAGGTGCGCGCCTTCTCGATGTCCTTGAAGGTGACCAGGCCGCGCAGGTGGAAATCGTTATCCACCACCAGCATCTTCTCGACCCGGTGTTCCTGCATCTTGCTCTTGATCAGGTCGAGCTCGGTGCCCTCGGGCACGGTGACCAGGCGCTCGCGCGGGGTCATGATGTCGGAAACGCTATCGCCCTGGTTGGGCTGGAAGCGCATGTCGCGCTCGGTCACGATCCCCACCAGGGTCTCGCCCTCCACCACCGGGAAGCCGGAGAAACCGTACTCCTCGGCCATGGAGAGCAGGTCCTCGAGCTTGGCCTTGGGCCCGACGGTCACCGGGTCCTTGACGATCACGCTCTCGTGCTTCTTGACCTTGCGCACCTCGGCCGCCTGGGCGGAGATGGCCATGTTCTTGTGGATGATGCCGATGCCGCCTTCCTGGGCCATGGCGATGGCCAGGCGGGCTTCGGTCACGGTATCCATGGCGGCGGAAACGAGGGGGATGTTGAGGTAAAGGTCGCGGGTCAGGCGGGTCCGCAGGCTGACGTCCTTGGGCAGGACTTCCGAGTAGCCGGGTACGAGTAATACGTCGTCGAACGTAAGAGCTTCTTGGGCCATACGTAGCATAGTCGGCAACACCCAGTGCTGGTGGGGGAGTGGGGAAAAGTTAATCGACCATTATAGCGCCCGGGCCGAGGGGCGAGCAATGCGATGCCTTCTTCGGGTTGGGGTTCGGCTGCAAGGCCCGGCCTTCGTCTTGGCTATCCGCTTTTTTTGCGTGGCACCAGACCGGGCCAGGCCTGGATTCCACCAAATCCTAATTACTCTTCGAAACAGTCCGAAACCTACTTTGACTTACAGCGGCAGTTGAGTGAACTAGCTTGAAGAAGTGCACGACGGGTCCAATCACGGAAACGGTCGACTCACGGAAAGGAGTGACGAGATGAATTGGGACCAGATCGAAGGCAAATGGAAGGAAATGAAGGGTAAGGCACGCACCAGCTGGGGCAAGCTTACCGATGATGAATTGGATCAGGTCGGCGGCAAGAAGGATCAGCTGGTCGGTAAGATCCAACAGCGCTATGGCCTGGAGCGCGAGGAGGCGGAACGCCAGGTCGACGACTGGGCCAAAGGGCTTTGACACCCGGCCCAGCGCCAGCAAGGAAAATCCAAGGTCTAAGGACAGGTCAAGGAGAGTAAACATGCAGAAGCGTGCACTGACTATCGCAATCGCAACCATCGCCGGTAGCCTCGCCCTCGGTACACAAGCCGTAGCACAGGACGAGGCACAGGGCCTCTATTCCGCCAATGACATCATTGGTGCCAATGTCTACCACGCCAACGACCCCGACGAGGAAGTCGGTAGCGTCGAGAACATCCTGTTGGATGACCAGGGCCAGGTAAGCGCTCTGATCGTTAACGCCGGTGGCCTGTGGGGCATTGGTGGCGATGAAGTGGTCGTCGGCATCGAACATTTCAGCATGGAAACCGAGCGTGACGACGACGGCATCTTCGGTCAGGACGACGTGACCCATCGTATTCTGGTCGATGCTTCCGAGGATGAGCTCGAGAGCTTCCCCGAATATGACGAGCAGTGGTTCAACGACGAGCGTGAGCGCCGCGCCGGCGAGCATGATGGCGACGGTGTCTGGCAGACTACTGGCACCGGAGCCGCCTTCCGCGATGGTGAAGCCGACGGCGATACCGTGGGTGCCACCGATGGCGTCAACGACGGCGACGACGCCGAATACACCGACGACGACATCGAGGACGATTTCGACTAAGCGACAAGCTTGAAGTGTCCCTCCCATGATGTATTTGCGCCGGGCCTTGCCCGGCGCTTTTTTCGTTTCCGGCCTGCGCTCATTCGGCATGATAGAGTTGGGCTTTTAGGAATCGCCGTTTCATGTTCCCATCCCAGCCTTCCACCAGCGATACCGCCCTTTCCGTCAGCGAAGTGAACCGCCGTGCCCGGCTGCTGCTCGAGCAGGGCTTCGGTGAAGTGTGGGTCGAGGGAGAGCTTTCCGGCGTATCGCGGCCCTCTTCAGGGCATGTCTATTTCACGCTCAAGGATGCTTCTGCACAGCTGCGCTGTGCGCTGTTTCGCAATCGCGCCCGCTTCGTGGCCGCCCCCATGCGCGACGGCGACCGGGTACGAGTACGCGGACGGGTGTCGCTGTTCGAACCGCGCGGCGACTATCAGCTGATTGCCGAAGCGGTGCAGCCTGCCGGAGAAGGCGAGCTGCTGATCGCGCTGGAACGGCTCAAGCAGCGGCTCGCCGCCGAAGGTGTATTCGCCAACGCGCGGCCCCTGCCCTGCCCGCCCCGCCATCTGCTGGTGCTGACTTCACCCACCGGCGCGGCGATACGCGACGTGCTGGCGGTGCTCAAGGCGCGCTGGCCACTGGCCCAGGTCACGCTGATCGCCGTTCCCGTGCAGGGCCGTGAGGCTGCTCCGGCGCTGATCGCTGCGCTGGGGCTGCTCAACCGCCAGCAGGCGCTGGATCCGAGCCGCGACGTAGTGCTGATCACCCGCGGCGGCGGCAGCCTGGAAGACCTGTGGGCCTTCAACGACGAGCATCTGGCACGCGCCATCTTTCATTCGCGGCTGCCGGTAATGTCGGCGGTGGGCCATGAGGTCGATACCACCCTCTCGGATCTCGCCGCCGATCTGCGCGCGCCTACCCCCTCCGCTGCCGCCGAGATGCTGGTGCCGGATGGGCGCGACCTGCAGCGCCGCCTGGCCGGCCTGGAGCGCCAGCTCGCGCGCTGCGCCCAGGCGCGGCTGGAGCGCGAAGCCCAGCGGCTGGATCACTTGCGCGCCCGGCTGCGTCACCCCGGCGAGGTGCTGGCTCAGAAGCGCAGCACCCTTGGCGAGCTGGAAGCCAGGTTGCAACGCGCCATGCATACCCGGCTCACCACCGAGAAACAGCAGCTGGGATATGTAGAGCGAAGAATGAGCGCCTGCCACCCGCGGCGCGGGGTCGAGCAGGCCGGGGAAAGGCTGGCACGCGCCCGGGCAGGACTCGAACAGGCCATGCAGCGCGACGTATCACGCCAGCGCGAACGCCTGGCCGGCCTGGCACGGCAGCTACAGGCGGTAAGCCCGCTGGCGGTGCTGGGGCGTGGCTACGCCATTCTGCAGGACGACGAAGGCAAGGTGATACGGCGCGCGACCGACACCCAGCCCGGCCAGGCGCTGACCGCTCGCCTAGGCGAGGGAAGATTGAGCGTCGAGGTGAAGCGTCGCCTCAAATGAAAAGAGCGCCTATGACAGGCGCTCTGGAGGTAAGCCGGGCTGGCGTCACTCGGGCTTGAAGGTGCTCGGTTCCAGCTCGTGGCGGCTGAGCAGCTTGTAGAAGTCGGTGCGGTTGCGCCCGGCGATGCGCGCCGCCTGGGTCACGTTGCCCTCGGTGATCTTGAGCACCTTGACCAGGTAGCTGCGTTCGAAGCCGGCGCGGGCATCGTTGAAGGTCGGCAGCGCGCAGTCCTCCGCCGCCAGGGCCTGGGCCACCAGGGCCTCGGGGATCATCGGCGAGCGGGTCAGCGCCACGCACTGCTCCACCACGTTGACCAGCTGGCGTACGTTGCCGGGCCAGGCACTGGTGGCCAACAGGTTGAGCGCTTCCGGCGAGAACCCCTTGACGAACGGCTTGTGGCGCTCCGCGGCCTGGGCCACCAGATGGCGCGCCAGCAGCGGCACGTCCTCGGCGCGATCCTTCAGCGCCGGTAGCTTCAGATTGACCACGTTGAGGCGGTAGAAGAAATCCTCGCGGAACTCGCCCTGATGCATCGCCTGGCTGAGGTCTCGGTGGGTGGCGGAGAGGATGCGCACGTTGACCGGGAGCGACTGGGTCGAACCCAACTGACGGATCTGGCGCTCCTGCAGCGCGCGCAGCAGCTTGACCTGCAGCGGTAACGGCATGTCGCCGATCTCGTCGAGGAACAGGGTGCCACCCTCGGCAGCCTGGAACAGGCCCTTGTGGTCGCTGACGGCACCGGTGAAGGCACCCTTGGCGTGGCCGAACAGTTCGCTCTCGAGCAGTTGCTCGGGCAATGCGCCGCAGTTGATCGCCACGAACGGGTGATTGGCCCTCGGGCTGGCATCGTGAATGGCTCGGGCCAGCAACTCCTTGCCCGAACCGGAGGGGCCGGTGATCAGCACGCTGACATCCGACGCGGCCACCATGCGCGCCTGCTCCAGCACCCGCTCCATCTCGGGGCTGCGGGTAATGATGCTGGCCCGCCAGGCCTCGCTGTCACTGTTGCTGCCGGTGGGCATGTGAGTCAGCGCTTCGTCGATGGCGCTGAACAGCTCATCGCGGTCCACCGGCTTGGTGAGAAAGCTGAACACGCCCTGCTGGGTAGCATTGACGGCATCGGGAATGGAGCCGTGTGCGGTCAGGATGATCACCGGCAGCCCCGGCACCTCGCGCTGTATCGCCTGGAACAGCGCCATGCCATCCATTTCGTCCATGCGCAGGTCGGAAAGCACGATGTCGGGCCGCTCGGCTTCCAGCTTGCGCAGTGCTTCGGGGCCGCTCTCGGCCGTGGTTACCCGGTAGCCACGGCTTTCCAGGCGCATGCCGAGCAGACGCAACAAGCTGACGTCGTCGTCGACCAGCAAAACGTGGGCGTTGCCTGCCTTCGCACCCGACGTGCGAGCCGCCGGCCTGCGAGCCTCATTCTTGCGCGTGTCGGTCAATCGAGCCGCTTCCATCACGTCTATCTCCCTTTGGTTGCTCGATCGCCCCTCAGGGCGATTGCTGGCGCAGGTTCATGTTCTGCTCGATGGCCGTCAGCGCTTCGAGCTTTTCGGAGAGCTCGGCATTCGCGCGCTGCAACGACGTCAACTGAGCACGTGCATTCGTGCTCTGGTTGGCCAGCGAACGCCGACCTTCCAGTTCGTTGCGCCAATAGAGCAGCAACGGTTGCAGGTCGGCCGGTGCGGCATGCGTATGCGCCTGGTAGAGCTCCGCTGCCTGACGCCATTCCCGCTCACTGCCCCAGGAGAGCGCCACGGCGCGTGCCAGCTCGCGCTCGGCCTCGCTCCTGCCAGGGGCGGTTTCGATCTCATCCAGCGCCTGACGGCGCCACTCTCCATCTCCGCGCTGCGAAGCCAGGCCGAAGGCCACCCAACTGGGCAGCAGGCAGGCCTCGTTCTCGAACGTCGGATCCGCTGCGCGGCAGGCGACCGCCTGCGGGGCGTCTTCCGGTTCCGTGCCGAGCATGGCGTTCTCGGGCAGGTATTGGCAGCCGCTCAGCAGCAGGGCCAGCCCACCGGCATAAAAGGCCTTTCTTGCACAGCCAATGATTCTTACCGCCATCTCTCCTCGCTCCTTGCGTTGAGGCCCACTTGAAAGGGCTCTATATTATTATTTTCTTTAGTAAGAGGAATCGCCTGATAGGGCAGCGTCAGGCGGAAACATACATCGAATTCACGATCGTCGATCAGCGCCAGGCTGCCGCTCTGGATGCGCGCGCAGTCGGCCGCCACCGAGAGCCCGATTCCCGAGCCCTTGAGTGGCCCCTTGCGACGCGAACGCCCTTGGTAGAAAGGTTCGAACAGCCGCGTGCGGTCATGCTCGGCAATCGGCTCACCGCTGTTGGCCACGTCGAGAATCAGGTGGTCCCGCCCGGCATGCGCGCGAATTACCAGGTCGCCGCCATCTTCGCCGTAGGCAATGGCGTTGGAGACCAGGTTGTCGAGGATGCGCTCCATGGCGGTACGGTCCACCACCCACTCCAGCGGGCCATCGAAGGCGATTATCTGCATGCCCTTGTGCTCCAGCGCCAGCCGGTGCTTGGACAGGATGGTCTTCACCAGCGTGGCCAGGTCCAGCCACTCGAGGATGATGCGCTGGTTGTGCTGCAACAGATTATAGTCGAGCAGCTGTTCGATGAGCCGCTGCAGTTCACGGCCGCTGGCATCGATCAACGATAGAATCTCGCGCTGGCGAGGCGTCATCTCGCCGGCCACGCCGTCGGCCAGCAGTGCCGAGCCCTCGCGTACGCTGGCAAGCGGGGTCTTGAGCTCGTGCGACATGTGGCGCAGGAACTGCTGCTTCTGCGCCTCGAGATCGCTGAGCCGGGTCGACAGCCAGTCGAGCCGGTCGCCGAGCTGCACCAGTTCGGCGGGGCCCTGGATGGTGTCGCGGTCGTTGGTTTCCACGCCGCTGCCAATGCTGAGGATACGGCGCTCGAGCTGGCGCACCGGGCGAATGATCAGCCAGCTGAACAGCAGCATGAGCAGCAGGCTGGAAGACACCAGCGCCGTGGTCTGCAGCCATAACCGCGACTGCACGTCCTCCGCTCGCGCGCTGATCATTTCAATGCTGGCATCGATCTGGCGATTGGTGGCCCGGCGCATCGCCTCGGTATGCTCGGCGAAGGGGGCGAACAGCGCCAGCCATACCTCCAGCGCCTCGGCTTCCAGTTCCGGCAGCTGCGAAAGCAACAGCAACTGCTCTTCCAGGGCCACGACGTCCGGGTCGTTCGGCAGGAAACGGCGCTGCTGCGCCAGCAGCTCCTGGAATTCACCGTGACGCTCGGCATAGAGTTCGAGCAGGCTCTCCTGCTCCAGCACCGCATACTGGCGCGCGCTGCGCTCCATCTCGACGGCCAGGTTCCCCAGCACCCGCGCGCGCCGGCTCTCTTCCACCGCCTGGCGGGCACTGACATCCGCCAGGCGAGACAGTTCGGACAAGGCTTGACCGGCCTGGTACATCAGGATTCCCAACGGCAGCATCACTACCAGGAATGCCAGCAGCACGAGCTGCAGCAATGAGCGTGGACGCCAACGGCGCGAGACCCGTTTGGTCATGACCAATGTTCTATTCAGGAGAGGATATGAAACCACCATGGCACGTTCCTGAAGGATAACAGAGTTCTGCGCTCGGCTACTGCCCCGCCACCGGCCCTGCCGGAAAAAAAAAGGCCGGCAGATTGCCGGCCCAATACGCAGGGAACTGAAGGGGTTGAAAATATAGGCATCGGTCGCCTGGTCGAGCCATGTCCATACTTTCAGCGGACCCGAGGGTCCCGAAGCCCCACTACCGACTCTCATGCTACCAGGAGCCGTCGGTACGGGCAGGCGGCGAACCGCCTTGCTTCGTTCCTTGTCACCATCGCTACGTGAAACTCGTCAGCGCTGGTGCGAAATTCGATCCCCCGAAGGGGAGAGGCATCCTTGCCGGGGCATCCTTGCCCTTCTGGTACCATTCCTTGCCTGACTCGGCGGTACCCGTCTCATCGCAACCTAAGTTACACATCGCGGAGCGAACGTTTATCGTCGTGATGCCCGGGTCGCACAGGGCATGGGGGGGTGGTGTTTCCCGAGCCTCCCGACGATCCGAAGTGATTCGAGCCGTTTGAATCACTTCATCGTTGCTCACCCTGTACATTGCCAGTTGCGTGCCATGAATCCTTATAGCTGATAAAAAACAATAGCTTAAAACTGCACAATAGTTGGCACGCCGTCACCGGACGGCAAAATCGAGATAAAAAGCGAATTGCAGGGCCGCATTTCGTCACCGTTTGGAGACACCATTCCGAGCAAGCCCAGATAAATTCATTAAAAACAAAAGCTTATCTTGTTGCCCATTTGAGACAAGAATTCGAGTGGCGTTGCCCCAAAGCGACAGCCGCCGCCCGAAACGCAATTTCCAGGCGGCGGCAAGGCTTTGCACAGGGCCAGCGATCAGGCCTTGGCGAGAGCGAGCAGGTTTTTACGAAAGCGCCTTGACGAGGATTTTCGACTTGCGGGCGTGGTTGTAGGTGTCGCGCCTGAGCGTGGGCAACGACTCGATGTCGGAGGCGCGGAAGCCGTGCTCGACGAACCAGTGCGCAGTGTGGGTAGTGAGCACGAACAGCGCGCCGAGCCCGAGCCGCCGCGCGCGACGCTCGATGCCCGAAAGCAGCAGTGCGCCCCGCGCCCCGCCACGGTAATCGACGTGGATGGCCAGGCAGGCCAGCTCGCCCATCTCGGCTTCGGCGAAGCGGTGAAGCGCCGCGCAGCCGATGATCATGCCGTCGCGCTCGATCACCAGGTAGTCGTCGATCTCGTGCTCGAGGCGCTCGCGCGAGCGCGGCACCAGCATGCCGCGCCGCTCGAGCGGTTCCAGCAGCTCCAGCAGGCCGCCGATGTCACCGAGTTCGGCCGGGCGCAGCTGTTCGTAGCGGTGCCGGGTGATCATGGTGCCCACCCCGTCGCGGGTGAACAGCTCGCCCAGCAGGGCATCGTGGTCGTGCCACGAGAGCAGGTGCGTGCGGGCCACGCCGTGGCGTGCCGCGGCACAGGCTGCAGCGATATGGCGCGCCTGCTCGCTGCCCGGCTCGATCTGGTTCAGCAGCGGTTCGGCTTCGTCGGGGGTGAGCTGACGCTGCATGGCGCCGTTCTCGTCGTAGAGCCCGGCGGCTTCGCCCAGCAGGATCAGCTTGTCGGCGGCCAGCGCCATGGCCGCATGCTGGGCCACCTCGGCGGCATCCAGGTCGAATACCTCACCGGTACTGGAGAAGCCCAGTGGCGGCAGCAGCACCAGCGAGCCGCGGTCGAGCAGCCCCTGAACGGCCGAGACCCGCACCCGGCGCACCTCGCCGCTGTGGTCGTAGTCGACGCCCTGGCGCACACCCAGCGGCTTGGCCATCACCAGGTTGCCGGATACCGCGGTCAGCTCAACGCCGTGCAGCGGCGTGTTGGGCAGCCCCAGCGACAGCCGCGCCTCGAGCCACAGGCGCTGCTCGGCGGCCACCCGCTCGACACAGGCCATGATCGCTTCGTCGGCGACCCAGCGCCCTTCGTGGCGCTGCGGCTCGATTCCCGCCTCGGCGAGCGCCTGGTCCACCTGGGGCCGAATACCGAACACCACCACCAGCCGCACCCCAAGGGTATGCAGCAACGCCAGGTCCTGGATCAGTTGCTCGCCTCGGCCTCGCGCCATGGCCTCGCCCTCGATCAGGATCACGAAGGTTCGGCCCCGATGCGCATTGATATAGGGGGAGGAATTGCGGAACCAGTCGACGAAGGGGAAACGAGTGTCCAAGGCCGCTCTCCGGCAGCAGGTGGGAGAAAAGGTGTATCGACTTCGACTATATCAGAGCGACGAAAACGGCGGCACCACTTGGGTGCCGCCGCTACCGGTCTAGCCTGCCGCAGGCCCTGAAGGATGTCTCTTCAACCGAAGATCCATTTGAACATGAAGAAGAACATGATCGCCAGGCCTGCACCGGCCGGCAGGGTGATCAGCCAGGACATGACGATGGTGCCGATCACGCGCAGGTTGAGCGCCGCCATGCCACGGGCCAGGCCCACGCCGAGCACGGCCCCGACCAGGGTGTGGGTGGTGGAGATCGGCAGCCCGGTGCCCGAGGCCAGCACCACGGTGGTGGCGGCGGCCAGGGTGGCGGCGAAGCCGCGGCTGGGTGTCAGCTCGGTGATACCGGTGCCCACGGTGGCGATCACCTTGTGGCCGTAGGTGACCAGGCCGGCGACGATGCCGCCACCGCCGAGAATCAGCACCCACCAGGGCACCAGCGCCGCGGCATCGATCACGCCGTCGCTGCGCACCACGCTGATCACCGCCGCCAAGGGGCCGACGGCGTTGGCCACGTCGTTGGAGCCGTGGGCGAAGGCCATGGCGCAGGCGGTGAAGATCATCAGCACGCCGAATACACGCTCTACGCTGCCGTAGCCGAACTGGTCGCCGATGCGTCGTTCGCCCTTGACGCGGTTCTCCATGACGATGCCGATGCCCATCACGCCGATGCCCAGCAGCACCGAGAGCAGGAAGCTCTGGCCGAAGGTGAAGTCCAGTCCTACGTGGGTCAGGCCCTTGGTCAGGGTCACCATGGCAACGATGAAACCGACCAGGAAGATGTAGAACGGTACGGTGCGCTTGGCGGCGGCGAAGGGGTCCTTGGCTTCGAAGATCAGGTACTGCACCGACTTGAACAGCAGGAAGGAGATGGTGCCGGCCAGCAACGGCGAGACCACCCAGCTCGAGGCGATGGTACCGACCCGGTTCCAGGCTACCGCCTCCATGCCCAGGCCCACCGCGCCGAAACCGACGATGGCACCGACGATGGAGTGGGTGGTGGAGACCGGCCAGCCCTTGGCCGAGGCAATCATGAGCCAGATGCCCGCCGCCAACAGGGCGGAGAGCATGCCGTAGACGAGTAGCTGTGGGTTGGCTTGCAGCAGTACCGGGTCGACGATGCCACCGCGGATGGTGGCGGTGACTTCGCCACCGGCCAGCCAGGCGCCGAGGAATTCGAAGATCACGGCGATGATGATCGCCTGCTTGATGGTGATGGCCTTGGAGCCCACCGAGGTGCCCATGGCGTTGGCGACGTCGTTGGCGCCAACGCCCCAGGCCATGAAGAAGCCGAAGAGACAGGCCAGGATGATGAAGATTTCACCATGCTGCACAATGATCGACATAGGGGTGGTTCCTATGTGGCTGTCGGGTTATGGGCACATCGCCCCGGGATTGCCGGTCGCGGTGTCCTACCGGGCAGTGAGAATCTGCAGGCGGCTGCCGACACGTTCGGCGCGGTCGGAGAGTTCGCCGACCCAGTCGATGATCTTGTAGAGGAAGACCACGTCCACCGGCTTGAGCTGATCCTCGAGATCGAAGAGCAGGCGCCGGATGGCGATCTGCTGGTTGTCGGCCTGCTGCTCGAGGATGTGCAGCTCGCGAATCATGTTGAGCATCACGTCCGAAGCATGGCGGCCGAAGCCCGACTCGAGCAGGTCCTGGAGTTCCTCCAGGGCCTGCCGCGCCTGGGCCACGCAGGCTACGGCGGTCTGCATGTAGTCGCGCATGGGCGGCGCCAGCTCGGTGGGTACCTGCATGCGGCGGCCAAGCATGATGCCGGTGATGTCGCGTACCTTGTTGGCGATCTTGTCCTGCACGGTGATCAGATCGAGCAGGTCGGTGCGTGAAACGGGCAGGAACAGCGTGTTGGGCAGGTTGAGGCGAAGCTCGGTCTTGAGGTTGTCGGCCTCGTGTTCCAGTTGCGTGATGCCTTCGCGGATCTTGGCAGCCTCGTCCCAGTCGCAGACAAGCGATGCCTCGAAGAACGGCAGCAATTGGTCGGCACACTCGTTGGCCTTGGCGATATGGGCCAGTAGCGGCTGAAACGGCGAACGGCCGAACATCGCCGAAAAGGGGTTGGGTTTGACCATGGCATGGGGTGCGCTTGTGAAATGGCGGCGCCAGTATAAAGAATGGCACCCTGTCACGTCATGGAAATATTAGGCGACAGAGCGGGAACGGAATGAGCCACGAGATCGAGATGAAGCTGGCGCTGGGTGAGAAAGGGCCGGAAAGGCTGCTGCAACACCCCCTTCTGCGCGCCGGGGTGGACGGCGCCCAGCGCCTGGCCAACACCTACTATGACACGCCGGACGGCGTGCTGGAGGCCGCGCGCATGGCACTGCGCCTGCGCCGCTGCGACGACAGCTGGGTACAGACCCTGAAGACCAGCGGCGAAGGCAGCGGTGGCTACAGCCGGCGCCGTGAATGGGAGTGGCCGGTAGCAGGCGGCAGCCTCGACCGTGCCGGGCTTGCCGAGCTAGTGCCCTTCGCCGAGCTAGGCGCGGAGGTACTGGCGCGGCTGGAACCGCGCTTCAGTACCGACTTCGAGCGACGCCTGTGGCGTCTGGAACTGGCCGAAGCCACCATCGAGGTAGCGCTGGACCAGGGTGAAATTCGCGCCGCCGGCCGGCGCGTGCCGATCTGCGAACTGGAGCTCGAACTCAAGGATGGCGACCCGCAGGCACTATGGAGCCTGGCACTGGCCTTCGCCGAGACGGTGCCCCTGCGCCCCGCCGATGCCAGCAAGGCCGCCCGCGGCAGCGCCCTGCTCAACGCCCGCTGGGCACCGGCGGAAGGCAATGGAGCGAGCCAGCGCCTGCACCGCGCCATGCTGGCCCTGGATGCCCTGGCCGATAGCGGCGACGATACTTGGCGGGACGTGGCCAGAGAGGCCTTGAACGCACTGGCGGCCAGTGGCCATGGCGAGGCAGGCCGGCTTGCCGCCATGCTGGAGAACCGCGACTGGCTCAGCGTCGATTTCGGCCGTACGGCGCTGCAGCTGGCGCATCGTCTGGCATCGTGAGACGGCACGACAATCAAGGAAGACACGCCCATGAGCGAAGGCAAGACAGGAAGCAACCACATGACCGAGCCATTCCGGCCAGCCGGCAAAGGGCTGCGCACACGCCTGTTCCAGATCACCTTCGAGTCGGATACGCCGCTGGCCAAGGGCTTCGACATCGCGCTGATCGTGGCGATCCTGGCCAGCGTATTGGTGGTGATGCTCGACAGCGTTGCCGCCTGGCATGCTGCCTATGGGGAACTCTTCTATTGGCTGGAGTGGGGCTTCACCATCCTCTTCACCATCGAGCTGGGACTGCGCATCTACTGCTTGGAAAAACCGTGGCGCTATCTACGCAGCTTCTACGGCATCGTCGATATCCTGGCCGTACTGCCTACCTGGCTGATGCTGATCCTGCCCGGCACCCAGACGCTGGTGATCGTGCGCCTGCTGCGTGTGCTGCGTATTTTCCGCGTATTGCGCCTGATGCAATTCGTCGGCGAAAGCCGCCTGCTGCTGGATGCGCTGAAGCGTAGCATTCGCCAGATCTTCTTGTTCTTCTTTGCCATCTTCATGCTGGTGATCATTTTCGCCACGGTGATGTACATGATCGAATCACCTGAAGACGGCTTCACCAGCATTCCCATGTCGATCTACTGGGCCGTCGTCAGCCTGACCACGGTGGGCTATGGTGACATCGTGCCGATGACCTCGTTAGGCAAGTCGATTACGATCATGCTGATGCTGATCGGTTATTCGATCATCG
Source organism: Halomonas sp. A29 (assembly GCF_046723295.1). Classification (NCBI taxonomy): domain Bacteria; kingdom Pseudomonadati; phylum Pseudomonadota; class Gammaproteobacteria; order Oceanospirillales; family Halomonadaceae; genus Halomonas; species Halomonas sp. A29. Next base: position 501,929 of record NZ_JAXQPR010000001.1, read on the forward strand.
CCGTGCCAACCGGGGTATTCTCGGCCGAGGTGATTCGCTCGATTCGCGCCGATCGCTATTCCGACCAGGCCTGCCCCGGCTGTGGCCACGATCAGCATGAGAAGCGTGCACGCTACTGCCTCAAGTGCGGCACCTGGCTCGACGAGGAAACCCGCGACCCCAACGCCCCCTGAGTCATCGCCTGGCCACATTCCATGCAGCGAAACGCTCGCCATGAAGCGAAGCGCCCGGCCTGAGGGCCGGGCGCGCATCGCAGCTTCGAAGACGCTTACTCAGTCACGAAGGGGGCGTCCCATGCCTCCAGCTCGGCCTTGCGCCAGGTACCGTAGGTGGCGTTGGGGAAGAGGATCCAGTCGTGGCCGAAACGCTCGGCGTTCGCCTCCACCTGGGCGTGCTGCTCGTCCAGCGGCACGCTGCTGACGAACGCCTCGGAGAAATCATGCAGGGTATCGCCGAGCTGCATGACCAGGGTGTAGTCGCCTTCCACCTTGGCACGACGCTCCTGCTTGGGCGGCCCCAGCAGCAACACGCTCTCTTCCGAGACCTGCGGCAGGCCGAGCCTTTCCAGGGTGGCCAGGGTATCGGCCTTGTTCTCCTGGTAGCGGTCGGAGACGTAGAAGATGGCCACCCCCTGGGCATCGGCATACTCGAGGAAGTCCAGCGCTCCCGGAATCATTCTCGGCGTGCCTTCGCGCTCCCAGTGCAGCCAGGTGTCCCAGGCGGTGTAGTCATGACACTTCTGCATGTCGCGCACGAGCAGAGCGGAATTGTCGATCAGGGTCTCATCCACGTCGCTGATGATCGCCAGGTTGGCATCGTCGCCGTGTCGCTCGATGGCCTGCTCGAGGCGCAGGGTGGCCAGGGCGAACCCTTGGCGCTGCAGAGCCGCGACCTCTGCAGACTGCTGCTGATAGCGCAGCCCCATGGCATAGGCCTCCTGGGAACAGAGTTCGGCCTCCTGCCGTTCGCCGGACTCGGCGTGGGAATGGGTGGTGAAAGCCGCAGCCGCCAGGCCGGTGAGTAGTACTGTCGTCAGACGGGGATGATTCACTGTTGAGGACTCCGCTCAATTATTAGTTGGAATTATCAGACTTACGGAGTCGATCATATTTTATATTGATTGAACATTCAAAATAACTACAGCCCCACGACACCAGAACGACGATGCCCGGCGCAGGCCGGGCATCGAACAGCAGCAGAGCGTATGTGGATCAGCTTCGAAACGGCGCCAGGTCGCCGCGCCCTTCGCGCACGATGGTCGGCGGCAGCTCGCGCAGGTCGACCACGCTGGTGGGCTCCAGGTGACAGGCGCCACCGTCGATGATCACATCCAGGTGGGCGTCGTAGCGATCGCGGATCTCCTCCGGGTCGGTCATCGGCAGCTCCTCGCCCACCGGGATCAGCGTCACGCTCATCAGCGGCTCACCCAGCGCTTCGAGCAGGGCGTGGGTAATGCGGTGGTCGGGCACGCGCACGCCGATGGAGCGCCGCTTGGGGTGCAACAGCAGGCGTGGCACCTCGGAGGTGGCATTGAGGATGAAGGTGTAAGCCCCCGGGGTATTGGCCTTGAGCAGGCGGAACACGCTGTTGTCGACCTTGGCATAGGTACCGATATCGGAGAGGTCTGAGCACACCAGGGTGAAGTTGTGCTTGTCATCCAGCGAGCGCAGCCACTTGATCTTCTCGATCGCCTTCTTGTCGCCCAGATGGCAGCCCAGGGCATAGCCGGAGTCGGTGGGATAGGCGATCACCCCGCCCTGGCGAACGATCTGTACTGCCTGGTCGATCAGGCGCTTCTGCGGGTTTTCCGGGTGGATCTGGAGATACTGGCTCATGGTCGTGTTCCCTGACGTTTCGATTTCTCGCTGCCCACTATAGCGCGCCGGGGTCGGCCGCGTCGCAGCCCGCCGCAACGAAGCCGGCAAGCCGCGGGTGGGTCCACACCGGCGGTACCGCGGTGCGTGGCGGCGGGCTCATGCTGCCCGGGGCCAGGTGGCCACCGGGAAAATGGAAGTCGCTGCCGAGCGAGGCATACAGCTCCCGCTCGGCCAGTTGGCGGGCCAGGTCGCGGGTGACGTCGGCATTCTGGAAGCCGCTGATCAGCTCGGCGGCCTGACCGCCGGCCGCAACGAAGTCATCCAGCAGCTGTCCCCGCTTGCGCCGGGTCAGCCCGTAGCGCAACGGATGTGCCAGCACCGCCACGCCGCCCGCCTCGACTATCCAGCCCACTACCTCGGCCAGGGCCGGCCAGTGCGCCTTGATATCGCCCGCCTTGCCGCTGCCCAGGTGCTTGCGAAACGCGGTGGCCACGTCGGGTACCACTCCCGCCGCCACCAACGCCCGGGCGAAATCGGGCCGCCCCAGGGGGCGATAGGGCCCGGCCTGCTCACGGGCCTTGGCCAGGGCGTCGTCGAGCCCGATCTTCTCCATGCGTTCGGCGATCACCGCGGCGCGCGCTTCACGTGCCCGGGCCTGCGCCTCGAGTCCTTCGCCGAGCACCCCACGGGCGCCCTGCGGCAACAGCCCCACCACATGGATGCCGACGCCCTGCCAGCGGGTCGAAAGCTCCGCCGCCGGCAGCAGGCATACGCCCAGGCGTTGCGCCGCCTCACTGGCCTCGGCCACGCCGGCCACGGTGTCGTGGTCGGTCAACGCCATCAGCGTCACGCCACGTTCGGCGCACAGGGCAACGACCTCGGCGGGTGCCAGGGTGCCATCCGAAGCGGTGGAGTGCATGTGCAGGTCGACCCCGAGGGGTCCGGGGTCGCCGGCAAAATGCTCGGGCAAGGGGGGCTGTGGCATGACGCAGGCAGGCAACTTTGTCAAAATGGTGGCCCAATGGTGCGCGCCCGACGACGGTCGGTCAACGCGCGGTTGGAGTCCGCGGTGATACCGCGCTTGCCCGAGGAACGTTGCGATGCTGTACGCAATCATCAGTGAAGACGTGAAGAACAGCCTGGAGCGCCGCCTGGCCGCCCGCCCCGACCACCTGGCGCGCCTGGAGAAGCTGCGCGACGAGGGTCGTCTGGTGATGGCCGGTCCGCATCCCGCCGTGGATGCCGAGAACCCCGGCGATGCCGGTTTCAGCGGCAGCCTGGTGGTCGCCGAGTTCGACAGTCTCGAGATCGCCCGGGCCTGGGCCGACGCCGATCCCTACATGATCGCCGGGGTCTACGCCAAGGTGACCGTCAAGCCGTTCAAGAAAGTGCTGCCCTGAGTTCCCCCTCCGGCCGTCCCCGGCGAGCCCGATTATCCACAGGAGTTTTGCTCACAGCTTCTGTGGATAACGTTGTTGAAACGCCGCGGATGGCTTGCTAGATGCGCCACGCCATGCCGCTGTGGAGCCATCGTTCATTTTTTGAGCAGTCGCGCCAGGTTCTGGAGATGCCCGTGTCCGTTTCCCCCCTTCCACCGCTGGCCGGCCTGGAGCCCGCCCGCCTCGACTGGCGCTGCGACGATACCGGCGAGAGCGCCCCGCTCTCGACACAGTTCGACGACGTCTACTTCTCGCGTCACGACGGCCGGGCGGAAACCGAACACGTCTTCGTGCAGGGCAACGACCTGCCGCGGCGCCTTGCCGACTGGCAAGCCCAGCGCCCCTTCGTGATCGGCGAGACCGGTTTCGGCACCGGGCTCAACATGCTCTGCGCCTGGGCCTGTTTCGATGCGCACGCCCCGGCTGGAGCGCGGCTGCACCTTGTCTCCACCGAACGTTATCCGCTGCGCCGGGAAGACCTGGCCCAGGCGCTTGCGGCCTGGCCGGACCTGACCAAGCGTGCCGAACGGCTGTTGGGCCAGTGGCCCGAGCCGGTGGCCGGCGTGCACCGGCTATGGCTCGACGAGCGGGTGACGCTGGATCTGCACTTCGGCGACGCCGCCGAGCGCCTCGCACTGCTCGAGGGCCGGGTGGATGCCTGGTTCCTGGATGGCTTTGCCCCAGCCAAGAACCCCGAGATGTGGCGCCCCGAGCTGTTCGCTGCCATGGCCGCCTGCTCGCGCCCAGGGGCAACCTTTGCCACCTTCACCTGTGCCGGCGTGGTCAAGCGTGGGTTGGCCGAGGCCGGGTTCGCCTGGCGCAAGGTACCTGGATTCGGGCGCAAGCGCGAAATGCTCGCCGGCGAGATCGCCTCGCCACCCGCCGACATCCGCCGCGCGCGCACTCCCTGGTTCAGCCCGCCGACGCCGCAACCGCCGCGCCACGTGGCGGTGATAGGCGCCGGAATCGCCGGTGCCAGCACCGCAGCAGCCTTGGCCCGGCGCGGCATCGCCGTCACCCTGATCGACCGCTTCGATCGCGCCGAGCTGGGTACCACGCACCTGCAGGGGGCGCTCTACGTCAAGCTGGCGGTAGAAACCAACCTGCAGAGCCGTGCCTACCTGGCCGGCCTGCTCCACAGCCGGCGCTGGCTGGCCCAGCTCGACCCGGAGCAGTCGCTGTGGCGCCCCAGCGGCGTACTGCAGCTGGCCCTGAGCGAGCAGGAGCAGGCGCGCCAGGCACGCTTCCTGGACAACCACCCGTTGCCTGAGAGCGTAGTGCGCGGGGTCGACGCCGAGGCGGCCAGCGCCGCCGCCGGCATTCGCCTCGAGGCGCCGGCGCTGGACTACCCCGGTGCCGCCTGGGTCAAGCCGCTGGAGCTGTGCGTGAAGCTCGCCGGCACCCCCGGCGTCAGCTTCCGCCGCGGCGAGGTAGCGTCGCTGGCCGCAAGCGAGGCCGGCTGGACCCTGGCCCTGGCCGATGGGGAGACCATCGCGGCCGATCAGGTGGTTATCGCGACCGCCAGCGAGGCCGCCCGGTTCTCCCAGACCCAGGCCCTGCCCGTGCAGCCGGTGCGCGGCCAGGTCAGCCAATTGAAGCTACCCGATGGCGCTCCTGCCTTGGGGCGGGTGGTATGCGCCGGCGGCTACGTACCGCCGGCAGCGGATGGCGTACTCAACTTCGGCGCCACCTATGGCCCGGGCGATACCGATATGGCCGAGCGTGAGGGCGACCACACCGCCAACCTGGCGGAACTCGAACGCGGCCTGCCTCACTTCGTGGCGGTGCTGCGCGAGGCCGGCGTCGACCTCTCGCCCGAGCGACTCACCGGCCGCGTAGGCGTACGCGCGGCCAGCCCCGACAAGACGCCCTACTGCGGCCCGGTGCCCGACGCCGGCGCCTGGCACGAGGACTATGCCGCCCTGGCCAAGGACGCCTCCCGGGTGCCGGACGTTCCCGGACGCCATCACCCAGGCCTGTGGATCAGCGCCGCCCACGGCTCCCGCGGCATGGCCAGCGCACCGCTGTGCGCCGAGCTGATCGCCTCGCGCATCTGCGACGAACCGCTGCCGCTGGAGTGGCCGCTGGTGGATCACCTGCATCCGGGGCGGCGTGTGATCCGCGACCTGATCAGGAACCGTTGACCGTTCTATTCGGCGAATAGAACCTGCTGCCGGTGGCCGACGAAGCGAGGCCCCGGCCGCCCCAGGTGATAGCCTTGGCCGAAGTCGATGCCGAGCGCCTTCACGGCCTCCAGCACGCCCTCGTCCTCGATGAACTCGGCCACCGTGCTCACGCCGAGACTCTGGGCCAGGGTGACGATGCTCTTGACGAAGGCCATGTACTTGTCGTCGACGAGCATGTTGCGGATGAACTCGCCCTCGATCTTGATCACGTCGATGGGGAACTGCTTTAGATAGCGGAACGAGGAGTAGCCCGAACCGAAGTCGTCGATGGCAAAGTTGAAGCCTTCGAGCTTGAGGTCGAGCACGAACTTCTCCAGCAGCTTGAGGTTGCTCACCGTTTCTCGCTCGGTCAGCTCGAAGACGATGCGCTCCGGTAGGACGTCGTAGTCGATCGCCAGTTTGTGGATGCGACCGATGAACTCACCGACGATCAGCGACTTGGGCGAGAGGTTGATGAACAGCATGCCTTCGTAGCCCTGCTCGCGAACCTGGGCGAAGGCCTTCTCGATCAGTTGATAGTCCATCCTGTGGATCACGCCGATGCTCTCGGCGATATCGATGAACTCGCCCGCCGGCACCAGGCGATCGTCAAGCTGGATACGCATCAACAGCTCGTGAACGTTGACCTTGCCGGTACGCACGTCGGCGATGGGTTGGAAGTAGGGCACGATGCGCTGTTCCTCCAGTGCGCTGAGTACCATCTGGTTCTTCTCACCCACCTCGCGGAACACTTCGGCCACCTCTTCCCGCTCCGGCAGCGCCACGCAGTTCTTACCCTTGCGCTTGGCCTTGTACATCATGTTGTCGGCCATCAGGAACAGGTCGTGCGGGTTGGCGGCATGGTTGGGGTAGCAGGCGATGCCAATCGAGGTGGTGGCCCGCACCGTACTGCCATCGGGCGCGGCGAGCACCTGGCTGGAAAGGTTGTCGGCGATGCGCAGCGCTACGGAGTAGGCCTGTTGCTCCTCGGTCTGGGGCAGGATCACGGTAAACTCGTCGCCGCCGTAGCGAGCCAGGAAATCGCCGGGGCGTATCGCTTGGCCCAGGGTATCGGCCACGGCCTGCAGGAAGTGGTCGCCGAAGGCATGGCCGTAGCGGTCGTTGACGGTCTTGAAGTTGTCCAGGTCGAGCATCAGCAGGCTGAAGTGATCCTGATGACGCGTGGCCCGACCCACCTCATAGGCCAGCATGTCCTTGAAGATTCGCTGGTTGTGCAGGCTGGTCAGGGGGTCGCGGGTGGCGTAGTACTCGAGATCCTGGGTGTACTTGTAGATTGCCTTGACCGAACCCACCAGGTTGAGCAGCGTCGACAGGATGCCATCGATGACGATGTGACGGATCGGGTCCTGGGCCAGGTCCGACTGTACGCCTATACCGACGATGCCGCCGATCTTCGGCGTCTCGAGCAGCAGCGACTTGGTCTGCAGACGAATGTCTTCGGGGGTGAGCTCCACCGCCACCTCGCCCTCGACGCCGGCCATCGCGACATGATGATGGATCTTGAGGATGCTGGCCCCGGGTGGCTCATCGTGCCGGCGCTCGAGCAGTTGGGTCAGCAACTGTTCGAAGGCCGCCTGGGTTTCGGGCGCCACCGCACGATACCAGAACACCTCCAGCTCATAGCCTTCGTCCTCCACCTGGAAGACCGTCACCAGCGTATGCGCCTGGATGATGGTGTTGATGTCAGCCAGCAGCTCCTTGATGAACTCGCGCCAGTCGCGCACCACTTCGGAGGTGATGATGAACTTGCTCAGCAGGCGAATCTCGAATTCGAGGATGTCCTTGTCCACCGCCACGTTCCTGAGCCTGGCGACCAGGGCGTTGACCTGCTGCAGGGCAGTATCGAGTTCATGAAAACGTACCCGGGTATCGCTGACGTCGAGCTTGCGAAAATCCGCGACGGAGTTGACCGCATCCAGACGCTCACGAAACTGCCTGAGAGTGGCCTGGATGTGCTCGGCGAACAGCTTCGACATGCCCAGTGCCAGTAGCAGGATCAGCAGGGCGGCAACGATGAACGTGGCCAGGTAATTGAGCCGCATCTCACGGCTGATCGGCGCCAGATCATGCTGGATGTCGATCACGCCGAGCACGTCGCCGGTGGTCGCGTTCTGGTGGCAGGCAAGGCATTCCGAGCGGGCTACCAGCGGCATGATCCTGCGCACCGTGCCATCCTCGCGCCAGACTCGCTCATTGCCCGAGGCCAGGGCGGAACGAATGACGATATCCATGGGCGGCTGGTCGACCACCCCGTAGCGCTCCGCAACCCGCTCGCCGCGATAGAGCGCGAAGCGATAGCCGGACGCTTCATGGGCACGCTCGGTCTCGGCGATGAAGGATTCCATCTGCTCCCGGTCCCAGCCCTGTCGCATCACCTGCAGCATGGCGTTGAAGCTCTGCCGGGCCAGGGTCTCGGAAGTCTGCTCCGCCTGGCGAGCGAGAATGTTCTCGTAGAGCAGCGACGACACCAAGGTGACGCCGATGAAGACCGTCAGCGAAGCGGAAAGGATTGCCACCAGCACGAAACCCTGCAGGGATTTCAGGCAAGCGAGAAGGGCACGGGCATGGGTCAGCATCACGAGACTCGGCATGACAACGGGAGGCGCCAGCCCCCATCCCTAGAGGAGCCGCCATCAGCGGAAGAACCAGAACGCCCATTCTTGCCGCATGAGAAAACCCAGCATCTGACTTGGATCAATTACCGGTTACATTCCTGCTCCGTCATGCCTGGACCTTGGTCTCAGTCTTGCTAGCCCTCCTCCTCGTCGTCGGCAAGGTCGCGACCGAAGGCGCGCCATTGGGCCAGCGTCATTACTTCGGTGGTCTCGGTCTGAAGATCATGGGCGATGAGCAACTCGCCACGCTCCAGCTGTTGCTTGAGCTGGCCGACCCAGCCATGCATGCCTTCACCGGTATCGGTGGTGTCGTAGCCCTGGCGGGTGACGAAGGCTTCGAGCAGGGCGTCCAGGGTCTCGCCCGGCAGCATGCGGTAGGGAACCTCGATGAAGCGCCCGCTCATGCGTCGCCCTCCTCGTCGCCCCGCCCGCCTTCTCCGCGCTCCCAAGCGGCCAGCCGCTCGAGGAAGGTGGTCTCGTCGAGCACTTCGACGCCCAGCTCCTGGGCCTTGGCCAGCTTGCTGCCGGCCGCCTCGCCGGCCACCACGGCGGCGGTCTTCTTCGACACGCTGCCGGCCACCTTGGCGCCCAGCGCCTGCAGGCGCTCCTTGCCTTCGTCGCGGGTCATGCTCTCGAGCGTACCGGTGAGCACCCAGGTCTGGCCGACCAGCGGCTGGGGGCGCTCGCCGACGCTCTCCTCGGCCCAGATCACGCCCTGCTCGCGCAGCGCTGTGATGGTCTCGCGGTTGTGATCCTGGCGGAAGAAGGTGTGCACGTGGGCGGCCACCACCGGGCCGACGTCCTCCACCGCTTCGAGTTCGGCCAGCTCGGCGTCCATCAGCGCATCCAGGGTGCCGAAGTGGCGCGCCAGGTTGGCGGCCGTGGCCTCGCCCACCTCGCGGATGCCCAGCGCGAAGATGAAACGCGGCAGGGTCGTCTGCTTGGCCTTCTCCAGCGCGGCTACCAGCTTCTCGGAGGACTTCTGCGCCATGCGCGGTAGCGACGCGAGCCGTTCGGCATCGAGCCGGAACAGATCGGCCGGTGTCTTTACCCAGTCGAGCTCGACCAGTTGGTCGATCAGCTTCTCGCCCAGGCCGTCGATGTCCATCGCCCGGCGCGAGGCGAAATACCTGAGCGCTTCCTTGCGCTGGGCGGGGCAATACAATCCGCCGGAACAGCGCGCCACCACTTCGCCTTCGAGACGCTCGACCTCCGAGTCGCATACCGGGCAGCGGCTGGGGAAGACGATCTCGCGGGCGTCGGCGGGGCGTAGCTCCTCCATCACCCGCACCACCTGGGGGATGACGTCCCCGGCCCGGCGAATCGCCACGGTGTCGCCGATCATCACACCGAGGCGCGCGATCTCGTCGGCGTTGTGCAGGCTGGCGTTGGAGACGGTGACACCGGCCACCAACACCGGTTCGAGCCGCGCTACCGGCGTGATCGCCCCGGTTCGGCCAACCTGGAACTCGACGTCGTTGAGCCGCGTGGTCTCCTCCTGGGCAGGAAACTTGAAGGCCGTGGCCCAGCGCGGCGCCCGGGCGACAAAGCCCAGCTCGCGCTGCAGGCGCAGGTCGTCGACCTTGATCACCACGCCGTCGATATCGTAGCCGAGGCTGTCACGCCGTTCGCCCAGCTGGCGACAGTAGGCAATGATGCCCTGGCTGCCCGTGACCACCCGGAGCTCGGCGCTGCTACGGAAGCCGAAGGCCTTGAGGTGTGCCATCAGCTCGCTGTGGCTGGCATCGCCCGGGTCCGGTTCGATGCGCGCCACCTGGTAGGCACTGAATTCCAGCGGGCGCGTGGCGGTAACGCTGGGGTCGAGCTGACGCAGGCTGCCCGCCGCGGCATTGCGCGGGTTGGCAAAGACCTTGCCGCCCTCCTCGCGGGCGCGCTCGTTCAGCCGCTCGAAGCCGTCGTGGCTCATGATCACCTCGCCGCGCACTTCCAGCAGTTCGGGCACGTCGCCACGCAGCTTGAGCGGGATCGAGCGCAGCGTACGCAGGTTGGAGGTGATGCCCTCGCCGGTGCGGCCGTCGCCGCGGGTCGCGCCGCTGATCAGCACACCCCGCTCATAGACCAGCGATACGGCGGCACCGTCGAGCTTGGGCTCGCAGCAGAAGCGGATCGCCTCGCCGTCGGTTTCCAGCCGGTCGGCCACGCGCTTGACGAAGGCTTCGACTTCCGCTTCGTTCAAGGCGTTGTCGAGCGACAGCATGGGCACCGCATGTTCGACCTCGGGGAAGCCGGCATCGGGCGGCGCCCCGACCCGCTGGGTCGGCGAATCGGGCGTCACCAGCTCGGGGTGGGCATGCTCCACTTCCTGCAGGCGACGCAGCTTGCGATCGTACTCGGCATCGGTGAGGCGCGGCTCGTCGAGTACGTAGTAGCGGTAGTTGGCGTCGTCGAGTTCGGCGCGCAGCTTGGCGACTTCATCCAGGGTTTTCTGTTCGGGCTGGCTCATGCGTCTGTATGTCTCGAAGAGGATCTCTACCGCCCTGAACACGACAACCCCGTGATCGCTCACGGGGTTGTCGACGGGTGCGGCATGGCACGCGGTCAGGCGTCAATTCACCTGGTAGCGATTGAGGCGATTGCGGCGCTCGAACTCCTGCACGCGCTGGCGGGCGAACTCCACGGTCTGCGCAGTCATCACGCTGTGGTTCTCGTCCTTCAGCTCGCCGCCCAGGTTGCGCACGATGACCATGGCGGTCTCGACCATCGCTTCGAAAGCGGCGGCGGTATCCCGCGCCCCGGGCAGCGGCATCAGCAGGGTGATGCCCGGCGTGTGGAAATCGTCCATCGCCTCGATCGGGAAAGTACCCGGCTTGAGTACGTTGACCATCGAGAATTGCAGCTCGCTCTCGGGATCCTCGGTCTCGAAGCGGTGGAAGATACCCATGTCGCTGCTGTAGCGCAGGCCGCAGGCCAGCATCAGGTTGAGCAGCGCTTCGCCGGAGAAACCCTCTGCTTCGCGCGACAGCACGCTGATGACGATGATCTCGTCGGCCTGACTCAGGGTGTCGCGAGCACGCTCGGCGCTGACGTTATGCCGCAGCGCCCGCGCCAGTGTCGGATGAGCGCGTACCACGTCGTCATCGTCGCTGATGGCTTCGGCCGCTGCGATGGTCGGCTCGGCATGGTCGGCGGCTGTCGGCTCGGCATACGCCGGGTAATCGACTTCTGCCGCCCGTTGACGCGGCGGCGCGAACAACGGATCGTCGTCGTCGGCTTGATCGATGGCCTCGGCTTCCAGGCGACGGCGCTCGGCTTCCCGCGCAGCCTGGGCCTCGGCGGCCTCCCGGCGGCGCTCGGCTTCGAGGGCGGCCTTTTCCGCGCGCAGCTGCTCACGGCGGGCCTTCTCCTCGCGCTTCTGCTCACGGCGCTTGGCCATGCGCTGCTGAATGGAAAGCCCGAAACGCTGGACCGACTCGCCCATGCGGCGTGAGCCGCTCTTGATCGAATCGCCCATGCCTTCGAGGTCGACCAGGCGGTAGCGCTCGTCTTCGTCGTGGTGGAGGTCGTGGTCGTCTGGATCGGCGGCCAGCGGCGCCGTCTCGGTAACCGGTTCCACATCGTCGTCCAGGGCGGAAAGGGTCGGCTCGTGGCGCTCTTCACGCGATTCCCGCTCCAGCGAGGCTGGGGCGGGATTCTCGGTGACATTCCCGGAAGTTTCGGCCTGGGCCACGGCAGCAGCCTTGGCCGGCTCTTCTACCTGGCGTGTGGCTTGCTGGTGTGCGACGGCTTCCTGGGATGCGATAGCAGGCGGGTCGACCACGGGCGGATCGACGGCCTGTCGTTCGTCACCGGCAATGGCAACTTCAGGCTCGACGCGTGCGGCGACGTTCTTGTCCCTTCCTTTATCCCTTTCGCTCACTTCATCCTTGGCTGGCTTGGCGGAGGCCGTTGCTTCCGGCATGGCTGAAGCCACCGCGCGCGTCGCCGCGGTGGCACCGGAGTCGGGACTCGCCGTCGACCAGGCATCGGCACTGGCGCCCTTGAGGCTGGCCAATACCCGCGAAGGCCCGGGATGCTCCTGACGTTCGAGCTTGGGCTTGGGCTTCACTTGTGCCGAGGTATAGCTGGCGGGCTTGACGACACGGGCGCCGCCGTTGGGCAGCTCCCAGTTGTCTTCGCCGTCGGCCACTGCCTCGACATTGCCTTGGTTATTGTTATCCCCTGCCTGGTCCAGGCGGGGCACTCGGCGCTGACGTTTCAGGCGTCGCACACCGTCGATAACGATGAGCGTCACCAGGGCCAGCCCCAGAATGATCAGCCATTCTCTAAGTTCCATGGGTCGTCTTGCCTATCACTAGGGCGCCATGCCGGATGGATGTTCGTCAACAGCATAGCGCGATTGCCAGAAAAAGGGCCACTTTTTTTGTTTGTCAAGCCCCGGCATTATCGCCCGAGAGTCAAATCGACCCTGCGCCTTTCCCTGTCAATTCGCTTTTCTAATCTGCGGTATGACCGTGATGTACCTTCTGATATCGCGTTTGCCGCTCGCTTGCAAGCTCTTTTCAGGCTTCGGCCAGTGCCGCCGCCTCTTCTACCCCGACAGCTACCAGTCGCGAGACCCCCGGTTCCTGCATGGTCACACCCATGAGTCTTTCGGCGGCTTCCATAGCGATCTTGTTATGAGTGATATAGATGAACTGAACCGACTCGGACATGTCCTTCACCAGTTTGGCATAGCGTCCGACATTGGCATCATCGAGTGGTGCATCGACTTCGTCGAGCATACAGAAAGGCGCCGGATTGAGTTGGAAGATGGCGAAGACGAGCGACAGAGCCGTCAATGCTTTTTCCCCACCGGAGAGAAGATGAATGGTGCTGTTCTTCTTGCCAGGAGGACGCGCCATGATGGCCACCCCAGTGTCGAGCAAATCCTCGCCGGTCAGCGTCAACCATGCGGTTCCACCGCCGAAGACTCGAGGAAAAAGTGACTGTAAACCCTGGTTGACTCGCTCGAAGGTGTCGCGAAAACGGGTACGTGTCTCCTGGTCGATGCGCCGGATCGCCCGCTCCAGCGTATCGAGTGCCTCGTTCAGCTCGGCCTGCTGGGCCTCGAGGTAGTCGCGCCGCTCGGCCTGCTGGTCGTACTCCTCGATGGCCGCCAGGTTGATCGCCCCCAGGCGGCAGATGCGCTCGCCGGCCTCCTCCAGGCGGGTCTGCCAGGCCGACTCAGTGGCATTGGGATCGAGGCTTTCTTCCAGCGCCGCGGCCTGATGGCCGAGTTCGGCAAGCTGCTCGTCCTGGGTCTCGGCCTTCAGCGCCAGCGCCTGCACCTGCATGCGCGCCTCCTGCAGGCGCTCGCGGATGCCCTCCAGGTTGCGCTCGTGGTTCTGCCGCGCCAGCTCGTCCTCGCGCAGCCGCTCCACCAGCTCGGCAGCACGCGCCTTGGCCTCGTTGAGTGAGCGCTCGTCACCCTCGCGGCGGTGCAGTAGCTCGTCGAGCTTCTCGCGCTGCTCTTCGTCGGGCTCGCGCAACTGCTCAAGGGTCTCGGTCAGCTCCTCGCAGCGCGCCAGCAGGCGCTCGCGGGCTTCAAAGCTGCGCCCCTGCTGCTCGGCCAGACCGGCACGCTCGGTGGCAAGCCGCTGGCGTTCCAGCGCCAACTGCTGAACCCGCTCGTTCAGTGGGCGCTGCCGGGTGCGCAGGGCAGCCAGGCGTTCGCGGGCTTCGCTGCGCTCCCGCTCCAGGCGCTCACGCTGCTCCGCGCCCTCCTCCAGCCGCGCCATGGCCAGCTGCCATAGCTCGCGCGCCTCCTCGATGGCCAGCCGCGTCTCCTCGCGGGTCTCGTCCAGGCCGGCCAGTTCCTCGGCCAGCTCCCCGGCACGCCCCTGCAGGTGCTCCAGCCGGCTGGCCAGGCCGCTGTCCTGCACCGCCAGTTGCTGCTGCTCGCCGGCCAGGCGTCGCTCCTCCTGACGGATCGCCTCGAGGTCGCGCTCGGCCTGCTCGGCGCGTTCGCGCTCGGCTTCGATGGCCTTGTCACGTGCCGCCAAGCGGGTCTCGATCTCGTCGAGTTCGGCCGCCACCTCCTCGAAGCGGCGCCGGCTGACCAGCAGCGCATCGGGTCCGGCGCCCTGGCCGCGATGGCGTACCCAGTCGCGCCCCAGCCACAGCCCTTGTGCGGTGATCAGGCTCTCGCCCGGGGCCAGGCCTTCACGCTCGGCCCAGGCCTGCTCGTCGCTCTCCACGCAGCGAATCGGTGCCAGCCAGGCCGCGGCAGCGCCGGCACCGCGCACCCGGGCGGCCAGGCTGTGAGGCTTGAATTCGGCCGAGGTATCGGGCGAGAGCGCGCCCATCTCGGCAGGTGGCTCGGCGCTCGCCGCACGGAAGGCCTGCGGTGCGGCCAGGCGCGCCTTGAGCCAGGGTGCCAGCACCCAGGAGACGCTGGCTTCCCAGCCGGGCTCGACCTCGAGCGATTCACCCAACCGCGGCAGCTCGCCCAGCTCATGGTTCGCCAAGTGCTCGGTCAGGGTGTCGTCTGGGTCGGTCAGGGCCGCCTGGATCAGTGCCTCCAGGGAGGCCAGTTCGCCCTGCAGGCTGCTGCGCCGGCTACGCTCGGATTCGCGCTCACGCTCCAGCTCGGCGGCGGCCTCGCGGGCCTCTTCACGGGTGGCCTGGAGCTGCTCGCGGCGCGCTTCGGTCTCTTCCTGGGCCAGGCCGAACTCCGCCAGCCGCTCCTTGAGTTCGTCGCGCCGGGCAGTCAGTTCGGCCAGGTCGGGCAGCTCCTGCTGCTGCTGGCGGCGGCGCTGGACATCGGCCTCGAGCCGCGCCAGGCGGCTCTCGAGCTCGCGCAGGCGGTCCTGGCTGCGCTCAGCTTCGCGGCTCGCCTCACGCCAGCCCTCGCTGAAAGCTTCGAAGGCCAGCTCGGCCTCCTCGGCACCGGGCTCGGCCTCCTCCAGCATCGCTTCCAGCTCGGCCAGCTGCTCGGCGAGCTCCTCCTGTTCGGGCACCAGGGTTTCGAGCCGTTCGTCGAGCCGCACCAGGCGTTCGCGGTCGTCCTCGCCCAGGCGGTCAAGTTCGGCCAGTTCGCGCTGGGCGCTCTCCAGGTCACGGGCCAGCTGCCCCTCGCGGCTACGGGCGTGCTCCAGGCTCTGCTCGAGCCGGGCGATGGCGCCGCTGGTCTCGAAGAAGCGCGCCTGGCATGCCTCCAGGGTCTCGGCCAGCTTGTCGTGGCCGGCGCGGGCCTCCTCGAGGCGGGTCTCGCACTGGCGCAAGCCGAGGATCTCGCGTTCGACGGCGGTCTCCAGCTCACGCACACGGTGCTCTTCCTCGCGCTGGCGGGCGCGCAGGGCGCGACCGCGCAGCAATGCCAGCTCGCCCTTGAGCCTATGCTCCTCGTCCTTGAGGGTCTGGTAGCGTCGTGCGGCCTCGGCCTGGCGGCGCAGCCGTTCGAGCTGCTTGTCGAGCTCGTCGCGGATGTCCTCGAGGCGCTCGAGGTTCTCGCGGGTGCGGCGCATGCGATTTTCCGTCTCGCGGCGGCGCTCCTTGTACTTGGAAATGCCGGCAGCCTCCTCGAGGGTGGCGCGCAGATCTTCCGGGCGCGCCTCGATCAGCCGCGAGATCATGCCCTGGCCAATGATGGCGTATGAACGCGGGCCGAGGCCGGTGCCGAGAAAGAGATCGGCGATGTCGCGGCGGCGGCACTTCTGGCCATTGAAGAAGTAGCTGGACTGTCCGTCGCGGGTGACCAGACGCTTGACCGCGATCTCGGCGTACTGGGCGTAGATTCCACCCATGGTGCCATCGCTGTTGTCGAAGCGCAGCTCGATGGCGGCCTGCCCCACCGGCTTGCGCGCGGTGGAGCCGTTGAAGATGACGTCGGTCATCGATTCGCCGCGCAGGGTCTTGGCCGAGGATTCGCCCATGACCCAGCGTACGGCGTCGATGATGTTCGACTTGCCGCAGCCGTTGGGACCGACGATGGCGGTCATGTTGCCATCGAAGGGCACCGTGACCGGGTCGACGAAGGATTTGAAACCGCTCAAGCGGATGGAGGTGAGTCGCATCCCGCTATTCTATGACACGGTCGATCACGACCTCCACGGGTTCTCCTTCAACGTCTCCCACCGCTACGCCTTCCAGGTCACCATACATGTCGCCGGTCTCGGGGGTGACACCGCCGCTCTTGGTCACGCGGACCAGCAGGCGCACCTCGCTGGCCTGGGACAAGCTGGCGGCGTCGGACATGGCGTGACGGTCGTCGAGCACCAGGGTCGCCGGCAGGTCGCCGAGAGTCACCCGGGCCACTGCCAGCGGCGGCAGCTCGCCTTCCATGTCGCGTGCCACGATGAACACGCGGGTGTCGTCGTCGAGCAGCCCCTGGAGCTCCTCTGCCAGGCTGATGCTGACCAGTACGCCAGGCCCCTGGGCGATCGCCTCTTCATCGTCAGCCACGCCGAGGCGTTGCTGGGCGATCTGGATGCCCTCGCGCAGCGCCCGTGAGGAGCCGGAGTCGGACATCCCGGCAATGGCTCGCCGCCAGTGGTCGATGGCCTGCTCGTAGTCGCCCCGGTCGAAGGCGTGAACGCCCAGCATGCCGAAGATGGTGGGTTCGCGGGAGTCGCGCTCGAGGGTTTCGTCGATCAGCGCCTGCACTTCGTCGGTGAGGGTGCGATCGGCCATGAAGAACTTGAGCTGGGCCTTCTGTGCCAACAGCGAGGGTACGCGCCCCTCGATGGCGATCAGGTTCTCCAACGCACTCAGCGCCGCCTCACCCTGGCCCGAATCGCGGTAGAGCGGATAGAGCGAGGCCCATACGTTGGGATTGCCCGGCTGGCGCTGGGACTGCTGTTCGAGGCGCTGCAGCAGTACCGGCAGCGACTCGCTCTGGCGGAAGTCGTTGAACAGGGCCAGGTCGCCCTCGGCACCCTGCTGCTGATACCAGAACACGGCGCTGACCACCACCGCCAAGGCCACGATGGGCACCACGATGCGGCCGGCGGCCGGCGGCTGCAGCGGTCGGCGGGTCTGTCCTTCGGTATCCTCGAGCAGGCTGCGATCGAGGTCGAGGCGATCGGTGGCAAAGCGCTCCTGATCGATGTCGCCGCGCTCCAGCGCCGCCTCCAGCGACGCCAGGCGACGCTGGTAGATCGCCACGTTCTGCTCGGTGGACTTGTCGTTGACCTCGAAGTCGCGCTGAGCGTCGTGCACCAGGCGCGCCCGACGCAGCGGGGCCACCAGCAACCACAGCGCGGGAAGCAGCAGGATGGCAAAGGCAAGCCATAACAGGGTCATTCGGACCTCCCGCGGTTGATCAATGCCTCGAGGCGGGCGCGTTCCTCGGCGCTCAGCTCACGGGCGGAGGCGTTGCGCCGCGCACGTACCACCAGCGCGACGAGCACGCCGCCGGCCAGCACCAACCCCGCCGGCAGCCCCCAGAGCATGAAGGTACGGCCTTCCAGGCGCGGGTTGTAGAGTACGTAATCGCCGAAGCGCTGCGCCATGAAATCGCGGATCTCCATATCGGAACGACCATCCTGAAGCAGCATGTAGACGCGGTCGCGCATGTCGCCGGAAACCGGCGCATTGGAGTCGTTGATGGCCTGGTTCTCGCAGGTCGGGCAGCGCAGCGAGGCCGTCAGGCTGCGATAGCGCTGCTCGAGCACCGGGTCGTCGAATTCACGCACCTCGATGGCGCCTGCCTGCACGGCGCCCGCCACCAGCATCATCAGGATGCCGACGAGGGCCAATCGAATCACTGCCATTTCTGCACCTCCGGCAGGATGTGTTCACGTACGTCACTGGCCGAGATATAGCCGGTGTGGTGGTACCGGATGATGCCTTCGCGGTCGACCAGGAAGGTTTCCGGGGCACCGTAGACACCCAGTTCGAAGGCCAGCTCACCGTCGGGGTCGAAGATGTTGACCTCGAAGGGGTTGCCGAAATCGCTCAGGAAGCCGAGCCCCTTCTCGCGGGTATCCTTGTAGCTGATGCCCACCATGCGGATGCCACGCTCGGCCAGGTCGAGCAGCTGCGGCATCTCGCGCTTGCACTCCGGGCACCACTCGCCCCAGACGTTGACCAGGGTGACTTCGCCATTGGTCAGCAGCGAACGGTCGACGCGGCGCTCGGGGTCTTCCAGGGTGGCCATGTCGAACTCCGGGAAATCGCGTGCCATCAGCGCCGAGTCACGATGGAAGGGGTTCAGCGAGAGCCCCTGGTAGAGAAACACCGACAGCACCAGGAAGCCGACCAGCGGCAGCAGCAACAACAGACGACGGGTCATGCAGTCGCCTCCTGCGGCTTGCTTTCCGTTGCGGCGGCCTCTTCCGGATCCGGCGCGGTGGCCATGCGCCGATAGCGTTTGTCGACCACGGCCAACACGCCTCCGGCAGCCATCAACAGGGCACCGAGCCACAGCCAGCGCACGAAGGGCTTGTACTGCACGCGCATGGCCCAGCTGTTGTCGCCCAGATCTTCGCCCATGGCGACGTAGAGGTCGCGGAACAGGCCGGGGCGCAATGCCACCTGGGTCATGGGCATACCACGGGCGATGTAGAGACGCTTCTCCGGGTTCATGGTGAAGCTGCGGCGGCTGCCGTCACGCTGCACCTCGATCACTGCTCGATCGGCCAGGAAATTGGCGCCACGACGGCTGGTCAGCTCAGTCATGGTGAAGCTGTAGCCTGCCACGCTGACGCTGTCGCCGACGCTCATGCGCACGTTGCGCTCGATGTTGTAGTTCGAGACCACGGCCACGCCGACGATGGTCACCGCCACGCCCAGGTGGCCGAGCTGCATGCCCCAGTAGGCCAGCGACAGTTTCTTGAGCCCTGCGCCCAGCGAGTTGGCGTTGCGGGTCTTGTCGTAGAGGTCGCGCAGCATCGGCAGCACGATCCATAGCGCGGCGATCAGGCCGATGGCCACCGGCGCACTCCAGCGCTCGGCGAAGACCAGCGGCAGTGTCATGCCCAGCACCAGCGCGACGGCGGCGGCAATCCACAGGCGCCTGATCAGCAGCTTGCTGCTGGTGTCCTTCCAGCGCGCCACCGGCCCCAGGCCCATGAAAACGCACATGATCAGTGTCAGCGGCACGAACAGGGCGTTGAAGTAGGGAGGGCCGACGCTGATCTTGCCCAGGTCGAGGGCATCGAGCAGCAGCGGATAGACGGTACCCATCAGCACGGTGACGGTCAGGATCACCAACATGATGTTGTTGACCAGCAGCAAGGCGTCGCGGGACAGCCAGCCGAAGCTCACCTTGTGGCTCACCCGCGGCGCACGCAGGGCGAAGACCAGCAGCGACAGGCCCACAGTGATGCCCAGCAACATCAGGATGAAGAAGCCGCGAGACGGATCGTTGGCGAAGGCGTGCACCGAGGTCAGCACGCCGGAACGCACCAGGAAGGTGCCCAGCAGCGACAGCGAAAAAGTGGTGATCGCCAGCAACAGGGTCCAGCTCTTGAACGAGCCGCGCTTCTCGGTCACCGCCAGCGAGTGCATCAGCGCGGTACCGGTCAGCCAGGGCAGCAGCGAGGCGTTTTCGACCGGATCCCAGAACCACCAGCCGCCCCAGCCCAACTCGTAGTAGGCCCACCAGCTGCCCAAGGCGATGCCCACGGTGAGGAAGGCCCAGGCCAGGTTGGTCCAGGGCCGCGCCCAGCGTGCCCAGGCGGCATCCAGGCGGCCGCCGATCAACGCAGCGATGGCGAAGGCGAAGACCACCGAGAAGCCCACGTAGCCCATGTAGAGCATCGGCGGGTGCAGGATCAGGCCGATGTCCTGCAGCAACGGGTTGAGGTCGGCGCCGTCCTGCGGCACGTTGGGCAGGATACGCTCGAAGGGATTGGAGGTGACCAGGATGAACAGCAGGAAGCCGACGCAGACCATGCCGAGCACGCTGATCACCCGGGAAACCATGTCCCGCGGCAGCTCGTGGGAGTAGCGCACGGCGAAATAGCCCCAGCCGGCGAGCATCAGGCTCCACAGCAGCACCGAGCCCTCATGGTTGCCCCACACGGCGCTGAACTTGTAGTACCAGGGCAGCATCGAGTTTGAGTTGTTGGCCACGTTGACGACGCTGAAGTCGTCCAGCAGATAGCTGGCAGTGAGCGCCGCATAGGCAATGGCGACGAACAGGAACTGTCCAGCCGCCATGGGCCGGGCATAGGCCATCCACAACGGCCGGCGCAGGGTGGCGCCGGCCAGTGGTACCACCGCCTGCACCGCGGCGAACAGCAGCGCGATGACAAGGGCGAAGTGGCCGATTTCGGGGATCATCTGAATCTGCATGTAAGCTCCGCTCAATACTGGCTCGCGCCTTCTTGTTCCTCGCGCGCTTCGACACGCTCGGCCACTCTGGCAGCCTTGGCCTGGAAGTCGGCGGGTGAGTAACCGGCTGCTTCCAGCGCGTCGGCAACCTCGGGCGGCATGTAGTTCTCGTCGTGGCGTGCCAATACCTGGTCGGCCTTGATCCAACCGTCGCGCTGCAGCTGGCCGACCACTACCACGCCCTGCCCTTCACGGAACAGGTCCGGCAGGATGCCACTGTAGTGGACGCGCACGTCCTCGACATAGTCGGTCACGGTAAATTCGACGTCGAGGCTGTCCGGATTGCGGGACACGCTGCCCTCCTTGACCATACCGCCGGCACGCAGCTGGCGCTCGAAGGGCGCGTCGCCGGCGACGATCTGGATCGGGCTGAAGAACAGGTTGATGTTGGCCCGCAGCGCATAGAGCGTCAGCCCCACGGCGATCGCCGCGAGGGACACCAGGCCAAGGACGATGAACAGCTTCTGTTTGCGTTTAGGCCTCATTGGCGCTTCCACCCCTGCTAGTTTGAATCGGTTGCGCCCCGGCGCTGGCTCCGGTCTGGCGGGCTTCGCGGCGCACGCGGCGCTGCAGTTGGCGCAGCACCTGGCGGCGCTCGGCGCGGGCATGCAACACGATGCCCAGCAGCAGTGCCAGGGTCAGGCCCCAGGCCGACCAGACGTAGGGAGCATGCCCGCCCATGGCGATAAAATCCTGAAAGGTATCGAAAGCCATCAGTTCGCCTCCTCGGCCAGCTCACGCACCCAGCGCTTGTTGGATTCGCGGCGCAGGATCTCGCTGCGCGTACGCATCAGGGTCAGGGCGATGAAGAAGCTGTAGAAACCGAGCACCATGATCAGCAGCGGCAGCCACATCTCCATCGGCATGGCGGCACGCCCGGTGATGGTGAAGGTGGCAGGCTGATGCA
Source organism: Halomonas sp. A29 (assembly GCF_046723295.1). Taxonomy (NCBI): domain Bacteria; kingdom Pseudomonadati; phylum Pseudomonadota; class Gammaproteobacteria; order Oceanospirillales; family Halomonadaceae; genus Halomonas; species Halomonas sp. A29. The sequence goes on from NZ_JAXQPR010000001.1 coordinate 523,172, forward strand.
GGGTATACCACCAGTCCACCGAATACTTGATGATCGGGATATTGATCACGCCGACCATGGCCAGCACCGAGGCGGCGCGGGAGGCGCTGTCGCGGCTGGCAAAGGCGCCGCGCAGGGCGATCACGCCGAGATAGAGGAACAGCAGGATCAGCATCGAGGTGAGGCGTGCGTCCCACATCCACCAGGTGCCCCATGTGGGCACGCCCCACACCGCGCCGGAGAACAGCGCGACGAAGGTCATGGCGGCACCCAGCGGAGCCATGACGGTGGCTGCCATGTCGGCGATCTTGATCTTCCATACCATGAAGACCAGGCCCGTCACCGCCAGGGAAACGAAGATCGACTGGGCCAGGAAGGCCGCCGGCACGTGAATGTAGATGATACGGAAGCTGTTGCCCTGCTGGTAATCGGCCGGCGCGAAGGCCAGCCCCCAGATGGTGCCGGTAACGATGAGAATCAGCGCCGCTGCCCAGAACCAGGGCTGGAGCCTGGCGCTGATGGCGTAGAACCACTTGGGGGAACGCAACTTGTTAATGAAGGCCCACATGCCTCGTCAACCTCTCAACCGTTGATACTGATGCGCAGCGATGCCGCGATCGCCAGGGGCGCGAAGATCAGCGCCAGCGCCAGCAGCGCGCCGAGAATCGCCAGATGCGCCAGTACGCCATCGCCGAAGATGGCCGCCTGGACGGCCCCGGCGCCAAAGATGAGCACCGGGATGTAAAGGGGAAGCACCAGCAGCGACAGCAGCACGCCGCCCCGCGAGAGCCCCACCGTCAGCGCCGCTCCGATGGCACCAATCAGGCTGAGACTGGCACTGCCCAGTGCCAGTGAAATGGCCAACACCAGATAGCTGCCCGCCGGTAGCGCGAGCATGATCCCGAGCACGGGGGCCATCAGCGCCAGGGGCAGGCCGGTCAGCAACCAGTGCACGGCTACCTTGGCCAGGGCCAGCAACGCCAGTGGCTGGGGTGTCAGCAAGAGTTGTTCCAGCGAGCCGTCGTCGTAATCGGCCCGGAACAGGCTGTCCAGCGACAGCAGCGCCGCCAGCAGCGCCGCCACCCACAGCAGGCCGGGAGCGATGGCCGCCAGAAGCGCCGGATCGGGGGAAATGCCGATCGGGAACAGGGTAATGACGATGGCGAAGAACACCAGGGGGTTCAGCACCTCGCTGCGACGCCGCAGCAGCAATACCAGGTCTCGTTTCAGCGTTGCCCACACTGCGACAGCAAGGCCGCCGCGAGGTTCCTCGCGAACCACCGCAACCTCCTCGGTCAGTGCACCGTCAGATACCGGCATCGTCCCCTCCCCCGCCAAGGCGGACGCGACGCAGCTCGGCGCATGGCGTCAGTTCGTGGTGAGTGGTGACCAGCACGCATCCGCCACGGCGGGCATGTTCGACCAGACGACGCTCCAGCGCTGCGACGCCGTCGCGGTCGATCGCGGTAAAGGGCTCGTCCAGTACCCACAGCGGACGCGGCGTGAGCGTGAGACGCGCCAGCGCCACCCGTCGCTGCTGCCCGGCGGAGAGCTGCCCGGCCGGCACGTCTTCGAAGCCGACCAGGCCGACATCCTCCAGCGCCTTGAAGCGCGCCGCCTCGCCCCCGGGATGACCGGCCAGCGCTTGATACCAGGTGAGATTCTCCAGCGGCGTCAGTGCAGCTTTCACGCCTGGCGCATGCCCCATGTAGAGCAGGTTTGCCAGGAACGATTCGCGGGCCTCGCGCATCGGCTGTTCATTCCAGAACAGCTCGCCCTCGTAGTCGGCCAACTGGCCGGAGAGGATCTTCAGCAGAGTGGTCTTGCCACTGCCGTTGGGGCCCTCCACACGGACGATCTCGCCCGCTTGGATATCCAGGTTCAAACCCCGGAACAGCCAGCGGTCATCACGTTCGCAGGCCAGGCTTTGCGCTTGCAGACGCAGGCTCAACGGCACTCTCCAGGAAAGGGTAAATTCGACGGAAATGCTACACTGAATGGCTTTTAGCCGCTAGCAAACCGGGTGCGTCACGGCGCCACCCTTGCCTCAGGTCAAGGCAAAGATATATCAGCAATACTTGCCACTCGCCGACCGCTTGGTATGATGCAAGACACCTGTACATTTCAACAGGGTCGCAAAGAGGGGGAACGCCAATGCCAACGCCTTCCATGCAGTACCTGTACCGACGTCCGAATCTGCCCATCGCCGACTCCTGGGCCAGTGTCGACGCCACCGACCTCACCGAGGTTCCCTTGCTGGGGGACGTTTCGGCGGGCCTGCCCATCGAAGCCTGCCCCAGCGGCGGCAGCGTCCGCGCCCCCGCCTGCATGGTTCGTCGCAACACCTACGCCCTGCGCGTGCGCGGCGACTCGATGATCGACTGCAACATCTTCGACGGCGACGTGATCATCATCGAGCGCCAGGAGAGCGCCGAGAACGGCGAGACTGCCGTAGTGCTGATCAACCAGCAGGAAGTCACGCTGAAGAAGCTCTACATCGAGAAGAGCGGCGTTCGCCTGCAGCCGGCCAACGAGAATATGGCGCCCATCTACCTCAAGAACAGCGACATCGAGGTACTCGGCATGGTGATGGGCGTGGTGCGCCAGCAAGAGCGGCACGAGATGACCCACTGATGCGTTATCCGGTGCCCGACCTGCCACCCGACCGTTGGCGGGAGAGCGTCACCGAAGTGGAAAAGAGCCGCTTCATCGTCTGGCTCTGCCATGCGCCCGACGTGGCGGCCTTCGAGCGCCTGCTGGCCGAAGCTCGCCGCGCTCACCCCAATGCCAGCCACCACTGCAGCACCTACATCGCCGGCCCGCCTGGCGAGCAGAACGCCATCGGCTTCTCCGACGACGGCGAACCCGGTGGTACCGCGGGGCGTCCCATGTTCCAGGTGCTCGAGGGCGCCAGGCTGGGCCAGGTAGGTTGCGTGGTGACGCGCTACTTCGGCGGCACCAAGCTCGGCACCGGCGGCCTGGCTCGCGCCTACGCCCAGGCCGTGGCGCGGGGGCTCGAGGAATTGCCGCGCCGGGAAGTGGTCGAGCGCACCGCGCTCAGGCTCAAGGTCGACTTCGCTGGCGAAGCCGAAGCACGTGCCTGGCTGGAAAGCCACGATGTACCGGTCGATGCGGCCGACTACGCCAGCGATGGTGTCGCACTCACCGTGGGCTGGCCGAGCGATGCCGACGTAGACCTGACACCGCTTGAAGCTCGCCTGCGCGGTCGCCTAACTCTGCTCGACGCTCCCTGAAGGGCATTACAGGCACAGGCAAAGATGATTTCTCTCTCACCCTTCTTGGGTTGCTGACAGCCCAGCTTATCCACCCAAAATTGGTATACCGAGAACCTTGGGTTACAAACACCCCTGCCCGCCGCCTCCCTTGCCCCGAATTTTCCATGACAGACCCCAACAACCCCGATATTGCGGGCCTTTCTAGCCTCTTCTCCGCTTCTGCCGCAGCGTCCATCGGCAAGATTTGACTCAGATCAGAAAAAGCCTTGACAGGGTGAGCGGAGGGAAATTAGGCTGCATACATGGCTTTTGGTATACCATAAGCCATATGAGATAAGCCCGGCCCACGACCATCCCATGCCGGCCAACAACAAGAGCGCGACCTGTCGAATCAGGCAGCGCACGGCAACGACCAGGAGTCCTCCCCATGGCACAATTGATGAATCGCGATGAATTCCGTACCGCTCTGGAAGATGCCATCAAGGGCAAGAGCGCCAACAAGGCACCTTTCAGCGTAGCCTGGGCCAGCGGCAAGCTGTCCCGCGACCATCTCGCCCGCTGGGCCGAGAACCACTACCACTACGTAGGCCCGTTCGCCGACTACCTGGCGTACATCTACGCCAATACCCCGGAGACCTACACCGAGGCCAAGGACTTCCTGCTGCAGAACATGTACGAGGAAGAGCTGGGCGGCGACCGCCACACCGATCTGCTGATCCGCTTTGCCGAGGCCTGCGGCACCACCCGCGAGCGCGTCGAGAACCCCGACAACATGTCGCCCACCACTCGCGGCCTGCAGAGCTGGTGCTACGCCGTCGCCATGCGTGAGCACCCGGTCGTCGCGGTAGCGGCGCTGGTGGTCGGCCTGGAATCCCAGGTGCCGTCGATCTACCGCAAGCAGACCCCGACCCTGCGCGAGAAGTACGGCTTCACCGACGAGGAGGTCGAGTTCTTCGACCTGCACATCGTCTCCGATGAGATCCACGGTGAGCGTGGCTACCAGATCGTGCTGGAACACGCCGACACCGTAGAGCTGCAGCAGCGTTGCCTGAAGATCTGCGAGATCGGTGCCCAGATGCGCCTGCTCTATACCACCGCGCTGTACTACGACTACGTCGCCGGCGACCTGCCCATCACCGAGCTCGACATGGCCGCCTGAGCCCATCGCGTCACGTCATCTGCCTGTCCGAGGCCGGCAGATGACCCGACATGAACACGAGCAAATTCGTTCTCCATTTGACAGCCAGCGACGACAAAAGAGGTAAGCGTCTTGGATAGCGCAACCCAGTTTCTCAACTATATCGATGGCGAGTGGGTCGCGGGCACTTCGGGGGAGACCTTCGAGAACCGCAACCCCGCCGACCAGGACGACCTGCTAGGACGGTTCCAGGCGTCGACGGTGGAAGATGCTCGCCGTGCGATCTCAGCGGCCGACCGCGCCTTCGCCGCCTGGCGCGAGATCCCCATCTCTCAGCGCGCCAGGATCCTCAACCGTGCCGCCGACTACCTGATGGAGAACGTCGAGCAGTTCGCCGAGGAGCTGACCCGCGAAGAGGGCAAGCTGCTCGCCAACAGCCGCGACGAAGTGACCCGTTCGGCCCAGACCCTGCGCTTCTATGCCGTAGAAGGCCAGACCATCACCGGCGAAACCTTTCCTCAGGACGACGCCAAGATGATGGTCTACACCCAGCGCGAGCCGCTGGGCGTGGCGACCATCATCACGCCCTGGAATTTCCCGATCTCGATTCCGGCGCGCAAGATCGCCCCGGCGCTGATCACCGGCAATACCGTGGTATTCAAGCCTTCATCGGATGCTCCGCTGATCGGCTACCGCCTGGCCGAGGCCCTGCATCACGCCGGCGTGCCGGCCGGCGTGTTCAATTTCATCACCGGCGCCGCCTCGTCCATCGGCGAGGAGATCACCGCCAACCCCGTCGTCAAGGCGATCTCCTTCACCGGCTCCACCGCCGCCGGCGAGCGCATTCACCGCGCAGCGGCCATGGCCACCCGTACCCAGATGGAGCTCGGCGGCAAGAACCCGCTGATCGTGCTGGAAGACGCCGACATCGACACCGCGGTGGACCTGACCGTGAAGGGCGGTTTTTCACTGACCGGCCAGGCCTGCACCGGCACCAGCCGGGTGCTGATCGCACGCAGCCTGAAAGAAGAGTACCTCACGCGGCTGGTGGAGAAGGTCAAGACGCTGAAGATCGGCAACGGCATGAGCGAGGGTACCCAGATCGGCCCGCTGGCCACCCGCCAGCAGCTCGACACCGTGCTCGGCTACGTCGAGGCGGGCAAGCAGGAAGCCACCCACGTTCATGGCGGCGAACACCTCACCGAGGGCGACTACGCCAAGGGCTTCTACGTCACGCCGGCAATCTTCAGCGACGTTACCCAGCAGATGCGCATCGCCCGCGAGGAAATCTTCGGCCCGGTGGTCGCGGTGATCGACGTGGACGGCTACGAGGACGCCATCGCCAAGGCCAACGATACGCCCTACGGCCTCGCTGCCGCCCTGGTGACCAACGACATCGGCTATATCCAGCGCTTCCCGCTCGATATTCAGGCCGGCACGGTGAAGGTCAACCGCACCACCACCGGGAATCTGGTCAACGCCCCCTTCGGCGGACTGAAGCAGTCGAGCACTTCCACGTTCCGTGAATCGGGACGCGCCGGGCTGGATTTCTTCACCCAGACCAAGACCGTCTACCTCGGCCGCTGAGCGCGGCATTTACAACGACAACTCTGACGACAAGGTGACACCCATGAAACAGGTTTTCCGACTGGAACTGGAAGAAGCCAAGCTGATGGTGGAGGCCGCCAAGAAGCGCTCCGAGCAGATCGGCGTGCTGGAAACCATTTGCGTGGTGGATGACGGCGGCTACCCGCTGGCACTCGAGCGTATGAACGGCGCCCGCGTCACTGGCCCGCAGATCGCCTGGAACAAGGCCTTCACCGCTGCCGGCCACAAGCGCTCGACTCACCTGTTCAACACCGCTCCCAACGGCCCGGCACTGCCTGGCAACGAGGCCTTCGGCATCCAGTGGAGCTTCGAGGGCAAGTTCGCGGTATTCGTCGGCGGCTTTCCCATCGTCGTCGATGGAGAGGTGATCGGCGGTGTGGGCCTGAGCGGCGGCAACGGCGAACAGGACACCCAGGCCGGCCTGGCCGCCCTGCAGGCGCTCCAGGATCACCTGCGCGAGTCCGGCCATGAAGTGGTGGTCGAGGCCGACATCAAGAAGTAAGCCCGTCCGCCATCGGATACGTCGGCAAGCGGCCGTGCCCTTGCCGACCCCACGGACGACCGGCCAAGCACCGATATCCGGCCCGGCAACAACGACAAGACTCTGCCTTGCAACGGGTGCGCTCCAGGAGGCTGCCATGAGCTACCGTATTACTCTCTCCGACACGTCAGAAAGCTTCGAAGCCCAGGCGGGTGAGCCGCTGCTCGAGGCCGCCGAGCGGGCAGGCTTCCCGCTCGTTCACGACTGCCGCTTCGGTGGCTGCGGTGCCTGCCGTGTCAAGCTGGTGGAAGGCACGGTCGAATATGAGGAGTTCCCCTTCGGCCTGACCGAAGAGGAGGCCGAAGCGGGCTATGCCCTGGCCTGCCAGGCGTGTGCCCAGAGCGATCTGACCATCAGCGCCAAGCTGCTACCCGCAGGTTACATTGCGCCCGATTTCCATGTCGCCACCATCGAGCGGCTGGAGAAGCTCAGTCACGACGTCATCCATCTGGAGCTTCGCATCCCCACTGCCAGCGAGGTGGTCTTCCATCCGGGCCAGTATCTCAACGTGATGCTGGACGACGGCAGCCCACGCAGTTTCTCCATGGCATCGCCCCACCGCGGCGAGCTTTTCGACTTCCACATTCGCCGTGTGCCCGGCGGCCATTTCACCGGCCGCCTGGAAACCCACTACCAACCCGGCGACACCCTCGACGTGGAGCTGCCTCACGGCAACTTCCGCTACGACACCGCGAGTCCCCGCGACCTGCTGATGGTGGGCGGCGGCACCGGCCTGGCACCGCTCAAGAGCATCATCGAATCGCTAATGGAAGATCCTGCGCGCCCCAGCATCACCCTTTACTGGGGTGTGCGGCGTGCGGAAGACCTCTATCTGGATGACCAGCTCAAGCGGTGGGCGGAGACGCTGCCCAACTTTCATTACGTACCGGTGCTTTCGGAAGCCGACCCCGAGTGGGACGGACGTCGCGGTTTCGTCCACGAGGCCGTGTGCCAGGACTTCAACGATATGAGCGCTTTCGATGCCTACCTGTGCGGCCCGCCGCCGATGATCGCCGCCGCCAAGACGAGCTTTTCCCAGCGCGGTCTCGACATCGAGCGCATCTACGCCGACAGCTTCAACTTCACTCATGAGCTCGAAGGCAGCGTGGCCTGACGCATCACGGGACCCAGCGAGGTAATCGATATGCCGGACATCACTTTCATCACCAACGAAGGCAAGGTGGTCAGCGCGCCCGAGGACTCCAACCTGCTGCGCGTGTCGCTGCGCGAAAAGGGCGGCATCCCGTTCAAGTGCGGCGGTGGCCTGTGCGGCACCTGCAAGTGCCTGGTCGAGGAAGGACGCGAGAACACCGATGCCGTGAAGAAGAAGGAAGAGAAACTGCTCACCGCCGAGGAGCTCGCCCAGGGCTATCGACTCGCCTGCCAGACCTTCCTCAAGGGTGACGTCAAAGTCTCCTGGGAGGAGGCGCCCAGGAGCGGCGCAGCCGGCACGCGCCAGGTCAGACCCAAGGCGGAGGCATGAGACAAGCGATGACGGAAAGGCACACGATTCGAGTTGGACTCATCGGCTACGGTACGGCGGGCAAGGACGTCGCCGAGGCCATCCTCAGCGGGCAGGCGGGCGATACCCGCCTGGCCGGCGTACTGGTACGCGATGCCGGCAAGTATGCCGACGCCGCGCTGAAGAGCGGCCTGATCACCGACAGCGAAGAGGCCTTCTTTGCCTCTAGCCCCGACGTGGTAGTCGAGACGGCAGGACACGAAGCCGTGATTCGCTACGCCGAAAAGTCGCTGCAGCATGGCTGCGATTTCATGGTGGTATCGGTTGGCGCCTTCTGCGATCAGGCGCTCCATGACCGGGTCATGGCCAGCGCCAGCCGGCACGGCAGACGTGTGCTGGTACCCTCGGCAGCGATCGCCGGCCTCGACCGCATCGCCGCCGCCGCCCAGGGGCCTCTGGAGCGGGTGACGCTGACCACACGCAAGCCGGTCAAGGCCTGGCGCGGTACCTTCGCCGAAGAGGTGGTGGATCTCGATGCGGTCACGCAGCCGACGGTGATCTTCGAGGGCAACGCCCGTGAGTCGTCGCGGGTCTTTCCCGAGAGCGTCAACGTCTCGGCGGCGCTGAGCTTGGCGGGCGTGGGCTTCGAGGCCACCGAGGTCCGGGTGCTAGTCGACCCCACCATCGACAAGAACGTTCACGAAGTCTCGGCCAAAGGCCTGTTTGGTGAGGTGCGCATCGAAGTGCAGAACACCCCCTCGCCGAACAACCCCAAGACCGGCTTCATCGTCGCCATGAGCGTGGCTCAGGCGCTGAGGAACCTTTCATCGCCACTGGTCATCGGCTAGGCCGGCATTGCCGGCCACAACGAAGCCGGGCGCTCGCAATGCGGCGCCCGGCTCGTTTCGTCTCGGCTTCCTTCTTTCCCGCTCAGACCTGAGAGCGGCTCATGTAGGCCTTGCGCGACTTCTCGAGGTGGATACGGGTAAAGCTTTCGGCGAGATCCTCCTCGCCGCCGCGGATAGCCCCGAGGATGTCCTGGTGCTCACGCAGCGCCTCCTTGGTACGCCCCGGCAGGGCGCTACTGAGATTGGAGAAGGCACGCACGTAATCCTTGAGATCGACCAGCATCTCGTGAAGTTTGGGATTGCCTGAAGCCCTGCCGATAAGGTCATTGTACTTGACGTTGAGTTCCACCTCATCGCCGCCGCCATCTTGCAGGGCCTCGTCCATCTCGGCCATGAGCCGGTCGATCTCGGCAGCAATCTCGTCGCTGACCTTCTGGGCCGCAAGGCGAGCGGCCAACGACTCCAGCGAGGAAAGGATCATGAACACTTCGAGGATCTCGGACTGGGCGATCTCGTTGACCACCACGCCCTTGCGCGGCACCGTACGCACGAAGCGCTGGGTCTCCAGGCGGAACAACGCCTCACGGATGGGCGTGCGGCTGATGTTGAGCTTCTCGGCCAGCACCCTCTCGACCAGGCGATCACCCGCCTTGTACTCGCCTCGCAGGATGGCGTCCTTGAGATAGGCGTATACCTTGTCGCGGATCGGAGAGAGGTCTTCCTGGGTCCAGGTCTCGGCCATTCGAAGCTACCTTCGGCGTCATGAGCGGTGGATGAGAATAGGGCATTTTACCATATTCCGACCGCACGACGGTATCTGGTGCACGAGAGACCAACAGGAACCGAGCCCCGCGCCGAAGGGCACGGGGAGCGAAAAGCCGCCGCTGCGCTCAATGCAGCGGTGTTTTCTCCAGGCGGGTATCGATGCTGCCGAACGTCACCAGTTGCTCGAGTTCGGCCCGCGCCGCTTCGACCGTGTCGAAGCGTTCAAAAAACTTCAGCGGCACGCTGTTGGTCTTGCCACCCTCGCCGGTCTCGACGATGCTGACCCGGCCCTGGTCGCCGCTGACCTCGGCGATGGTGAAATCGGCCTTCTTCTTGCCGTAGAAGAAGTACTCGTAGGATTCGACGGGGGAGATACCCTGGCCCGGCCTGGCATCGTATTCGCCCAGCTTGCTTGTCAGGATGATGTACATGTCGGTGATCTCTCTTGTTGTGGTCATGGATCAGGTCGCGAGTTCCCGCTCGTCATGCGCCGTTCGAGCACGGGCAGGTTCGGCCAGTAGCGGCCGCAATGCCGCCGACAGCTCTTCCAGCGCCTCCTCGACGATGGCCTTGCCGATGGCCAGGCTTGCCTGGGTGGCATCACCGATACAGCCGTTGCGAGTCATTTCCTCGTAGTAGTAGAAGCCTTGGAGGGAATTGCCCGGACGCATGCCCTCCCAGCGACCGCCATCAACGATATCGCCTTTTTCGAGCCGTTCCGGGCGCACCAGGTGGGGGGCAAGATAGTAGGCCTCGGAGACCTCGCGCTCACAGCTGTGACCGAACAGAGTCGAGGAGATGTGTTCTTTCATGGCCTTCTTGGCGGAGGCCGTGGTCTTGGCGTAGTAGCACTCCACGCCCAGCTCCTGGGCGAAGCTGGCGCAGGCCAGGCCCAGCGTGGCCTGATTGCCGCCGTGACTGTTGAGGAACAGCACCTTGTCGATCCCATGGCGCTGCAGTGAGACGACCATGTCACGCAGTACGGCCAGCAGGGTTTCGGGCCGCAGGCTGATGGTGCCGGGAAAGTTCAGGTGATGGGGAGAAACCCCCATGTTGACCGTAGGTGTCACCAGCACCAGGGGATGGAGCACTTCGGCCAGGCGCTTGGCCATCTCGGTGGCCAGCACCGCATCGCAGCTCTCGTTCATGTGCGGCCCGTGCTGCTCGTGGGCACCGACCGGCACGATGGCCATCCTGACGTGCTTCAGCGCCTCTTCGACCTCGGGCCAGGTCATCTCCGTCAGTACGTAGCTTTTCATCCGGCTTTCTATCCGACTCTCCATCCCGCTCTCCTTCGGCGTCTGGCGGAACCTCGACGGCAGTCAGCGTTCTGTCATCAGGGCCAGTGGCTGCACTTGGTATACCAAATACCAACCCTAGCCGAATCCCTCCGCCCTGTAAAGCCCCCTGAACTCCCTCCCCCCGGACTATCGACGCTTCCAGACGACGACGCCTAGCGGCAGCTGCGCATGGCCACTTCGCTGGAGAGAGTGATGTGCTCCTCGATCAGCGCCCGGGCGCGGCGAGCGTCTCGGGCCAGTGCCAGATCCACCAATTCCTGGTGCTGGGAATCGAGCTGGTGACGCGACTCCTGGGCTTGCGGCGCCACTCGTCGATAGCGGTCGAACTGGTCGTGAAGCTGAGAGATGAAGCGTAACAGCCAGGCCGAGCCACAGGGTGCCACCAGAGCATTGTGGAAGCGCGAATGCAGCTGCTCCCACTCCACAACCGGCGTGTGGCCGGCGGCCTTCGCCAGCCGGTGGTTGGCTGCCAGCAGTTGGGATTCCCACTCCTCGTCGCCGTGCAGTATGGCCAGCTCGAGCGCCATGCCTTCGAGTTGACGGCGCATCTCGGTGATATCGGCAAGCTCTTCACGGGACAGCTCCAGCACGCGGAAGCCGCGCTGATTCTCCTGGCGCAACAGGCCATAGGCTGCCAAGCGGTTGAGCGCCTCGCGCAACGGACTCAAGCCCACCTCATAGGTGTCGCGCAGCAGAGCGATCGATAACCGCTCGCCAGCGCGGTAGCGGCCATTGAGCAGATCCTGGCGCAGCGTCTCGTAGATCCTGCTCGCGGCAGTAGCACTGCCCTGCTTGAGGGTTTCGGTCATGGCGTGACTCCCTTCATTTTTTTGGAATTTGGTATACCGATATTGACGAACCTGCTCCCTGCAATCTAACCTAGGCCAAATAATCGATTATTTCTAGAAAAAATACAAACCGGATTTGATCATATTGTTGTTTTTGAAGAAATAACCATCGATCTCAGACAAGGACCCTACTGACATGTCGGCATCACAACAGGGCAAGCTGTTCTTCTCCTTTCTCCGAATTGGCCTTCTGGGGTTCGGCGGCGGCCCTTCGATGATCCCTTTGGTACACCAGGAAGTGGTCAAGCGCCACGCCTGGATGAGCGATGAGGAGTTCGCCGACGTGCTGGCCATCGCCAACACCCTGCCGGGCCCCATTGCCACCAAGATGCCTGGCTATATCGGCTTTCGCGTCGGCGGCACGCTCGGCTGCATCAACGCCGTGCTCGCGGGGATCCTGCCGATGATCGTCGCCATGATCCTGATGCTGGGCCTGTTCAGCCGCTATCGCGACATTGGCTGGATCCATGGCATGGGTCAGGGCGTGGTACCGGTGGTGATGGTGATGATGGCTCAGCTCACCTGGGACTTCATCAACAAGTCGCGCCTGGCGCTGGGCTGGGCGGTGAGCCTGCTCATGGCCAGTGTCGCAGGCGGGCTGATCTACTGGCTCGGCCTCCACCCCGGTCTGGTGATAGGTGCCCTGTTGGTCGCGGCCATGCTGCCTCCCCTGACGAAGGACAAGAAGACCGAGGAGGCCGCCCGATGATCTACGCACAGCTCTTCCTCGCCTTCTTCATTCCCAACATCGTCGGCTACGGCGGTGGCCCCGCCATCATCCCGCTCATCGAGGCGGAGGTGGTGGGCCGCTACGGTTGGATGAGTGCCCAGGAGTTCGCCGAGGTGCTGGGCCTGGGCAATGCCCTGCCGAGCCCGATAGCCACCAAGATGGCCGGCTACGTCGGTTATGAAGTCGCGGGTGTCGCCGGCGCCGCGGTCGCCGTCATCGCTACCGTCGTGCCCTCTCTGCTGCTGATGCTGGGCGCCCTGGGGCTGCTCTATCGCCACCGCGACTCGCCTCGGGTCAAGCGCATGAGCCAGTGGGTGCGCCCCGTCATCGCCATCATGATGGCCGGCCTGGTTCTGAGCTTCCTCAACGAAGGCCTGGCTGGCGCCGGCCCTATCCACACCCTGATCATTGCGGCCGCCGCCGCCATCGCCCTGCTTCGCTTCAAGGCGCACCCTGCCCTCGTGGTTGCCGGTGCGCTGGTCTATGGCGGCTTGTTGCTGGGCTGACGCCCGGCCATCGATTCTTCATGGATAGCCATTCTCGACCACAGGAGACAGCCATGCGACGACATCCGACCTGAGCGTAGTTCATGCGCGAAAGACGACAGCACCGCTTTCGTGACATGCAAGGCAACACGACCGTGGCAAAGCAGCAACCGACAACTACAAGCGCGCGATGGGCCGCCCGACCAGCTCGGCGCCGCCATCGCAAAGCCTGACGACACGACAAGGTGCAACATGGAACAACTCGAACAGGTACAACTCACCGCATCACACTGGGTCTTCCTTCTGGTGATCCTGGCAATCTTCGTTTCCATCGGCTTCCGCAAGGGCGTCATCATCCCTTCCATTGCCGGCATCTTCATGCTGGGCCTGCTGGCCGATGCTCCTCACGAGGGCGGACTCAACCAACTGATCTTCGCCGTTCAGGTGGTCTTCCGAGCCCTGCTCAATGCTGGCACCGAACTCTTCGATATCATGCTGGTCATCGCGCTGATGGTCGCCATGCTCAAGTCGCTGCAGAGCCAGGGGGCCGACAGGCTGATGGTGGCACCGATGAAGAAGCTGATGATCGGCCCCTGGACGGCCTTCTTCGTGGTCGGCATCACCATGTACATCGCCGCCGCCTTCTTCTGGCCGACTCCGGCCGTGGCCCTGGTCGGCACCGTACTGATCCCCGTCGCCATGCAGGTGGGCCTGCCAGCCATCGGCGCCGCCATGGCGGTCAACCTGTTCGGCCACGGCATGGCGCTCTCCGCCGATCCGGTCATCCAGGGTGCAAGCCGCCTGACGGCAGGTGCCGCGGGTATCGAGACCACTACACTGGTGCCCTATACCCTGCTGTTCTCGCTGGTCGTAGGTGTCGTGGCGATCACCATCGCCTGCCTGCACCTGCGCCGCGACATGCGTTCCGGTGTGCTGGAAGCTCCCAAGAGCGACGAAGTCTTCTCTCCGCGCTCGGCGGGAGCCGCTGCCGTTCAGGCCGATACCGTAAAGGAGACGAGCGAGCCGGGAGCCGGACCCTACGCACGCCTCTTTGCCATCGCCGTGCCTGCCATCCTGCTCGGCATTGCCGGGTTGATGATCTATCGCGCCCTGTTCATGCCCGACCAGGCGATTCGCGGCGGCGGCGCCACGGCGCTGCTGGGCGGCACGGCTACCGTGCTGCTGGTGCTCTCGTCGTTCGCCTCCCACGGCCATCACGCCCTGGACGGCATCAGCAGCTATACCCGTGAGGGCTTCTTCTTCGCCATCAAGATCTTTGCCCCGATCATCCCGATTGCCGGGTTCTTCTTCCTCGGCCACCCCGGCCACTCCGTCGAGGTCATCGGCGCAGGCGCGGCCGGGTACCTGTTCGATATCGGCCACAACATCGGCCACTACATCGACGGCAACGTCTTCCTGCTGACCTTTGGCATGGCCTTCATCGGCTTGCTCTCGGGAATGGACGGGTCGGGCTTCTCCGGGCTGCCGCTGGTGGGTTCGCTGTCGGGTGCGCTGGGCACCGGCGCCGGTGTCGACGTCCATGTGCTGGCCGCCCTGGGCCAGGTCGCGGCCATTTTTGCCGGTGGCGGTACCTTGGCCGCCTGGGCCTTCGGGGTGGCGGCCGACGCCGGCATCGCCGGGGTAAGCCCAGCGGCGCTGGTGCGGCGCAACTTCGTACCGGTGATTTCCGGCATCGTCGTGGCCTCGCTGCTTGCCCTAATCCTGCTCCTCTAGCACCCACAGCTGGCGGCTGGAAGCGACAGCTCGGGGCCTCGCTGCCAGAGCATCGCGCTCCTCAACCACGATGTATTCCGAAGGGGTTGACGAGCCCATCTCCATGGCACATGGTACACCATATGCCACAAGAGAAATTTGCTGACGTGCCACGGGATTCCGTGGCACACCCCCGACGACGACAAACAGGTGAATGCCATGCCCCTGATCAAGATCCACAAGAATGGCGAGGTTTTCGAAGGCGAAGTCCAGCCCAACACCAACCTGGTGGTACGCGCCGGAATCCGCCAGTTTCCCTATCCTCACCTGAGCTACGGCTGCGGCATGGGCAAGTGCGCCAAGTGCATGTGCAAGGTCATCAAGGGCGGCGAAGCGCTACCCGAGCCCAACTGGAAGGAGAAGAAGATGCTCGGTACACGCCTCGAACAGGGCTACCGGCTCGCCTGCCAGCTGTGGATCGAGGAGGACATCGAGCTGGCGCAGGATGCGCCCGCCACCGCTGCCAGCAGCCAGAACCTCGCCGGCAGCGTCACTGCCTCCTGACACCTTGTCCAGGCAGCAGAACGCAAAGAGCCCGCCAGCGTTGGCTGACGGGCTCTTCGCCTGAGCTATCGGGGTCAGCCCAGGTACTTGATCATCACCCCCGCAGCCACCGCCGAGCCGATGACGCCGGCCACGTTGGGCCCCATGGCGTGCATCAGCAGGAAGTTGTGCGGATTGGCCTCGAGACCCACCTTGTTGGAGACCCGCGCGGCCATGGGCACCGCCGAGACGCCGGCCGAGCCGATCAGCGGATTGATCGGCATGCGGCTCACCAGGTTCATCAGCTTCGCCATCAGCACGCCGGCCGCGGTACCGATGGCAAAGGCCACCATGCCCAGTCCCATGATGCCCAGCGTTTCCAGCGCCAGGAAGCTTTCGGCCATCAGCTTCGACCCTACGGCGAGGCCGAGCACGATGGTGACGATGTTGATCAGGGCGTTCTGGGCGGTATCGGTCAGCCGCTCCACCACGCCGCACTCGCGCATCAGGTTACCGAAGCAGAACATGCCCAGCAGCGGTGCCGCATCAGGCAGGAACAGCGCGACCAGCATCAGCAACAGCAGCGGGAACACGATCTTCTCCAGCTTCGAGACCGGCCGCAGCTGGGTCATGGCGATCGCACGCTCCTTGCGCGTGGTGAGCAGCCGCATGATCGGCGGCTGGATCATCGGCACCAGCGCCATGTAGGCGTAGGCAGCCACGGCGATGGCCCCCAGCAGCTCCGGCGCCAGTACGCTCGAGACATAGATCGAGGTCGGGCCGTCGGCGCCACCGATGATGCCGATGGCGGCGGCCTGCTGCAGAGAGAAATCCATCCAGCCCAGCGACGACAGCCCCACCGCCCCGAACAGGGTGGCAAAGATGCCGAACTGCGCTGCGGCGCCAAGGAACAGGGTCCGCGGGTTGGCCAGCAACGGACCGAAATCGGTCATCGCTCCCACGCCCATGAAGATCAGCAGCGGGGCAATGCCCGAGGCCACGGCAACGGAGTAGAAGACATAGAGCAAACCATCACCGTAGCCAACGTTCATGGCCACATCACGCGCGGCGCGGATCTGATCCGGCGCGGCACCGTTGTCGACTATCGCCTTGAGCGTAGCCCGCCACGCCTCTTCACCGGCTAGTGGGTCGAGGGTAGCGCCGAGCGCCATTGCCATCTGCTGCAACACTGCCGGACGCGCCACCTCGATGGCCTGGTCAAGCGCCGAGATGGCCAGCCCCGCCTCGGGAATGTTGGCCAGTATCCCGCTGAAGCCGATCGGTACCAGCAGCAGTGGCTCGAACTTCTTGTGGATGGCGAGATAGAGCAGCACCAGCCCCACGGCAATCATGACCGCCTGGCCCAGCGTCAGATTGTAGAGACCGGAACCCTCCCACAGGGTCAATAGCTTTTCCATGGTATTGGCCCTTAGAGCACGATCAGGGTGTCGCCGACGGTGACGCTATCGCCCTCACCGACCTTGACCTCGGAAACGGTGCCGGCGCTGGCGGCGCGCACTTCGGTCTCCATCTTCATGGCCTCGAGGATGATGACCACGTCACCCTCCTTGACCGCATCGCCCGGACGCACGTTGACCTTGAAGATGTTGCCGGCCAGCGGTGCATTGATGGTCTCGCCGGAGGAGGCCGGCGCGCTCTCGACAGATTGGGTAGCCGGCTGTTCCGATACGGCACCGATCTCGCCGCCCCCGGCGACCTCGACCACGTACTGCTTGCCATTGACCTTGACGGTGTAGGTCTCGGGTCCGGCGGGCGCACTGGCGCGGGCCGGCAACTTGCCCTCTACTCCGCCCTTCTGGGAAGCGACCGGCAGGTTGGCACTGGCCACCTCCTGACCCGGCGCCTGGGGAACCGGCTCGAAGGCATCAGGGTTATCACGATTCTTGAGGAACTTGAGCCCGATCTGCGGGAACAGTGCATAGGTCAGCACGTCGTCGATCTCGCGCTCGCCCTCGGCCAGACGGATGCCGTCGGCCTTGGCCTTTTCCCGGAGCTCGGCGGCAAGACGCTCCATCTCGGGCTCGAGCAGGTCGGCAGGACGGCAGGTAATCGGCTCGCCACCCTCGAGCACGCGGCTCTGCAGCTCCTTGTTGAACGGTGCCGGCGCAGCCCCATACTCGCCCTTGAGCAGCCCCTGGACCTCCTTGGAGATAGACTTGTAGCGCTCGCCCATCATCACGTTCATCACTGCCTGGGTGCCGACGATCTGGGAGGTGGGCGTGACCAGCGGGATGAAGCCCAGATCCTCGCGCACGCGAGGAATCTCACTCAGCACGTCGTCGAGCTTGTCGCCGGCGCCCTGCTCCTTGAGCTGGCCTTCCATGTTGGTGAGCATGCCGCCCGGCACCTGGGCGACCAGGATGCGTGAGTCGATGCCCTTCAGCGAGCCCTCGAAGGCGGCGTACTTCTTGCGCACCTCGCGGAAGTAGCCGGCGATGTCCTCGAGCAGTTCGAGATCGAGATTGGTGTCGCGATCGGTGCCCTTGAGGATGGCCACTACCGATTCGGTGGGACTGTGGCCGTAGGTCATCGACATCGAGGAAATGGCCGTATCGACGTTGTCGATACCGGCCTCGACCGCCTTGAGAATGGCGGCAGTGGACATGCCGGTGGTAGCGTGGCACTGCATGTGGATCGGGATCGACAGCGCCTTCTTCAGTCGCGTGACCAGCTCGTAGGCATCATAGGGCGCAAGCAGGCCTGCCATGTCCTTGATCGCCAGCGAGTCGGCGCCCATGTCGGCGATGGTCTCGGCCAACTCCACCCAGCTATCCAGCGTGTGCACCGGGCTCACGGTGTAGGAGATGGTGCCTTGGGCGTGGCCGCCCACGTCACGTACGGCCTTGATGGCACGCTCCAGGTTACGCGGGTCGTTCATGGCATCGAAGACGCGGAACACGTCGACGCCGTTGCGCTTGGCACGTTCGACGAACCGGTCGACCACGTCGTCGGCATAGTGGCGGTAGCCGAGCAGGTTCTGGCCACGCAGCAGCATCTGCTGCGGAGTGTTGGGCATGGCCTCCTTCAACGCCCGTATCCGCTCCCACGGATCTTCACCGAGATAGCGGATACAGGCGTCGAAGGTGGCACCACCCCAGGATTCCAGCGACCAGAAGCCGACGCGATCGAGCTTTTCGGCGATCGGTAGCATGTCGTCTAACCGCATGCGGGTGGCGAACAGCGACTGGTGGGCGTCGCGCAGTACGACGTCGGTGATGCCCAGCGGGCGCTTGATCTCACTCATGAAGATGAACCCCGTAGGTGGCGTGTTATGTAGTAATATGAGCCTTCGCAGCGCACGGTCAGCGGCGGTGGCGGCTGCGATAGCGATGAACGGCGGTGCTGATGACGGCCATCAGTTCGGCGTCATTCGCCCGTTCAGGAGTCGTCGCGGCCGGAGTGATGGCCGGGGGAACGGGAGCGGGGGCCAGACGGCGAATCACCGCTGACATCGCGAGGGTAGCCAGCACGAGAATCGTAAGAAAAACAAAAACGAACCCCATGCCGACCCCCATCAGGGCCAGACCGTCGAGTAGCAACTGCACGTCCTGCATACGCTCTCTCCCCAATTCCGTACGCGACCTGTTGAGAAACGGTCGCAAAAATGCCGGCAAGCGTTTAAAAGTTGGCCATATAAACTGCCACACTCTGGATATATTGCAAGCGCGTCATGGTGGAAGACAAAGTTGTTGCTTTACTACAAGGACGGATCGGACTCGCCCCCATGGAGGGTGTGATCGACGCCCACACTCGCGACCTGCTGACCCGCCGGCCCGGCTTCGACTGGACAGTGACGGAATTCGTCCGTGTCGTCGATGCGCGCCTGCCTCCGCGGGTCTTCCTGCGCCACTGCCCCGAGCTCGACGGGAACGTGACGACACCCTCGCATGTACCGGTGGTGCTGCAGCTGCTCGGCAGCGACCCAGCGGCGCTGGCGGCCAATGCCGTACAGGCGAGAAAGCTCGGCGCCCGCGCCATCGATCTCAATTTCGGCTGCCCGGCCAAGCTGGTCAACCGCCATGACGGTGGTGCCTCACTGCTGCGCGACCCGCGCCGCGTGCACGCCGTGGTAGCGGCGGTACATCAAGCCGTAGGCAGCGAGATACCGGTCACGGCCAAGATCCGCCTCGGCTTCTCGCACCGACGCCTGGCGCTCGATTGCGCCAAGGCAGCGGAAGACGGCGGCGCAACCCAGCTCGTCGTCCACGCTCGGACCCGCGACGAGGGCTACCGCCCTCCGGCCCACTGGGAGTGGATCGGTCGCATCCGCCGCCACCTGCGCATCCCGGTCGTCGCCAATGGCGACATCTGGAGCCTCGAGGACTACTGGAAAGCGCGCACACTATCCGGCTGTCGCGACGTCATGCTCGGACGCGGCGCCCTCGCCGACCCATGGCTGGCACCGCGCATTCGCCACTGGCTGGAGACCGGTGAACAACTTCCCACTACGCCCTGGCAGGTACGCGCCTCCACCCTTGCCGAGTTTGCTGCATTGCAGCGTAGCACACTTCCCGACCGCGTTGTCACTTCCCTGGTCAAGCAATGGCTCAGCCACATGCGCCAGCGCGATGCCGAAGCAGACCTGCGCTTCCAGGCGGTAAAACGCATCAATGACCTGGACACCCTGCTGGCCGGGCTCGCCTGCGAGCGCGAAGAACGGGGCCACAGCAGATTCGAGCCAGCCTGAACGCCGACGACACGGCCGAGCGGAAGCGCAGCAAGGGGCAAGTAAGGGAGGGAGAATAAAAAAGGGTGCCCTTGCATCGCGAGGACACCCAAACGATCGCGCCACCGGCATCATCCTGCGCCAGCTCGGCTAGTCGATACGTACACCCCTGCCGACTCGCAGAGGCCAGAAGCAGAAGACCCGCCCTCGAAACGAGGACGGGTCGAAATCTGGCGCGCCCGGGAGGATTCGAACCTCCGACCACCTGATTCGTAGTCAGGTACTCTATCCAGCTGAGCTACGGGCGCTGATGCAAGAAACACGCTCTTGCTATTGATGTCTTGCTTCGAACCGCACGACGAAGATCCACATTCAAACCCGAGTACTTCAAGCTCGAAACTCACTTCACCATTCGTGGCGCGCCCGGGAGGATTCGAACCTCCGACCACCTGATTCGTAGTCAGGTACTCTATCCAGCTGAGCTACGGGCGCATCATCACACTTCGAACAAGAACAACGTGTCGCATGGCGGAGAGGGAGGGATTCGAACCCTCGATGGGGCTATAAACCCCATACTCCCTTAGCAGGGGAGCGCCTTCAGCCACTCGGCCACCTCTCCCTCAACGACACGGCGCATATCCTATCGTTTCCGCGCCCCTTTGTCCAGCGTATTCAGCTATTTGTTCTTCACACCGAAACGGCCGGTAGACGGCGATCCCTTACGAAGAGGAGCTATTGCCCCCTTCATCGTCGGACTTTTCACGCTGAATGCGCTGGTAGATCTCTTCGCGATGTACGGCGACATCCTTGGGTGCATTGACGCCAATACGGACCTGATTGCCCTTGACTCCAAGGACGGTCACGGTGATGTCATCACCGATCATCAGCGTTTCCCCGACACGGCGGGTCAGGATGAGCATGACTGATCTCCTTCTCAGACGACTAGCAACGGGATGCGCGTCGATCCCCGACGCTTAGTTGCTGCTTGCATTATGTAACAATGAACCACTGTGCACCACCACCAACCCCACCATGACATCATGGAAGCGTTGAAGGGAAGCCGGGCCGCTCATCGCAGCAGACTCCCCCCAGCGTAGAACAGGCCTCACCTTCTAGTCGTCCGGATCTTGTTAAATTTCTTGTTGCTTGCCTTATTCGCTTTCGATGTCGCTCTTGTCCAAGCCGAAAGCGGTATGCAGGGCACGCACGGCGAGTTCCATCTGTTTCTCGTCGATCACCACGGAAATCTTGATTTCCGAGGTGGAGACCATACGGATATTGATGTTCTCGTCAGCCAGCACGCGGAACATCTTGGCGGCCACGCCCGCATGGGAGCGCATGCCTACACCAACCAGTGAAACCTTGGCGATGTTGTCGTCGCCATTGATCTCGCCACCACCGAGGTCGGGAATCACCTGCTCCTCGAGGATCTTCAGGGTCTTCTTGTAGTCGCCCTTGGCAACGGTGAAGGTGAAGTCGGTATAGTCGCCGGCCGGTGCCACGTTCTGCACGATCATATCGACTTCGATGTTGGCATCGGCGATCGGGCCCAGGATGCGCGAGGCCACGCCCGGAACGTCCGGCGTGTGCAGCAGGGTCAGCTTGGCCTCATTGGCGGTGAAAGCGATGCCTGAGATCAGCGGTTCTTCCATGGAGTCCTCGTCTTGGTCGGATTCAGCAACGATCAGGGTGCCGGGGCCATCCTCGAAACTGGACAGCACGCGCAGCGGGACATTGTACTTGCCGGCGAACTCCACCGAGCGGATCTGCAGCACCTTGGAGCCGAGGCTCGCCAGCTCCAGCATCTCCTCGACGGTAATGCTGTCGAGCCGCTGTGCCTTGGAGCATACCCGCGGGTCGGTGGTGTAGACCCCATCGACGTCGGTGTAGATCTGGCACTCGTCGGCACCCAGCGCCGCAGCCAGCGCCACCCCTGTGGTATCGGAACCGCCGCGGCCAAGGGTGGTGATGTTACCCTCTTCGTCGACCCCCTGGAAACCGGCCACCACGACGACCTTGCCCTCGTCCAGGTCGTCGCGCATCTCGTCGGTCTCGATACGCTGGATTCGTGCCTTGGTGTGAGCGCTGTCGGTGAGGATACCGACCTGGGAGCCGGTATAGGAGGTTGCCGGCACGCCAAGCTTGTGCAGGGCCAGCGCCAGCAGTGAAATGGTCACCTGCTCACCGGTGGAGACCAGCATGTCCATCTCCCGCGGGGTGGGCTCGTCGTTGATCTCGTTGGCCATGCCGATCAGGCGATTGGTCTCGCCGCTCATGGCGGAAACCACGACCACGACCTGATGGCCATCGTCACGGAAGCCCTTGACCTTCTCGGCCACAGCCTTGATGCGCTCCACGGAGCCCACCGAGGTACCGCCGAATTTCTGTACGTATAGTGCCATCTACGGTTTTCCCTCGCTTGTCGAGCGGAGCACGCTCGGATGAGTGAAAGTCGTTCAAAGTCAAAGGGCCGGGACATCACGGTCACCGGCCCTGTACGCCTTACTGAAGCTGCTGTTCTACCCAGGCGGGAACGCTCTCCAGAGCCGCCGGCAGGGCCGCCACGTCGCTGCCCCCGGCCTGGGCCATATCGGCACGTCCACCGCCCTTGCCGCCCACCTGAGAGGCGACGTGATTGACCAGCTCACCGGCCCTGACCTTGCCGGTCAGATCGTCGGTAACGCCAGCGATCAGACTCACCTTGCCAGCCTCGCTGTCGGTCACGCCGAGCACCACGATACCCGAGCCCAGCTTGTTCTTGAGCTGGTCGAGCACACCGCGCAGCTCCTTGGCGGAGACGCCCTCGAGCCGCGTGGCCAGCACCTTGATGCCGCCCACCTCGCGCGCCTGGCTGAGCATGTCGCTGCCAGCGGCGCTGGCCAGCTTGGCCTTGAGCCGTTCGAGTTCCTTCTCCAGGCTGCGGTTGCGCTCAACCAGCGACTCGACGCGCTCCTCGACCTGCTCCGGCTTGGCCTTGAGGCGCTCGCCGATGCGGCCCAGGCGGGCTTCCTGCTCGCGGAAATAACCCAGCGCCCCTTCCCCGGTAATCGCCTCGATGCGGCGCACGCCCGCGGCGATACCCTGCTCGCTGATGATATGGAAGCAGCCGATGTCGCCACTGCGGGCCACGTGAGTGCCGCCACACAGCTCGATGGAGAAGTCATCGGCGCCGATGGTCAGCACCCGCACGCTGTCGGCGTACTTGGCCTCGAACAGCGCCGCAGCGCCCCTGGCCTTGGCCTGGTCGAGGGTCATCTGCTCGATGCGGGTCGGCGCATTGGCGAGTATCTGCTCGTTGACCAGCCGCTCCACCTCGGCGAGCTGCTCTGCTGTCATCGCCTCGAAATGGCTGAAGTCGAAGCGCAGCCGCTCAGGCGTGACCAGCGAGCCCTTCTGCTGCACGTGATCGCCAAGCACCATGCGCAGCGCCTTGTGCATCAGGTGGGTGGCGGAGTGGTTGCGGATGGTGGCGCCACGCAGTTTGGCATCGACCTGCGGATGCACCTCGCCACCTACGTCGAGACGCCCCTCCAGCAGCACGCCGTGGTGCAGGTGGTGTCCGCCCTGCTTCTGGGTATCGGTGACCAGGAAGCGGCCGCCCTCGAAGTGCAGATAGCCAGTGTCGCCCACCTGGCCACCGGACTCGCCGTAGAAAGGCGTGCGGTCGAGCACCACGATGCCGCGCTGCTCGGGTTCGAGCGCCGCCAGCGCATTGCCTTCGCGATCGACGATGGCGGTGACGGTGGCGTTGTCTTCGAGCCGGTCGTAGCCGGTGAAGGCCGTCTCGCCTTCGAGCTCCAGTGCCGCAGCGTAGTCGGCGCCGAACTGGCTGGCCGCTCGCGCCCGCTCGCGCTGGGCTTCGAGCGCACGTTTGAAGCCGACTTCATCGAGAGTCACACCGCGCTCGCGACAGACATCGGCGGTCAGGTCGTAGGGGAAGCCGTAGGTGTCGTAGAGCTTGAACACCGTCTCGCCGGGCAGCACTTCGCCTTCGAGTTCGCCCAAGGCCTCCTCGAGCAGACCCATGCCGTGTTCCAGGGTGCGGGCGAACTGCTCCTCCTCCTTGAGCAGAATGCGCTCGATCTGGTGGCGCGCCTCACGCAGCTCCGGGTAGGCATCACCCATCTCGACGTCGAGCGCGCCGACCAGCTTGTGGAAGAAGTTATCCTTGGCGCCCAGCTTGTGGCCGTGGCGGATGGCGCGGCGGATGATCCGCCGCAGCACGTAGCCGCGCCCCTCGTTGGAGGGCAGCACGCCATCGGCGATGAGAAAGGCACAGGAGCGGATATGGTCGGCGATCACCCGCAGCGAAGGGTGGCGCGTGTCGGCATGGCCGGTACGCTGTGCCGCCGCCTGGAGCAGGTTCTGGAACAGGTCGATCTCGTAGTTGGAGTGAACGCCCTGCAGCACCGCCGCCACGCGCTCCAGCCCCATGCCGGTATCGATCGAGGGCTTGGGCAGTGGGTTTAGGTTGCCGGCCGCATCGCGATCGAACTGCATGAACACCAGGTTCCAGATCTCGATATAGCGGTCGCCGTCCTCCTCGGGGCTGCCGGGAGGCCCGCCCCATACCTCGGGACCGTGATCGTAGAAGATCTCCGAACAGGGCCCGCAGGGTCCGGTATCGCCCATCTGCCAGAAGTTGTCTTTCGCACCGATACGCGCGATACGCTCGCGCGGCACGCCGATTTCATCGGCCCAAATGCCGTAGGCCTCGTCATCTTCGGTAAACACCGTGACCCACAGCTTCTCGGCCGGCAGGCCCAGGCGCTCGGTGAGGAAGGTCCAAGCAAGGCGGATGGCGTCGCGCTTGAAGTAATCACCGAAGCTGAAGTTGCCCAGCATCTCGAAGAAAGTATGGTGGCGGGCGGTATAGCCGACGTTGTCCAGGTCGTTGTGCTTGCCGCCGGCGCGCACGCAGCGCTGGGACGAGGTCGCGCGTACGTAGGGGCGCGGGTCCTGGCCGAGGAAGACGTCCTTGAACGGCACCATGCCGGCATTGGTGAACAGCAGCGTCGGGTCGTTGCCCGGCACCAGGGAGCTCGACGGCACGATGGTGTGGCCGTGCTCTTCGAAGTAACTCAGAAAGGCCTGTCTGATGTCTGCGCTTTTCATGGCATATCCGTGGCGATGAGCGGGGTCACCCGACGGGCAGGCGCGCTCGGCAGCGTTTTGCATGGCCGAATTCGCACGCCTTGGCGTGTCAGGAGCGCCACCAAGGGCGTTCGCAAAGGGAGGCATTATAGCGCAGTTGTCAAGCGACTAAAGGGGAGGCGCTCACGCTCGACGTCATTCGACTGCGTCGAGACGCTCCAAGGCATGACGGATCTGTTCGAAACCGAAGCCGCGGGAGGCCAGGAAGCGCTCGCGTCGGGCGCGCTCGCGGGGGGATTCGCCGGGATGGGTGAAGCGCCGGGACAGCGCCTCGGCAGCCAGCTCGAACCAGTCGACCTCGCCTTCCTGCTCGGCCCCGGCCAGGGTCGTGGCGATCAGGGTGCGCTCGATGCCGCGCCGTTCAAGCTCGGCGCGCACCTTGAGCGGCCCCTGGCCGCGCGCTACGCGCGAGCGCAGGAAGCTCTCGGCAAAGCGCACGTCGGACTGCAACCCTTCGACAGTCAGTTCATCGAGGCAGGCGTCGACCGCCTCGGCGGGATGCCCCCGGAGAGAGAGCCGCTGCTCCAGCTCGGCGCGGGAATACTCGCGCCGTGCCAGCAGGCGGATGGCGTCGTCCCGCGGGGACGACGCACGCTCGGTGCCGGACGGTGCAGGCATGGCTTAGAGCAGGTCGTCCTCGCGCTCGGCCTCGGCGGCGACCGGCTCTTCGACCTCTTCCTTCGGGGTCGGGGCCGCGAGCAGCTGGGCACGAATCTGGCTCTCGATCTCCTCCATCACCGCCGGGTTGTCCTCGAGGAACTGGGCGGCGTTGGCCTTGCCCTGGCCGATCTTGTTGCCCTTGTAGCTGTACCAGGCACCCGCCTTGTCGACCAGGTTGCACTGCACGCCCAGGTCGATTACCTCCCCGGCATGGTAGATACCCTTGCCGTAGAGGATCTGGAACTCGGCCTGGCGGAACGGCGGCGCCACCTTGTTCTTCACCACCTTGACGCGGGTCTCGTTGCCGGTCACCTCGTCACCCTGCTTCACCGAGCCGGTACGCCGGATGTCCAGGCGCACGCTGGCGTAGAACTTGAGTGCGTTGCCACCGGTGGTGGTCTCGGGGCTGCCGAACATCACGCCGATCTTCATGCGGATCTGGTTGATGAACACCACCAGGCAGTTGGCGTTCTTGATGTGGCCGGTGATCTTGCGCAGCGCCTGGGACATCAGGCGTGCCTGCAGGCCGACATGGGAATCGCCCATCTCGCCTTCGATCTCGGCCCGCGGGGTGAGTGCCGCCACCGAGTCGATGATGATCACGTCGACACCGCCGGAGCGTACCAGCATGTCGCAGATTTCCAGCGCCTGCTCGCCGGTGTCCGGCTGCGAGACCAGCAGGTCATCGAGGTTGACGCCGAGCTTCTCGGCGTAGCTCGGGTCGAGCGCATGCTCGGCGTCGATGAAGGCGCAGGTCTTGCCCTGTTTCTGGGCCTCGGCGATCACCGACAGGGTCAGGGTGGTCTTGCCCGAGGACTCCGGCCCGAAGATCTCCACCACCCGGCCGAAGGGCAGGCCGCCGATACCGAGCGCGATGTCGAGCCCCAGCGAACCGGTGGAGACCGACGGCATCACCACCCGCGGCGCATCGCCCAGGCGCATCACGGTACCCTTGCCGAACTGGCGCTCGATCTGGGAAAGGGCGGCATTCAATGCCTTGGAACGATTTTCATCCTGTGCCATGAGGCTCTCCTCGCAGAACACGCTGACGCTTGCAGGTGCAAAATGGATGGCGGGCTGCCGATGGGGAGCTCGCCTGGACACTGTATGGTTGGACAGTAGTATGACGAAAAATTCGCCGCGCGACTAGCCACCCGACGAATACGAGCGCCTAGCCGGCTTCGAGATAGCGAATCAGCCCGACGATGGCCTCGCGTACCGCCCGTTCGCGCACCGCACGACGGTCTCCGGGAAACTGGAAACGCTCGGCCTGCTGGCTCGCTTCGCTGCCCCAGGCCAGCCACACGGTGCCCACCGGTTTCTCCGGCGTCCCACCATCGGGCCCGGCCACGCCACTGATCGCCACGCCGAGATTGGCCCCGCTGTCGCGGCAGGCGCCCGCCACCATGGCCTCCACCACCGCCTGACTGACGGCGCCGTGCTGGGCGATCAACGCCTCGGGAACGCCAAGCAGGCGCGCCTTGGCGGCATTGGAGTAGGTGACGTAGCCGGTCTCGAAGTAGTCCGAGCTGCCGGCTACCGAGGTGATTGCACTGGCCACCCCGCCGCCGGTACACGACTCGGCGGCAGTGACGTTCACGCCGCGCTCGCGGCAGCGCCGCCCGAGACGTTCGGCGAGCGTGGCGAGGTCGAGGTTGGCCAGGCTGGAAGCGCTATGAGGCATGGTATCGCTCCTTGTTCGAGAGGACCGGCGACAGGCGCCGGCCGCTTGTCCTGCAACTGCCTGCTACCATAGCGCATCCTTCCCCTCGGTACAGGCAGGGTGATAAACGACCCGCGCTTCAATCGCAGCCAACGGAAGAGCGCAGCCCGGGGAGGCGCGTTCCAACATGTCGACCACGGGCAGCGCGTGGTAACCTTGCCCTCTCCTATGCCCCGCACAACCGACGAGCCAGCCGAGAAAGCATGAACGACGCGGTCAAGACAGACGTGCCGAGCCATACCCCGATGATGGCCCAGTACCTCAGGATCAAGCGCGAGCACCCCGATGTGCTGCTGTTCTATCGCATGGGCGATTTCTACGAACTGTTCTTCGACGACGCCAAGCGTGCCGCCGCCCTGCTCGACATTACCCTGACCCAGCGCGGCCAGTCCGCGGGCAAGCCGATCCCCATGGCCGGCGTGCCCTACCACAGCGCCGAGGGGTACCTGGCGCGCCTGGTGAAGGCCGGCGAGTCGGTGGCAATCTGCGAGCAGTTCGGCGACCCCGCGACCAGCAAGGGGCCGGTGGAGCGCAAGGTGGTGCGCATCGTCACGCCCGGCACGCTCTACGACGAGGCGCTGCTCGACGCCCGCCGCGACAACCTGCTGGTGGCCGTGTATCCGGCCGAAAACTGCTGGGGCATCGCCTGGCTGGAACTCTCCAGCGGGCGTTTCAGCGTGCTCGAAGTGGAGGGCGAAGGCGACATGCTCGCCGAGCTCCAGCGCCTCGACCCCGCCGAACTGCTGGTGCCGGACAGCCTCTCGTTGCCGCCCAGCCTGGAGGGACGCCAGGGACTGCGTCGGCAGAGCGACTGGCTGTTCGATCTCGACAGTGCCACTCGCCTGCTGTGCGATCAGTTCCAGGTGCAGGACCTGCGCGGCTTCGGCTGTGCCCATCTGCAGGCCGCGCTCACCGCCGCCGGGGTGCTGGTGGAGTACGCCCGCGACACCCAGCGTTCGCGCCTGCCCCATGTCACCGCGCTGGGCGTGGAGAACCGCGACGATGCCGTGGTGATCGATGCCGCCAGTCGCCGCAACCTCGAGATCGACACCAACCTCGGCGGTAGCGGCGACAACACGCTGGCCAGCGTACTCGATACCACCGCCACCGCCATGGGCTCGCGGCTGCTCAAGCGTTGGCTCAACCGCCCCCTGCGCGACCGCGCCCAGGTCCAGGGGCGCCAGGCGGCGGTCGCCCTGCTGCTGGAGCGAGAGGGCTTCGTCGCTCTTCGCGAGCTGCTCAAGGCGATCGGCGACGTGGAGCGAATTCTCGCCCGGGTGGCGCTCTACAGCGCCCGCCCGCGCGACCTCGCCCGCCTGCGCGATGCCCTGCTGGTACTGCCTGACTTGCAGGGTGAACTTCAGGCCTACAGTGAAGGCACCGCGCTGGACGAGCTGGCCCACCACATCCGACCCTACCCGGCGCTTGCCGACATGCTCTCGCGCGGGCTGGTCGATAACCCGCCGGTGGTGATTCGCGATGGCGGTGTGATCCGCGAGGCCTTCGATGCCGAACTCGACGACTACCGCGGGCTGGCCGAGCATGCCGGCGACTACCTGGTCCAGCTCGAGGCCCGCGAGCGCGAGCGTACCGGCCTGGCCGGCCTCAAGGTAGGCTACAACCGGGTTCACGGCTACTACATCGAGATACCCCGCGCCCAGGCCCGTGAGGTGCCGGTCGACTACGTGCGCCGCCAGACGCTGAAGAACGCCGAGCGCTTCATCATTCCCGAACTCAAGGAGTTCGAAGACAAGGCACTGTCGGCCAAGTCCCGCGCGCTGGCTCGTGAGAAGCTGCTCTATGACGGCCTGCTCGACTCGCTCAACGCCGAACTCACCCCACTGCAGGGCACCGGTCGCGCGCTGGCCGCGCTGGACGTGCTGGCGGCCTTCGCCGAGCGTGCCCAGGCGCTCGGCTTCTCGCGCCCGCGTCTCGCCGAAGCGCCGGGCATCGAGATACGCGGCGGCCGCCACCCGGTGGTGGAACACGTCAGCGACACGCCTTTCGTGCCCAACGACCTGGTGCTCGACGAACACCGCCGCATGCTGGTCATCACCGGCCCCAACATGGGCGGCAAGTCGACTTACATGCGCCAGGCGGCGCTGATCACCCTGCTCGCCCATACCGGCAGTTTCGTCCCCGCCGACGAGGCCTGCATCGGCCCGGTGGACCGCATCTTCACCCGCATCGGCTCGTCGGACGACTTGGCCGGTGGGCGCTCCACCTTCATGGTCGAAATGACCGAGACCGCCAGCATTCTGCACAACGCCACCGACCACAGCCTGGTGCTGATGGACGAAATCGGTCGTGGCACCAGCACCTTCGACGGGCTATCGCTGGCCTGGGCCAGCGCCGAGCACCTGACCCGCTCGCGCGCCTTTACCCTGTTCGCCACCCACTACTTCGAGATGACCGCACTGGCCGACCAGGCCGAGGGCGTGGCCAACGTGCATCTTACCGCGGCCGAGCATCGCGATGGCATCGTGTTCATGCATCGTGTGGAAGAGGGCCCTGCCAGCCAGAGTTACGGCCTGCAGGTGGCCCAGCTGGCCGGCGTGCCGCAATCCGTCATCGCGCGAGCGCGGGACAAACTGGCGCAGCTCGAGCAGCAGGAAGTCGACCAGAGCAGCCGCAGCGGCGGCATTCCTCGAGCCGACGATGCCAAGCCGATGCAGAGCGATCTGTTCGCCACCGCCCCCCACCCGCTGCTTGATGCGCTGGTCAGCCTCGACCCGGATGGATTGACGCCGCGCCAGGCGCTGGAATTGATCTATGCCTGGCGTGAGCAACTCTAGTGAGCATGCGGCTTGCTCAGGCCTGTGGCCATGACTAGAATGAAGCGTCCAATTATTTCATCCTTATAAAAAGTTAGTTTTTTATAACTTTCAGGATTAAGACTGATACCGAACATCACCAACCGGGAAGGGCACGACCCGGCTGCGAGGAGGGAGACAGGCATGACCTTTGTCGTCACCGAAAACTGCATCAAGTGCAAGTACACCGACTGCGTCGAGGTCTGCCCGGTGGATTGCTTCTACGAGGGCCCCAACTTCCTGGTGATCCACCCGGACGAGTGCATCGACTGCGCCCTGTGCGAGCCGGAGTGCCCTGCCGAAGCGATCTTCTCCGAGGACGAGCTACCGGAAGGCCAGGAGGAGTTCATCGCTCTCAATGCGGAACTCTCGGAAGTGTGGCCCAATATCGCCGAGAAGAAGGACCCGCCGGCCGACGCCGAAGAGTGGGACGGCAAGCCCGGC
This sequence comes from Halomonas sp. A29, assembly GCF_046723295.1. Classification (NCBI taxonomy): domain Bacteria; kingdom Pseudomonadati; phylum Pseudomonadota; class Gammaproteobacteria; order Oceanospirillales; family Halomonadaceae; genus Halomonas; species Halomonas sp. A29. The sequence continues at coordinate 553,850 of NZ_JAXQPR010000001.1, forward strand.
AAGCTGCAGTATCTGGAGCGCTGACCCCCGGCTCCTCCCGCCTTGCCTGCGCCGAGTGCTCGAGTATTCGGCGCAGGCAAAAAAAAAGGCGACCCTAAGGTCGCCCGGCTCCCAGCATTTCCCTGGGCGGTTCCTTCCGCCCTCTCTCCTGTGGCAACGTCCATGCCCGGAGGCGACTTCCTGTCACACCGGGCGTGCCACGCAAAATAGCATCCCGTTGCGTCCTGCTGGAGAGCCTCCCGCTCTGCCTTGTCCCATGCGCATTCTGGCATTTTCGCCAAAGGACGCAAGCTGGCCTCAAGCAACTTCACGGCCTTTTCAAGGTTGACAGGAATTTCAATAAAATCTTTAAAAACATCAAGATAGCAGAAGGCCGACACCTTGAGTATCGGCCTTCCTTCACTCGAACAAGCTTAGATCGTCGCCTCTCTGTAGGCAATTTCCTACAAAAATGTCAGCGATATCGTCGGCTCGGCAGCCAGAACCATGCTTTTACTGCCCCTTGATCGCCGCGCGGCCCGGGTAGGAGACGCGATCGCCGAGCTGCTGTTCGATCACCAGCAGACGATTGTACTTGGCCACCCGGTCGGAACGGCACAGCGAGCCGGTCTTGATCTGGCCAGCCGAGGTGCCCACGGCCAGGTCGGCAATGGTGGTGTCCTCGGTCTCGCCACTGCGATGAGAGATCACCGCGGTGAAACCGGCATCCTGGGCCATCTTGATAGCATCCAGGGTTTCGGAGAGCGAGCCGATCTGGTTGAACTTGATCAGGATGGAGTTGCCGATCCGCTCGTCGATGCCACGCTTGAGGATCCGCGTGTTGGTGACGAACAGGTCGTCACCGACCAGTTGCACCTTGTCGCCGAGCTTCTCGGTCAGCGCTTTCCAACCGTCCCAGTCGGATTCGTCCATGCCATCCTCGATGGAGACGATCGGGTACTGGTCGCACAGTTCAGCCAGGTAATCGACGAAGCCATGGGCATCGAAGGACTTGCCCTCGCCGGAGAGGCTGTACTGGCCGTCCCTGTAGAATTCGGAGGAGGCGCAGTCCAGCGCCAGGGTCACGTCGCGACCGAGCTCGTAGCCGGCATCGGCAACCGCCTGCTTGATCACCGCCAGCGCCTCGGCGTTGGATTCAAGGTTGGGGGCGAAGCCACCCTCATCGCCTACGGCAGTCGCCAGCCCGCGCGCGGAAAGCACCTTCTTCAGGGCGTGGAAGATCTCGGCGCCGACACGCAGGGCCTCGCGGAAGTTCGCCGCGCCCACTGGCTGAACCATGAACTCCTGGATGTCGACATTATTGTCGGCATGCTCACCGCCGTTGAGGATGTTCATCATCGGCACCGGCATGCTGTACTGCCCCGGCTGGCCGTAGAGCTCGGCAATGTGCGCGTAGAGCGGCACGCCCTTGGCGTTGGCTGCCGCCTTGGCTGCCGCCAATGACACGGCGAGGATGGCATTGGCGCCGAACTTGGCCTTGTTGTCGGTACCGTCGAGTTCGATCATGGCATTGTCGAGGCCACGCTGGTCGCGGGCATCCATGCCGACGAGACGCTCGCGGATGGTGCCGTTGACGGCCTCCACCGCCTTCAGCACGCCCTTGCCCAGGTAGCGCGACTTGTCGCCGTCGCGCAGTTCCAGGGCCTCGCGCGAGCCGGTGGAGGCACCACTCGGGGCGCAGGCTACGCCCACGGCGCCGCTCTCCAGGCGTACTTCGGCCTGAACGGTGGGGTTGCCGCGGGAATCGAGCACCTCGAGGGCGTGGATTTCGACAATCTTGGTCATCTCTGTCGTCCTTTCATTCAGTCAGCGTTGATTGAGTCGATGGGGTACCGCTTTATTGATCGGTTTATTCGATGGACAGGGTCGCAAAGCCCTTTACCAGTTCGTCGAGTGCCTTCACCTGAGCCAGGAAGGGCTCGAGCTGATCCAGCGGCAGCGCGCAGGGACCGTCGCACAGGGCGTTGTCCGGGTCCGGGTGGGCTTCGAGGAACAGCCCCGCCAGCCCCACGGCAACCCCCGCCCGCGCCAGCTCGGCCACCTGCTGGCGCCGTCCGCCAGCGCTGTCGGCACGCCCCCCCGGGCGTTGCAGGGCATGGGTGACGTCGAAGAAGACCGGGCAGCCGGTCTGCTTCATGTCGCCGAAGCCGAGCATGTCGACCACGAGGTTATTGTATCCGAAGCTCGACCCGCGCTCGCAAAGCAGCAGGCGGTCGTTGCCGGCCTCCTCGCACTTGCGAATGATGTGGCGCATCTCGTGGGGCGCCAGGAACTGCGGCTTCTTGATGTTGATCACCGCACCGGTCCTGGCCATGGCCACCACCAGGTCGGTCTGGCGCGCCAGGAAGGCCGGCAGTTGGATGATGTCGGCCACCTCGGCCACTGGCTCGGCCTGCCACGGCTCGTGGACATCGGTGATGATCGGCACGCCGAAGCGCGACTTCACCTCGGCGAGGATCTCGATCCCCTTCTCCAGGCCTGGGCCACGAAAGGAGTGGATGGAGCTGCGGTTGGCCTTGTCGAAGCTGGCCTTGAACACGTAGGGCATGCCCAGCCGGCCGGTCGCTTCGACGTAGGCCTCGGCCACCTCGAGGGCGAGCTCGCGGGACTCCAGCACGTTCATGCCACCGAGCAGCATGAGCGGCAAAGAATTGCCGGCGGTAAGGCCGGCAACGGAGACATGACGTTCGGGGGTGGATGGGGTCATGACAGCCATGGGCCTCACTCCTGATGCGAAGTCAGTGCGCGGGTGCGCGCCGCCTTGTGCTCCAACGCCGCGTTGACGAAACCGGTGAACAGCGGATGGCCGTCGCGCGGTGTGGAGGTGAATTCGGGATGGAACTGGCAGGCCACGAACCACGGATGGTCGGGCAGTTCGATCATCTCCACCAGGGAGTTATCGACGCTCTTGCCGGAAACCACCAGGCCGGCCTTCTCCAGCGCCTCGACGAACTGGTTGTTGACCTCGAAGCGGTGGCGGTGACGCTCGACGATCTCGTCGTTGCCGTAGGCCTCGCGTGCTCGGGTACCGGGCTCAAGGTGGCAGACCTGGCCACCCAGGCGCATGGTGCCGCCTAGATCCGAAGCCTCGTCGCGCAGCTCGATCTTGCCCTCGGGGTTGATCCACTCGGTGATCAGGCCCACCACCGGGTGCTGGGTGTCGTGGGTGAACTCGGTGGAGTTGGCATCCGTCCAGCCGGCAATGTTGCGGGCGAACTCGATCACCGCCACCTGCATACCGAGACAGATCCCCAGGTAGGGAATGTCGTTCTCGCGAGCATAGCGGGCAGTCTCGATCTTGCCTTCCACACCACGCTCGCCGAACCCCCCGGGCACCAGGATCGCATCCTTGCCCGCCAGGCGCTCGGTGCCGTGACGCTCGATATCTTCGGAGTCGATATAGTCGACGTTGACCTTCACCCGGGTCTGGATACCGGCGTGGATCAAGGCCTCGTTGAGCGACTTGTAGGCGTCGAGCAGCTCCATGTACTTGCCGACCATGGCGATGTTGATCGACTTGAGCGGGTTGAGCTTGGCGTCGAGCACATGAACCCACTCGGTCAGGTCGGCCGGCGCGGCCTCGAGGCGCAGCTTGTCGCAGACGATCTCATCGAGGCCGTGCTCATGCAGCATCAGCGGAATGCGATAGATGGTGTCGGCGTCCTGCAGCGGAATGACCGCGCGCTCCTCGACGTTGGTGAACAGCGCGATCTTGCGCCGCTCAGTCTCCTCGAGCTCCACTTCGCTGCGGCAGATCAGGATGTCGGGCTGGATACCGATGGAGCGCAGCTCCTTGACGCTGTGCTGGGTCGGCTTGGTCTTGGTCTCGCCGGCGGTCTTGATGTAGGGCACCAGCGTCAAGTGCATGAAAATTGCCCGGCTGGCGCCAAGCTCACTTCGGATCTGGCGGATCGACTCGAGGAACGGCAGCGACTCGATGTCACCCACGGTACCGCCGATTTCCACCAGGGTCACGTCGAAGCCCTCACCACCGGCATAGACACGGCGCTTGATCTCGTCGGTGATGTGTGGAATCACCTGCACGGTGCCACCCAGGTAGTCGCCGCGCCGCTCGCGGCGCAGCACGTGCTCGTAGACGCGGCCAGTGGTGAAGTTGTTACCTTGGGTCATCTTGGTGCGGATGAAGCGCTCGTAGTGGCCCAGATCGAGGTCGGTCTCGGCGCCATCTTCGGTGACGAACACCTCGCCGTGCTGGAACGGGCTCATGGTGCCCGGATCCACGTTGATGTAGGGATCGAGCTTGAGCATGGTGACCTTGAGGCCGCGCGCCTCGAGTATCGCCGCCAGCGAGGCCGACGCGATGCCCTTGCCGAGAGAGGACACAACGCCGCCGGTCACGAAGATATATCGTGTCATGGAGAACCTGTCGAAACGTGATCATGAGGCACGACAGAAAGCCGCGCCAGGATGGGACGACAGCGTAGCAGATTACGACCAATGGCTCAATTTTGCCGCCGAGCTGATGCCCTGGTCACAACCACCACTGCGCGGTGCCGCCACCCAGCGGGTCACACAAAGGACGTGAGACCCGGGCGATGCGCGCCACTGCTGCGTCGTGCTCGGCTGGGTCAGCCCTCAGCAAGTCGAGCTCATGCTGATCCTCCGGGTAGGCCGCCAGCAGCAGGAAGTCGTCGCTCGACTCCAGATGACAGTGACCGGTACCCGCCGGCAACACCAACGCGTCGCCGGTGTGCAGATCCAGATCGCTGCCACCCTCGCCACCCAGGCGCAGCCGCCCCCAGCCCGAGAGAACGCCGAAGGCTTCATGAGCGATGGAGTGGTAGTGGTGATAGTCGTAGACGCCGCCGCGCCAGCTCGGCCGCCAGCCGTAGGCGCTGAACAGCCGCTCGAAGCGCTCGGCGATGGCTTCGCGGCCGAGTACGGGATTCACGCCTCGCGAGCGAAAGGCCAGCGTCGCCAGCCGGCTGTTGGGTATGCGCCCGTCGTCGGCAAAGCTCAGTCGCTCCGGGACAACCGGCCCGCCCTGCGCATCGGCAAGCCCCAGATCCATTCGCGTTTCGTCCATGTTCGCACCTCGCCGGAATGTACCTGCTCAAAGCCTAGAACCTGCCGAGGGTCTGGAAAAGGACAGCGCAGGATAAAAACGCCCCGGCACATTGGCCGGGGCGAATCGTTGGAGCGAAGCGCTGGGCAGCGCTTAGACGCCGAGGTAGTCGAGAATGCCCTCGCCGGCCTGACGCCCTTCGAACACGGCGGTGACCACCAGGTCGGAGCCGCGGACCATGTCACCACCGGCGAAGATCTTCTCGTTGGTGGTCTGAAAGGCATAGGTACCCTTTTCCGGGGCCACCACACGGTCGCGTTCGTCGAGCTCGATACCGAAGCGGTCGAACCAGGGCGCCGGGCTCGGCTGGAAGCCGAAGGCGATGACCACGGCGTCGGCAGGCAGGATCTCCTCGGAGCCCGGCACCACCTCGGGACGCTGGCGGCCGTTCTCGTCGGGCTCACCAAGGCGAGTACGCACGACCTTGACGCCTTCGACCCTGCCTTCCCCTACCACCGCCACCGGCTGGCGATTGAACAGGAACTCGACACCTTCCTCGCGGGCGTTGGCCACCTCACGCTTGGAACCAGGCATGTTCTCCTCGTCGCGACGATAGGCGCAGGTCACCGTGGCGGCGCCCTGGCGGATCGCCGTACGGTTGCAGTCCATGGCGGTATCACCACCGCCCAGCACCACAACCTTCTTGCCCTCCAGCGAGACGAAGTCGGCCGGATCCTTTTCGAAGCCGAGGCAGTGGTTGACGTTGGCGATCAGATAGTCGAGCGCCTTGTGCACGCCGGGCAGGTCCTCACCGGGGAAGCCGCCGGTCATGTACTTGTAGGTGCCCATGCCGAGGAATACCGCGTCGTACTCTGCGAGCAATGTGTCGAAATCGATGTCCTTGCCCACCTCGACGTTGAGACGGAACTCGATACCCATCTCCTCGAACACCGCGCGCCGACGCTCCATCACCGTCTTGTCGAGCTTGAACTCGGGGATGCCAAAGGTCAGCAGGCCACCGATCTCGGGATACTTGTCGAACACCACCGGCTTGACGCCGTTGCGCACCAGGATGTCGGCGCAGCCGAGTCCAGCCGGGCCGGCACCGATGATGGCAACCTTCTTGTCGGTCCAGGTGACCTGGGACATGTCGGGGCGCCAGCCCATGGCGAAGGCGGTGTCGGTGATGTACTTCTCCACCGATCCGATGGTCACAGCGCCGAAGCCATCATTGAGCGTGCAGGCTCCCTCGCACAGGCGGTCCTGCGGGCACACCCGGCCGCACACTTCGGGCAGCGAGTTGGTCTTGTGCGACAGCTCGGCGGCCTCGAGGATATTGCCCTCGGCCACCAGCTGTAGCCAGTTGGGAATGTAGTTGTGCACCGGGCACTTCCACTCACAGTACGGGTTGCCGCAATGCAGGCAGCGGTGTGACTGGCTGGCCGCCTCCTGGGGCTTGAACGGCTCGTAGATCTCGCCGAATTCGCGTGAGCGGGTACGGGCATCCTTTTTCTGCGGATCCTGACGCCCCACGTCGATGAACTGAAAGTCATTTCTGGTCAAACGGTTGGCCATATTCGTATCTCCTGGATGCCGGCTTACTCGGGACGTCTGCGCGATTCGTCGAGCAGGCTGTTCAGGCTCGCCGCCTTGGGCTTGACCAGCCAGAAGTGACGCACGAAGTCGCTGAAGTCGTCGAGGATCTCTCGTCCGCGGGCCGATTCGGTCTCGGCCACGAACTCCTCGATGATCTCCCGCAGGTGACGCCGGTAGGCCTCCATGGCCTCGGTATTGACCCGGTGGATCTCCACCAGCTCATGATTGTAACGATCGACGAAGGAGCGGTCCTCGTCGAGTACGTAGGCGAAGCCGCCTGTCATGCCGGCACCGAAGTTGACGCCGGTTTCGCCGAGCACACAGATCAAGCCGCCGGTCATGTATTCGCAGCAGTGGTCGCCGGCCCCTTCGATCACCGCATGGGCACCGGAATTGCGCACGCCGAAGCGCTCGCCGGCGGTGCCGGCGGCGAACAGCCTGCCACCGGTGGCGCCATACATGCAGGTGTTGCCGATGATCGCCGTCTTGTGGCTCTCGAAGCGGCTGCCACGAGGCGGCACGATCACCACCTTGCCGCCGTTCATGCCCTTGCCGACGTAGTCGTTGGCATCGCCTTCCAGATAGAGGTTGAGACCGCGGGCGTTCCACACGCCGAAGCTCTGCCCGGCCACGCCGGTGAAGCGCAGCGTGATCGGGGCATCCTCGAGCCCGACCTCGCCGTAGTGCTTGGCCACCGCACCCGAGGAGAGTGCCGGTACCGAGCGGTCGCAGTTGGTGATAGTGAACGCGAACTCGCCGCCGCTCTTGTTGGCGATGGCCTGCTCGATGGTTGCCAGTACTTCCTGGTTCTTGGCACCCGGGTCATGCGGCACGTTGCGGCTCACCTGGCAGAACTGCGGTGCATCGGCCGGCACGAAGTCGTTGGCCAGCAGCGGGGTGAGGTCGAGCTTGCGCAGGGAGGCAGTGTCGCCCTCCAACACCTCGAGCAGGTCGGTGCGGCCGATCAGGTCGGTCAGCTTGCGCACGCCCATCGCCGCCAGCAGCTCGCGAACCTCTTCCGCGATGAAGCGGAAGTAGTTCTTGACCATGTCCACGGTGCCGCGGAAATGCTCGTCGCGCAGGTACTGATGTTGGGTGGCAACGCCGGTGGCGCAGTTGTTGAGGTGACAGATGCGCAGGTACTTGCAGCCCAGCGCTACCATCGGCGCCGTGCCGAAGCCGAAGCTTTCGGCGCCGAGGATCGCCGCCTTGATCACATCGAGGCCGGTCTTCAGGCCGCCGTCGGTCTGCAAGCGAATCTTGTCGCGCAGGCCGTTGATACGCAGCGCCTGGTGCACCTCGGGCAGGCCCAGCTCCCAAGGGGAGCCGGCGTGCTTGATCGAGGTCAGCGGGCTCGCCGCAGTGCCGCCGTCGTAGCCGGACACGGTGATCAGATCGGCGTAGGCCTTGGCCACGCCGGTGGCGATGGTGCCGATGCCGGGCTCGGAAACCAGCTTCACCGACACCTGCGCCTCGGGGTTGACCTGCTTGAGATCGAAGATCAGCTGCGCCAGATCCTCGATGGAGTAGATGTCGTGGTGCGGCGGCGGCGAGATCAGCGTCACGCCGGGCACCGAGTAGCGCAGCCGCGCGATCAGGTCGTTGACCTTGCCGCCGGGCAGTTGACCGCCCTCGCCGGGCTTGGCCCCCTGGGCCACCTTGATCTGCAGCACCTCGGCGTTGACCAGATAGGCAGGGGTGACGCCGAAGCGACCCGAGGCGATCTGTTTGATCTTGGAGCTACGGATGGTGCCGTAGCGCGCCGGGTCCTCGCCACCCTCACCGGAGTTGGAACGTCCGCCGGCCTCGTTCATGGCCTGTGCAAGCGCCTCGTGAGCCTCTGGCGACAGCGCCCCCAGCGACATACCGGCGCTGTCGAAGCGCGGGATCAGCTCATCGACCGACTCCACCTCTTCGAGAGGCAACACCGTCTCGGCGAGCTTGAGCTTGAACAGGTCGCGCAGGGTCGCGGCGGGACGCTCGTTAACCAGTTGGGCAAATTTCTTCCACTTGGTGTAGTCGCCCTCCTGCACGGCTTCCTGCAGCGCCTTGATCACGTCCGGGTTGTAGGCATGGTACTCATGGTCGTGCACGTACTTGAGCAGACCACCCTGGGCGATGCCCTTGCGCGGCGTCCAGGCGTCACGGGCCAGCAGCTCCTGTTGCAACTGCAGCTCGCTGAAGCCGGTGCCCTCGATGCGCGAGGCCATGCCGGTGAAGCACAGCTCGATCACCTCGGAGCCCAGACCCACCGCCTCGAAAAGCTGCGAGCCGCGATAGGAAGCCAGCGTCGAGATACCCATCTTGGAGAGGATCTTGTAGAGCCCCTTCTGCATGCCCTTGCGATAGTTCTCGCGGGCATCCGCCGGGTTGCCGGTCAGTTCACCGGTGCGGTGCATGTCGGCCATGACCTGGTAGGCCAGCCACGGGAATACCGCGGTAGCGCCGACTCCGAACAGCACCGCCATCTGGTGGGCATCGCGGGCATAGCCGGTCTCCACCACGATATTGGCCCGCGGGCGCAGCGCCAGCTTGCCCAAGTGATGATGCACGGCGCCCACCGCCAAGGCGGCATGGATCGGCAACTGCCCCTGCGGCAGGTCGGCGTCGGAGAGCACCAGGATCACCTTGCCGTCGTGCACCGCCGCTTCGGCCTGGCGGCACAGTTCGACGATGGCCGCCTTGAGCCCCAGCTGCTCCGGGTCGTAGCCCAGGCTCAGTCGGTGGTGGGAAAAGGCCGGGTCGTCCTGCTCGAGCAGCGCGGTAAACTTGCGCGGCGACAGCACCGGCGTGGTCAGTATGATCCTGTGAGCGTGCTCGGGAGTAGCCCTGAACACATTGAGTTCGGCACCAATGCAGGTTTCCAGCGACATCACGATCGCTTCACGCAGCGGATCGATGGGCGGATTGGTGACCTGGGCGAACTTCTGACGGAAGTAGTCGGTCAGCAGGCGCTGCTTGCGCGACAGCACCGCCATGGGCGTGTCGTCACCCATGGACCCCACCGCCTCCTGACCGCTCTCGGCCAGCGGACGCAGCACCTGGTCGCGCTCCTCGAAGCTGACCTGGAACATCTTCTGCCAGGTCTTGACCGCATCAGAGTCCATGTTCTGGAAGCTGGCCAGCTCGGTCAGCGCCGACTCGAGGTAGTGCGCCTCCTCCTTCAGCCAGCGCTTGTAGGGGTAGGCGGACTGCAGGCGCTCGTCGATGTCGCGGGTATGCAGCACTTCGCCGGTATGGATATCCACGGCCAGTATCTGGCCGGGGCCGACGCGACCCTTGGCCACCACATCCTCGGGCTTGTAATCGTAGGTGCCGATTTCCGAGGCCAGGGTAATGTAGCCGTTCTTGGTGATCACCCAGCGTGCCGGACGCAGGCCGTTGCGGTCGAGCATGCAGATCGCCTGGCGGCCATCGGTCATGACCAGGCCGGCGGGGCCGTCCCACGGTTCCATGTGCATGGAGTTGTATTCATAAAAGGCGCGCAGCTCCGCGCCCATGGTCTCGACGTTCTGCCATGCCGGCGGCACCATCATGCGCACCGCACGATGCAGCTCCATGCCGCCCATCAGCAGCACTTCAAGCATGTTGTCCATGCTCGAGGAGTCGGAGCCCACGGTGTTGACGATCTCGTCGAGCTCGGCGATGTCGGGCAACCGCTCGTTGACGAAGTTCTCCTTGCGCGAGTTCGCCCAACTGCGGTTGGCCTCGATGGTATTGATCTCGCCGTTGTGGGCGAGCAGGCGGAACGGCTGGGCCAGCGGCCAGCGTGGCGCCGTATTGGTCGAGAAGCGCTGGTGGAAGACGCAGATCGCTGTCTGCAGTCGCTCATCGCCCAGGTCCTGGTAGAAGGCGGGCAGATCCACCGGCATTACCAGGCCCTTGTAGGAGAGCACCTGGGACGACAGCGAACAGACGTAGAAGTCCTCTTCGTCGCGCAGCATCTGCTCGGCGCGGCGGCGGGCCATGAACAGGTCGACATCGAAGCGTGCGGCATCGCCGAGCTTGCCCGGCTCGACGAAGAGGTGACGGATGCGCGGCAGGCAGGCACGCGCGATGGGGCCGCAGTAGGAAGGATCCACCGGCACGTCGCGCCAGCCGCGAATCACCAGGCCACAAGCACGCAGTTCCCCCTCGAGAACACCTCGCGCGCGCGCCTCCTTGGCATCGTCGTCGGGCAGGAACACGGCGCCCACGGCAAACTGCTCGCCGAGCTCGACATCGAGTGTCTCGCTGGCGACTTCCCGCATGAATCCCTCGGGCATCTTGAGCAGCAGGCCACAGCCATCACCGGTCTTGCCATCGGCGGCGATACCGCCGCGATGGGTCATGCAGGTGAGCGATTCGATGGCGGTACGCAGCAGGTCGTGGCTGGCCTGCCCTTCCATATGCGCAATCAGACCGAATCCACAGTTGTCACGGAACTCGCCAGGATGATGAAGGCCTCGGTTCATGGGCGTGCCTCAAGAAAGTCTATTGACCAAATGGCAGCTTTGATATATAATCATTGGTTTTGTTTTTATTATGGCCACTAGCTGTAGCCTGCTGCCGTCGCGAGAAAAAAGGACGACCAGCATAGACACTTTCTACCCTTCCGCGCAATCTCCCGCCTCGCCACGCCCCCTAAAACTTCTAGAAAATCCGCAACTTGCTGGACAAGCAAGAGCAAAAAAAACCAACAGCTCAAGGACTTGCGCCACGCATAAACGAATTTCAAACGATGCCAACAGGGCATGCTACTTTAGTCTAGTTTTGCGTTTTTACCCCATACCGATACGGCATGAGGCATGCGAATTTGATGCCGCTCGCGTGAACTGAAAGCCAAGGACAGGCGAAGACGGCAAAGGAAAAGGCCGCACGAATCGCTTCGTGCGGCCTATCTACCTGCGCCGGCCCGCCCGCAAGGAGCAGGCGCTCGCTTCAATCTCGAGGAAAGGTTGTCAGCAACTCCTCGAGCAGCGGCTGGGGCGTTTCGTCGTAAACCACTGCCCGACCCAGCGCCTCAAGTAGAACGAGGCGCAGGCGAGCATCGATGTTTTTCTTGTCCAGCCGCATGCGGGAAAGGAAGTCCTCCACCCCCATGTCAGCGGGAGCCACCAGCGGCAACCCGGCCGCGGCGATGATCGCGGCGGTACGCTCGACTTCGGCCGACGAGAGCCAACCCAGGCGCTGCGAGAGTTCGGCAGCCATCAGCATGCCGGCACCCACCGCTTCGCCATGCAGCCAATTGCCGTAGCCCTGGTGCGCCTCGATGGCATGGCCGAAGGTATGGCCCAGGTTGAGCAGCGCACGCACGCCCTGCTCGGTCTCGTCTTCGGCAACGATATCGGCCTTGAGCTGGCAGCTACGCTCGATGGCATGGGTCAATGCCTGGGGCTCCAGCGCCCTAAGCGCCGGCATCTCGGCTTCGAGCCAGGCCAGGAACTCCGCGTCGCGAATCAGCCCGTACTTGATCACTTCGGCAAGGCCCGCCGAAAGCTCCCTGGCCGGCAGGGTGTTCAGGGTATCAGTATCGATCAGCACCGTCCGCGGCTGCCAGAAGGCGCCGATCATGTTCTTGCCCAGCGGGTGGTTGACGCCGGTCTTGCCGCCCACCGAAGAGTCCACCTGTGCCAGCAGCGTGGTGGGCACCTGGATGAAGGCCACGCCGCGCTGGTAGCAGGCGGCAGCAAAGCCGACCATGTCGCCAATCACGCCGCCACCCAGGGCGATCAACGTACAGCGGCGGTTAAAACCGGCCTCGAGCAGGGCATCCCAGATACGGCTGACACTCGCCAGGGTCTTGGTCGCCTCGCCGTCGGGCAAGATCAGCTCGCGTACCTCGGCGTCGCGCGGCAAGCCCTCACGCAGACGCACCAGGTAGTGAGGAGCCACTGTTTCGTTGGTGACGACCATGATCTGCCGCCCAGCCAGGTAGGGAGTGAGCCAGGTGGTATCACCCAGCAGCCCCGGGCCGATATGAATGGGGTAGCTGCGCTCGCCCAAAGCGACCTGCAGGCTACAGCGGGACTGGGATTCGCTCATGGTCATGATTCAGGCCTTGGCTTGTAGGGGATCGGCCAGCCGCTGCACGCGACGCACGATTTCGTTGACCACGGCGCGGGGGCTGCGCCGGTCGGTACGCACCATGATGTCTGCCGTGGCGCGATAGAGGGGGTCGCGCAGCTCGAACATTTCGCGCAGCACCTGCTCACGATCGGGACGCTGCAGTAGCGGCCGGTTGCGATCCTTGGCCACACGCTTGAGCTGCTGCTCGACGGTGGTGAACAGATAGATCACTGTGCCTCGCTCACGCAGGCGACGACGGTTCTCCTCGCGCAGCACCGCACCGCCCCCCGTGGCTATGATCATGCCTTCGAGCGCGGTCAGCTCCTCGATCATCTGCACTTCGCGCTGACGAAAGCCCTCTTCGCCCTCGACATCGAAGATCCATGGGATGTCGGCACCGCAACGCGCCTGGATCTCATGGTCGCTGTCGAGGAAGTCACGCGAAAGCTCGGCCGCCAGAAGGCGGCCGATGGTACTCTTGCCGGCCCCCATGGGGCCGACCAATATAAGATTGGGCAAGTCCTGCATCAGCGAATCGCCAGGCCGTCCTCGAGTATCCGTGGAGTGATGAACACCAGCAGCTCCACCTTCTGATTGCTCGACTCATTGTACCGGAAAAGCCTGCCCAGCACAGGCAGGTCGCCGAAGAACGGCGTCTTGACCAGGCGGCTGAGCTGTTCGGTGGTGAGGATGCCGCCCAGCACCACGGTCTCGCCGTTATCGACCAGCACCTGGGTCTCGATGCGATTGGTATCGATAGGCGGCGCCTGGCCCGGCGCGGCCTCGCGGAAGCTGTCGTTCTTGATCACCAGATCCATGATGATGCGGTTGTCCGGAGTGATCTGCGGCGTTACTTCCAGCGACAGCTCGGCTTCCTTGAATTCGGTTTGCGGCACGTTGCCTTCGCCGATGGATTGATAAGCGCGCTCCTCGCCCTGGATGATGGTCGCCTTGCGCTGATTGGCGGTGATCACCCGCGGTTGGGAAATGGTCTGGCTCTTGTTCTCGCTCTCCAGCGCGCGTAGCTCGAGATCGAGCAGAATGTCGCCGGAGAGATAACCGAAGGCGAAGCTGGTCATGGGGTTGGCACTGCCCAGGTCGACCGCCAGGCCGCCACGCTGGAACTGGCTGCCGGACGGATCCTCGAAACCGCCGGTGAACTGACCGCGCGAGTCGCGCTGACCGGTGAAGCCGTCGCCATAGGCCGCAATGGGGGCGCCGGATGAGGCACCGCCCAGGTTGAGACGGCTGCTGCCGCGCGACGAAAGCCCCCAGTTCACACCGAGCTCCTGAGTCACTCCGTCGCGGGCGATGACGATACGCGCCTCTATCTGCACTTGACGCACGGCCACGTCGAGCTGGTCGAGGGTGCGCAGGATCTCCTGGATCTGGTCGGCGGTATCCTGGATCAGCAGCATGTTGGTGCGCGCGTCCACCGCCACGCGGCCGCGCTCGGTCAGCAGGCCAAAGCCATCGCCGCCGCGCAGCAGCTGGGCCAGGTCCTCGGCTCGGGCGTAGCGGACCTGTACGTACTCCGAAACCAGTGGGGTCAGCGTCTCGACCTGGGCGCGCGCCTCGATCTCCTGGCGCTCGAGGCTGGCGAGTTCGCTGGCCGGGGCCACGACGATGACGTTGCCTTCCTGACGGCTGGCCAGCCCATGGCTCTTGAGTACCAGGTCCAGCGCCTGGTCCCAGGGCACATCTTGCAGGTTGAGGGTCACCTGGCCGGTCACGCTGTCGCTGGCCACCAGATTGAGCCCGGTGAAGTCGGCGATGATCGCCAGCACCGAACGCACCTCGATATCCTGGAAGTTGAGCGTGATGCGCTCACCGGTGTAGGGGAACTGCTGGCGCGTGCGCTGCTCGCGCTCCTGCTGGGTGACGGGCTGGGCTTCGATGGTGAGCTGGCGCCCGCTCTGGGTAGAGAGCATGGCGAACTCACCGCTGCCCTCGATCTCCAGCGTCACGCCGTCGCGTCCCACACGGGGCGTGATACGTCGCAGAGGGGTATTGAAGTCGCTGACGTCGAGCACCTGATTATGCGCCTCCGGCAGGTCGACACCGACGAGTTCGGCGACGATACGATTGCGGCCCGACTCACGCACCCGGGCATCGACACCAGCCCGGTCGAAGGTAACGACCAACCGACCCGCACCGCCTTCACCGCGGCGAAAGTCGATATCGGCGATGGAAGGCATGCCACTTGGCGCGGTCGGCGCGGCCGCCGGCTGAGATGTCGCTGCGGATGCCGGCTCGGCACGGGCTACCGTCGGTGCCGCCCCCCCACCGCCAATGGCGAGCCTCAGGCGGTTGCCGTCCTGCACCGTGTCGTAGGGCAGGGGGCCCTCCATGTTGAAGACCAGGCGTGTGCGCGAGCCGGCCTCGAGGGCCGTGACCTGCTCGACCCCGCCGACGCCCAGGTCGAAGCGACGACGCTCCAGCGCGTTGGCCGTATCCACCAGATCGATGGTCAGCCGTGCCGGCTCATCCAGCCGGTAGCCGCGGACCTCCGGCACGCCCCCGCTGAAGGTCAGGTCGACCAGCAGCTCGCCGCGCTCGCCCTGGCGGAAATCCAGGCCGGTCAGCGTGGTTGCCGCTACGACGGGCAGCGCCGCCAATGTCAGGCAGAGTACCACCAGTGTTCGAATCACATGTTTCATCGTTGCCCTACTCCCTGCCTGTTACCAGCGCCCTGCCGGGCTACCGCGATATCCTCAACGCCTTCTCTCTTCCAACGCCATGCGCGTGGTGCGCTCCATCCAGCCGCCCCCTCCGGTGGGCACCAGCTCCACCAACTGCACCGTCGAGCCGGTAATGCTGACGATGCGACCGTGGTTCCGCCCCAGGTAGCTGCCAGTTCGCAGCCGATGCACCTCGCCACCCGGCGCCCTGACCAGCGCGTGGGTCTGCCCGCTCATGGTCAAAATGCCCACCAATTTCAGCGCCTCGAGGTCATACGCCTCGAGCGCCTCGCGGGCACGCTCGGCGTCGGGTGTCAGGTCGCTGCTACCCGCCGGCGCCTCTTCTGGTTCCGGCAGCTGCGCGCGGAAAGGGCTGCGACGATCGCTGGCCTGGTAGGGTACTGCCTCATAGGAGGGCACCTCGGGCATCTCCAACACACGCGGCGTGCCCGGGTTGTCACGAATGTCGGCCAGGCGACGATCCAGCTCGCCCAACTGGGGATCGGCACAGCCCACCAGTAGCAAGGCAACCAGGACCACCTGAATCATCAACGAGCACCGCCTCATCGCATCCCCTCCCCACCCTGGGGCCGGTAGCTGTATGTGCGGGCGAGCATCGACAGCCGCAGCCGATCGCTCCCTTCCACCGGCGCCAGTATGAAGTCATGCAGCGTGACGATGCGTGGCAGTGCCGCCACGCTGGCAAGGAAGCCGGCGATATGATGGTATTCGCCCTCTACCTGGAGGTCGAAGGGGCGTTCGATGTAGAAATCTCGCTCGACGGTGCTACGCAGGCGGATGAAGTCTATCGTCAGGTGATGGTTGAGGGCGCTCTCGCTGATGCTATCGATCAGCGAAGGAATTTCGGCGCCGGAGGGCAGCATTGCCATGAGCTCAGCCATGCGCGATTCGAGCACCACCATCTGCTCGAGCATGTCGGGCAGTCGCGCGGCCTGGGCGGCGCGATTTCGGTAGTCGACCAGCAGCCGCGCCTCCTCCCCCTGGGCCCGCTGCAGCTCGTCCGCCTTGGGGCCCGCCAGGTACCAGTGTGCAGCGGCGAATGTCAGCCCCAGCACCAGCAGGCAGCAGATCCATTGCAATAACAGTGGCCAGGCCCCCGATTCCTTGAGGTCCAACCCACGCCAGTCGAGCTCGCGGAGGCGACGAATCTCGGCCCGCAGATTCATGGCTCGCCCTCCGCTACCCCTTGCCCATCCTGCGCCCCATCCATGAGCTGCGTCACGCCAAGGCTGAAACGGCGCCGCTCACCGCCGTCGGACTCGACCTCGGAGAGCACCGGCTCGGAGAAAGCAGGCGCGGCGGACAGGGCCCGCATCTGCTCGGACACCCGGCGGTTGCTCTCCGCGTGTCCCGACAGGCGCAACTGGTCCCCCTGCCGGCTCAGCTGGGTATAGTACACCCCGTCGGCCAGGCTCAAGCTCAGGTCGCGGAACACGCGCACGGTCTGGGAGCGCCCCTGCTGCAGGTCGCTGAAGACCTGGACCTGTCCGATCATGCGTTCGCGTATGGCTTCGTACTCGCCGATCGAACGAATGTCCCCTTCGAGCTGCTGCATGCGCTCACGAATGTGCGCATTGCGCTCGCGCTGAGCATCCATGGCAGCGTCGTAGTAGTAGGTCAAGCCGAGCCCGCCCACCGCACCGACCAGCACCATGACCATCAGAGCCATATAGAAGTAGCGGCTGCGACGCTCTCGCTGCCGCTCCCGCCAGGGCAACAGGTTGATTTCGATGCTCATGACAACGACCTCATGGCCAGGCCGCATGCGGTCACCATGGCCGGCGCATCGTTGGCCAGGGTCTGGACATCGATACGGGGATTGATCCTCATACGCAGGAAAGGGTTGGCGATGACGACCTGCATCGCGCTCTCCCGGGCGAGCCGCTCGGCCAGGCCAGGGATGACACTGGAGCCGCCGGCCAGGACCATGCGCCGCACCTCGTGTTTGCGGCCTGCGGTATAATAAAGCTGTAGTGAGCGCCCGACCTGCTGGACCAAGGTATCTATGAAGGGTGCCAGCACGCTTGTCTGATAGTCCTCGGGCAGGCCCCCGCGCTTCTTGGCCAGGCCGGCCTCCTCCAGCGTCAGGCCGTAGCGCGTGCGGATCTCCTCGGTGAGCTGGCGCCCGCCGAAGACGGTGTCGCGGCTGTAGACGATGCGCCCGCCGCGAAGTACATGGAAGGCGTTCATGGTGGCGCCGATGTCGACCAGCGCCACACAGTCGTCCTCGCCAGCGGCCGGTGGCAGTTGCTGGCGCAACTCGCCGAAGGCGCGCTCCATGGCGAAAGTCTCGACGTCCACGGCTGCGGGCAGCAGGCCTGCCTGCTGCAAGGCATCGGTGAGCTGGTTGACGTCCTGCTGACGACAGGCGACCAGCAGGACATCCTGCTGGTCGCCATAGCGGGCATTCAGCCCCAGGCGCTGGAAATCGAAGGCGACTTCACTGAACGGAAACGGAATGTGTTTGTCTGATTCGAGTTGAATGCGCGCTTCGATCTCGTCATCGTTGAGCGAGGCGGGCAATGTCAGGGTCTTGGTGATCGCGGCGCTGGCCGGCACGGCGGCCACGGCCAGCCGGGAGGTGGGCCTGGCGCTCTCGACCGCGCGGCGCAGGGCATCGGCCACTTCGCCCATGTCGCGAATGCGGCGCTCTACCACGGCGCCTTCGCGCAAGGGCCTTACGGCATAGCTGTCGATCTGGTAGTGAGAGCCCACCCGCTTGAGCTCGATCAGTTTGACCGTTGCCGAGGTGATATCGACACCGATCAACCCCTTGGCGGAGGGTCTGAGTCGCATCAATCGTTGCCCTTGCGTAAGCCGCTGCGATAAACGCTAGTTATGATCTTGCTTTTTTTGCCTGCTTGCCCGATACGCAGAGGCTGACAAAGATCATACTCGCATTACTAGGAATGAGGTTACATGATATTTGGCCACTGCACACAAAGTTGGACGGGGCATCGCCTCAACGCTGGTGGCGAGTGGCTCTGGTTCTTTATAATGGTCTCGCCAGTGAAGGCTCTCTTCCATCGCCATTTCCTTCCTGCTCTCACCACGGATAACGCCTTTTCATGAAGTGGATCAAGACTCTGGTTCTCTCGGCCTTCTGGCTGCTGGTGTCGCTGTCCGTCGCTGCCCTGCTCAGCGTGGCCGGCGCAGCGCTCTATTTCACGCCGGGCCTGCCCGACGTCCGCCAACTGCAGGATTTCGAACTGCACACGCCGCTGCGCATCTTTACCCGCGACGGCAAGCTGATCGGCGAGTATGGCGAGGAGCGCCGCATGGCAGTCTCCTTCGACGAGATTCCCGAGGATTTCGTCCAGGCCCTGCTGGCGGCCGAGGATGCGGCCTTCTTCGAGCATCGTGGCGTCGACCCTCGCGGCCTGGCACGGGCAGCGCTGGAACTCGTCTCCAGCGGTGGCGACATCCAGTCGGGCGGTTCCACCATCACCATGCAGGTGGCGCGTAACTACCTGCTCACGCTCGACCGCACCTTCACACGCAAGATCCGCGAGATACTCCTGGCGCTGCAGATGGAGCGCATCCTGACCAAGGAGGAGATCTTCGAGCTCTACGTCAACAAGATCTTCCTCGGTCATCGTGCCTACGGTATCGCCGCCGCCGCGGAGGTCTACTACAACAAACCGCTGGAAGAGCTCAGTCTGGCGCAGAAGGCGATGATCGCCGGCCTGCCCAAGGCTCCGTCACTGTTCAACCCACTGGCCAACCCAGAGCGTTCGTTGATCCGGCGCAACTGGATCCTCTATCGCATGCGCCAGCTCGGCAACATCGACCAGGCCACCTACGAAGCAGCCGTGCAGGAGCCGACCACCGCACGTCGGCACGTCGCCCAGGTCGAGGTCGACGCCGACTACGTGGCGGAAATGGCACGCCAGTACGCCATCGAGCGCTTCGGCGAAGAGGCCTACACCGGCGGCTACCGGGTCCACACCACCCTGGACAGCGAGCTGCAACCCTTTGCCCGTCAGGCCCTGGCGCGCGGCCTGATCGACTATGACACCCGCCACGGCTGGCGCGGGCCAGAGGAGCGCGACATCCCCGCCAGTCTCGCCGAAGCCCAGGAACGTACCGAACGCCGCGGGCTGGAGGAGGAACTCGACGAGTCTCCCGAGATCATGGAGACCGCCCGCCAAGCAGCGGCGCGCAGCCAGACCCGCGTCGAGGGCATCGATGGCGACGTCAGCAACTGGCTGCGGGTTCTGGAGCGAACCCCCGGCTTCGGCCCGCTTCAGCCCGCCATCGTGGTCTCGAGCGAAGGCCGCGAGATGCGCGTACTGACCCGCAACGCCGAGCTCGTCACCCTTGCCTGGGACGGTCTCTCCTGGGCACGCGCGTATCGCAGTCCCAGGGCGCGCGGACCGGAGCCCAGCTCTGCCCGCGAGATCGCCGAGACCGGCGACCTGATACGCATACTGCAGCGCGACGACGGCAGTTGGAGGCTTTCCCAGCGCCCCGATGCCGAGGGCTCGATCGTGGTGATGAATCCAGCCGACGGCGCCATCCTCGCGCTGCAAGGCGGCTTCAGCTTCAATGCCAGCAAGTTCAATCGTGCGGTTCAGGCACAGCGGCAGTCGGGCTCGATCTTCAAGCCCTTCGTCTTCCTGGCAGCGCTGGATACCGGCTTGATGACGGCCTCCACCGTGGTCAACGATGCCCCGGTGGTCATGCACGACGGCAGCAGCCTGTGGCGCCCGGTGAACTCCAGCGGCGATTTCCTCGGCCCGACCCGGCTGCGCGTGGCGCTGGCACGCTCACGCAACCTGGTGACGATCCGCATCCTGCAGACCCTGGGGCTCGACAACACCATCGAGTATCTGGAGGGGTTCGGCTTCAGCAGGAGCCGGCTGCCGCACGGACTGTCGCTGGCACTGGGCAGCGCCGACCTGACGCCGCTGGAGATGACCAACGCCTATGCCGTATTGGCCAACGGTGGCTTCCAGGTTTCCCCCTGGTTCATCGAGCGCATCACTCGCGGCAGCGACGACCAGGTCATCAGCGAGGCCCGCCCGGCCATTGCCTGCCGCGACTGCCGCGAAGGCCAGACCGAGATCGAGATCGACGGCAAGCAATACGATGTAGCCCGCCGGGTTGCCGACCCCACGGCCGTCTACATTCTGCGCGACATGCTGCGCGACGTGATCGAGAGCGGTACCGGGCGAGCGGCATTGTCACTCAACCGCAACGACGTGGTGGGCAAGACTGGTACCACCAACGATCAGCGCGACGGCTGGTTTGCCGGCTACAATGACGATCTGGTAGCCACCGTGTGGATCGGCAAGGACAACAACGAGTCGATCGCCGAGTATGGCGGCAATGCTGCCCTGCCGATCTGGATCGACTTCATGGGCAATGCCCTGAACGGACGCCCCGAAGCCAGGCCCGACGCACCCGCTCAACTGGTCAGGGTACGCATCGACGAGCAGACCGGACGACGCCTGGCCGACGGCCAGCCCGGCGGGATCTCGGAAATCTTCCACCCGGACTACCTGCCCGACATGGAACCGCGTCGGATTGAGCAGGAGGTCGAGCAGCGCAGTGGCTCGCAGGGCACGGGAAGCTACGAGGCAATCTTCTGACAGGGATGACCCAAGGGCGGCAGGGACGCCGCCCACCGTCTTGCCAACCGCCAATACAGCCGCCTCTCGAGGCGGCCCGTTATCGGGACAACAGGACAGGTTCGCTGCTATGCCACGACTGATGCCATGGAGCGTCATTGGACTGACGCTATTACCGGGCACCGCCCTTGCCGCCAGTGTCTTCTATGCGCCTCCGCCACCCGCGGACGACAGCCCCACCTTCAGCGGTGAAGCCGAGCTCGGCTTCACCCAGCTCAGCGGCAACACCAACAGCCGAACCTTGATCGGCAAGAGCCGATTGACCTGGCTGACCAGCCGCTACTGGACGCACACCCTTCGCAGCGAGGTGCGCAACGTCAGCCGCAACGGCGACACCAGCGCCGAGCAGTACCTGCTCTCCGGCCGCGAGCGCTATGACTTCGACGGCCCTCACTACCTCTTCGGCTTCGCCCGCTGGGAGAAGGACCGCTTCAGCGGCTACGACCAGCAGTTCACCACCATCGGTGGCTACGGCCGTGACGTCATCGAGACCGACCGGCACCGCCTATCGCTGGAGGCCGGTCCGGGGTACCGCCACGACCGGATCGATGGAGAGGAAAATAACAACCTGGGGGTCGTCTACAGCGCACTCGACTACCAGTGGACGTTCTCCGAATACTCCCACCTGCGCCAGGAAATGTCGGTGGAAGCGACCGACGAGAACACCACGTCGAGGTCGGTATCGTCAATTACCGCCCGGCTCAACTCGCGCCTGTCGCTGCGCCTCTCACACGAAGTCAAGCATGACTCCGACCCACCCGAGACGGCGGACGCGAATACCGACCAGACGACCAACGCGACATTGCTCTACACCTGGTAGCCGCCCGCGGCGATACGCACCCGAGCTATGACGCACCGCGCCGGCCCGAAGGCCGGCGCGGTCGTTTGATGGCGATCCCTGGGAGGGGAGTCAGCCGCCGTAGACGTCGTCCACCGTCTTCAACGGGTAATGGGCCGGGTATGGGCGCCGGGCCACGCCGGAGTCCACCGCCGCCTGGGCCACCGCCGCGGGGATTCGCTCGAGCAGGCGCACGTCCACTGGTGTCGGGATGATGTACTCGGGACCGAACTCCATGTGCTCGCGCTCGTAGGCGTCGAGCACCTCCTGAGGTACCGGCTCACGAGCCAGATCCTTGAGTGCATGGACGGCAGCCACCTTCATTTCCTCATTGATACGGGTGGCGCGTACGTCCAGCGCACCGCGGAAGATGAAGGGGAAGCCCAGCACGTTGTTGACCTGGTTGGGAAAGTCGGAGCGTCCGGTGGCCATGATCACGTCGGGCCGCGCCTCGCGCGCCACGTCAGGATGAATCTCGGGGTCGGGGTTGGTACAGGCGAAGACGATGGGGTTCGGCGCCATCTTGCGCATGTGCTCGGCAGTCATCAGGTTGGGCCCGGAAAGGCCAATGAACACGTCGGCACCGTCGATCGCATCGTCCAGCGTGCGCTTGTCGGTTTCCACGGCGAATATCGCCTTGTAGGGATTGAGCCCCTCGCGACCGGCATGGATGACGCCACGACGATCGAGCATGATCAGGTTCTCGGAGCGAGCCCCGCAGGCCACCAGCAGCTTCATGCAGGCAATGGCCGCCGCCCCGGCACCCAGGCATACGATCCTGGCATCTTCCAGGCGCTTGCCGGCGATCTCCAGCGCATTGAGCATGCCGGCCGCCGTGACGATGGCAGTACCGTGCTGGTCGTCATGAAAGACGGGGACGCTGCACTGCTCGATGAGCGCCTCTTCGATCTCGAAGCACTCGGGTGCCTTGATGTCCTCGAGATTGATGCCTCCCCAGGTGTCGGCAATGCGCGCCACCGTGTCGATGAAGGCCTGCGGACTCTCGGCGTTGACCTCCACATCCACCGAGTTGATGCCCGCGAAGCACTTGAACAACACCCCCTTGCCTTCCATGACCGGCTTGCTGGCCAGCGGACCAAGATTGCCCAGGCCAAGAATGGCACTGCCATCGGAAATCACCGCCACGAGGTTGCCCTTGCCGGTATAGCGGTAGGCATTCTCCGGATCTCGGGCGATCTCGCGCACTGGCTCGGCGACACCAGGACTGTAGGCAAGGGAGAGATCACGAGCGGTAGCGGTGGGCTTGGTCAGCTCCACGGAGAGCTTTCCGGGAATCGGCTTGGCGTGATAGTCCAGCGCTGCCTGCTTCTTGGCGTCTGTCATGCTGAGAATCCGGTATCCATGCTTTGGGAGGGCCACCTACCATATAGAAAAAAGTCTCATACCTCAACGGCCGCCCTGTTCGGCGATTTTAAATACTCATTCGCGAACGTTCGTCACCATTTGCTGCAACTTATGCTAACCCCCGCATCCATAACCCTTTCCTTATTACCCCGACCCCTGCAGGAATAACCCCAAGCTCCAAAGCATACAAAAAAAGAAAACCCGCCACGAAGGCGGGTTCTCTCGAGCGATGCGTCCGTCGCAGCGGGGCGAATCAGCCACGCTTCATGGCAGCACCGAAACGCTTGTTGAAGCGCTCGACGCGACCACCGGTGGTCGCCTGCTTCTGCTTACCCGTGTAGAAGGGGTGGCACTGAGAGCAGACATCCAGTGACAGGTCATGGCCGGCAGTGGTGCCGATTTCGAAGGTCGCGCCGCAGGAGCAAGTCGCGGTGACCATCTTGTAATCCGGGTGAATACCTTGTTTCATCTTGAGCCTCATGGAGCTGTATGCCGCCACCTGATCCATTGCCAGGCACCGCATACTGGGTTGTCTGTCGTCGCTATTCGTTCAACGTTAAGTCGTTCAACCAACCGGTAGCCGCCAAGCCTGTTTCACGAGCCAGGTGCCACGACGGCCGAACATTCTAGCAGAGTCGACGCCGGAGGCAAATTGCCCGATTCCATCTCTTCATCCCCGCCTCGCGTGCTGCGCGTGGCGGTACCCACGCCCCTGAGACGCCTGTTCGATTACCGCCCAAGCCGCGAAACCCCTGCCTGCGGATGGCGGCCTGGCGTGCGCGTGCGCGTGCCGTTCGGCCGTCGTCAGGTCATCGGCGTAGTGATGGAGTGCAGCGAGCGCAGCGACTTCCCCCTGGACCAGTTGAAACCGGTGGAGGCCTGGCTGGACGCCGAACCACTGCCGGAGGACTGGCTGTGGCTGTGTCGCTTCACCGCACGCTATTACCAGCATTCACTAGGGGATACCCTGCATCAGGCGATGCCTGTACTCCTGCGCCAGGGCCGCCCCCTCGCCGGGCGCATGCGTGAACGCTGGCAAGCCCTCGCCGAGCCCGGTGCCAACGACCCGCGCTTGAAACGTGCACCGCGCCAGACCGAGCTACTGGCCATGCTGCGCCAGCACCCGCACGGGCTGCACACCCAGGCAATCGTGGCCCAGGGCTTCAGCCGTGAACAGCTGCTCGTCCTGGTGGAGAAGAGGCTGGTCGACCGGGAGGAAATTCCCCTGGCCGCCGCCGAGCCCGTTACCTCTCAACTGCTCGCCGAGCCGGCATTGCCGCTCAACCGCGAACAGGCCACGGCACTGGCGGCGATACACGAACGCCTCGACGGTTTTCATCCCTGCCTGCTGCACGGCGTGACCGGCAGCGGCAAGACCGAGGTCTACCTGCAGTTGATCGAGGCCGTGGTCGCCCGCGGCCGCCAGGCCCTGCTGCTGGTGCCGGAGATCGGTCTCACGCCGCAGACTCTGGCGCGCTTTCGCAGCCGCTTTCGGGTGCCAGTGGTAGCGCTGCACTCGGGACTCACCGACAACGAGCGACTGGACGCCTGGGAAGCGGTGGCCAGCGGCCGTGCGTCGATCGTCATCGGTACTCGATCGGCGATCTTCACGCCATTGGCACGGCCCGGCGTGATCATCGTCGACGAGGAGCACGACGGCTCGTTCAAGCAACAGGAGGGGCTGCGCTATCATGCCCGGGACCTGGCCGTGGTACGCGCCAAGCATCACGCCATCCCACTGCTGCTGGGCAGTGCCACGCCGTCGCTGGAGAGCCTCTACCACGCCGAGCGTGGCAATTACCGCCACCTGCGCCTGACTCGCCGCGCCAGCCGCCACGCACCGGCCCAGCTGGAACTGATCGACCTGCGCGGACGCCCGCGCCAGGGCGGGCTGATTCCGCCGGTCCTCGAGGCGATCCGCGAGACGCTCGAGGCCGGTCATCAGGTGCTGGTGTTCATCAACCGTCGCGGCTTCGCTCCCACCCTGGCCTGCCACGCCTGCGGCTGGCTGGCCGACTGCGATCACTGCGATGCGCGCATGACCCTGCATCGCCAGCCGCCGATGCTGGCCTGTCACCACTGTGACAAGCGCCGGCCGGTGCCGGACGCCTGCCCCAACTGCGGCAGCGCCGACCTGCGTCCGCTGGGCAGCGGCACCGAACGTACCGAAGAGACCCTGGCTGCGCTCTTTCCCAAGGTACCGGTGCATCGCATCGACCGCGACAGCACGCGGCGACGCGACGCCTTCGAGCAAACACTTGGCGAGGTCAGGCGCGGTGCCCCCTGTCTGCTGGTCGGCACGCAGATGCTGGCCAAGGGGCACCACCTGCCCCACGTGACCCTGGTGATCGTCGTCAATGCCGATGCCGGGCTCTATGCCAGCGACTTTCGTGCCCTGGAGCACAGCGCGCAGCTTCTGGTTCAGGTGGCCGGACGCGCCGGACGTGCATCGCACCCGGGGCGCGTGCTGGTCCAGACCCTGCATACCGACGATCCGCATCTGCGCCTGCTCGGCGAACACGGCTATGACGCCCTGGCCGAGCAACTGCTCGCCGAGCGCCGCGCCGCTGCCCTCCCCCCCTTCCGCTTCCTTGCCTTGCTGCGCCTGGAGAGCCCCCGCGAGGAAGCCGCCATGTCGCTTGGACGTGATGCATCGGCCATGCTACGGCAGTGGGTCGGTGAGCATGCCCCCGACGTGAACTGCCTGGGCCCGGTGCCCGCCCCCATGGAACGGCGTCAGAACCGCTATCATATCCAACTGATGCTGAGCGCTGGCCGCCGCAGCCAGCTGCATGCCGCCTGCGCACGACTGACCGCCTGGCTCGAGGCCTTGCCCGAGGCGCGCCGGGTGCGCTGGTCGCTGGACGTCGATCCGCAGACGCTGAGCTGAACGCGGCCTTTAAAGCCGCGGCACAATTGCCGATAATGGTCGACCAGCCCATTTCTCGTGGCCGTGCCTTTTTCGCCAGTGCCGCAAGTCACCTCGTGCGCCCGCCGCTACAGGACATAACCGCTTCATGAAAGAGACGATCATTTCCCTGCTCGAGAATGCCCTCGACACGCTCAAGCAGCAGGGCACGCTGCCCGCCGATACCGCACCGGCCATCAAGGTCGACCCGACCAAGGACAAGGCCCACGGCGACTACGCCACCAACCTGGCGCTGATGCTGGCCAAGCCGGCCGGCAGGAAACCCAGTGAACTGGCCGAAGCGTTGATCGCGGCGCTACCAGCGAGCGATGCCGTGGAGAAGGTAGAGATTGCCGGCCCCGGTTTCATCAATTTCTTTGCCGCCACCGACGCCGCTGCCCAGATCGTACGCCAGGCGCTCGATGCCGGCGACGCCTTCGGTCGCAGCCTGGTCGGCTGCGGCCGAAAGGTCCAGGTCGAATTCGTCTCCGCCAATCCCACTGGCCCCCTTCACGTAGGCCACGGCCGTGGCGCCGCCATCGGCGACTGCATTGCCCGGCTGCTCGAAGCGACCGGCCATGACGTCACCCGCGAGTTCTACTACAACGACGCCGGCGCCCAGATCGCCAACCTGGCGCTGTCCGTTCAGGCCCGCGCCAAGGGTCTCACGCCCGACGACGACGCCTGGCCCGACGACGGCTACCGCGGCGACTACATCATCGAGGTGGCCAACGACTACCTGGCCGGCGAAACGGTGCACGCCGACGACCGCCACGTGACCGCCAAGGCCGACCCCGACGACCTCGATGCCATCCGCGACTTCGCCGTGGCCTGGCTGCGCCGCGAACAGGATCTCGATCTCAAGGCCTTCGGCGTCTCCTTCGACGTCTATTTCCTCGAGTCTTCGCTCTACCGCGAAGGCAAGGTCGAGGAAACGGCCGAGCGACTGATCGAGAAAGGCCATACCTACGAGCAGGACGGCGCCCTGTGGCTGCGCACCACCGGTTTCGGCGACGACAAGGACCGGGTGATGCGCAAGTCGGACGGCAGCTACACCTACTTCCTGCCCGACGTCGCTTATCACCTGAACAAGTGGCAGCGCGGCTTCACCACGGTCATCAACGAGCAGGGCGCCGACCACCACTCCACCGTCACCCGGGTTCGCGCCGGCCTGCAGGCGCTGGAGGTCGGCATCCCCAAGGGCTGGCCCGACTATGTGCTGCACCAGATGGTGATGGTGACCCGCTCCGGCGTGGAGGTGAAGCTCTCCAAGCGCGCCGGCAGCTACGTCACCGTGCGCGACCTGATCGACGAGGTCGGTCGCGACGCCACCCGTTTCTTCCTCGCCGCACGCCGGGCCGACTCGCAGCTCACCTTCGACATCGACCTGGCACGCTCACAGTCCAATGACAACCCGGTCTACTACGTGCAGTACGCCCATGCCCGGGTGTGCAGCATGCTGCGCAAGGCCGAGGCCCAGGACCTCGGTTTCGATCACGACCTGGCGATGGTCAGCTTGGCGAAACTGGAGGAAGACCAGGAAAAAGCAGTGATGAACCGCCTGGCACGTTTCCCCGAAGTGGTCAGCCATGCCGCTGCCTGCCGCGAGCCGCAGCAGGTCGCTCAGTACCTGCTGGATCTCGCAGCTGAGTTCCACTCCTGTTACAACGCCGTCAAGGTCATGGTCGATGACGACGAGTTGCGCAACGCCCGCCTGGCCCTGGGCCTGGCCACGCGTCAAGTGCTGCGCAACGGCCTCGATCTGCTGGGTGTCAGCGCCCCGGAGGAGATGTAAGCCATGGCCGCCCGTCGCACGCCCAAGAAACGCGGCGCCACCAGCAGCAGCCGCAAGCGAGCCCCTGCTCGTGGCCACGGCTTTCGCCTTCCCGGCTGGGTATGGGGGCTTGGCGGTGTCATCGCGGGTTTTCTGCTGGCCCAGCACCAGCACGGTACCGCCCCCTGGCAGGAGGGCAGCGACTCGCCGTTGGCCAGCCTGATGCCACGCGCTCCTACCGAGGAGACCCAGCCTGCGCCGACCGTCGAGCCACGCGAGCCGCGCATGCCGACCTTCGAGTTCTATACCTTGCTGCCCGAAGAGGTCGTGGCACCGCGGGAGGTGGCCTCGACCGCCTCGCCGCCGGAACCGACCGTCGTCGTGCCCCCGCCACTCGAACCCAGCGCCGCCACCGAATCGGCGCCGGACGACGACCCCATCGCCCAGGTCATTGCTGCCAACCTGCGTGATGAAGTCAATGCCACCCCAGAGCGCGAAGCGGAGGCACCGGCAGGCACGCGCTACATGCTGCAGGCGGCCTCGTTCCGCGAGCCGGGAGAGGCCGAACAGCTGCGCCAGCGGCTGCGCAATCTGAGTCTGGTGGCTCAGGTGAGCCAGGTGCAGTCCGCCGACGGCCAGACCTGGCATCGCGTGATGGTGGGCCCCTACGACGATACCCGCGAGCTCAACCGGGCCGAGGACCTGATGACTACCCAGGGAATCACGCCGCTGCGGCATCGCGCCACCAACTAAGCCGACGGCCTCTTCGCCCCAGCCGCTTGAATTCACCGCTCATCGCCCACACTTCAGTTGAACGCTCATTCACGGCCCCGGCTCGACCGGGTGCCGAAAGTCACCGGGAGCCCAGGCTCCCCGTTACGGAGTTATCTCCATGACCACGATCGTTTCCGTGCGCCGCGGTGACCAGGTTGCGCTGGCGGGCGACGGCCAGGTATCGCTGGGCAATACCGTGATGAAGGGCAACGCCAGCAAGGTACGCCGCCTCTATCGCGGCCAGGTGCTGGCCGGCTTTGCCGGTGGCACCGCCGACGCCTTCACTCTGTTCGAGCGCTTCGAGGCACAGTTGGAGAAGTACCAGGGCAACCTGGTCAAGGCCGCCGTGGAGCTGGCCAAGGACTGGCGCACCGATCGCGCCCTGCGCCGACTCGAGGCCTTGCTGGCCGTGGCCGACAGGAACGCTTCGCTGATCATCACCGGCAACGGCGACGTGGTAGAGCCGGAGCGCGGCATCATCGCCATCGGTTCGGGCGGCAACTTCGCCCTGGCCGCGGCCCGTGCGCTGCTCGAGAACACCGAACTCTCGGCTCAGGAGATCACCGAGAAGTCACTCGAGATCGCGGGTGACATCTGTGTGTTCACCAACCATCACGTCACCCTCGAAACGCTCTGAAGGCCGCCACCATGTCACAGATGACCCCACGCGAGATCGTCCACGCCCTGGACCAGTTCATCGTCGGCCAGCAGGACGCCAAGCGCGCCGTGGCCATTGCCCTGCGCAACCGCTGGCGGCGTATGCAGCTCGATGACGACCTGCGCCCGGAAGTCACGCCCAAGAACATCCTGATGATCGGGCCCACCGGGGTGGGCAAGACCGAGATCGCCCGACGCCTGGCCAAGCTGGCCCGTGCGCCTTTCATCAAGGTCGAGGCGACCAAGTTCACCGAGGTGGGCTATGTCGGACGCGACGTCGAGTCGATCATCCGCGACCTCACCGAGGCCGCCATCAAGCTGGTGCGCGAACAAGCCAAGGATGAAGTCAGTCATCGCGCCGAGGACGCCGCCGAGGACCGCATCCTCGACGCCCTGTTGCCGCCACCTCGTGGCCAGGAGGAGAGCTCGCGCAGCGACAGCTCCACTCGCCAGATCTTCCGCAAGAAGTTGCGCGAGGGCGACCTCGACGACAAGGAGATCGACATCGAGATCACCCCTCAGGGACCAGGCATCGACATCATGACCCCGCCGGGCATGGAGGAGATGACCAGTCAGCTGCAGAGTCTGTTCTCCAACATGGGCCGCCACAAGACCGAGACCCGCCGGGTCAAGGTCAAGGACGCCTTCGCCCTGCTGCGCGACGAGGAAGCCGCCAAGCTGGTCAACGAGGAGGAGATCAAGCACCGCGCCATCGACGCCGTGGAGCAGAACGGCATCGTCTTCCTCGACGAGATCGACAAGGTGGCCAAAGGCAGCGGCCAGTCCAGTGGAGGAGAGGTCTCCCGCGAGGGCGTTCAGCGCGACCTGTTGCCACTGATCGAGGGCTCCACGGTCTCCACCAAGTACGGCATGGTCAAGACCGATCACATCCTGTTCATTGCCTCCGGCGCCTTCCACCTGTCGCGTCCGTCGGACCTGATCCCCGAGCTGCAGGGTCGCTTGCCGATCCGGGTCGAGCTCGAAGCGCTGACGCCGGAAGACTTCAAGCGCATCCTCACCGAGCCTTCCGCCGCCCTGACCAAGCAGTACAAGGCGCTGCTGGCCACCGAAGGGCTCGAGATCGACTTCACCGAAGACGGCATCGAGCGCATCGCCGAGATCGCCTGGAAGGTCAACGAAGGCACCGAGAACATCGGTGCGCGACGCCTGCATACGGTAATGGAGCGACTGTTGGAAGACGCCTCGTTCAAGGGCGCCGATTTCGGCGGCCCGTTGACCATTGACGCCGACTACGTCGACTCCCAGCTCGCCGAGCTGGCCATGGACGAGGATCTGTCGCGGTATATTCTCTAAGCTGTCATGTGAGTAGTCGTCCAAGCGCGGCCCGGACAGCCGCGCTTCACCAATGCCAGTGGAGCCCTGCATGACTGCCCCCATCCCCAGCAAGATCCACTATCACAAGAAGGCCCGCGAGCTGGAACTCACCTATGCCGAAGGTGAGAGCCACCGCCTGCCGGTCGAGTACCTGCGCGTCTACTCCCCCTCCGCCGAGGTGCGCGGCCACCACCCCAGTCAGGCCGTGCTGCAGGTCGGCAAGAAGCACGTCGGCCTGAAGAACATCGAGCCGGTGGGCCGCTACGCCGTCAAGCTGGCCTTCGACGATGGCCATGACAGCGGTCTGTTCAGTTGGGAGTACCTGCATGAGCTGATCGAGCACCGCGAGGCCTACTGGGCCGACTACCTCCAGCGCCTGGAGAAAGCCGGCGCCAGCCGGGAGCCGCTGGGCATCGAGATCAAGCAACTCTAGCAGCCTGTCAGCAGGTCAAAGACAAGGGCGCCGGGGGAAGGCTACAATGTGGCGCACCAAGAGGCCCTGTCCTCACCTTTCCGCAGCGATTCGGGAGCCCTTTTCGCATGAGCCCTCACTCCACCCCCGGGGACCAGCGCACCACTCACTTCGGCTACCAGGAAGTGCCGGTAGAGGAAAAGGCCTCGCGCGTGGCCGACGTCTTCCACTCCGTGGCGGCGCGCTACGACGTCATGAACGATCTCATGTCGCTGGGCATCCACCGCCTGTGGAAGCGTCTCACCATCGAGCGCAGCGGGGTACGCCCCGGCCATAGCGTGCTCGACATCGCCGGAGGTACCGGTGACCTGACGCTCAAGTTCTCGCGCATGGTCGGTCCCCGCGGCCGGGTGGTGCTGGCCGACATCAACGAATCGATGCTGCGGGTCGGTCGCGACAAGCTGCTCGACAACGGCGTCGGCGGCAACGTCGAGTACGTGCAGGCCAATGCCGAGTGCCTGCCGTTTCCCGACAACAGCTTCGACTGCATCACCATCGCCTTCGGGCTGCGCAACGTCACCGACAAGGACGCCGCACTGCGTTCCATGGCCCGGGTGCTCAAGCCCGGTGGCCGGCTGCTGGTACTGGAGTTCTCCAAGCCGAACAACCCCGTGCTGACCCGCGCCTACGACGAGTACTCCTTCCGCCTGCTGCCCTTCATGGGCCAGATGGTGGCGGGCGACTCCGACAGCTATCGCTACCTGGCCGAATCGATTCGCATGCATCCCGACCAGGAGACGCTCAAGAGCATGATGGAGACGGCCGGACTGGAGCGGGTCGAGTACACCAATCTCACTGGGGGCATCGTCGCCCTGCATCGCGGCATCAAGCTTTGAGGTCGCAATGACGTTGACTCCGCCCCTGCTGTTGGCCGGCATCGAGCGCACTCTCAATGCCCTGCTCGCCCGCGACCTGGCTGCACCCACGCGCCTGGCCCGGCTGGCCGGCAGCCGGCTGTTGCTGCGTCTGGAACGCCCCTCGCTGACGCTGCTGCTGAGTTTCCATCCATATGGCGTCGACCTGATGCGACAGCAGGAACCCGACGAAGGCAGCGCCGATGTCGTGGTCGAACTCGATGCCGAGACGCTGGGTGAACTGCTGGGTGGCGAATCGCTGGAGCGGCTGATGTTCCGCGGGCGCCTGGCGGTGCGTGGACACGTGCACATGCTCGACGAGGTTCGCGAGCTGTTCTTCGATCTCGACATCGACTGGGAAGCGGAGCTGGCGCGCTGGCTGGGCGAGGTGCCCGCCCACAGCCTGGCCGAGGGGCTGAGGCGCGTGGCACGCTGGGGCCTGCGCGCCCAGGAGGAGATGCGCGCCGACATCGCCGAATACGTTTTCGAAGAGGCGCGCCTGCTACCCGGCCACCAGCAACTCGAGACCCTGCGCGACCATCTCACCGAGCTGGAGATGGCCACCGACCGCCTCGAGGCCCGCCTGGCCAGGCTGCGCCGAGGTCTGGAATGCGAGGGTTCGTCATGATGGGGCTTCGCCTGCTGCGCATCATGTGGGTGATCACCCGCTATCGCCTCGATACCCTGTTGCCGCTGCAGCGCCTGCCCTGGTGGCTGCGCCTGGCCTTCCTGCTCTCGCCGCTGCGCCTGGTACCGGTGGGACGGCGCTCGGGCGGTGAGCGCCTGCGCCTGGCCCTGGAGTCACTGGGTCCGATCTTCGTCAAGTTCGGCCAACTGCTCTCCACGCGCCGCGACCTGCTACCCGAGGAGATCTCCGACGAACTCAGGCGTCTGCAGGACCAGGTGCCCCCTTTCCCCGCCGACGAAGCCCGTGCGCTCGTCGAATCCGAGCTGCGCATGCCGCTGGACGCCGCCTTCGCCCATTTCGAGCCCGAGCCACTGGCATCGGCCTCCATCGCCCAGGTGCACGCCGCTCGCCTGCACAGTGGCGAAGACGTGGTGGTCAAGATCATCCGTCCCGCCATTGACCGCGTGATGCGTCAGGACATGGCGCTGATGTACCGGGTGGCAGGCCTGCTGACCCTGATCCCCGAAGCGCGCCGATTGCGCCCTGTGGAAGTGGTGCGCGACTACGAGGCCACCCTGTTCGACGAGCTCGACCTGCACAAGGAGGCGGCCAACACCTCGCAGCTCAAGCGCAACTTCAAGGACTCACCGCTACTTCACGTGCCCACGGTGCACTGGTCGCATACCCGTCGACGGGTCATGGTGCAGGAGCGTATCCATGGCATCCCGGTGGCCGACATCGCCGCCTTGAAGGCCCAGGGCACCGATCTCAAGCGGCTCGCCGAGCGCGGCGTGGAAATCTTCTTCACCCAGGTGTTCCGCGACAACTTCTTTCACGCCGACATGCACCCGGGCAATATCTTCGTTTCCCGCGAGCACCCCAACGACCCACAGTACATCGCCATCGACTGTGGCATCGTCGGCAGCCTGACCCGCGAGGACCAAGACTACCTGGCGCGCAACCTGCTGGCCTTCTTCCGCCAGGACTACTACGAAGTCGCCGCGCTGCACATCGAGTCGGGCTGGGTGGGCGAAGATACCCGCGCCAACGAGTTCGCCGCCGCCATCCGCACGGTGTGCGAGCCGATCCTGGAGAAGCCGCTCAAGGACATCTCCTTCGGCCAGGTGCTGCTGGGCCTGTTCCAGACCGCGCGCCGCTTCAACATGGAGGTCCAGCCGCAGCTGGTGCTGTTGCAGAAGACCCTGCTCAACATCGAGGGGCTGGGGCGCCAGCTCTATCCCGACCTCGACCTGTGGAGCACCGCCAAGCCCTACCTGGAACGCTGGATGCACGAGCGCGCCGGAGCGGTGGGCCTGTGGGAGTCGATCAAGCGCCAGGCACCGGAGCTTTCACGCCAGTTGCCCGAGCTGCCCTCCGTGGCCCACCAGGCGCTGAGCCGTATCGAACGCGAACATCGTCAGCGGCGCCGCCAGGCCCAGGCCCTGGGCGGCATCCAGCACCAGCTGCGCGAAGGGCGTCGCGGTGGCCGCCGCCTGCGCCTGGGGCTGCTGCTGGCCGGGCTGGCACTGGCCTGGCAGCCGCTCAGCGAATGGGCCGCCACGCAACCCTGGCCGGTCCTGGTCGCAGGCCTTCTTGGTCTGCTGCTGCTGGCTTGGCAATGAACTTGACTCACCGCAACCGGAATCGCTCCCATGCGTGATATTCTCGACGAACTCTTCGACGTGCTGAGCCAACGCCGTAGTGCCGATCCCGCCGAATCCTATGTGGCCGCCTTGCATGACAAGGGGCTTAACAAGATACTCGAAAAGATCGGCGAGGAAGCCACTGAAACCCTGCTCGCAGCCAAGGATGCGGAGGCCGGTGGCGACGCTGAACGCAAGGCACTGGTCGCCGAAACCGCCGACCTGTGGTTTCATAGCCTGGTGATGCTGTCGCATCTCGGACTCGACCACCGGGACGTGCTCGATGAGCTGGCCCGCCGCTTCGGAATTTCCGGGCACGAAGAGAAGGCCGCAAGGTCAAAGTAAAAATGTCTTCCGGATCCGCCGGAAACCCGAATCAGAGGTAAGTTTCATGTTAGGTGGCATCAGTATCTGGCAACTGCTGATCGTACTCGGCATCATCATCCTGATCTTCGGCACCAAGAAACTGCGTAACGTCGGCTCCGACCTGGGTGGCGCGGTCAAAGGGTTCAAGCAGGCCGTCAACGAGGAAGACAAGGAAGGCAAGGGCGACAAGACCCAGGCCAAGGTGACCCACGAAGAGCAACCCAATACTTATGACGTCCGCGCCGAGGAGAAGAAGGCCTCGGACAGTGTCGAGGAACGGGAAGAGCGCAAGTAAGCCTCCATGTTTGATATCGGCTTCCTGGAACTGCTGATCCTGGGGATCGTTGGCCTGCTCGTGCTCGGACCGGAGCGCCTGCCCAAGGCTGCGCGCACGGCGGGGCTCTGGGTCGGCAAGATCAAGCGCACCGTGTCGAGCATGCAGCGCGAGATCAACTCCCAGCTCGAGGCGGAGGAGCTGCGCCAGAAGCTCAAGGAGCAGCAGACCAAGCTCGACGAGAGCCTGAACAAGGCCAAGCGCGACGTGGAGAGCATCGCCCAGCCCTACTCGTCGTCGACGCCCCGCAAGGGCGACGATGAGCGGCCAGATGCCGTCGAACGCAAGGCCGACGGCGAAACGCCGCCGGCCGCTGCGCGTCTCGATGATGCCCTGGCCGATGCCAGGGCGGCAGGCGACAAGCCCTCCTCCTCCGACGATGACAAGGACGCCGCTTCCCGATGAGCGACTCCGACGACAAGCAGGAACTTGGCCAGGCTCCCCTGATCGAGCATCTGATCGAGCTTCGCTCGCGACTGCTGCGCGCCGTGCTGGCGATCTTCGTGATCTTCCTGGGGCTCTACCCCTTCGCCAACGAGATCTACACCTTCGTCGCCCAGCCGCTGATGGGCATGCTGCCGGAAGGTTCCCAGATGATCGCCACCGAGGTGGCCTCACCGTTCCTGGCTCCGTTCAAGCTGACCCTGGTGGTGGCGGTATTCGTCGCCATTCCCTACGTGCTGCACCAGGCCTGGGCCTTCGTCGCCCCGGGGCTCTACGACAACGAGAAAGCCCTGGCCCTGCCGCTGCTCGCCTCCAGCGTGGGGCTATTCTATGCCGGTGCGGCCTTCGCCTACTATGCGGTATTCCCGCTGCTGTTCCAGTTCTTCACCCAGACCGGGCCGGAGAACGTGGCGGTGATGACCGATATCAACCAGTACCTGAACTTCGTCCTCAAGCTGTTCTTCGCCTTCGGCGTGGCCTTCGAGATCCCCATCGCCACCTTCCTGCTGATTCTTTCCGGTGCCACCACGGTGGAAAGCCTGACGCAGAAACGGCCCTACATCATCCTCGGCTGCTTCGTGGTCGGCATGCTGCTGACACCACCTGACGTGATCTCGCAGAGCCTGCTCGCCGTGCCCATGTACCTGCTCTACGAGGTGGGCATCCTGTTCGGCCGCCTGGTGAGGCGCAAGAAGCGCAAGGAGAACGAGGCGACACCGGCCGAAGAACGTGACGACGCCTGAACTGACCAGCACTGCCCACCCCAGGTCTGAACGCGAAGCGCCCCCCGCTCTTGCCTAGCGGGGGGCGCTTTTCATCGGGCTCAGCGACGCCTACAGGTCCATCAGCTCGTCGATACGGTCGACCAGCTTGAAGATGCCTGTGGCGGCCTCGCTGATGCGAGTAGCGAGCATGTAGGCCGGGGTGGTCACCACGCGGTTCTCGAAGTCCACCACGATATCCTCGACGCCACAGCTGCGATGCAGACCGCCCATGGAGCTGATCGCACCGGAAACGCCAGGATCGTGGCCAATCGTCACTGCGATGCCCGGCCCCAACAGCTTGGGCACCAAGGCCGGGGCGATGCACATCAGGCCGATGGGTTTGCGCGCCTCGTAGAATGGCGCCACCGCCTCGACCAGTTCCGAGAGCGGCTCCATCTCGCTGCCGGCTTCGGCAAAATTCGACAGGTTCTTGGCCGCGCCGAAGCCACCGGGCAGAACCACCGCGTCGAACTCGTCGACCTCGAGTTCCTCCAGCGGGGCGATATCGCCCCGCGCCAGGCGCGCCGATTCGGTCAGTACGCTGCGCGACTCGCCTTCGACGACATCGCCACTACGATGGTCGATCACATGATGCTGCATGATGTCAGGCGCGAAGCAGCGATAGCCGATACCCAACTGATCCAGCCGCAGCAGGGTCAGGGTGGTCTCGTAGATCTCCGAGCCGTCCTGAACGCCGCAGCCCGACAGAATGACCGCCACTTGTTTGCTCATGCCTTTCTCCTTGTAATGAGGCGCCTCGAATGAAGGGCTCTGCCTTAATCCTGAAGCCAACACTTTAGAGAGTCGGACCGGGTGCGACAAGGCGTGACTTCCCGCACGGGGTAGCACTGATATACTCGATGCAACGTATTCGACGTCATCGCACAGTTATCCTTGCCGGGGCACACCTCCGTTACGCCATGGTCCACGGGTGCAACGCGGCCCCACAGCCG
Organism: Halomonas sp. A29; assembly: GCF_046723295.1. Lineage (NCBI taxonomy): Bacteria > Pseudomonadati > Pseudomonadota > Gammaproteobacteria > Oceanospirillales > Halomonadaceae > Halomonas > Halomonas sp. A29. The sequence goes on from NZ_JAXQPR010000001.1 coordinate 590,964, forward strand.
GAGTAGAACATCTTGAGTTTCATGACCACGCGCCAGTTCCCCGCCACACGCATGCGCCGCATGCGCCGTGACGACTTCTCGCGCCGCCTGATGCGGGAATCGACCCTGACCGCCGCTGACCTGATCTGGCCGGTGTTCGTGCTCGACGGCGAGCAGCGCCGCGAGGCCGTGCCATCGATGCCGGGCGTAGAGCGGCTGTCGCTGGATCTGCTGATAGAGGAGGCACGCGAGGCACACGACCTCGGCATTCCCGCCCTGGCGCTATTCCCGGTGGTGGACCAAACGCTGAAGAGCGAACTGGCCGAGGAAGCCTACAACGCCAGCGGCTTGGTCCAACGTAGCGTACGCGCGCTGAAGGCTGCCGTGCCGGAACTCGGCATCATCACCGATGTGGCCCTCGACCCATACACCATCCACGGCCAGGACGGCATCATCGATGAAAACGGCTACGTGCTCAACGACCGCACCGTGGAGACCCTGCTCAAGCAGGCGCTGTCCCACGCCGAGGCCGGTGCCGACGTGGTCGCCCCCTCGGACATGATGGATGGTCGTATCGGCGAGATTCGCCAGGTGCTCGAGCAGGAGCATCTGCACAACGTGCGCATCATGGCCTACAGCGCCAAGTACGCCTCGAGGTACTACGGCCCCTTCCGCGATGCGGTGGGCTCGGCCGCCAACCTGGGCAAGGCCGACAAGCGCACCTACCAGATGGACCCGGCCAACAGCGACGAGGCACTGCACGAGGTGGCGCTGGACCTGGCCGAAGGTGCCGACATGGTGATGGTCAAGCCCGGCATGCCCTACCTGGACGTGGTGCGACGCGTCAAGGACGAGCTCCGGGTGCCCACCTACGCCTACCAGGTGAGCGGTGAATACGCCATGCACATGGCCGCTTTCGACAACGGCTGGCTCGATGCCGACGAGGTCATCCTCGAGTCGCTGACGTGCTTCAAGCGCGCCGGCGCCGATGGGGTGCTGACCTATTTCGCCAAGCGCGCCGCCCGGCTCCTGGCTGGCTAGCTCAACCCCTCTTGAAGGCCGCCAGGTCGTGGGGGTCGAAGCCTTCGACCTGAGCGGAGAGCCCACGCTCCTCGCGGAGCTGGCGAACCCTGGCGCGCTCACCGATCAGCTCGCTGTCGTCATCCAGAGTACGACCATTGAGCTCGGCTAACTGGGCCATGCCCTGGTGATAGGCCGTCATCAGGTGCAGGGCCACGCCGTTGCCCTGTTCCATTTCGCGGCGCAGGGTGGCGAGATAACCGCTGAGCCGGGAGAGATGGTGCTTGAGCTGCCAGACATAGCGCATCTCGCGCATCCACGGGCGCTCGCGCAGCACGGCAAAGGTCAGGCTAGTGAACAGCAACCCGAGAAATACACCCAAGGCGTTGAGCCACAGGCTAGAACCGAAGGTCGCCACCAATAGCTGGGAGAACACCAGGCCGAAGACGATCAGCTGACCCGCCATGGCAACGCTGATGATTTTCGCCTTGCGACGGTAGGTTTCGGGATCGTGGTGTTCGAAGATGAACGACATGGAGGGGCTCCTGTGGCGATGCGATGCCGGGATTATCCCGGCATCGCCCGCCGAGGTACAGTCGCCCCGCGACCGAGAGTCAGCGTAGCCGTTCGGCCGCTTCCAGCAGCAAAGCCTCGGTGGCCTGCCAGCCCAGGCAGGGGTCGGTGACCGAGACACCATAGCGCAGCGCGCCGGGGGTCAGCGGCTGCTTGCCCTCCTCGAGGTGGCTCTCCAGCATCAGTCCCATGAGAGACGTTTCACCCGCCGCTCGCTGCGCCACCACGTCACGCAGCACCTCGGCCTGGCGGCGATGATCCTTGCGTGCGTTGGCGTGGCTGCAATCGACCATCAGCCTTGCCGGCAGCTCGGCATTCTCCAGCGCCTCACGAGCGGCGCGTACCGAGCCACTGTCGTAATTGGGCCCATGATGACCGCCACGCAGCACCATGTGGGCGTGGACATTGCCCGACGTTTCGCGCAGTGCGGGCCGACCCTGCTCGTCGAGACCGAAATGCCGGTGCGGATGCGCCGCGGCGTGGATGGCGTCCACTGCGACGCCCACCTCGCCACTGGTGGCGTTCTTGAATCCCACCGCCGCCTCCAAGCCACTGGCAAGCTCCCGATGCAGCTGCGACTCGGTGGTGCGCGCCCCGATAGCGACCCAGGCCAGCAGGTCATCGAGGTAGGCGGCCAGCATTGGCTGCAGCACCTCGGTGGCGACCGGCAGGCCCAGCGCAGCGACTTCATGCATCAGGTGGCGGGAGAGGTGCAGGCCACGCGCCATGTCGCCGCTGCCGTCCAGGTCAGGGTCGTAGGCCAGCCCCTTCCAACCCACCGTGGTACGCGGTTTTTCCACGTAGACCCGCATGACCGGGAGCAGCCGGTCGTCTACCTTGTGGGCCAGCTCGGCCAGTCGGTGGGCGTACTCCAGTGCCGCCATGGGGTCGTGGATCGAACAGGGGCCGACCACCACCAGCATGCGGTCGTCGCGCCCACACAGGATATCGTGGATGGCCCGGCGCTGGGCCGAGAGGCGTTCCGCCACCCGAGGCGCGACGGGCAGGCGGCTGCGCAGCTCGCCAGGGGTAGGTAGCGTCATACTCGCCCGGCTGGGGGCGTCGACAGAGAGATCGGCATGGCTATCGGCCAGGTGTTCAGCGAGGGATGCTGGGGCATTCATGGTCAACTCCGTGAGGTCGGCAAACATCGTGTCGTCTTGCCACCGGACATCTCACGGTCGGAGGTGGCGCACTGGGCCGACCGCGTGGCGCTAAATCGCCAGCCATAGCCCCAGCCATAATAGTCGTGGCGGGCCTGGGCGGCGAAAGTGGCGCTGCGTGCGGTCATGGTGCGTCTCCTGTGGTTGAATTCGATCGGGGTCAAATGTGCCTGGCTATCTCGCGCCCCCCACAACGCAAAACCCCCGATCGGGGTTGCCGACCGGGGGGTTTCTGGGGAGGCAACCCGGTTAGGGTGTGCCTTTGCGGCTGTCCTCGCTCAGGACCCAGCCGCCGGCACACCGGCACTAAACCAGTACCAATACTGACCACCGAAACCAACACCACGCACCTGCTCCGCGCGGGGGGCGCGGTCGAAGGCGTTTGCGGTCGAGGGTCGGTTCGGTGTCATGGTCGTCTCCAATGTTCTGGCTTTATCGTGCCCGATCAGCACAGGCTTGGCAAGCGCGGCCGTCAGCCCGTGATCACCTGGTACCAGCCGATCGTGGCCGGCAGCGCAGTCATACTCACCAGCACTACCAAGCCCAGCACTATCGACAGCAGGCCGCTGTCGTCCTTGAAGTCATGGTCGTTCGCCATGTTGGTTCCTCGTTCACGAGTTATCAGGGGGAGGAGTATTCTAGCGGAGGTGGCGACCGCCATCGACTGGAAGCGTGATACCGGTGACGTAGCGGTTGTCGAGCAGGTAGCGCAGGCTCTGATAGATCACCCCCGGCCCAGGCACCATTCCCATCGCCGACTTCGCCTTGGCTTTCTCGGCATACTCTTCACCGTCACCTTCGGCCAGCATGATCAAGGCCGGGGCAATGGCATTGACCTGGATCGCCGGGGCATACATTGCCGCGAAGGAGAGCGTCAGGTTGGCAAGCCCCGCCTTGGTGGCAGCATAGGCGATATGCTGCTTCGAGCCCTTCTGCACCAGGTAGTCGGTCATGTGCACGATATCGCGCTGTGGCTCGCCGCAGGCTTCGAGCAATTCGCGACAGTGCAGATTGATCAGGTAGGGCGCCAGCATGTGGATGCGGAACAGCTGCTCGAATGCAGCCCCCGCGGCCTCGCCCCGAGCATCGCGAGTCCAGTCGCTGGCATTGTGCACGATGGCCCTCAGCGTAGGCGTCTCTTCCTTTAGCCGGGCAATGAAGTCGAGAATGCCGCTCTCACTGGCAAAATCCGCCTGCAGCGTCACGATGCCGCGCTTGCGCATGGCTTCGAGTTCGGGCCGCTCGCGCCGGTAGCTGACGATGACGGGATGGCCATCCTCTACCAGACGCTCGGCACAGTGACGCCCCAGGCGCTGGCCACCTCCGGTAATCAGGATAGGCGCGGCACTCACCGCGCGCTCCCCCGACGCAGCACGCCGGCGGTGGGTACCAGCGGCTGACGCGGCGCATAGGCGAAGACGTCGGAGAAGACTCGCGACGGCTCGAGGCCCAGCGAGGCCAGCACGTCGACGCAGGCGTAGACCATGCCCGGCGAGCCGGAAAGATAGACGTCATACGCGCTGATATCTTCGAGCCCGGCGGCCAGCGCCTGGTCAATTCGGCCCAGGTGCCCCTGGGTACGCACACCAGACACCGGGGGCTCCGGCGCCACCTCGGTGACCACATGGAAGTGTACGCTGTCGTGCTGCTCGGCCCACTCCCGTGGCAGGCTCTCGAGGTACAGGTCGCGGCGTTCGCGGGATGCCCACCACAGCTCGATGGGCCGCTGCGGCGCCTGATGCAGCGAGGCTTCGACGATGGCCTTCATCTGGGAAAAGCCTGTGCCGGCAGCGACCAGCAGCAGCGGGCGCTGGCTAGTCGGGTCGAGCACGCAGTCGCCGTCTGGCAGGCGCACCGTCAGGTGATGCGCCACCACGATCAGTTCACGCAGGCGGGCGGAGTTTTCGCGCTCCGGCCAGTGCTGGATGTGCAGCTCAAGGGTACCGTCGCCGGCATGGGCGCTGGCAATGGAAAACGGTACCCAGGTCTCGTCATCAAGCTTGAGTTCGAGATACTGACCCGGCTCGTGGGCCATGGCCTCGGCACGTCCTTCCAGGCGCACGCGGAACACGTCGGGGGTCAGGTCCTCCACTGCCGTCACCTGGCAGGTCAGGGTCCTCGGGGTCATGCAGGCCTCTTGTCATCAGGGTGTGGGGGGCAGGCTGATACCCAGCTCGTTCCAGCGCTCGCTGACGCGGGCCTTTACGGCTTCGTCCATGACGATGGGCGTACCCCATTCTCGATCGGTCTCGCCGGGCCACTTGCTGGTGGCGTCCAGCCCCATCTTGGACCCCAACCCCGCCACCGGGGAGGCGAAGTCGAGGTAGTCGATGGGCGTGTTCTCGACCATTACGGTGTCCCGGGCGGGGTCCATGCGGGTGGTGATGGCCCAGATCACGTCCTTCCAGTCGCGAGCATTGACGTCATCGTCGAGCACTACCACGAACTTGGTGTACATGAACTGGCGCAGGAAACTCCACACGCCCATCATCACGCGCTTGGCATGTCCCGGGTACTGCTTCTTCATGGTCACTATCGCCATGCGATAGGAGCACCCTTCCGGCGGCAGATAGAAGTCGACGATCTCGGGAAACTGCTTGCGCAGGATCGGCACGAACACTTCGTTGAGCGCGAGCCCCAGGATCGCCGGCTCGTCGGGAGGCCTTCCGGTGTAGGTCGAATGATAGATGGCGTCGCGGCGCATGGTCATGCGCGTCACGGTAAATACCGGGAACTCGTCGACCTCGTTGTAGTAGCCGGTGTGATCGCCGTAGGGGCCTTCCGGCGCCACGTCATCGGGATAGATGAAGCCCTCGAGGATGATTTCGGCCGAAGCCGGCACCTCGAGGTCGGCGTGGCCGCACTTGACCAGTTCGGTGCGCGAGCCACGCAGCAGTCCGGCGAAGGCGTACTCGGAAAGCGAATCCGGCACCGGTGTCACTGCGCCAAGAATGGTGGCCGGGTCAGCACCCAACGCCACCGCCACCGGGAAGGGCTCACCGGGGTTGGTCTGCTGGAACTCCTGGAAGTCGAGCGCACCGCCGCGGTGGGACAGCCAACGCATTATCAGCCGGTTCCTGGAGAGCTTCTGCTGGCGGTAGATGCCCAGGTTCTGGCGCTTCTTGAGCGGCCCGCGGGTAACCACCAGTGGCCAGGTGACCAGCGGCGCGGCATCGCCGGGCCAGCAGTGCTGGATCGGCAGCCGGCCGAGGTCGACGTCGTCACCCTCCAGTACAACCTGCTGCACCGGGGCACTGCGCACCGTCTTGGGGCCCATGCTCATGACCTGCTTGAAGATCGGCAGCTTGTCCCAGGCATCACGGAACCCCTTGGGCGGTTCGGGCTCCTTGAGGAAGGCGAGCAGCTCGCCCACCTCGCGCAGGGCCGAAACCGAGTCCTGGCCCATGCCCATGGCGACTCGCTTCGGCGTGCCGAACAGGTTGCCCAGAAGTGGCATGTCATGCCCTTTGACGTTTTCGAACAGCAGCGCCGGGCCACCGGCACGCAGGGTACGGTCGCAGATCTCGGTGATCTCGAGGTAGGGGTCCACCTCGGCAGAAACACGTATCAGCTCGCCCTGAGCCTCCAGAGCGGCGATGAAGTCGCGCAGGTCCTTGTACTTCATTCCAATTCCCGTTTCCGGAACGACAAAAGGGGCAGCATAGCATGCTGCCCCTTTCCGCACCGCCGATCAAACCTAGCGGCGTTTCATGGCTTCGAAGAACTCGAGGTTCGTCTTGGTATCCTTCAGACGATCGATGAGGAATTCCGTTGCGGCGGTATCGTCCATCGGGTTGAGCAGCTTGCGCAGGATCCACATACGCTGCATCTCGTCTTCGGAGGCGATCAGATCCTCGCGGCGAGTGCCTGAGCGGCGGATGTTGAGGGCCGGGTAGACGCGGCGCTCGGCGAGCTTGCGGTCCAGGTGGGCTTCCATGTTGCCGGTGCCCTTGAACTCCTCGAAGATCACCTCGTCCATCTTCGAGCCGGTATCGACCAGCGCGGTGGCGATGATGGTCAGGCTGCCGCCCTCCTCGATGTTGCGCGCGGCACCGAAGAAGCGCTTGGGCTTCTCCAGGGCGTGGGCGTCGACACCACCGGTGAGTACCTTGCCGGAACTCGGCACCACGGTATTGTAGGCGCGGGCCAGGCGGGTGATGGAGTCGAGCAGGATGACTACATCCATCTTGTGCTCGACCAGGCGCTTGGCCTTCTCGATGACCATCTCGGCGACCTGCACGTGACGCGCCGGCGGCTCGTCGAAGGTCGAGGCGACCACCTCGCCGCGCACGGTGCGCGACATCTCGGTCACTTCTTCCGGACGCTCGTCGATCAACAGCACGATCAGGTGGCACTCGGGGTTGTTGCGCGTGATCGAGGTGGCGATGTTCTGCAGCATCAGCGTCTTGCCCGCCTTGGGCGGCGAGACGATCAGACCGCGCTGGCCCTTGCCGATGGGTGCGGTGAGATCGATGATGCGCGCAGTGAGATCCTCGGTGGAGCCGTTACCGATCTCCATACGCAGCCGCTCTTGGGGGAACAGCGGCGTGAGGTTCTCGAACAGGATCTTGTGCTTGGCGTTTTCCGGCTTGTCGAAGTTGATCTGGCTGACCTTGAGCAGCGCGAAGTAACGCTCCCCTTCCTTCGGCGGACGAATCTTGCCGGAGATCGAATCACCCTTGCGCAGATTGAAGCGCCGGATCTGCGACGGCGAGACATAGATGTCGTCGGGGCCAGCCAGATAGGAGCTGTCGGCGCTGCGCAGGAAGCCGAAGCCGTCCTGGAGGATTTCGAGTACACCATCGCCGTAGATATCCTCGCCGCTCTTGGCGTGCTTCTTGAGGATGGCAAAGATGATGTCCTGCTTGCGCGAGCGGGCCAGGTTGTCGATGCCCATCTCACGGGCGATCTCCAGGAGGTCCGGCACGGATTTTTGCTTGAGTTCGGTAAGATTCATCGGTGCGTTCGGAAGTTGCTCATGTCAGCGTGGCGGCACGGCGGCCGTGGGAATGGTGCGGAGAAAAACGGTACGCCGCTTGGGTGCGTTCAGAGCCCGGGAGGCTGTCGCTCATGAGCGATGCCCGTCACGGTACGACCACTCTGCGCAAGGGTCACCGGCACGGTATCGTGTTCGAGGGAGCAGCGCTTCTTGTCGCTTGGACTCATCGCCTGGTGCGTTTCAAGTGCCACCATGGCTATCGGCACATGACTACGAGCGACAAAAAAGGGGCTGACTGACGACTTGATGTTGACCGCGACGCGGACGTCGTGTCTCGGTCGGAAAGCATTTCGGAACAGGCGAACGACCCGATGTTAGTCAAGGCCGGCGAGGAACGCAACCCCGTAGATCAACCTCATGCGATTGACACGCCCGCGGAGTCGCAGCACCCTTTAGCCATTCGCTATCAGGATGCTTCGATGAACTCACCCACGGAACGGCCCCAGCTCGTCGGCGACGCCCCCGATTTGGCCCAGGCACAGCGCCTGGCCGCCATCGATCTGGGCTCCAACAGCTTTCATTTGTTGGTGGCACATTACCAGGATGATGGAGGGCTGCAGGTAGTGGCCCGGCTGGGTGAGAAGGTGCAACTGGCCGCCGGCCTCGATGCCGACAACCGTCTGGACGAAGCCTCGATACAGCGAGCCATGGCTTGCCTCTCCCGTTTCGCCCCGCTATTGGACGGGGTCGCTGCCGATCGCCTGCGCGTGGTGGGTACCAGTGCGCTGCGCACGGCTCGCAACCGTCAGGTCTTTATCGACCGGGCGGAAGCGTTGCTCGGCTGTCGCGTCGAGGTAATACCCGGGCAGGAGGAGGCCCGCCTGATCTACCTGGGCGCGGCCCATGCCCTGGCCGAGAACGGTCGTCGCCTGATCGTTGACATCGGTGGCGGGTCCACCGAATTCATTATCGGCGAACGGCTGGAACCGCTGATGCTGGAGAGCCTCGACATCGGTTGCGTCACCCATACCCAGCGCCACTTCGCCGATGGCCAGTTGAGCGCGGCACGCATGGATCAGGCCGAAGCGGACGTACTGGCTCAGCTCGCACCGCTGCAGGCGAGCTACGGCGAGCTGGGCTGGGACGAAGCGCTGGGCTCCAGCGGCACCATCAAGGCAGCCGCCTCGGTGCTTGCCGCCAGCGGCGGCCCCCCCGGCGAGATCAACAGAAGCGGATTGAAGGCGCTGCGCCAGCGCCTGATCGCCTGCGGCCATCTCGATCGGGTCGCCCTGGAGGGGCTCAAGCCCGACCGTGCGCGCATCTTCCCTGCCGGCGTCGCTATCCTTGGGGCGATTTTCGAGGCGTTCGAACTGACTACGATGTGCTATGCCGATGGCGCGCTGCGTGAAGGCGTGCTTCTCGATATGCTGGTCCATGGGGTAGCGAGCCGATAGGGGCCTTACCCGCGCCCTATCGAGGCCTGCCACCCTTCCGCCACTGCCACCCAGCGTAACGAATCGGGCTGAAGCGCCGCTACGGGCGTCTGGTCATGCCAGGCCACCAGCAGCCGTTCACGCTCCCAAGGCGGCACATCCAGCTCCTGCAGCAGGCGCTTGAGGTCCCGTCCGCCCCGCCCTGCCAAGCGCAGCCGCTCTCCTCCTTGTCTCGCCCTCAGGGTCAGCCGCACCGCACGACCATCGGCTGGAGCCAGCCCCATGTGCACCTCTCCCCAGGGTAACGGCAGCGGGGGCGCGCCATCCCACTCGGTGCACCAGCCCACCCCCAGGGTCGCGTGTATCGGTCGTAGGTAGAGTTTTCCGCGCCAGACCCGGGCCTCGGCCCCGGTCCAGTCGAGCCGCACCCGGGCGTCGTGGCGAGCCTCGAGCTGAATCAGCAGGTTCTCGAGCCGTGCAGACGGCGGCGGTGCCAGCCCCAGCCGGCGGCAGGCATACCGCACCAGCGAGCGTCGACGTGCCGGCGCCAGCGCCCTGAGCCCCGCCAGCGGCAGTCGGGCAGGGTCGCCGCCTTGCGCGGTGAGGTCGCAATGGGCCAGCTCGTCGAGCAGAAGCTCCGCTTCGGCGGCACGCTGCGCGCTGCCCGCCAGGGCTTGGGCGGCGTGGGGCCAGCGCGACTGCAGCAGCGGCAGCACGCTACGGCGCAGGAAATTGCGGTCGAACGCTTCGTCGGCATTGGAGGGATCGTCGACCCAACGTACCCCGAGCCGCACGGCCTCGGCTTCGAGTTCGGCCCGCGAACGGGCGAGCAGGGGGCGCACGAGATGCCTTCCCTGCCACTCGCGGCCTGGCGGCATGCCCGCCAGGCCGCGCACGCCGCTGCCGCGCAGGGCGGCGAGCAGGAAGGTCTCGGCCTGGTCGTCGCGATGCTGGGCCAGCCACAGCGTCTCGCCCGGCGCCACCCGGCGGGAGAAGGCGGCATAGCGCACCTGTCGCGCCGCGCCTTCGAGCCCCAGCCCGGCGGTCTGATCGACCGTTACACGCTCAATGAACAGCGGCACACCCAGCCGCGAGGCGAGCCGCCGGCAATGGGCCTCGAAGCCGTCGGCGGCAACCTGCAGGCCGTGGTGGACATGCAGCGCATGGATCGGTCGGGGATGGCGCCGGCACGCCGCTGCCGTCAGAGTCAGCAGCAGGCTCGAATCCAGCCCGCCGGAGAGCGCCACCCAGACGACACGCCCCGGCGGGGTCTCCGCCAGGGCGTCATCGATCAGGGCCTGGAGCGACACGTTGCTATGCCGGCGCTCCATAACTCATCAACCTTTCGTATCTCCGCTCCAGGAGGGCCTCGGTATCCATCGCCTCGAGCCGCTCGAGGCTCGCCAGCAAGGCCTCCTTGACCCGTTCGGCGGTGGTCTGCGGATGACGGTGGGCACCGCCCAGCGGCTCCTCGATCAAGGTATCGACGAAGCCCAGCTCCTTGAGCCGTTCGGCGGTGATGCCCATCGCCTGGGCGGCATCGGCGGCCTTCTCGGCGCTCTTCCACAGGATCGAGGCGCAACCCTCGGGCGAGATGACCGAATAGGTGGAGTACTGCAGCATGGCCAGCTCGTCGCACACGCCAATGGCCAGCGCCCCACCGGAACCACCCTCGCCCACCACCGTGGAGATGATCGGCGTCTTGAGCCGCGACATGACCGCCAGGTTGTAGGCAATGGCCTCGCTCTGACCGCGCTCCTCGGCATCGATACCGGGGTAGGCGCCCGGGGTATCGATGAAGGTGAGTACCGGCATCTTGAAGCGCTCGGCCATCTCCATCAGGCGGCACGCCTTGCGGTAGCCCTCGGGGCGCGGCATGCCGAAGTTGCGGCGCACCTTCTCCTTCACGTCGCGCCCCTTCTGGTGGCCGATGACCATCACCGGACGGTCGTCGAAGCGGGCAATACCGCCGACGATGGCCGGGTCGTCGGCAAAGCGGCGGTCACCGTGCAGCTCGTCGAAATCGGTGAAGATATGCTCGAGGTAGTCGAGGGTATAGGGCCGCTGGGGGTGGCGCGAGAGCTGCGACACCTGCCACGGGCTCAGGTCCTTGAAGATCGACTCGGTGAGCTTGCGGCTCTTCTCCTCGAGGCGACTGATCTCGTCGCTGAGGTTGAGCTTGCTGTCGTTGCCGACCAGGCGCAGTTCTTCGATCTTGGCCTGGAGTTCGGCGATGGGCTGTTCGAAATCGAGGTAATTGGGATTCATAGTGGCTGGGCCGCCTTGTCATTGCTGTCGCCGGGGCATGATGAACGCTGTTCGTCCCGGAAGCCATAAAATCGAGTGTCGGGCATTATCGCACCCTCAACGCACGGCGCAAGGCGCGGAACAGCGGCTTTTCCGGCGACAGGTCTCTGCGGAGGCGCTGTGAACCCATCCCTGGGCGCTACTTTTGCCATCCATGGCAAAAGACCTCCGCTGCGACCTGTCCCCGGCGCCGCTCGCAGCCAAGGTGGTGAGTCCAGGTCCTGTCGAAAAGTCGGCGAGCGATGGTCAGACAAGGCAAAAAACGGCGCAAAAGCGGAGTTTACTTTAGTAAATGAGCATTTTAAGCCGTTTTTTAACGCCGTATGACCGAGCGCAGGCACTTTTCTTAGGCCTAGCGGTATTTGAGGCGCACGCCATCCTGCCCCTCCACCTCGCGCAGCGCTATCAGCAACTCGTCGCAGGGCGATACGCGCCACTGCGCGTCCAGCTCCAGCCAGCCGGCGGCCGCGTCGTTGCGGTAGCGCAGGCGCACCGGCAGGCCACTATCGTCGCGGTGCGGCGTGAGGCTGGCGCGCAGGCTGTCCACCAGACGACCGTTGACCCGGGTGCCATCCAGCGACAGCTCCACCGCCTCGCCGAAGCGGGCGCGGGCGGCCACCATCGGCGTGACCTCCTTGCCGCGCAGGCGCAGGCCACCCGAGAAGTCGTCGCTGGAGACCTCGCCTTCGACGATCAGCACCTGGTCGGCCTCAATCTGGCCGCGCAGGGAATCGAACAGTTCGCCGAACAGCGACGCCTCGATGCGCCCGGTGCGGTCGTCCAGGGTGATGAAGGCCATGGTATCGCCGCGCTTGGACTTCATGGTCCGCATGGCCACCACCAGGCCCGCCACTCGCTGCGGCTCGCGCGAGGGTTTGAGATCGCTGATGCGCGTGGAGACGAAGCGCGAAAGCTCCTTCTCGTACTCGTCGATGGGATGCCCGGTGAGATAGAGCCCGAGGGTCTCCTTCTCGCCGGCCAGGCGCTCCTTGTCGGTCCACTCACGGGCACGGCGATAGGCCTCGTAGGGGTCGCTATCGGCCTGCTCGTCGACGAAGGCCTCGCCGAACATGTCCATCATGCCCAGATTCTGATTGCTCTGGGTCTGGGCCGCGGCCTTGAGCGCGTCGTCCAGCGCGGCGGCCAGCACCGCCCGGTTCGGTCCCAGGTTGTCGAGCGCCCCGGAACGGATCAATGCCTCCAGGGTGCGCTTGTTCATGCGCTTGGGGTCGACCCGACGGCAGAAGTCGAACAGGTCGGTGAAAGGCCCGTCGGCCTCGCGTGCCTCGACGATGGCGCCGATGGGGCCCTCGCCCACTCCGCGAATGGCGCCCAGGCCGTAGACCACACGCCCCTCGGTATCCACGGTGAACTTGTAGCCGCCGATGTTGACGTCCGGCGGGGTCACGGTCAGGCCGATGCGCCGCGACTCCTCGATCAGCGGTACCACCTTGTCGAGGTTGTCCATCTCGGTGGACATTACCGCGGCCATGAACGGGCCGGGATAGTGCGCCTTGAGCCAGGCGGTCTGGTAGGAGACCAGGCCGTAGGCCGCCGAGTGCGACTTGTTGAAGCCGTAGCCGGCGAACTTCTCCACCAGGTCGAAGATGTTGCCGGCCAGCTCTTTGTCGATGCCGTTGGCCGCACAGCCCTCCATGAAGCCGGCGCGCTGCTTGGCCATCTCCTCGGGCTTCTTTTTGCCCATGGCGCGGCGCAGCATGTCGGCCTGGCCCAGGCTGTAGCCCGCCAGCACCTGGGCGATCTGCATCACCTGCTCCTGGTACAGGATGATGCCGTAGGTGGGCTCGAGCACCGGCTTGAGCCACTCGTGCTGGTAGTCCGGATGCGGGTAGGAGAGCTCGGCGCGACCGTGCTTGCGGTTGATGAAGTCGTCAACCATGCCCGACTGCAGCGGCCCCGGGCGGAACAGGGCGACCAGGGCGATCATGTCCTCCAGCGAGTCGGGCAGCAGGCGCTTGATCAGCTCCTTCATGCCGCGGGATTCGAGCTGGAACACCGCCGTGGTCTCGGCGCGCTTGAGCATCTCGAAGGTCTTCCCGTCATCGAGCGGGATGCTGTCGATGTTGAGCGGTCCTTCGCCCTTGACGGCCCGTACCTTGTCGACCATCTCCAGTGCCCAGTCGATGATGGTCAGGGTACGCAGACCGAGGAAGTCGAACTTGACCAGCCCGGCCTCCTCGATGTCGTTCTTGTCGAACTGCACCACCAGCCCATTGCCCTCCTCGTCGCACAGCAGCGGCGAGAAGTCGGTGAGCTTGGTCGGCGCGATCACCACGCCGCCGGCGTGCTTGCCGGTGCCGCGGGTGATGCCCTCGAGCTTGAGCGCCATCTCCCAGATCTCGGCGGCCTCTTCGTCGTTCTCGACGAACTCCTTGAGCGCCGGCTCGGCCTCGATGGCCTTGGCCAGCGTCATGCCCACCTCGAAGGGGATCAGCTTGGAGAGCTTGTCGCCCAGCGAATAGGGCCTGCCCTGGGCGCGGGCCACGTCGCGCACCACGGCCTTGGCCGCCATGGTGCCGAAGGTGACTATCTGCGACACGGCGTTGCGCCCATAACGGTCGGCCACGTACTCGATCACCCGGTCGCGCTTCTCCATGCAGAAGTCGACGTCGAAGTCGGGCATCGAGACCCGCTCGGGGTTGAGGAAGCGCTCGAACAGGAGGTCGTACTCCAACGGGTCTAGGTCGGTGATCTTCTGCGCGTAGGCCACCAGGGAGCCTGCCCCTGAGCCACGCCCCGGCCCCACCGGGACGTCGTTGTCCTTGGCCCACTGGATGAAGTCCATCACGATCAGGAAGTAGCCGGGAAAGCCCATCTGGATGATGATGTCGAGCTCGAAATTCAGCCGCTCGCGATAGCGCTTGTCGATCTCGGCATACTCGGCGCTGTCGCGGGGGTACTTTTCGGGCGGGTAGAGGAAGTCGAGGCGCTCGTCGAGGCCGTCGTGGGAGACCTTGCGGAAGAATTCGTCCTGGGTCATGCCCTCGGGGATCTCGAACTCCGGCAGGAAGATCTCGCCCAGGCGCACGTCGACGTTGCAGCGCGCGGCGATCATCACGCTGTTCTCGAGCGCCTCGGGGATGTCGGCGAACAGCTCGGCCATCTCCGCCGGGCTCTTGAGGTACTGCTCTTCGGTGTATTTGCGCTCGCGGCGCGGGTCGTCCAGCGCCTTGCCCTCGCCGATCGACACGCGGGTTTCGTGGGCCCAGAAATCGTCGCGCTCGAGAAAGCGCACGTCGTTGGTGGCCACCACCGGCGTGCCCGTGGCCATGGCGAGCTCCACCGAGAGGTGCACGCACTCCTCCTCCAGCGGCCGCCCGGTGCGGGTCAGCTCCAGATAGAAGCGATCCGGAAAGGCGGCTTTCCACTCCTCGAGCAGCGTGCGCGCCTCGTCAAGATGGTCGGCCAGCAGATGCCGGCCGATCTCGCCTTCGCGGCCGCCGGAAAGGGCGATCAGCCCTGCGTTCTGAGCCAGCACCCAGTCCTTGTCGAGCAGTGCACGCCCCTGGCGCTGCCCTTCCATCCAGCCGCGCGAAATCAGTTCGGTGAGGTTGCGGTAGCCGACTCCGTTCATTGCCAGCAGGGTCAAGCGGTAGGGGTGTGTCTCGTCATGGGGATTGGCAAGCCAGAGATCGGCGCCGATCACCGGCTTGAGGCCGCTGCCCTGGGCACCGCGGTAGAACTTGACCAGGCCGAACAGATTGGTTTCGTCGGTCACGGCCAGCGCCGGCATGCCCTGCTCGGCGGTGGCCTTGAGCAGCGGCTTGAGCCGCACCAGGCCGTCGACCAGGGAGTATTCGGTATGGACGCGCAGATGTACGAAGGGCGAGGTCATAAGAGGCTCGGGGCTTGGCGGTAAATGGTCGACACGTAAAACAGGCTATCGATCCTGCGGTACGGCTCAGAGTCCTGCTCCGCTCGGGCCGATCCGGCGTCCTCGCTACGAGCAGCAGCGGCTAACGCTCTAGAGCAGCTCGAGCTGCCCCTTCAACGGGGCGAAGGAGCGGCGATGCTCCGGCAGCGGCCCGAGGCGCTCCAGCGCATCCAGGTGCTCGGGCGTGGCGTAGCCCTTGTGGCGGGCGAAACCGTACTCGGGAAAAAGACCGTCGAGGGCCACCATCTGGGCGTCGCGAGCCACCTTGGCCAGTATCGAAGCCGCGGCGATGGCTGGATGGCGAGCATCGCCCTTGACGATTGCCTGGCCGGGAACATGATGCCCGGGCAGGCGATTGCCGTCCACCAGCAGGTACTCCGGTACCAGCGGCAGCGCATCAATGGCCCGCCGCATGGCCAGATGCGTGGCATGGTAGATGTTGAACTCGTCGACCTCGGCGTGGCTCGCCTCGGCCACGGCAAAGGCCAGCGCCTTGTCGCGGATCTCGGCGTCGAGCACCATGCGGCGCTGGGGCGTGAGCCTCTTCGAATCGGCCAGGCCTTCGATGGGGCGCAGCGGGTCGAGGATCACCGCGGCCGCAACTACCGCGCCGATCAGCGGCCCACGACCCACCTCATCGACGCCGGCCAGCAGATGGCCCTGGTAGTCGATCGTCAGCGGTGGCAGTTGGCAATCGTTCATGCCTCGTTCCTCTTGCCTGAGGCAGTGGCAACGTGTTCCAGCATTTCGCTCGCCACCGACTCGGGCAGCGGCCGCCCTGCAACCAGCGCCTCGATGGCGTCGACCGCCCTCGCACTGGCATTGCGCTGCAGCCCTGCGTGCAGGGCGGCGAAGCGCTCCTCGAGGGCCGTGCGCCCTTCGATGTCGTCGAGCATCGCCCCCATCCGCTCGACGATCGCCTCCACGCTGACATCATCCTGGATCAGTTCGGGTACCAGTGTTTCCTGGGCGATGAGATTGGGCAGCGAGATCCACTGGGTCTTGACCAGGCGGCTCGCCAACCAGTGGGTCAGTGGTGCCATGCGGTAACCGACCAGCATCGAGCGGTGGCACAGCATCGCTTCCAGCGCCGCGGTACCCGATGCCAGCAGCACGGCGTCGCTGGCCACCATCGCCTGACGGGCCTGGCCGTCGAGAAGCACGGCTTGCTCGGCGAGCAGCGGCCGCTGTTCGAGAAGCCCTTCGAGGGCTTCGCGGCGCAGCGGAGTCGCTGCCGGAATCACCACTCTCAGCGCCGGGCGGTCGCGGCATAGCCGCTCGGCGGCGTCGAGAAAGGTCTCGCCGAGGAAGCGGATCTCGTTGGCCCGCGACCCCGGCAGCACGGCCAGCACCGGGCCGCTTGATGACAGGCCGAGTTCAGCGCGGGCAGCGGCACGGTCATTGGTCAATGGCAATTCATCGGCCAGCGGATGGCCAACGAAGGCCACCGGCAAGCGGTGACGCTCATAGAAGGCCGCTTCGAAGGGCAGGAAGGTAAGCATGGCGTCCACCGATCGGGCAATGCCCTTCACCCGGCCCTGACGCCATGCCCACACCGTGGGGCTGACGTAATGGGCCGTGGTGAGGCCCGCTTCGCGCAGTTGACGCTCGAGGCCAAGATTGAAGTCGGGCGCATCGATGCCGATCATGATGTCCGGTTGCCAGGCCAGGGCGTCGGCACGCAGCGCACGGCGCACCCGAATCAGCTCGGGCAGGTGCTTGAGCACCTCCACCAACCCCATGACCGAGAGCGTCTCGAGCGGGAAGCGGCTATCGATCCCCTCGGCGATCATGCCAGGCCCCCCGATGCCGCGAAACTCGGCGTGGGGATGACGAGCTTTCAGCGCCCGCATCAGGCTTGATCCGAGCTGGTCGCCGGACATTTCGCCAGCGACGATGTAGACACGCGCGATCTTGCTCATATCGGAACCGTGGCCAGGTCGTGTCAGCGTATGATGCCCCGTGTCGAGACTTCGATGGAGGCGGCAAAGGCTTCGGTTTCGGCCAGCGAATAGCGGCTGCGGATCTCCTCCAGCGCCTGGGCGACGGTCAGTCCCTGGCGATAGACCAGCCGGTAGCTCTCCCCCAGGGCCTTGATGGCCTCGGCCGAGAAGCCACGCCGCTTGAGTCCGATCAGGTTGAGCCCGTGGGCCTTGGCCGGGTTGCCATTGATCATGACGAAGGCAGGGGTGTCCTTGGTGATGATCGAGCCACCGCCAGCCATGGCGTAATCACCGAAATGACAAAACTGATGGATAGCCGACAGCCCGCCGAGGATGGCGAAGTTGCCCAGGGTGACGTGACCTGCCAGGGTAGCCTGGTTGGCCAGTACGCAATCGTTGCCGATGACGCAGTCATGGCCGACATGCACGTAAGCCATGAACAGGTTGCGCGAACCGATGGTGGTCTCGCCGCGATCCTGGGCAGTACCGCGGTGCAATGTCACACACTCGCGAATGACGTTGTCGTCGCCCATCACCAGTCGCGTCGGCTCGCCGGCATACTTCTTGTCCTGGCAGTCCTCGCCTACCGAGGCGAACTGGAAGATACGGGTCCGAGCCCCGAGCACGGTCGGCCCCTTGATGACCACGTGCGGGCCGATACGGCTGCCAGGGCCGATCTCGACATCGGGCCCGATAACGCTGAAGGGTCCGACTTCCACATCCTCGGCCAGACGTGCTCCAGGGTCGACGATGGCAGTGGTATGTATCAAGAAACCTTCCTCTCCGCACAGATGACTTCGGCCTCGCAGGCCAGCTCACCGTCTACCGTAGCACGGCAGGCGAATTTCCAGATGCCACGCTTTTCACGTTCGACCTTCGCTTCCAGCCGCAGGCGATCCCCCGGCATTACCGGCCGTTTGAAACGCACGTTGTCGCTACCCACAAGATAATAGACGTAGCCGTCGGCAGGCAGCTTGTTGACAGTCTTGAAGCCGAGGATGCCGCATGCCTGGGCCAGCGCCTCGAGCACCAGCACGCCGGGCATGATCGGATGGTGAGGGAAATGGCCGTTGAAGAACGGCTCGTTGATGCTGACGTTCTTGTAGGCAACGATGGATTCGCCGAGGTTCAGTTCCAGTACCCGATCGATCAGCAGAAAAGGGTATCGGTGCGGCAGATACTCACGAATCTCGTTGATGTCCATTACCATCGTAGCGACCTCTGAAATGAAGTAGGGAAGCCATTGCGAGCGTTGTCGCGCATCGCCTCGGCTCCCCGAAAAAACGCCCGCATCAGGCAGGCGAGAATTATAGCGCCGCCCGATCCCGTCTCAACCCTCGTGGTTACGCTTCTCGAGACGTGCCAGACGCCTGGCCATGTCGTCGAGCTGCTTGAAACGCACCGCGTTCTTACGCCACTGTGCGTTGGACATGGCCCCGGTACCCGAGGAATAGACGCCCGGCTCGTGGATCGAATTGGTCACCAGACTCATGCCGGTGACCTGCACACCGTCACAGATCGTCAGGTGCCCGGAGAGCCCCACTCCGCCGCCCAGCATGCAGTTCCTGCCCACCCGGGTAGAGCCGGCAATGCCGACGCAGCCGGCAAGGGCGGTATGGTCACCGATGCGCACGTTGTGTGCGATCTGCACTTGACTGTCGATCTTCACGTCATTGCCGATCACGGTATCGTCCAGCGCCCCTCGATCGATACTCGAGCAACTACCCACCTCGACGTCATCGCCCAGTATCACCCCACCGAGCTGAGCGATCTTGTGCCAGCGGCTACCATCGTGGGCGAAGCCGAAACCGTCGCCGCCGATCACGCAGCCGCTGTGCAGGATGGCCCGCGCACCAATGATCACGCCATGGCAGACGGTGGCATTGGGATGCAGACGCGAACCCGAGCCGATGCGCGAGCCCGCCCCGATGAAGCAACCGGCGCCGACCACTACCTCGTTGCCCAGTTCGACGCCGGCTTCGATGACGGCATTGGGGCCGATCACGACCCGCTCGCCAAGCGCCACGTCGTCGGCCACCACGGCCGCTGGATGGATGCCCCCCTGCGGTGCTGCCAGTATCGGGTCGAACAGCTGCGACAGGTGGGCATAACCCAGATACGGGTTCTGCAACTCCAGGCGAGCCACCGGGCAGGACTTGGCATGCTCCGGATGCAGCAACACGGCACCGGCCCGCGCGCTGGCGAGTTCCTTCAGGTAGGAGCGATTGGCCACGAAAGCTACCTGATCGGGGCCGGCATCCTTGAGAGTGGCCAGCCCCCGGACCCGGTGGCTGCCATCGCCGACCAGGTGAGCGCCAAGCCGTTCGGCCAGCTCGGCCAGGGTGAATTCTGGAGTAGCAGGGTGTGTCATGGAAACCCGTGTCGACAGCGTGCGGCAGGGTCGACCTGCCGCAATGGATCAGTTGAGAGAGTTGAGGATTTCGATCACTTCACCGGTCAGGTTGGGCAGGTCCCGATCGGAATGCAGCACGCCCTGGGGCTCCACCAGTACCTGGACCCCATGCCGCGAGATAACCTGTTCCACGGCCTGATCGAGCTTCGGCTCGGCCTGCTGCAGGAACTCCTGCTCGGCGCGCATCTGCTCTTCCATGATCTGCTGGCGCAACTGCTCGAAGCGGCTGCCCTTCTGCTGGAATTCCTGAATCAGGGACTGGCGCTCGGCATCGGGAAGGCTATCGCCCTCCTGCTGCAGGCGCTGCTGCAAGCGCGACAGTTCCTGGCCCAACGACTGTGCTTCCTGCTGTTGCCCGGACAAGCGGCTCTCGAGCTGCTGCATCGAGCGCTGGGCGGCATCGGAAGCGAGTAACGCCTGGCGCCAATCCAGCACCGCAACCTCGGCCGAGTGGGCCGGCGCTGCCAGGGCGACGGACAACCCCAGGCAAAGAATGGCTGTCAACTTGCGCATGTGGGGATACCCTCCTGGGGGCCGGATCAGAAAGTCTGACCCAGCGAGAATTGGAAGAACTGGGTGTCATCGCTACCTTCGGCATTGAGCGGCTCGGCAATGCTGAAGGTCAGCGGCCCTACTGGCGTCAGCCAGGAGAGGCCCACGCCGATGCTGTAGCGAAGCTCGCCCAGGTCGACCCCCGAAGAGCAGCGTGAAGGGCCGTCCCCTTCCACTACCGGGTAGCAACTGGTCAGGAAGGTATTACCGGCGTCGACGAAGAAGCCGGTCTGCAGCGAACGCTGATCCTCGATGAAGGGTAGCGGGAATAGCAACTCGGCGCTGCCTTCGATCAGCACGTTACCGCCCATGGTACGGTCACGCCCGGATTCGCGCGGCGTGGTGCGCTGCCCCAGGGTGTTGCCAGTAAAGCCACGCACCGAGCCCAGGCCGCCGGCGAAGAAGTTCTCATAGAACGGATAGGGATCGCTGCCGATGCTGTCGGCATAGCCCAGGGTGGTGCCGAACTTCAGCGCCCAGGTCTCTTCCTCATTGAGGGCGAAGAGCTGCTGGGCACGGGCACGCAGCTTGAAGTAGTCGGCGTCACTGCCCGGCGCTGCGGTCTCGAGCGACAGGCGCTGATAGTCCCCGGAAGTGGGCATGATGCCGCGGTTGAGATTGTTGCGCGTCCAGCTAGCGGTGAGCTTGAGGCTCTGCGCGCTCTCACCCTGCTCCTCGACGTAGCGCACGATCTCGGAGGCGGTATCGCGATAGGTCTTGACCGTCAGGTCCTCGAGGCTGGCACCGAAGTTGAGCCGCGACAACTCGCTGATCGGATAACCGAAGTTGATCCCCGCGCCGTAGGCGTCGGTGGAGTAGGTCGAGATATCCGAATCCTCGTAGTTGGTCTCGCGGTAGAACAGGTTGTAGCCGCGCGAGATGCCGTCGAGGGTCCAGTAAGGGTTGGTGTAGCCGAAATTGACGCTGGTGAAGGTGTCGCTGCGCTGGGCGCCGATGTTGACCCGGTTACCGGTACCCAGGAAGTTGTTCTGGGCCAGTGCCGCACCGTAGATCACCCCGGCGCTCTGGGAAAAGCCGATGCTGGCCGAGATCGAGCCGGACGGCTGCTCTTCCACCGTATAGGTGACATCGAGCTTGTCGGACTCGCCGGCCACCGGCTGAGTTTCCACTTCTACCTGACGGAAGAAGCCCAGCCGTTCCAGGCGGCGGCGCGACTGGCTGATCGAATCGGTGGAGGCTGGCGCCCCCTCCATCTGGATCATTTCACGGCGCAGCACCTCGTCCTGCGTAGTGGTGTTGCCGATGAAGTTGATACGTCGCACGTAGGCGCGCCGCCCCGCATCCACGCTGAAGGTGAGATCGACGGTGGAACCATCGGCCCGCGGCTGCGGTACGCCCTCGACCCGGGCAAAGGCAAAGCCCTCGGCACCCAGTCGCGAGCGCAGTGCTTCGGTGGAAGCCGTGACATCGCTGCGCGAGAAGATGTCGCCACTCTCCACCTGCAACAGGTTGCGTGCCTCGCGCTCGCTGATCTGCAGATCGCCGACGAAACCGATATTGCCCAGGCGGTACTGACCGCCCTCGTCGACGTTGACGGTGACGAAGATCTGCGACTTGTCCGGGCTGATCGAGACCTGGGTGGAGGTGATGTTGAAGTTGACGTAGCCACGGTCGAGATAGAAGGAGCGCAGCCGCTCCAGATCCCCCGCCAGCGCCTCACGGGAGTATTCGTCCTTGGAGAACCAGCCAAAGAAGCGACCCGGACGGTCGTTGAGCTCGAAGACCTCGCGCAGTTCGTCGTCGTCGAACTGACGATTGCCGACGATGTTGATCTGGCGGATCTTGGCCACGGCGCCTTCGTTAATGTCGATGTCGACCTGGACCCGGCCCTCGTCGATCTGCCGTACGCTGGTCTCGATACGGGCGCTGTAGCGCCCCTGGGCCTGGTAGACGCCCTCGAGTTCGCGCTGGATGTCCTCGAGCGTCGAGATCTGCAGCACCTGGCCTTCCGCCAGCCCGCCTTCGCGCAGTCCGCGGCGCAGATCGTCCTCGGAGAGCCGCCGATTACCGCTGATGTTGAGCCGTGAAATGGTCGGACGCTCGACGACCTGGATCACCAGCACGTCGCCGTCGCGCGCAAGCTGGATGTCCTCGAACAGGCCGGTGGCGAACAGGCTGCGGGCCGCCTCGGCAAGCTCGCGGTCATCCACCTGATCTCGCGCACTGATGGGAAAGGCGTTGAAGACGGAGGCGGCGGAAACCCGCTGCAACCCTTCCACGCGAATGTCTGAAACTTCAAAAGATTCGGCCAGCACCGTACTGGAACCGGCCAGCAGCAGTGCCGCCAGTCCGAGGGTCTTGATATTCATGCAGTCGCTTCGCTCGCGTTGATCCGCCTGCCTGTCCAGACAGGCACCATATACATATGTGCGGGTGACTGACAAGGCAGAGCGAAGCTCTGCCTCCCTGTGCCCCGAAAGGGGCGCTTGCTACCAGAGACGCATCAGATCGAAATACAGGGCCATCAGCATCAGCATGCCAACCAGCGCCAGACCGATCCGCAGCCCGAACGCCTGGGCCCGCTCCGAAACCGGTCGGCCGCGCACCACTTCGACGAAATAATAAAGCAGGTGGCCGCCATCAAGTATCGGAATCGGCAAGAGATTGAGCACCGCCAGGCTGATCGAGAGATAGGCCAGGAAGCTGACGAAGCTCTCCAGCCCAGTGCGCGCCGTATCCCCAGCCATCTGAGCGATGGTGATGGGGCCCGACAGGTTGGTCGGCGAAATCAGCCCCACCAGCATCTTGCGAATGGCGTCCAGCGTGAGGAGCGTCATTTCGCCGGTGCGGTTCACGGCCTGCCCCACCGCCGCCACGGGACCGTAGCGGATCTCGCGCCGAAACTCCTCGGGCCACTCTACCGGCTCGACGCCGGCGCCGACATAGCCAATGGAGGCCCCCGTCTCGAGTTCACGTGAGCCCGGCATGAGCGTCAACACGAGACGCTCGTCGCCACGGGCGACTTCCAGCTCCAGGGCCTCACCGGGGCTGGCCCGAACCACACTGACGAAGTCCATCCACTCATCGATGGCCGTGCCGTTGACGGTGAGTATCTCGTCGCCGCTCTCGAGTCCTGCCTCGGCGGCGGCCTGGCCTTCGATCACCTGGCCCAGCACGGCGGGGAAACGCGGCTGCCAGGGCGTAATGCCAAGCGTAGCCAACGGCTGGGGCGGATCCTGGCGCACCAGGTAGTCCTGCACGGGCAGCCGGTATTCGCGCGGGTCGGCGGAAGCCTCCTCGCGCGCCTGGATCGTCAGCTCGCCGCTGAAACCGATATCGGCGATCAGGCGCAGGTTGATCTCGTCCCAGGAGCGTACGCCATTGCCCTGCACCGCGACGATCTCATGACCGTGCTGCAGGCCGCTGCGAGCTGCGGGTGAGTCGGGGCTGACATCGCCCACCATCGGGGCCACCGTGGTGGTACCGGCAACGAACAGCGCCCAATAGGCGACGATGGCGAGCAGGAAATTGGCCAACGGGCCCGCTGCGACGATGGCGATGCGCTGCCACACCGTCTTGCGGTTGAACGCTTCGTGGAGCTGATCACCAGGCACCGGGGCTTCGCGTTCGTCGAGCATCTTGACGTAGCCACCAAGCGGAATGGCGGCCACGGCGAACTCGGTCCCGTGACGGTCGACACGGGACCAGATCGGCTTGCCGAAGCCCACCGAGAAGCGCAGCACGCGGACACCGCAGCGACGCGCCACCCAGTAGTGACCGTATTCGTGGAAGGTAATCAACAGGCCCAGCACCACGATGACGGCCAGCACGTTCTGGATCAGGCCCAAAGAAGCCTCCTTGAAAAACTACGCTCTACCGGTGCGAACCGGCTCATCGCCTTTCCAGCCACTCGCGCGCGCCCTGGCGCGACCGGGCATCGGCAGCGAGGATGGTTTCCAGGTCGCTGCCCGCCTCGACCGGCAGCGCCTCCAGAATTTCGGCAACCAGCTCGCCGATCCCCAGGAAACTCAACCGACCCGCCAGAAAGGCGTCGACGGCCACCTCGTTGGCCCCGTTGAGAACGGCCGGCGCCGTGCCGCCCAGCCGCATGGCCTCGCGAGCCAGCCGCAGGCAGGGAAAGGCCGTCTCGTCGGGCGCCTCGAAGTCGAGCCGGGCGATCTGGAACAGGTCCAGCGCCTCGACCCCGGCCTCGATGCGCTCCGGCCAGGCCAACCCGTAGGCGATCGGCGTGCGCATGTCCGGATTGCCCAGTTGCGCCAGCACCGAACCGTCGCTATAGGCGGCCATGGAGTGGATCACGCTCTGCGGATGCACCACCACCTGTACCTGCTCGGGGCGGGCATCGAACAGCCAGCACGCCTCAATGAGCTCCAGTCCTTTGTTCATCAGCGTGGCGCTGTCCACCGAGATCTTGCGCCCCATCGACCAGTTGGGGTGGGCACAGGCCTGCTCGGGCGTCACCGTGGCCAGGCGTTCCCGCGTCCAACCACGAAAAGGGCCGCCGGAAGCGGTCAGCAGCAGCTGGGTCACGCCATGACGGGACAGACCACCGCGATGCTCGGGTGGTAGACACTGGTAGATGGCATTATGTTCGGAATCGATCGGCAGAAGCGTGGCGCCATGACGCGCCACGGCATCCATGAACAGCGCCCCGGACATCACCAGCGCCTCCTTGTTGGCCAGCAGCACACGCTTGCCGGCGCGCACGGCTGCAAGCGTCGGCAGCAATCCTGCGGCGCCGACAATGGCAGCCATCACCACGTCCACCTCGGTGGCACTTGCCACCTCCATCAGCGCCCCCGCTCCGGCACGCACCTCGGTGGCCAGGCCCGCCTGGGACAGCTGCTCACGCAGCCAGGCGGCGTCTCGCTCGTCGTCGAGCACCGCCACGGCGGGACGATGATACAGACATTGCGCCAGTAGTGCCTCGCGGGAGCGGTGCGCGGTCAGTGCGTGCACGCGGTAGCGCCCGGGGTGACGTGCGACCACATCGAGCGTACTGGTACCGATGGAGCCGGTGGCCCCCAGCACCGTGACGCTCTGCTGCCGAAGCGGCTCGCTCATGTCACCGCCACCCACTTCACAGAACACCAAGGGAGAACAGGGCGAAAAGCGGCACGGCGGCGGTCAGGCTGTCGATACGGTCGAGCACCCCGCCATGGCCGGGCAGCAGGTTGCTGGAGTCCTTGATACCGCGAAAGCGCTTCAGCATGCTCTCGAACAGATCACCGAGCACCGAAACCAGTGTCACCACCGCAGTAACGATCACTAGCCCCAGGCCTCCCGCCACGCCCAACCCCTGCCATACGGCGAACAGCAGCGCCAGCAGCAGCGTCACGACGGCACCACCAGCGACGCCCTCCCACGACTTGCCAGGGCTGACCGCCGGTGCCAGCTTGCGACGCCCCCAGGCGCGGCCGCTGAAGTAGGCGCCAATGTCGGCCCCCCACACCAACAGCAGCACGTAGAGCAGCCACACGCCGCCGGTGTCGCGCAGCACGTTGAGGCCGACCCAGGCCGGCAGCAGCACCCACAGCCCCATGGCCAGACGCGTGGCAGTGGACTGCCATTGCTCGCGCTGCGCCGGGTAGCGAGTGACCCAGTATAGATTGACGAGCCAGCCAACCACTGCCAACCACAGCGGCCAGGCCGCAAGGGCGGCACCGAAAACCCACAGCAGCAACATCAGCAGCGCCAGGCCGGCCACCAGCACCAGGCGCTGGCGCGTATCGGCCACTCCGGCGAGATTGGTCCACTCCCAGGCGGCCAGCATCACGATGGCCCCGGTGAAGGCGGCGAACAGTACACCCGTGAGGCCGAACAGGCCGGCCAGCATCAGCGGCGCCAACCACGCCGCGGTAATGATCCGCTGTCTAAGCACCTTCGGCCTCGATCTGTTCGTCGGTCATCCCGAAGCGGCGCTGCCTCCGGCGAAAGTCGTCCACTGCCATGTCGAAGGCTTCGCTATCGAAATCTGGCCATAGCAGCGGCGTGAAATAGAGTTCGGCATAGGCCATCTGCCAGAGCAGGAAGTTCGAAATGCGCTGCTCGCCGCTGGTGCGAATGCAAAGGTCCACCGGCGCCTCGACGGCCAGGCACAGCTCGCTCTGAAGCCGGTGTTCATCGATCGTGGCGGGGTCGAGTTCGCCGGCCACGGCGCGCTCGGCCAGGCGTCGAGCCGCCGTGGCGATGTCCCAGCGACCGCCGTAGTTGGCAGCAACCACGAGGTGCATACGCCGGTTGTCGCGGGTCAGCGCCTCGGCCTTGTCGATATACTTCTGTATGGACGGGGAAAAGGCGCTGCGATCACCGATCACCGAGAGTCGGATACCATTGTCATGCAGCTTTCTCACCTCGCGCTTGAGCGCAATGAGGAACAGCTCCATCAGGGCACGAACTTCGGCTTCGGGCCGGCGCCAGTTCTCGCTGGAGAAGGCAAACAGGGTAAGGGTCTCGATACCGCGTTCGGCGGCACGCCGTATTACCGCACGCACGGCCTCGACACCGGCACGATGGCCGCGAATGCCGGAAAGCCCACGCGCACGCGCCCAGCGATTGTTGCCGTCCATGATGATCGCCACGTGTCGCGGCAGGTCGTCGCCGGGCGGCTTCGGTGGCATCTGCGATGCGGAGGTCTGCGCTGACGTCATGGTGTCTCGCAATGGGGATGGGAGGACCGGACAGCGACACGACAGGCCACCGTCCGGCGCTGCTCAGACCTGCATCAGGTCATGTTCCTTCGCCTCGAGCTGCTTGTCGATCTCGGCAATGTACTTGTCGGTCAGCTTCTGGATCACGTCTTCGCCGCGGTGCTGCTCGTCCTCGGAGATTTCCTTGTCCTTGAGCAGGGTCTTGAGGTCGTTGTTGGCGTCGCGACGCACGTTGCGCACCGCTACGCGGGCGTTCTCAGCCTCGGCGCGGGCCTGCTTGATGTAGCCCTTGCGCGTCTCCTCGGTGAGCATCGGCATCGGCACGCGGATCACGTTGCCTGCGCTCGAGGGATTGAGGCCCAGGTCGGAGGACATGATCGCCTTCTCGATCTTGGGCACCAGGTTCTGCTCCCACGGCACTACCGAGAGGGTGCGGGCATCTTCCACGTTGACCGAGGCGACCTGGTTGAGCGGCACCTGGCTGCCGTAGTAGTCCACGGTGACCGAATCGAGGATGCTGGAGTGAGCACGCCCGGTGCGGATCTTGTTGAAGTTGGCATGAAGGGCGTCGACGCTCTTCTTCATGCGACTTTCAGCATCTTTCTGGATGTCATTGATCACTGTATCAACCTCTGTC
Source organism: Halomonas sp. A29 (assembly GCF_046723295.1). Classification (NCBI taxonomy): domain Bacteria; kingdom Pseudomonadati; phylum Pseudomonadota; class Gammaproteobacteria; order Oceanospirillales; family Halomonadaceae; genus Halomonas; species Halomonas sp. A29. The sequence continues at coordinate 618,450 of NZ_JAXQPR010000001.1, forward strand.
TATCAGCGTGCCTTCCTTGCCGCCCATCACCAAGTTCAGCAGGGCGCCCGGCTTGTTCATGTTGAAGACGCGAACCGGCATGTCATGGTCCCGCACCAGACAGATAGCGGTCAAATCCATGATGCCGAGCTTCTGATCGAGCGCGTTATCGTAGCTCAGATGATCGTATTTGACCGCATCGGCGTGCTTCACCGGATCCTTGTCGTAGACGCCGTCCACCTTGGTGGCCTTGACCACCACGTCGGCGTCGATCTCTATGCCGCGCAGGCAGGCCGCCGAGTCGGTGGTGAAGAAGGGGTTGCCGGTGCCGGCGGAGAACAATACCACGTCTCCCGATGTCAGGTAGCGAATCGCCGTGCGGCGATCGTAGTGCTCGACCACGCCGCTCATGGGGATCGCCGACATCACCCGCGAGCGAATGTTGGAGCGCTCCAGGGCATCGCGCATGGCCAGGGCATTCATCACCGTCGCCAGCATGCCCATGTGGTCGCCAGTGACGCGATCCATGCCCGCCGCGTTCAGCGCCGCACCCCGGAACAGGTTGCCGCCACCGACCACGATACCCACCTGAACCCCGATACCGACCAGTTGCCCGATCTCCAGCGCCATGCGGTCGAGCACCTTGGGGTCGATGCCGAAGTCGTGCTCGCCCATCAGGGCCTCGCCGGAGAGCTTGAGCAGGATGCGCTTGTACTTCGACTTGTCGGCGCGGGTCTTGGCGGGATTATCGACGTGATCGGGCGTGGACATGGCAACACTCCTGGGCGCAAGGGGATGAAGCAACTCTAACAGCTGGCCGACGCAGCGGCCGGATACGAGAAGGCGTGCGCTCGCGCGCACGCCATCATCGCACTGGAACCTCTGACCTTAGCGACGGCCAGCCTGTTCCATGACTTCCTTGGCGAAGTCGACCTCTTCCTTCTCAATGCCCTCACCCACCTCGAAGCGGGTGAAGCCCAGCACCTCGCCACCAGCCGCCTTGACGAACTCGGCCACGGACTGGTTGGGATCCTTGACGAAGGGCTGCTCGGTCAGGCTGTTCTCGGCCAGGTACTTCTTCAGACGGCCTTCGACCATCTTCTCGGCAATCTGCTCCGGCTTGCCGGCCATGTCGGGCTGGGCCAGGATGATTGCCTTTTCCTTGTCGAGCTGCTCCTGAGGCATGTCCTCGGGCAGCGCCACGGCCGGATTGATCGCGGCCACGTGCATGGCGACGTCCTTGGCCACTTCGGCGTTACCACCCTTGAGCACGGTGAGCACGCCGATACGGCCGCCGTGGACGTACTCGCCCACCAGCGCACCTTCCGGCGCCTCGACCACGGCGCAGCGACGCACGCCGATGTTCTCACCGATCTTCTGCACCAGTTGCTCACGGGCGCTCTCGAGCTCACCGGCCATTACGGCCGCGACGTCTTCGCTCTTGGCGGCGAAGAAAGCGTCGGCGACCTTGTCGGCAAAGGCCTTGAAGTTGTCATCACGAGCAACGAAGTCGGTCTCGGAATTGATCTCGACCACCACGCCGTAGCTGCCATCCTGGGCGACGCGGGTCGCCACGGTACCTTCGGCGGCGGTACGGCCGGCCTTCTTGGCGGCCTTGAGGCCCGAGTTCTTGCGCAGGTTCTCGATGGCGACTTCGATGTCACCATCGGCTTCGGTGAGCGCCTTCTTGCACTCCATCATGCCGAGCCCGGTACGCTCGCGCAGTTCCTTGACCTGGGAAGCGCTGATCGCTGCCATGGTATTCACCTCTTGATAAGTGGAACCCGGGTAGGTTCGACCTGGTAATAAGGGCGCCGGACCCTTGGGCCCGGTGCAATCCCGCCCCGCCGCAGCGGAACGGTCGCGGGCAGCCGCCTTGGTTGGCCGCCCACCCGGGCCGGCAGTGCCGACCCGGGCGACTCGCCGTTACTCGGCAGCGGCAGCCGCGTCGCCGCCTTCACCTTCGGTGACCTCGACGAACTCGTCGGGACGGCCTTCTTTCGCACGCGCGCAGGCGTCGGCGATCGCCTTGACGTAGATTTGGATGGCGCGAATGGAGTCATCGTTGCCGGGAATCACATAGTCGACGCCGTCCGGATCGGAGTTGGTATCCACCACGCCGATGACCGGGATGCCGAGCTTGTTCGCCTCGTTGATGGCGATGCGCTCGTGATCCACGTCGATGACGAACAGGGCATCGGGCAGGCCGCCCATGTCCTTGATGCCGCCAATGGAACGCTCGAGCTTGTCCTGCTCGCGGGTCGCCATCAGGACTTCTTTCTTGGTCAGCTTGTCGAAGGTGCCGTCCTCGCGCATGGTCTCGAGGTCGCGCAGGCGCTTGATCGACTGACGAATGGTCTTGTAGTTGGTCAGCATGCCGCCGAGCCAGCGGTGGTTGACGAACGGCTGACCGACCCGGTTGGCCTCTTCCTTGATGATCTTGCTCGCGCTGCGCTTGGTGCCGACGAACAGGATCTTGTTGTTGGAAGCGGCCATCTTCTCGACCACGTCGATCACCTCATTGAGGGCCGGCAGGGTGTGCTCGAGGTTGATGATGTGGATCTTGTTACGAGCGCCGAAGATGAACTTGCCCATCTTCGGGTTCCAGTAACGGGTCTGGTGACCGAAATGTGCGCCCGCCTTGAGCAGGTCGCGCATATTGACGTGTGCCATGGGTGACTCCTGAAAAATCGGGTTAGGCCTCCACGTACCCCATGGATCCGACCGCCGGGATTTACCGCGGCAGCACCCGGGACCATGTGCCGGTACGTGTGTGTTTTCAAGGCTGTTGAGTTAACGGCTCGAGCCGCGATGTGCCGCTGCTCGCCGCCGACGCTTCGCCACCTCGCCGGCCGACCAGGCCAAGGCCGTGGCGGCGACGATTGCAGGAAAGCGCGCGGCTTTATACCATAGTTCGCCAACGAGATGAAGTCGCCCGCCGTCCTTGGCTACGCTGTCGGCGCTGCAACCCCTCTGAACCGAGATTCCATGAACATACCCATCAAGACGCCCGACGAAATCGAGAAGATGCGTGAGGCCGGCCGCCAGGCCGCCAGCGTGCTGGAAATGATAGCACCGCATGTCACGGTCGGCGCGAACACTGGCGAACTGGACCGGCTTTGCCACGACTACATCGTGAGCGAGCTGGGCTCCACTCCCGCACCGCTCAATTACCACGGCTTCCCGAAGTCGATCTGCACCTCGATCAACCATGTGGTATGCCACGGGATCCCCGACCCCGAGAAGAAGCTGAAGAAAGGCGACATCATGAACATCGATGTCACCGTGAAGACAGCCGACGGCTACCATGGCGACTCCAGCGTCATGTTCATCGTCGGCGAGAGCATCCAGGGCGAGCGGCTGTGCCGGGTGACACAGGAGTGTCTGTACAAGAGCATTGCCCTGGTGCGTCCGGGCGTGCGCCTGTCGCAACTGGCCCGGGCGATACAGCAGCACGCCGAGGCCAACGGCTACTCGGTGGTGCGTGACTTTTGCGGTCACGGCATCGGCGCCACCTTCCACGAGGACCCGCAGGTGCTTCATTATGACGGCTACGCTCCCGAGGCCGATGCCACCCTGGCCGCCGGCATGTGCTTCACCATCGAGCCGATGATCAACGTCGGCGGGCACCAGACCAAGGTGCTGCGTGACGGCTGGACCGCCGTGACTCGGGACAAGAGCCTTTCCGCGCAGTGGGAGCACACGCTGCTGGTTACCGAGACCGGTGTCGAAGTACTCACGGCACGCCACGAGGAAGACTTCTCCTTCCTCGACCACTGAGTCGAGCCATCATGCTCCTGCATCACTATCGCTTCGTGCCCGACGAGTCGCTGTTCGACGCCGAGACCTTCCGGCGTGAGCTTGCCGGCACCCGCTCGCCCATCGCCCCCTTCAAGGCGGCGCTGCGCGACATCCAGAGTCGGCTCGATGAGCGCTTTCATGCCGGCGCCGACATTCGCGCCCTCGTGCACGGCCGCGCCTGGAGCCTCGACCAGCTACTGGGCGTGGCCTGGTCACTGCACGACTGGCCCGACGACGGCGTGGCACTGCTCGCGGTGGGCGGCTACGGCCGCGGCGAGCTGCACCCGCACTCCGACGTCGACCTGATGCTGCTGCTTGAGCATGACGATGACACGCCCTACCGTGAGCCGTTGACCGCTTTCATTACTCTGCTGTGGGACATTGGCCTGGAGATCGGTCATAGCGTGCGTTCGCTCTCCGACTGCGAGCGCGAGGCCGAAGGCGACATCACCATCATCACCAACCTGATGGAGTCGCGGACCCTGGCCGGTCCCGAAGCCCTGCGCGAGGCGATGAAGGCGCGCATCGCCCCCGAGCGCCTGTGGCCTTCCGACCGCTTCTTCGAAGCCAAGTGGCAGGAACAGATCACCCGTCACCACCGCTTCAACAACTCCGAGTACCACCTCGAGCCCAACATCAAGAGCTCACCGGGTGGGCTGCGCGACATCCAGATGATCGGTTGGGTGGCCAAGCGCCACTTCGGCAGCCAGCGCTACGAGGACCTGGTGGCCAACGGATTCATGAACGACGCCGAGCTGCGCATCCTGAGCCAGGGCCAGGCCTTCCTGTGGCAGGTGCGCTATGCGCTACACATTCTCACCGACCGCGCCGAGGATCGCCTGCTTTTCGATCACCAGCGCACCATCGCCGAGCTGTTCGGCTTCCGCGATACTCCCGAGCGCCTGGCCGTCGAGCAGTTCATGAAGCGCTACTACCGGCATGTCACGGCGCTGGCCGGGCTCAACGACATGCTGCTGCAGCACTTCGACGAGGCGATTCTGCGTGACGGTGAACGCCTGGAAACAGTCGACCTCAACGAGCGCTTCGTGATCGAGGGCGGCTACATCAAGGCGCGCACCCGCTCGGTATTCCGCGAATACCCCTCGGCGCTGCTCGAGCTGTTTCTGCTGATGGCGGAGCATCCCGAAATCGAGGGTGTGCGGGCCGACACCATCCGCTTGATACGCGACCATCGCCACCTGATCGACGACCTCTACCGCGACGATGCCCAGCACCAGCACCTGTTCATGTCGCTGCTGTGCTCCAGTGGCAACGTGGCGCGCCAGCTCAGGCGCATGAACCGCTACGGCGTGCTCGGCAAGTACCTGCCGGAGTTCGGCCAGGCGGTGGGCCTGATGCAGCACGACCTGTTTCACATCTACACCGTGGACGCCCACACCCTGCGTTTGCTCAAGTTCATCCACCAGTTCCGCAAGCCCGAGGCACGGGAAGAATTTCCGGTAGCCGCAGCGCTGGTGCACCAGTTACCCAAGCTGGAGCTGCTGTGGATCGCCGGGCTCTATCACGATATCGGCAAGGGTCGCGGCGGCGACCACTCGATCCTCGGCGCCCGCGACGTGGAACGCTTCGCCGAACGCCACGGCCTGTCGAGCCGCGACACCCGATTGGTCAGCTGGCTGGTGGAGAACCACCTGGTGATGTCGATGGTGGCTCAGAAACGCGACATCACCGACCCCGACGTGATCCGCGAATTCGCTGTTCAGGTCGGTGACGAAACCCGTCTGGACTACCTCTACGTGCTGACCGTGGCCGACATCAATGCCACCAACCCAACGCTGTGGAACGGCTGGCGCGCCTCGCTGCTGCGTCAGTTGCACGCCGAGGCCAAGCGCGCCCTGCGCCGCGGCCTGGACAACCCGCTGGACCGCGATGAGTGGGTGCGCGAAACGCGCAGCGAGGCGCGCTCGCTGCTGATCGCGGTAGGCGCCGACCTGGAGCGGGTCGAACGCCTGTGGGAACGTCTCGGCGAAGAGTATTTCCTGCAGTACGCTCCCAGCGAGATCGTCTGGCAGACCATGGGCATCCTGGCCCATCGCGAGTCGGCACTGCCGCTGATCCTGATCAGCGCCCCCACCGACGACATGTCCGACGGCGGCACCAAGGTGTTCATCCATACCCGCTCGGTGGACGACCTGTTCGCCGCCACTGCTGCCGCCATGGAGCAGTTGGGCCTGTCGATCCACGACGCCCGCATCGCCACCTCGAGCAACGACTGGACGCTCAACACCTTCATCGTCCTCGACGACCAGGGCCGTGCGATCCGCGATCCCGTGCGCATCGAAGAGATCCGTGCCCACCTGGTGGAGGAGCTCGACGACCCCGACGACTACCCACAGATCGTCACTCGCCACACTCCGCGCCAGTTGCGCCACTTCAAGGTCCCGACCGAGGTGCTCATCGAACAGGACCCGGCCAACGAGCGCACCCTGCTGGAGCTGACCGCTCCCGACCGTCCAGGCCTCCTGGCCCGGGTCGGCCGCATCTTCATGGAACAGGACATCTCGCTCTCGGCGGCCAAGATCGCCACCCTGGGCGAGCGCGTCGAAGACGTCTTCTTCATTACCGACAAGGCCGGCGCACCGCTGACCGATCCCGAGCGCCAGCAGCGCCTGCGCGAGCGACTGATCGAAGTGCTCGACGTGGCAGGCTGAGGCCTGCCACGTCCGGGTTTGAGACGAGCCGGGGGCTTCCCTATAATCGTCGGTCTGCCTGCAGCCATGACAACGACGCCGCTCCACGGCGCTGGACACCGATGAACCCCGATCTCGACGCCTTGAAGCCCTACCCCTTCGAGAAACTCGCCGCGCTGAAAGCCGGCGTGACGCCTCCCGAAGGGCTCGCGCACATCCCGCTGACCATTGGCGAGCCACAGCACGCCCCCTTCGCCGCGGCCCTGGAAACGCTGCAGGCCCATCAGCTCGACTTCGCCCGCTACCCGGCCACGGCCGGCATCCCCGAGCTGCGCCGTGCCATTGCCGACTGGTCCACCCGCCGCTTCGGGCTGGCAGGGCTCGACCCCGAGCGTCAGGTACTGCCGGTCAACGGCACCCGCGAGGCGATCTTCGCTTTCGTCCAGGCCGCGCTGGACCGCAGCCGCCCGGCGAGGGTTGCGGTGCCCAATCCCTTCTACCAGATCTACGAGGGCGCCACCCTGCTCGCCGGGGGACAACCGCACTACCTGGACTGCAGGGCCGAGAACGGCTTTCGCCCCGACTTCGACGCAGTGCCGTCCGAGGTATGGCGCGAAGTGCAGATCCTCTTCCTCTGCTCGCCGGGCAACCCCACCGGCGCGGTGACGCCGCGCGCCGAGTTCGAAAAGCTCATCGCGCTCGCCGACGAGCACGATTTCATCATCGCTTCCGACGAGTGCTACTCCGAGCTCTACCTCGATGAGAACGCGCCGCCACCAGGGCTGCTCGAGGCCTGCGCCGCCCTGGGCCGCCACGACTACCGGCGCTGCCTGGTGTTCCATTCGCTCTCCAAGCGCTCCAACCTGCCCGGGTTACGCTCGGGGTTCGTCGCCGGCGACGCCGGGCTGATCGCGCCGTTCAAGCGCTATCGCACCTACCACGGCTGCGCCATGTCGCTGCCGCTGCAGTACGCCTCGATCACCGCCTGGAATGACGAAGCCCATGTGCATGCCAACCGCGACGCCTATCGCGAAAAATTTGCCGCAGTGGCCGAAATTCTCGCCCCGGTGCTTGAATTTCCCGCGCCCGAGGCCAGTTTCTACTTATGGCCAGCGGTGCCGGGAGGCGACGACGAGGCGTTTACCCGGGCACTGTTCGCCGCCGAGCACGTCAGCGTACTGCCCGGCTCCTATATGGGTCGCCCCGCCGCCGATAGCGGAATGAACCGCGCGGACGGGCGGGGAGTAAACCCCGGCACGGGCCGCATTCGCCTGGCACTGGTGGCCGAACTCGAACCCACTGTCGAAGCCGCCCATCGAATTCGCCGTTTCATCGAAAGGAGGGCATGATGGCGACCCTGTTCGTGATCAAGAGCTGCGATACCTGCCGCAAGGCACGCAAGGCCCTGGATGAAAGGGGCCTGCCCTATCAGGTTCACGATCTGCGCGAGGATGGCCTCTCGGCGGCGCTGCTCGAGCATATTCTCGAGCGGGTGCCGATGGTGGAAGTACTCAACCGGCGCAGCACCACCTGGCGCAACCTTCCCGAAGAAGACAAGCAGGACGTCGATGCCAACAAGGCTCGGACGCTGATCATGGCCAACCCCACCCTGCTCAAGCGACCGCTGCTCGATACCGGTGACGAAATTCGTGTCGGCTATCGCGGCGGCGACTACGACGACCTCAAAGGCTGACCCCATTCCAACTAGATACGAGGACACCCCATGTTGAGCTTTGCCTTCGGAATCGGCACCCAGAACACCCAGGGCGATTGGCTGGAGATCTATTACCCGGCGCCACTCTTCAAGCCGGATGCCAGCCTGGTGGAAGCCGTCGGCAAGGTGATTGACGTCCCTGCCGATAGCAACAGCGCCATCAGCTTCCTGCCGGAGCACTGCGCCCAGCTCGCCGAATCCCTCAAGGCGGCCGGGCATGTCGCTCAGGCGGAGCTGGTCGAGGCACTGGCCGTCAGTCAGCGCCCGCTGGTGGCGACTTTCCTGGAAAGCGACCTGCCGCCACAGAGCGCGCCTGAGGTCTACCTCAAGCTGCACCTGCTGTCGCATCGCCTGGTCAAGCCGCATGGCGTCGACCTGACCGGCATGTTCGGCCTGCTGCGCAACGTGGCCTGGACCAGCGAGGGCCCGATCGACATCGAGGAACTGCCGGCCCGTCGTCTCAAGGCGCGCCTGGAGGGCCGCGCCCTATCAGTGGACTGCGTCGACAAGTTCCCCAAGATGACCGACTACGTGGTGCCCAGCGGCGTGCGCATCGCCGACACCGCCCGGGTGCGCCTGGGCGCCTACCTGGGCGAAGGCACTACCGTGATGCACGAGGGCTTCGTCAACTTCAATGCCGGCACCGAGGGCCCGGGCATGGTCGAGGGGCGCATCTCCGCCGGGGTGCTGGTGGGCAAGGGCTCCGACCTGGGTGGCGGTTGCTCCACCATGGGCACGCTCTCCGGCGGTGGCAACATGGTCATCAAGGTGGGCGAAGGCTGCCTGATCGGGGCCAATGCCGGCATCGGCATCCCCTTGGGCGATCGCTGCACCGTGGAAGCCGGCCTCTACATCACCGCCGGGGCCAAGGTCACCCTGCTCGACGACCAGGGCCAGGAGGTCAAGACCGTGGCTGCACGCGAGCTGGCCGGCCAGAGCGACCTGCTGCTGCGCCGCAACTCGCAGAATGGCCGCATCGAGTGCCTGACCAACAAGAGCGCCATCGCGCTCAACGAGGCCCTGCATGCCCACAACTGAGCCACAGGGGCTCTCCCCGACCCTGCAGCTCGCCATGGAACTGATCCGTCGCCCTTCGGTCACTCCCGATGACCTGGGCTGCCAGGCGCTGATGATCGAGCGCCTGGAAAGGCTCGGCTTTCATGTCGAGCGCCTGCCCTTCGGCGACGTCGAAAACTTCTGGGCGACGCACGGGCACCATGGCCCGGTGCTGGCCTTCGCCGGCCATACCGACGTGGTACCGAGCGGCCCCCACCTGCATTGGGATACGCCGCCCTTCGAGCCCTGCATCGACGAGGACGGCATGCTGCGCGGCCGCGGCGCGGCCGACATGAAGGGCAGCCTGGCGGCGATGATCACCGCCGTGGAGCGTTTCGTCACTGCCCACCCCGACCATCACGGCCGCATCGCCTTTTTGATAACCTCCGACGAGGAAGGTCCTGCGGTGGACGGCACCCGGGCCGTGGTCGAGCACCTGCGCGAGCGCAACGAGCGGCTCGACTACTGCATCGTCGGCGAACCCTCCTCCACCAACGTGCTCGGCGACATGATCAAGAATGGCCGGCGCGGCTCGCTGGGCGGCGTCATGCATATCAAGGGCATCCAGGGCCACGTGGCCTACCCGCACCTGGCGCGCAATCCCATCCACCAGGCGCTGCCGGCGCTCGATGCACTGGTGCGCGAACACTGGGACGGCGGCAACGACTTCTTCCCGGCCACCAGCTTCCAGATCTCCAACATCCGCGCCGGCACCGGCGCGACCAACGTGATCCCCGGCGACGTCGAAGTGGTGTTCAACTTCCGCTTCTCCACCGAAGTGACCCATGAGAAGCTGCGTGAGCGCACCCAGGCGATACTCGACGCCCATGGGCTCGAGTACCAGCTCGACTGGACGCTCAACGGCGAACCATTTCTCACCGCCGAGGGCGAGCTGGTGGATGCCGCCCTGCACGGCGTCGAAACCGTTCTCGGCCACCGCCCGAAGCTCTCCACCAGCGGCGGCACTTCCGATGGGCGCTTCATCGCCACGTTGGGCAGCCAGGTCGTGGAGCTGGGGCCACGCAATGCCACCATCCACCAGACCAACGAACACGTTCGCGCTGCCGACCTGGACGACCTGAGCCTGATCTATGAAGCGATTCTGGCCAGGCTTTTCATCAACGGCACCGCCCAGCCCTGACCGCGCCGAGAGAGTACCCATGCCCCACCAGCTCGACAGCAGCATGCGCTATCCGGACATCGAGATCTACCTGCGCCAGGCCCCGCTGGAGGCCATCAACGCCTGGCTCGGCGAGGCGCTGGATGCGGCCCCGCTGCGCGGTGCCGGGCGCAACAAGTGGCAGACGCGCGGTCATCATCAAGGCCATGAAGTCCCGGTGCTGCTAGTGGAAAAAGCCGCAGACGGCTTTGCCAGCCTGTGGTTCGACAGCCAGCACACCCCGTGGTTGAGAGACTGCGACTGCGCCCGCGACGCCGCCACCCGGCTTGGCTGCGAGGTGCGCTGCTCACTTGGCGGCTGGCAGCCTGGCGACGAGCCGGACCGTTTCTGGCAGGTGCTACCCAACGGCAGCGAAAGCGCCATCGACTGGCCAGACTCGGGCCAGTGACCCCAAACGACATCGCCCCGCATGTTCTGACACATGCGGGGCGATGATAACCAGGCGGAATCCTCGAAAGAGAAGCTGCCGAGCGATGGCCAGGCTAGACGGAAGTGCAGCAAGAGAGCGGAGTTTACTTTAGTAGATGGGCATCTCGCGCTGCACTGCCAACAACGCCTGGTCGAGCGCAGGCGCTTCGTTCAAGTGATGACCGTGACGTCGTCGGCCTGTAGCCCTCTATCGTTCTCGATCACGTGATAGCGCACCTTCTGCCCCTCGGCGAGGGTGCGATGACCACGCCCGCGAATGGCACGAAAATGGACGAACACGTCCTCGCCGCTCTCGCGCTTGATGAAGCCATAGCCCTTGTTGACGTTGAACCACTTGACCTCACCGATCTCACGGTCATCGTTCTCGACGTCGGCCAGCACCGCCAGCCTGGGGCTGAAGGAGTGCAGCAATAGAGTAGCAACCAGCAGCAGCACGAAGACTGCAGCCACCACGGCGGGGTAGATGGAAGTTACGCCGCCAGCCTCTATCATGACGAACAGCTGGCGTGCCAGATCGTCTTCGATCAGCGTAACGAACAGGGCGATCAGCAGCGGGGACGGTAGCGCCAACAAGAGACTGATCAACGTGCAGCGAATGATAACCTTGCGATTCATGGATCCGTATTGCTCACTTGTTATGTGGAATTGATGAAACAGGAAGTCCAATGACGACACGGCCAGAGCCCCATCGCCTGATGAAGGTGTCACGATGAACAGCGACACGCAGCGCGACGATTCTAGCATGAGCCCCGAGCATGCGCTCGCCACCCGACTTGAAGCGCTGGAGAGCCGAATTGCCTACCAGGAGCACTGGTTGGACACGTTGGACGAGGCCGTAGCCAGCCAGGAACGACGGCTGGCCCAGCTCGAGCGGATCAATGCCTTGATGCAGGAGAAGCTGCGCGACCAGCAGCGAACGCTGCAGGATTCGGAGATGACGGCACCGTCACCACAGGATGAGGTGCCGCCGCACTATTGAGGGGTATCGATAGTGACAGGCCGCGCCGTGCCGCTCCCGAGGCTAGCTCGCGCCTTAACCGGCGCTCGACTCCCGCCAAGCGCCACAGACCCCCGGAACGAGGAAATAATTAGACGAGATCATCAAGGTAGCGCTCCGCATCCAATGCCGCCATGCAGCCGGTGCCGGCGGAGGTCACGGCCTGGCGGTAGACGTGATCCATTACGTCGCCGGCGGCGAACACGCCCGGAACGCTGGTGGCGGTGGCATTGCCCTCGAGGCCGGACTTCACCTTGATGTAGCCGTCGTGCATTTCCAGTTGGCCCTCGAAGATGGCGGTGTTGGGGCTATGCCCGATGGCGATGAACACGCCGGGCACCTCGAGTTCCTTCACGCTGTCGTCGGTGGTGGAACGGATACGCACCCCGGTCACACCGCTGGCATCGCCCAGCACCTCGTCGAGCACATGGTTCCATTCGAGCACCACGTTGCCGCTCTCGGCCTTCTCCCGCAGCTTGTCCTGCAGGATCTTCTCGGCGCGCAGGGTGTCGCGACGGTGCACCAGGGTCACCTTGGAGGCGATGTTGGAGAGATAGAGCGCTTCTTCCACGGCGGTATTGCCGCCGCCCACCACCACCACTTCCTTGTTGCGGTAGAAGAAACCATCGCAGGTGGCGCAGGCCGATACCCCCTGGCCCATGAACTGCTGTTCGGAAGGCAGGCCCAGGTAGCGCGCACTGGCGCCGGTGGCGATGATCAGCGCATCACAGGTGTAGCTGCCGCTGTCGCCCTTGAGGGTGAAGGGACGATTGCGCAGGTCCACCTCGTGGATATGGTCGAACAGGACTTCGGTGTCGAAGCGCTCGGCATGGCGCTTCATGCGCTCCATGAGCTCCGGCCCCTGCACGCCGGCATCGTCGCCGGGCCAGTTGTCCACGTCGGTAGTGGTGGTCAGCTGGCCACCGGCCTGGATGCCGGTGATCAGCACCGGCTTGAGGTTGGCCCGCGCCGCATAGACGGCGGCGGTGTAGCCGGCCGGGCCTGAGCCCAGGATGATCAGGCGTTCGTGACGCGCTTCGCTCATGAAGGGGTCCTCGCAACTCGAAACGGGATGAGGCTTGTCATGTCTCGCCCCGGTTCTTGCCATCGGCCGGGGCACTGTATGCCGCTATTGTACCAGCCTCGAACGCCATTCTTCACAGCACTTCATCGTCGCGCCCCAGCACCAGACTCGAAAGCTCGCCAGTGAACGGCGACACCTCGACCCTTAGCTGGATCGGCGCACAGCAGTACGGGCAGTCCTCCCAAGTTTCATGGCTGCCCTGGGAAACATCCACCAGCAGGTCGAAGGGCATGCTGCAGTACGGACAATGGACAGGGTGGTTGTCGAGTTGCTCTTCGTGCATGACGGTAACTCCCTGGCGCGCGCCTCTCCGTTCCACGACAGGGCAGCGCCACGCAACAAGCTTTCGTTCAGCATAGAAACCTTGGGCAGCGCTTGAAAGGGAGACCTATCATGACCATGTGCTAAGTATGAGACTGAAGAAAAGGACCGTTCACCACCGTGACAGGAGGCCTTCATGAGCCGTGACGAGATGCCCGATACCCTGCAGACACTGGCCGCCGATGATATCACTTACCACTACTACAGCCTGCCGCGGGCAGCCGATGCTCTGGGCAACATCGACCGGCTGCCGAAGACGCTGAAGATCCTGCTGGAGAATCAGCTGCGCTTCGCCAACGATCCCAGCGTGGCGCTCGAGGACATGCAGGCGCTGGTCGACTGGCAGCAGGGCGGGCGCTCCAGCCGTGAGATCGGTTATCGCCCGGCTCGGGTACTGATGCAGGACTTCACCGGCGTTCCCGGCGTGGTGGATCTGGCCTCGATGCGTGCCGCGGTGGAAAAGCTCGGCGAGGATCCGTCGCGTATCAATCCCCTCTCGCCGGTGGATCTCGTCATCGACCACTCGGTGATGGTCGACAAGTTCGGCAATCCCACCGCCTTCAAGGACAACGTCGCCATCGAGATGCAGCGCAACCGCGAGCGCTATGAATTCCTGCGCTGGGGCCAGGACGCCTTCGACAACTTCCGCGTTGTTCCACCAGGCACAGGCATCTGTCACCAGGTCAACCTCGAGTATCTGGGCAAGACGGTGTGGACCAAGGAGCAAGATGGCAAGACCTTCGCCTATCCCGACACCCTGGTGGGCACCGACTCCCACACCACCATGATCAACGGTCTCGGTGTACTCGGCTGGGGCGTGGGCGGCATCGAGGCCGAAGCCGCCATGCTCGGCCAGCCGGTGTCGATGCTGATTCCCGAGGTCGTGGGCTTCAAGCTCACCGGCAAGCTCAGGGAAGGCATCACCGCCACCGACCTGGTACTGACGGTGACCCAGATGCTGCGTAGCCGCGGTGTGGTGGGCAAGTTCGTCGAGTTCTACGGCGACGGCCTGGCCGACCTGCCGCTGGCCGACCGTGCCACCATCGCCAACATGGCACCGGAGTACGGCGCCACCTGCGGCTTCTTCCCGGTCGACGACGAGACCCTCGCCTACCTGCGCCTAACCGGCCGAGAGGACGCTCAGATCGCCTTGGTGGAGGCGTACAGCAAGGCCCAGGGACTATGGCGGGAGCCGGGCGACGAGCCGATCTTCAGCGACACCCTGCATCTCGACCTCGGCAACGTCGAAGCCAGCCTGGCCGGCCCCAAGCGGCCCCAGGACCGTGTCGCCCTCAAGGACATGAAGGCCACCTTCGAGAAGCTGATGGAGGGCGAGAAGAACGGCAAGACCGCGCCCAGCGAGGAGCGTGGCCGACTGAACTCCGAGGGCGGCCAGACCGCCGTCGGCGTACACGAGAGCTATGAACACCATGACAGCCAGAACGTGGAGTTGGAGGGTGAGCAGTTCATGCTCAACCCCGGCGCCGTAGTGATCGCCGCCATCACCTCGTGTACCAACACCTCCAATCCCAGCGTGATGATGGCCGCGGGACTTCTGGCACGCAACGCCCTAGCCCGGGGCCTCAAGACCAAGCCCTGGGTCAAGACCTCGCTGGCGCCGGGCTCCAAGGTCGTGACCGAGTATCTCGACGCTGGCGGCGTCAGCGACGACCTCAACGCCTTGGGCTTCAACCTGGTGGGCTACGGCTGCACTACCTGTATCGGCAACTCCGGCCCGTTGCCGACGCCAATCGAGAAGGCGATCGAGGACAGCGATCTCACCGTGGCCTCGGTACTTTCGGGCAACCGCAATTTCGAGGGCCGCATCCACCCATTGGTGAAGACCAACTGGCTGGCCTCGCCGCCGTTGGTGGTGGCCTACGCCCTGGCCGGCAACGTGCGCCTGGATCTCACCAGCGAACCGCTGGGCAAGGACAAGGACAGCAACCCGGTCTACCTGAAGGACATCTGGCCCTCTCAGGCAGATATCGCCAACGCCGTCGAGAAGGTCAAGACCTCGATGTTTCGCAGCGAGTACGCCGAGGTGTTCGAAGGTGACGAAACCTGGAAGGCGCTGCAGGTGCCCCAGAGCCAGGTCTACGAATGGTCGCCCTCATCGACCTATATCCAGCACCCGCCCTTCTTCGAGGGCATGGGCCGCGCCCCAGAGCCGATCGAGGACGTCGAGGATGCCCATATCCTCGCCCTGCTTGGCGACTCGGTGACCACCGACCACATCTCGCCGGCCGGTTCGATCAAGCCCGATAGCCCCGCCGGACGCTATCTGCAGGAGCGCGGCATCAAGCCGGTGGATTTCAACTCCTACGGCTCGCGCCGCGGCAACCACGAGGTGATGATGCGCGGCACCTTCGCCAACGTGCGCATCAGAAACGAGATGCTCGACGGCGTGGTCGGCGGCGAGACCCGTCATGTGCCCTCGGGCGAGCAGATGGCGATCTACGATGCGGCGATGAAGTATCAGGAGAAAGGCACGCCACTGGTGGTGGTGGCCGGCAAGGAGTATGGCACCGGCTCTTCGCGGGACTGGGCGGCCAAGGGCACGCGGCTGCTCGGCGTGCGCGCGGTGCTGGCCGAGTCCTACGAACGGATCCACCGTTCCAACCTCATCGGCATGGGCGTGGTGCCCCTGCAGTTCCCCGAGGGCGAGGATCGCAAGAGCCTGGGGCTGACCGGCGACGAGACCATCTCCATCAAGGGCCTGGCCGACCTCTCCCCGGGGGGCAAGGTCACGGTCACGGTAAAGAGCGACAAAGGCGAAAAGCGGATCGAGGCCCTGTGCCGTATCGACACCGCCAACGAGCTGGAGTACTACCGCCACGGCGGTATCCTCCACTACGTGCTGCGGCGGATGATCGGCGCGGCCTAGGCCCGCCCAGCATCCTGCGCTCACGCGAAAGGCCCTGCCGGATATCCGGCAGGGCCTTTGTCATTGCCTGACCTAAAGTTTCTGCTTCAGAACGAGCGCCGGCGATAGCTGCGATACTCCGGCGTCCAGCTGCTACGCTCGATGGCCTGACGCAGCTTGATGCCGTCGGTGCGCAGCGCCATCCCCTCCTGCTGGGCCTGAGCAGCGACTTCGAAGGCGATGGCCTTGGACAGCTCACGGATCTGCGACAGCGGCGGCAGCAATGCCCCCTTGCCTGCCTTCACCAGCGGCGCCTCGCGGGCCAGCGCCCGGGACGCGGTCATCAGCATGGTATCGGTGATGCGCTTGGCACCGCTGGCCACCACGCCGAGGCCGATGCCGGGGAAGATGTAGGCGTTGTTGCACTGGGCAATGGGATAGATCTTGCCCTCGTACTCCACCGGCGGGAAGGGACTGCCGGTGGCCACCAGGGCCTGGCCGTTGGTCCATTCGATCACGTCTGCCGGCACGGCCTCGACGCGGGAGGTGGGGTTGGAGAGCGGCATGATCACCGGGCGCTCGCAGCCGGCATGCATGGCGCGAATCACCTCCTCGGAAAACAGCCCCGGCTGGCCCGAGACACCGATCAGCACGGTGGGCTTGATATGGCGCGCCACCTCGAGCAGCGACTGGTCCTGCCACGCCTCGACCAGCGCCGGGTCGTGGGCTAGGCGGCGCTGGAAGTCACGCAGCCACTCCTGATCGCTGGTGACGAGCCCCTCACGGTCGACCATGAACACCCGCCGCCGTGCCTCCTTCTCGCTGAGCCCTTCGGCCTGCATGGCGATGACGACCTGCTCGGCGATGCCGCAGCCGGCGGAGCCGGCGCCGACGAATATCACGCGCTGGTCGGCAATGGTCTCGTCGCGGGCCTGGCAGGCCGCCATCAGGGTGCCCACGGCGACCGCCGCGGTGCCCTGCACGTCGTCGTTGAAGCAACACAGCTGGTCGCGGTAGCGCTCGAGCAGGGGTACGGCGTTGGCCTGGGCGAAATCCTCGAACTGCAGCAGCACGTTCGGCCAGCGACGCTTCACCGCGGAGATGAAGTCTTCGAGGAAGGCGTCGTACTCCTCCTGGGAGATGCGTGGGTGCCGCCAGCCCATGTACATGGGGTTATCGAGCAGGGTCTGATTGTTGGTGCCCACGTCCAGGGTGATCGGTAGCGTGTAGGCGGGGCTGATGCCGCCACAGGCGGTGTAGAGCGCCAGCTTGCCGATGGGAATGCCCATGCCGCCGATGCCCTGGTCGCCGAGGCCGAGGATACGCTCGCCGTCGGTCACTACGATCACCTTGACCCTATCCTTGGTGGCGCTGCGCAAAATGTCGTCGATGCGCTCACGGTCCGGATAGCTGATGAACAGGCCGCGGTGGCTACGGTAGATGTTGGAGAACTCCTCGCAGGCCTGGCCTACCGTGGGGGTGTAGATGATCGGCAGCATCTCCTCGAGATGCTCCATTACCATGTGGTAGTAGAGCGTCTCGTTGTCGTCCTGGATAGCCCGCAGGTGGATATGTCGCTCCAGGTCGCTGTGGCACTGCTGATACTGGCGGTAGGCGCGCTCGGCCTGCTCCTCGATGGATTCGACGTTCTGCGGCAGCAGGCCAATCAGATTGAACTCGAGACGCTCCTCACGGGAAAACGCACTGCCCTTGTTGAGCAGCGGCATCTCGAGCAGCGAAGGACCAGCGTAGGGGATATAGAGTGGACGTTTGCTTTCGGGCATCTCTGTTCTCGATACGATGACTGGAATCCGGGCCGTAGGCACTCTGACGGTGCCTTGGCGCTAACTGTAACACGTCGGTGCAGCCCGGCGCCCCGGCTCAGCGGGTCTTGTCCCGAGCTCTGTCACTGGGCGGGCGGTCGAAGAACAGCGGGCGCAGCCACACGCCGAGCATATTGCCGGCGAACCCTGCCACCAACCACACCCAACCGTGCAGGCTGCCCGAGGCAATGCCGCTGAAGTAGGCGCCAATGTTGCAACCGAACGCCAGGCGCGCCCCGTAGCCCAGCATCAGGCCTCCGATTATCGCCGCCATCACCGAGCCCAGTGGAATGCGCAGGGTCGGGGCGAAGCGTCCGGCCAGGGTTGCAGCCACCATGGCGCCAAGAATGATGCCTACGTTCATCACCGTGGTGATGTCGCTCCACAGGCTGGCGCGCAGCGCTGCGGCATTGTCCGGATTCTGCCAATAACCCCACTGGCTCACGTCGCCGCCGACGAGCTCATAGACCTTGGCTCCCCACAGGGCGAAGGCGGAGGTGATACCCCAGGGGCGCCCGGCCAGCGCCAGGGTAGCGAAATTGAGCAGCGCCAGCGCTACGGCACCGAGCAGCAGCGGCCATGGGCCGGTAAGCCAGCGCAGCTCGCTCAGGTTGGCGCGTGGGGCTTCCTCCAGCCGGCCGTGACGGCGTCTCTCCAGCAACACCGTCAGTGCCGCGATGCCACCGAACAGGGCCAGGCTCACGGCAATACCACCACCGGCACCGAAGGTCTGCACCAGGGATACCGGCTGGAAGGCCGGCAGCCCCATCCACCATGAAAAATGAGCACTACCTATCACCGAACCGACGATGAAGAAGATCAAGGTGATCACCATGCGCGCGTTGCCGCCGCCGGCGGTGAACAGGGTGCCCGAAGCGCAGCCACCGCCGAGCTGCATGCCGATGCCGAACAGGAAGGCGCCGAACACCACCGAGACGCCGATGGGCGAGACGAAGCCGGTCACCTCCCGTCCCCACAGGGTGCCCGCTCCAAGGGCCGGGAAGAACAGCAGTACGGCAATGGCCAGCATGACCATCTGGGCGCGCAGCCCACGCCCACGACGCTCGCTGATGAACACACGCCAGGCGGCGGTGAAGCCGAAGGCAGCATGATAGAGCGACACGCCCAGCAGCGCACCGACGACCATCAGCAGCCCCAATCGCGACCCGTAGGTCAGGCCGACCAGCATGGCGCCTGCCAGCAGCAGCGCCCCCAGCGCCAGGGATATCTGCCGGGGCCGTTTCGCTTCCAGTGCAGTGGCCATGTCTTTCCTCCTTGTGATTCGCTCATGAAGCTTGGCAAGTTCGACAGCAGACTGCCAGGTGGGTCATAACGCGACAGGGCGCCCGAAGGCGCCCTGCAGGGTCACGTCTGGTGTCAGACGAAACGGCCCAGCCCCACGGCATGGCGCAGCTTGTCCATGAATGGCGCCGCCTCGCTGCGCGCTCGCTCGGCGCCCTTGAGCAGTACGCTCTCGATATGGCCCGGGTCCTCCATCAGCGCCATATAGCGCTCGCGGGGTTCACGCAGCTGCGCGTCGAGATGCTCGAACAGGCGGTTCTTGACCTCGCCCCAGCCGATGCCGTTGGCGTATTCGCCGCGCATCGCCTCGCGCTCCTCACGGCTGGCGAAGGCGGAGTAGATCTGGAACAGGGTGCAGCCCTCGGGATCCTTGGGCTCGCCGGGCTCCAGCGAATTGGTCTTGATCTTGCGCACCAGCTTGAGCAGCTTCTTCTCGGAGACGAACAGCGGAATGGTGTTGTTGTAGCTCTTGGACATCTTGCGACCATCAAGGCCACCCAGCACCGCCACCTCGTCGTCCACTACAGCCTCGGGCAGGGTGAAGAACTCGCCCTTGTAGAGATGGTTGAAGCGTCCGCCCATGTCGCGGGCCATCTCGATATGCTGGATCTGGTCGCGGCCGACCGGCACCTTGTTGGCATTGAACATCAGGATGTCGGCAGCCATCAGCACCGGGTAGCCGAACAGGCCCATGGTGATGCCCTTGTCCGGGTCCTGATTGCCAGCGGCCTCGTTCTCGGCCACTGACGCCTTGTAGGCGTGGGCACGATTCATCAGACCCTTGGCACAGACGCAGGAGAGCAGCCAGGTCAGTTCGGGAATCTCGGGGATGTCAGACTGGCGGTAGAAGATGGCGTTGTCGGTATCGAGCCCCAGCGCCAGCCAGGTGGCGGCGATTTCCAAGCGCGACTCCTGTACCCGCTGGGGGTCCTGGCACTTGATCAACGCATGGAGGTCGGCAAGGAAATAATAGGACTGCACACTCGGGTCCTGGCTCGCGGCGATGGCGGGCTTGATGGCGCCGACGTAGTTGCCGAGGTGCGGGGTACCGGTAGTGGTGATGCCGGTGAGAACGCGTGTCTTCTGGGAAGCTGCACTCATGGAAGGCGGACTCTGCTGATCGGAAATGCCCGCTATGGTAACGCGAGGGGGCGGTCAAGGCGACCGCCCCCGGCGCCGCTCACCGTATCAAGCTGGCGGGATCGACGCTATCGAGACCAAAGGCTTCGCCCACGGCACGGTAGGTGACCTGGCCGTCGTGGACGTTGAGCCCGGGCAGGAAGTGCGCGTCGTCGGCCAGCGCCTGTTTCCACCCTTTGTCGGCCAGGGCCAGCACGAATGGCAGAGTAGCGTTGGTCAGGGCCTGGGTGGAGGTACGCGCTACCGCGCCCGGCATGTTGGCCACGCAGTAATGCACGATGCCGTCGACGATATAGGTCGGCTCGGCATGGGTGGTGGGCTTGCTGGTCTCGAAGCAGCCGCCCTGGTCGATGGCCACGTCGACCAGCACGCTGCCGGGCTTCATGTCAGCCAGCATCGCGCGAGTGATCAACTTGGGCGCAGCGGCCCCGGGGATCAGCACGGCGCCGACGATCAGGTCACTCTCGCGCACCGCCTCGTCGATGGCATCGGCGGTGGAGAAAACCGTCTTCATGCAGCCCTGGTAGCGGTCGTCGAGCACTTCCAGGCGCGGAATCGACTTGTCGAGCACGGTCACTTCGGCACCCAGACCCAGCGCCATGCGCGCGGCGTTCTCGCCCACCACGCCGCCGCCGATCACGGCGACCTTGCCCGGCGCCACCCCGGGAACGCCGGGCAGCAGAACGCCGGAGCCTCCCTGGGCCTTCTCCAGGCTATGGGCGCCGGCCTGGATCGCCATGCGGCCGGCAACGGTACTCATGGGAGCCAGCAGCGGCAGTCCGCCCAGGCGGTCGGTGACGGTCTCGTAGGCGATGCAGGTAGCACCGCTCTCCATCAGGCCACGAGTCAGCGTCTCTTCGGCGGCAAGGTGCAGGTAGGTGAACAGAGTCTGGCCACGGGAGAGACGAGCCACTTCCGCCGACTGCGGCTCCTTGACCTTGAGGATCAGCTCGGCATCGGCCCAGAGGGCATCCACGTTCGCTTCGAGCCGGGCACCCGCTGCCTCGTAGTCGGCATCGGAGAAGCCCGCACCTTCGCCGGCGCCCATCTGAACGGTCACCGAATGGCCTCGCGTCGCCAACTCCCGAGCCCCTGTGGGAGTCAGGGCGACGCGATACTCATGGTTCTTGATTTCCTTCGGCACGGCGATCTTCATGGGGCACCTCCTGAGCGTTTATTACGCGTTGTTCGATATACATCAAACGCATTACAGCACAGGAAGTCGAAACATGAAGCTCAGGAAAACAAGAACGGCAAAAACCCACAAAAAGTGGATTTCCGTCAGAAAATCATATCTTTCAGAAAGAGGTTGGCAAAAAAATCCCACCGTCACCTTTGACTGAGCGCACCACCATATACCTGTACGTATTCATCAGGTAGACGCCGCGGCCGACCCGAAGAGAGTTCGATGCAGGCGAAGCGGGTGCGTGCTCGCAGCAGAGTACGGCCGTCGGCGGGCCGTATCAGCTGGAAGCGCCGGGTCAGGGTGAGACGGCCGTCGCAGCCGACGATCCAGGTGGCAAGGGCAAGCCGCTCTCCCTGGAAGGCCGGCGCCAGGTAATCGAGTTCATGCCGATGCACGGCCATGGCCCGATCCAGCTCACGATAGCGGGCCAGATCCAGGCCCAGATGCTCCGAGTGTGCCCAGCTCACCTGCTCGACCCAGCGCAGGTACTCGGTGTTGTTGGCGTGGCCGTACTCGTCGATGGCCGAGGCGCCTACTTCCAGTTCGATGACGAACGGGTCGGGCAGATCCCACTCCAGTGACATGGTGCTCTCCGTGCGGGTTCATTCAGGACGGATTCAAGCTTTCGGCGTGCCGCAACGCCAGCAGGTATCGAAGACACCCTCCAGTGTTTCGCCACAGTTCGGACAGTGCCAGCCCGGCATTTCGCCAGGACCAGCCATGGCTGCATGAATCAGCGCCTCGGCTCGCTCGCGGTTGTGCGGTGCTACCCATACCTCGGGCTCGCACTCACCCAACGGCAGCTCACCCGCGCCTCCGCCCAACACCATGTTGCGTAGTTCCACAGGAATGTCCGCTGCGGCCAGCACGTTACGCACGTGACTGACCAGCAGCGCATTGGAGTGGGCGAAGACGCGCACGTAGCCGCTCATTTCAATCCCGGAAGACGCGGACGCCCAAGGCTTTCAGATAGGACGTCTCCGGGATCGCCGGGTGTACCGGGTGGTCAGCCGCCTGATGGCCCTGATAGACGATCTGGCCGTGGCGGTCCTGATGACGCACCGCACCTCGCACCACCTCCACCAGGCGCTCGGGGGCCAGGTGCATGGAACAGGAGGCCGAGAGCAACAGGCCGTCGCGGCCCAACAAGCGCATGGCCTCGCGATTGAGCCTGGCGTAGGCGCGCTCGCCGTTGGGGATGTCCTTGCGCTTCTTGATGAAGGCCGGCGGGTCGAGGATCACCACGTCGAACTGCTCACCGTCGGCCTTGAGTGCGGCAAGCGCCTCGAAGGCGTCGGCCTCGCCTACCGCGACCTGCTCGTGAAGGCCGTTCAGGGCCGCGTTCTCGGCTACCCGCTCCAGGGCCTGGGCACTCGAGTCAATGCACAATACCTCACTGGCACCGTGAGCCGCCGCTTGTACGCCCCAGCCGCCGACGTAGCTGAACACGTCCAGTACCCGCTTGCCGGCCACCAAGCCGTTGAGCCAGGCGCGATTGGCGCGGTGATCGAAGAACCAGCCGGTCTTCTGGCCGTCGAGTACCGGCACGTGGAAGCGTACGCCGTTCTCTTCCAACAGCACCGGTCCGTCGAGCTCACCTTTGGCCACGGTGACCTGTCGTTCGAGCTGCTCCTGGCGACGCCCGGAGGAGTCGTTCTTGAACACGATGACCCGCGGCGAGATCACCTTGTCCAGCGCCGCAACGACCTCCTCGGCCAGACGCTCCATGCCAAGGGTGTTGAGCTGGACCACCAGCACGTCGTCGAAGCGGTCCACCACCAGCCCCGGCAGCAGGTCGCCCTCGCCGTGCACCAGGCGGTAGAACGGCTTGGCGTAGAGGCGCTGACGCAGCGAAAGGGCCTGATTGAAGCGGTGCACCAGCAGCGAACGATCGAGGCGCATCTCAGGGTCGCGCGACACCACCCGGGCACAGATCAACGAGTTGGGATTGACGTAGGCCACGCCCATCGGCTTGCCGTTGGCGGCCTCGACCACCACTTGGGCACCCGGCTCGAGGCCCTTGAGCGGCGTGGCCTCGATGTCGACCTCGTTGGAGTAGAGCCACAGGTGACCGGCCTTGAGGCGGCGGTCGGCATTCTTCTTGAGGCGCAGGGTCTGGGTCATGGTTAGTCTCGTGGAATGGAAATCATCTTTGGCAAGAAGGACAGAACACACTGGCCCGCTGGCCCAGCGTCACCAGCCGCAGCTCGCCGTTGCAGCGCCGACAGCCCTGGCCGTGACGGCCATAGACATTGAGGCGCTGCTTGAAATAGCCCGGCTCGCCGGTACCACTGACGAAGTCGCGCAGGGTGGTGCCGCCTTGGGTGATGGCCGCGGCCAGCACCTCGCGAATGGCCGCGGCCAGGCGCTGATAGCGCTCGAGCGAAATCCGCCCCGCCGCCCGGCGCGGGTCGATGCCGGCCAGGAACAGCGCCTCGCTGGCGTAGATGTTGCCGACGCCCACTACCACGGCATTGTCCATCAGGAACGGCTTCACGGCCATGCGACGGCCGCGCGAGAGCCGGAAGAGGCGCTCTCCATCGAAGGCATCGGACAGCGGCTCGGGGCCCAGGTGCGCCAGTCGCGGGTCGCGCTCGACGCTACCCACCAGCCAGTCGACGAAGCCGAAGCGGCGAGGATCGTGGTAGCGAAGGATGGCGCCGTCGTCGAACACCAGGTCGATATGGTCATGCTTCTTGGGCAGATCGCCCAGCCGGGCGATGCGCAGGCTGCCCGACATGCCCAGGTGCCAGATCAGGCTACCATCAGACCCGCCTTCGACCGGCAGCAGCAGGTACTTGGCGCGCCGCGACAGGGTACCGATGCGCGACCCTACCAGGCGCTCGATGAGGTCATCGGGCACCGGTACGCGCAGGCGCGACTGGCGCACGATCGCCTCGACGATCTCGCGCCCTTCCACGTGGGGAGCGATGCCGCGCCGGGTAGTCTCGACTTCGGGAAGCTCAGGCATGGGACGATATCCGGGAAATAGATACGCCTGAACCCGACCGCAGGGCCGGGTTCAGGAGGACAGGTCTTGCTACCTGCGGCTGGAAGCCGTCAAGTCGCCATGGGCGTCCGCCGCCAGGACGGACGACCGATCGGCTTACTTGATCTTGGCTTCCTTGTACATCACGTGCTTGCGGACGACCGGATCGAATTTCTTGAATTCGAGCTTGTCGGGGGTGTTCCGCTTGTTCTTGTCGGTGGTGTAGAAGTGGCCGGTACCGGCACTGGACACCAGCTTGATCTTGTCACGCATGGCTGCTTACTCCCTGATCTGGTCGCTTAGACGGCTTCGCCGCGCTTGCGAATGTCGCTGAGCACCGCGTCGATGCCCTTCTTGTCGATGATGCGCATACCCTTGGAGGAGACCCGCAGCTTGACGAAGCGGTTCTCGGACTCCACCCAGAAACGATGGGTGTGCAGGTTCGGCAAGAAACGACGACGGGTCTTGCGCTGGGAGTGTGAAACGTTGTTACCAGTTACCGGACGCTTGCCGGTAACCTGACATACTTTGGACATGGGAGCCTCCAACCGCTTGGCCAGGTGGTCAAACCTGAGTGTTCAAAACCTGTCGGGCAAACCGGGAACGACCCCGTTGTCATTTGACCCAAGGGAATTCAAAGGCTGCACTTTATAGCAGAGTGCACCCCTACAGGCAACAAGTAGCCGCGTATTCTACACTCTTTGCCCCCTATCACCGCAAGCTTTCCTCGCTTACGGGCTTTGCCGGCGGCAAAGGCTCAACGCCGCATGGTCGGGCGCGGCCGGTTCCCTCACCTAGAGCCAGCCTCTCTCGGCGAAGGAAACGACCTCCCCGTCGCCGACGACGAAGTGATCCAGCACGCGGATCTCGAACAACCCCAGCGCCTCGCGCAGGCGATCGGTGATGCGCCGGTCGGCATCGGAGGGCTCGGCCACGCCCGAGGGATGGTTGTGAGCGAAGATGATCGCCCCGGCCCCCAGCTCCAGCGCACGGCGCGCCACCTCACGGGGGTAGACCGAGGCGCTGTCCAGGGTGCCGCGAAACAGCGACTCGAAGCGAATCACACGGTGCTGGGTATCGAGAAACAGCGCGGCGAACTCCTCGTGGCCCAGGTGGCGCAGCTGGGTGGCCAGGTAGGCGCGTACCAGGGTCGGCGAGGTCAGTGCGTTACCGCGGGCGAGCTGAGCGGCGAGGTGACGCTTGGAGAGCTCGAGGGTGGCCTGGAGCTGCACGAACTTGGCCGTGCCCAGGCCGCGCTCGGCGCAAAAGCGTGCCTGGTCGGCCTCCAGCAGCTGGCGCAGGCCACCGAAGGCACTCAGCAGGTCGCGGGCGAGATCAACCGCCGAGCGCCCGGCCACCCCCACGCGCAGGAAGATCGCCAGCAGCTCGGCGTCGGACAGTGCCTCGGCGCCCAGCGCCAGCAGTTTCTCCCGCGGGCGCTCGCCCTCGGGCCAGTCGCGAATCGACATCCCCTGTCTCCTTGCTACGCTTTCCATGGTGGGTAGAAGTCATGGATTGTAACCGACGCGCACGGAAGCCTGCGGCTGCGCAACTTCAACGGCAGTGGTAAGGTAAGAGGTCGGTTTTCAGTTCAGGAAACTCTCATGACAACGCAGTCCGCCAATCGGCTCTTCGGCCGACGCATTCTGCTCGGCATCAGCGCCGGTATCGCCGCCTACAAGAGCGCCCAGCTCGCCCGGCTGCTCAAGCAGGCGGGCTGCGAGGTGCGCGTCGTCATGACCGAGGGGGCCCAAGCCTTCATCACGCCACTGACGCTGCAGGCGCTCACCGGCGAGGCGGTGCGCACCTCGCTGCTGGACCCGGAAGCCGAAGCCGGCATGGGGCATATCGAGCTGGCCCGCTGGGCGGACATCATCCTGATCGCCCCGGCTACCGCCGACCTCATGGCACGCCTGGCTCAGGGCATGGCCGACGACCTGCTCACCACTCTGTGCCTGGCCAGCGAGGCCGAGAAGATCATGGCCCCGGCCATGAACCAAGCCATGTGGCGCCACGTCGCCACCCAGCGCAATGCCGCCCGCCTGGCGCAGGACGGCTGGCGGCTGCTCGGCCCGGCCAGCGGCGACCAGGCCTGCGGTGACGTGGGGCCGGGCCGAATGCTCGAACCCGAGGCGATCGTGGCCGAGCTCATCCAGCCGATCAGCGAAGCACCGCACGAGAACGCCCCGGCCCAGGGTCTGCATGTGGTGATCACCGCCGGCCCCACCCGCGAGCCCCTCGATCCGGTGCGCTACCTTTCCAATCACAGTTCGGGAAAGATGGGCTTCGCCCTAGCCACCGCCGCCGCCGAGCTTGGCGCTCGGGTCACCCTGATCAGCGGCCCCGTGAGCCTGTCGACGCCCGCGGGCGTCGAGCGCATCGATGTGGAGACCGCACTGCAGATGCATGAAGCGAGCCGCCGCCTGGCCGCCAGCTGCGATATCTTCATTGGCTGCGCGGCGGTGGCCGACTACCGCGCCGAGGCGGCGGCGGAGCACAAGATCAAGAAGCGCGAAGGCGAGGATGGTCTGACCCTGAGCCTGGTCAAGAACCCGGATATCATTGCCGATGTCGCCAAGCAGCGCGACGCGGCAGGCGGGCGCCCCTTCGTGGTGGGCTTCGCCGCGGAAACCCGCGACCTGGAGGCCTATGCCCGCGACAAACTCGTGCGCAAGCGGCTGGACATGATCGTCGCCAATGACGTTTCGGCCGCCGGCCTCGGCTTCGGCGCCGATGACAATGCCGCCTTGTTGCTGTGGCGCAACGGTGAGGGTGAAAGTGGCGCGAGCCTGCCCCCACAGCCCAAGACCCAGCTTGCCAGAGCGGTGATCGAGCGAGCACTGGGCTGCCTGACGCCGCGCCCCGTGCACTGAGCCCTGAATCAGAACCTGAAGCCCGAACTGCGTGAACCCAGACATCAGCAAACCTGACGGAACGATCATGCCCGAGTCCCTACCATCCAACCCCGCTACCAAACCGCGCCTGCAGGTCAAGCTGCTCGATGAGCGGCTTCACGACTACATGCCCCGCTACGCCACCCAGGGCTCCGCTGGCATGGACCTGCGCGCACTGCTCGACGAATCGTTGACCCTCGAGCCCGGTCAGTGCGAGCTGGTCCGCACTGGGCTTGCCATCCACATCGGCGACCCTGGCTTTGCCGGCCTGATCCTGCCGCGTTCGGGCCTCGGCCATAAGCACGGCATCGTACTCGGCAACCTGGTCGGGTTGATCGACTCCGACTACCAGGGAGAGCTGATGATCTCGACCTGGAACCGCGGCACCACCCCCTTCGTGCTGGAGCCGTTCGAGCGCCTGGCCCAGTATGTGCTGGTACCGGTGGTACAGGCCGAACTCGACATCGTCGACGGCTTCGAGACCAGCCTTCGCGGCGAAGGCGGCTTCGGCAGTTCGGGGCGCCACTGACGCGCGACACGGCGCTGCCGAAGATTCCAGGGAGCGGGATCGTCCGGCAGCGTTTTCGCAACCTGGCACATGAATTCACACCTGTCTGACAAGGAACCGCTATGAGCCAAGTCAAGCACAGTAGCGTACCGGCCTCCATCTTCCGCGCCTACGATATTCGCGGCATCGTCGACGACACCCTGACCGAGTCGACCGTGGAGAAGATCGGCCGGGCCATCGGTTCGGAAGCCGCCGCCCGCAACGAGTCCACCGTGGTGGTGGCCCGCGACGGTCGCCTCTCCGGTCCTCGGCTCAGCGAGGCGCTGATTCGTGGCCTCACCGCTGCCGGCCGCGACGTGGTCGACATCGGCATGGTGCCCACCCCGGTGCTCTACTTCGCCACCCACGTGCTCGAAGGCACCGCCTCGGGCGTGATGGTGACCGGCAGCCACAATCCGCCGGATTACAACGGCTTCAAGATCGTGCTGGGTGGAGAGACGCTCTCCGGCGAGGCGATCACGGCACTCTACCGGCGCATCGAGTCCGGCGACCTCCATGAGGGCCAGGGCAGTGTGCGCCAGGAGGACGTGCGTGACGCCTACCTCGAGCGCATCGTCGGCGACATCAAGCTCGAGCGCCCGCTCAAGGCAGTGGTCGACTGCGGCAATGGCGTGGCCGGTGAGCTGGGACCGAGGCTGATCGAGATGCTCGGCGTCGAGACCGTGCCGCTGTTCGCCGAGATAGACGGCAACTTCCCCAACCACCATCCCGACCCGGGCAAGCTCGAGAACCTGCAGGACGTGATCCGGGTGGTGAAGGAGACCGGTGCCGACATCGGCCTGGCCTTCGACGGCGACGGCGACCGCCTCGGCGTGGTCACGCCGAGCGGCCAGTTGATCTACCCCGACCACCTGATGATGGCCTTTGCCGAGGACATGCTGTCGCGCAACCCGGGGGCCCGGGTGATCTTCGACGTCAAGTGCACCGGCAATCTGGCAGGCGTCGTCGAGCGAGCAGGCGGCACGCCGGAGATGTGGCGCACCGGGCATTCGCTGATCAAGGCACGCATGAAGGAGACCGGCGCTCAGCTTGCCGGCGAGATGAGCGGACACATCTTCTTCCAGGAGCGCTGGTACGGCTTCGACGACGGCATCTACGGCGCCGCCCGGCTGCTCGAGATTCTGTCCAAGCAGGATGAGGACGCCGACGCCTTCTTCGCCCGCTATCCGCAGGATATCGGCACGCCGGAGATCAACATCCAGGTAACCGACGAGACCAAGTTCGATCTGGTGGCCAGGCTGGCCCGCGAGGGGGATTTCGGTGACGATGGCATCAAGACCACCCTCGACGGCATTCGCGTCGATTACCCGGACGGCTGGGGCCTGTGTCGCGCCTCCAACACCACACCGGTGCTGGTGCTGCGCTTCGAAGGCAAGAACGATGCGGCGCTCGAACGCATTCGCCAGCAGTTCGCCGTCGCCCTGAAACAGGTCGACCCAGCGTTGACGCTGCCGAGCTGACGGCAGCGTCCACTCGTTTTGTTCCTTAAGGAAGGACCATGACCGAAACGACTCGTGACCCGCGCCTGGTAGTGGAAGTGCTTTCCGAGGCACTTCCCTACATACAGCGCTTTTCCGGCAAGACCGTCGTCGTCAAGTACGGCGGTAACGCCATGACCGAGGACACCCTGATCGACTCCTTCGCCCGCAACATGGTGTTGATGAAGGAGGTGGGCATCAATCCGGTAGTGGTACACGGCGGCGGGCCGCAGATCGGTGACTTGCTGGCCAAGCTGAAGATCGAGTCGCGCTTCGTCAACGGCATGCGGGTCACCGATTCGCAGACCATGGACGTGGTGGAGATGGTGCTCGGCGGGCTGGTCAACAAGGGCATCGTCAGCCTGATCAACCAGTGTGGCGGCAAGGCCATCGGCCTCACCGGCAAGGACGGCGCCCAGATCCGCGCGCGTCAGCTCAAGGTGGAGCACAAGACGCCGGAGATGACCGCCCCCGAGATCATCGACATCGGCCATGTGGGCGAGGTCGAGCATATCTCCACCGAGCTGATCGAGATGCTCGCCGAACGTGATTTCATTCCGGTGATCGCGCCCATCGGCGTCGATGCCAAGGGCAACAGCTACAACATCAACGCCGATCTGGTGGCGGGCAAGGTGGCCGAGGCGCTGGGGGCGGAGAAGCTGATGCTGCTGACCAACGTGGCCGGCCTGATGAATGCCCAGGGCGAGGTGCTCACCGGCCTGACCACCGCCCAGGTGGACGCTCTTATCGCCGACGGCACCATTCATGGTGGTATGCTGCCGAAGATTCGCTGTGCCCTCGAGGCCGTCAAGGGCGGCGTGCGTAGCGCCCATATCATCGACGGCCGCGTGCCTCATGCTACGCTGCTGGAAATATTCACCAACGCCGGGGTCGGCACCCTGATCACCGATGCCGACCAGCAAGGGAACGACAGCGCCTGAAGGAACCTTCGCCCGGGGCTCGTCACCGGGCGGACACCCTCGGCCATCCAATAACCAGAAGACAAACTCCGACATGACGCAGGCAACACAGATATCCAGCCGGCGCGAGCAGATCCTGCAGGCGCTCGCCCTGATGCTGGAAGAAGACAGCGGCAAGCGCATCACCATCGCGGCGCTGGCACGTCAGGTAGGCGTTTCCGAAGCCGCGCTCTACCGCCACTTTCCGAGCAAGGCGCGCATGTTCGAGGGACTGATCTCGTTCATCGAGGAGACCCTGTTCGAGCGTATCACCCGGATTCTCGACGAAGTACACGAGGCCGTGCCACGCTGCGGGCAGGTCCTCACCCTGCTACTGGCCTTCGCCGAGAAGAACCCGGGGCTCTCGCGCCTGCTCGAAGGCGACGTGCTGACCGGCGAAACCGCCCGATTGCGACTGCGCATCCATCAGCTCTTCGAACGCCTCGAGACCCAGCTCAAGCAGGTGCTGCGCGAAGCCGAACTGCGCGAGCGGCGCCGCACCGTGCTGCCCGTATCGGCCACTGCCAACCTGCTCATCGCCGTGGCCGAGGGACGTATCTCGCAGTACGTACGCAGCGATTTCCAGCGCCGCCCCACCGAGCACTGGGACGAGCAATGGATGCTGCTGTCGTCACAGCTGATGCGCGAGCCGATCACACAGAGCGCGTAGACAGCCGCTCCGATACGCAAAAGCCCCAGTTCATTCGAACCGGGGCTTCGTCGTCAGGCTTGGCCGATGCTCAAGCTGCCAGGGTGTCGCCCAACTGCTGGCGAATCTTCTTCATGGCGTTCTTCTCGAGCTGACGGATGCGCTCGGCGGAGACGCCGTAGACATCGGCCAACTCGTGCAGCGTGGACTTGTCATCGGCCAGCCAGCGCTGCTGGAGAATGTCGCGAGAGCGCTCATCCAGCGCCTCCAGGGCCACTTTCAAACGACGGTTGGCGTCGTCCTCCCAGTCGCTGTCCTCGAGCTGCACGGCGGGATCGGAGCCGTCATCGTCGAGGTAGTGCACTGGCGCCTGATAGGCGGAGTCCTCGTCGTCACTCGGAGAAACGTCGAAGCCGGCATCATGGGCCGCCAGGCGGCCTTCCATCTCGCGCACCACTTCGGGCTTGACGTCGAGGTCGCGGGCGATGGCATCGACTTCGTCATTGTTGAGCCAGGCCAGGCGCTTCTTGGCGCTGCGCAGGTTGAAGAACAGCTTGCGCTGAGCCTTGGTGGTGGCGATCTTGACGATGCGCCAGTTGCGCAGCACGAACTCGTGGATCTCGGCCTTGATCCAGTGCACGGCAAAGGAGACAAGGCGCACACCCTGATTCGGGTCGAAGCGCTTGACGGCCTTCATCAGCCCCACATTGCCTTCCTGAATCAGGTCGGCCTGGGGCAGGCCGTAGCCGGAATAGCTGCGCGCGATATGAACGACGAAGCGAAGATGCGACAGCACCAAGCGGCGCGCCGCCTCCAGATCGCCTTCATCGTGAAGACGGAAGGCGAGTTCGCGCTCTTCCTCGGCGGTAAGCATGGGAATGCCATTGACCGCCTGGATGTACCCGTTGAGGTCATGCCCCGGCGAGAGCTGGCCCACCGGCAGAAGACTGGTGCTCATTGCAGGTTGTCTCCTTGAAAACCCAATGTCCTTTTTACGTTCAACCACTCGACCTATACTTTCAACCGCCTGATTAGACGGGTGATAACCGATAACGTTCACTGTCTGCTGCCGACAGCGTGGCAGAAGTCGACCGAGGCTGCCAGCGTAACGACCTAGTCGCGACTCGGTGTCGCAGCCACGCCGCCTGCGCATTCCTGCGGCCACGTCTACCGCGGCCGAACCTCCGCGAGATGGCGGCTCACGGCGATCCAGGCGCCCAACAAGCCCAATAGTGTACTGCACAACAGCAGCGTTGCCGAGCCCTCCGGCCCCAGGCGGGGCAGCGTGAAGCTGGCGCCATAGCTTGCCGCCAGTGCGCTGACCGGCAACGCCAGCCATTGGTTGCCGAGCCCCAGCAGCCCCCAGGCAAGCAGCCCCCCGCCGAAGCCATACCAGGCGCCACTATAGAGAAAGGGGCGGCGTACGAAGGCGTGGGTCGCGCCGATCAGCATCACCACCTCAATCTCCTGGCGACGGCTCTCCACTGCCAGGCGAATGGTGTTGCCCACCACCAATAGCACGCCCAATCCAAACAGCACCGCCAGCGCCAGCGCTACCCGGCTGCCGAGCTCGGCCAGATGGCGCAGCCGCTCGAGCCAGGCCAGATCGAGGCGCACCTCGTCGACGCCGCTCAAGGCCTCGAGCTCCCCGGCAAGCCGGCGCACGGCCTCGGGGGCCGGGTCGACGGGCACCACCACGATGCTGGCCGGCAGCGGGTTGTCCTCGAGCCGACCCAGGGCATCGGCCAGCCCCAGCGCCTGCTGGAACTCGGCCATGCCCTCGGCGGCAGTGACCAGCCGGGTACGCGTCACTCCCTCATGGGCCGCCACCGCCTCGTCGATGCGTCCGGCCTGAGCCTCGTCGACCTCGTGAGCCAGGTAGATGGTGAGCGTAGCGCTCTCTTCGAGCTCGGCATCGAGCAGGCGCGCGCTGTCCAGCGCCAGCCACAGCGCCGCCGGCAGCACCAGGGCAATGGCAATGGCAAGCATGGTGAGCAGGCTGCCGATGGGGGCGCGCAGCAACCGCCGGGCACTGTCGAGACACATGGCGCGATGATGGCGCAGCCAGCCGCGCAAACGGCTCGAGGAGCGGGTGCGCTGAGTGCGTGCGCCGCGGGGCGGTGCGGGCGGCTGGCGACGGCTTGTGCCGCCTGTACGGGGCTGACGGCTCATGCCGCCTCCTCGTCGGCTACCAGGCGTCCATCGCGCAGGCGCAATACGCGGTGGCGCAGGCGGGCGATCAGCGCCAAGTCGTGGCTGGCGATCATCACCGTGGTGCCGATGCGGTTGAAGTCCTCGAACAGTGCCATGATGTCGGCCGAGAGCTGCGGGTCGAGATTGCCGGTGGGCTCGTCGGCCAACAATAGCGAGGGCTTGTTGACCACTGCCCGAGCGATCCCCACGCGCTGCTGCTCACCGCCGGAAAGCTCGATGGGCAGCGCCTTCTCGCGATGCAACAGGCCAACCTTGTCCAGCGCCGCGCGCACCCGGCGGGCGGCCTCGCGGGGCTCGAAGCCACGGATCTCCAGCGGCAACGCCACGTTATGAAAGATGGAACGGTCGAGCAGCAACTGGTGATCCTGAAATACCACGCCGATCTGGCGGCGGTAGAACGGCACTTGACTGGGATGCAGGCGACCAATGTCGTGGCCGGCGACCAGCACCCTCCCGCGGGACGGCCGTTCGAGGAGCATGATCAAGCGCAGCAGCGAACTCTTGCCGGCGCCGGAGTGGCCTGTCAGAAAGACCATCTCACCGCGCTGAACACGAAAATCGATGTTGGCCAGCGCATCGAAGCGCCCACCGTAGCGTTTCCCCACATGCTCGAAGAGGATCATGGCGAGGCGGCGGCTCCTTCATCGCCCTGGTCGAATAGCGCGTCGACGAAGTCACGAGCCTCGAAGGGTCGTAGGTCGTCCAATCCCTCGCCCACCCCGATGAAGCGGATCGGGGTGCCGAGCTGCTTGGCCAGGGCAAAGATGATGCCACCCTTGGCGGTGCCGTCGAGCTTGGTCAGGGTGATACCGGTGACCGGCACCGCCTCGTTGAAGGTGCTGGCCTGGGACAGCGCGTTCTGACCGGTGCCGGCGTCGAGTACCAACATCACCTCGTGGGGGGCAGTGGCGTCTAGCTTGCCCATCACCCGGTGCACCTTCTTGAGCTCTTCCATCAGGTGGCTCTTGTTGTGCAAGCGCCCGGCGGTATCGGCGATCAGCACGTCGATCTTGCGTGCCTTCGCTGCGGCCACCGCGTCGTAGATCACCGAAGCGCTGTCGGCGCCGGTATGCTGGGCGATCACCGGCACCTTGTTGCGCGCGCCCCACACCTTGAGCTGCTCCACCGCGGCGGCGCGGAAGGTGTCACCGGCGGCCAGCATCACGCTGCGCCCTTCACGCTGGAAGCGCTGTGTCAGCTTGCCGATGGTGGTGGTCTTGCCCACCCCGTTGACCCCGACCACCAGGATAACGAAGGGCCCCTCGCCCTTGGCCGGCAGCACCAGCGGCTTGGCCACGACGTCGAGCATTACGGCAAGCTCGTCCTGCAGTGCGCGATAGAGTGCCTGGGGATCCTTGAGCTCCTTGCGCGAGACGCGTTCAGTCAGGCGGTCGATGATCTCGGTGGTGGCTTCGATGCCCACGTCGGCCATCAGCAATTGGGTTTCGAGATCCTCGATCAGCTCGTCGTCGATCTGCTTCTTGCCGAGGAACAGCCCGGCAACACCTTCGGTGAGGTTGGCGCGGGTCTTGCCCAGGCCCGAACGTATACGCGCGAACCAGCCCTGCTTCTCGGCGACCGGCTTCTCCTGCAGTGGCGTGCGGGCCGGCTCGGGTGCCGACAGCTCGGCTTCTGGCACAGGCTCGGATGCGGTTGCAGTGGCCTCGAGGTCGGGCGCCAACGCCTCCTCGCGCAGCACCGCGTTCTCCTCCTCCTGACCCACGGCATCGGTCGCCGCGGCCCGCTCAAGCGCTTCGTCCGCCGCGGGGCCGGCCATGGCACGCTCCTCGGGACGCGGGGCGTCGACTACACCCGACTCGGCAGTTGCCGCCTCGCCTGACGCACCCTCTCCGGTGCGCTCCTCCTCGCCACGTGTCGCTTCCTCGTGCTCCGCCTCCGGTTGCGTCGACTGTTGCTCTCTCTGCTCTTCCTGCTCTTTCTTGCGCTTGAAAAAACCGAACATGGGGGAATTCAGCCTCACGGGTGAATGATCGCTACATCCTAACACCGCGCATCATGACTGTGGACAAGGCGACGGGTACAATTCGACCGCATGACACGTCGCCACTCCTCACCCCGCCAGCGCCCCGGCGCCAGCCCACCCAAGGGCAACGGCCGCCTGCGCATCATCGGCGGCGAATATCGCCGCCGGCTGCTGCCGGTACTCGACCGCCCCGGCCTGCGCCCCACGCCCGACCGGGTGCGCGAAACGCTGTTCAACTGGCTGGCCACCATCACGCCCGGCGCGCGAGTGCTGGACCTGTTCGCCGGTACCGGCGCCCTGGGCCTGGAAGCGCTCTCCCGCGGCGCGGCCGAAGCGCTGTTCGTCGAACGCGACGGCCTGGTCGCCCGGGCACTGACGGACAACCTCGATACCCTCGGCGCCATGGACCGGGGGCGTGTGCATACCGGCGACGCCCTCGCCCTCCTGGCCGCCGGCCCTGCAGCGGATCCCCCCTTTTCATTGGTCTTCCTCGACCCGCCTTTTCGCCAAGGCCTGGCCGGGCCCTGCTGCGAACGGCTGGAGCAAGGCTGGCTCTCTGCGGACGCCTGGATCTACCTCGAGACCGAGACGGCGCTGGAGGTCAGCGTTCCCGTCAACTGGTCGCCCTACCGCGAAGTGCGCGCTGGCGACAGCACCGGCCGGCTCTACTGCCGTCGTCCACCGCCACCCGCTACGCCGCTCGCCGAATAAGCGGGCGTCGCCGTTCTGCTACGCTTGCCCACCCGCGGCCCTCGGCGTTACGCTGCGCAACGGATTCAGCGCGGGCAGGGGCCCGCCCCGGCAGGACGTCATTTCAGGAGAACACGATGAGCACCGAACTCTTCAATCGGCTCGAACAGAAAGTGGCCAGTGCCGTCGAGGCTCTGGAACTGCTTAAGATGGAAGCTGAAGAGCTGCGCGAGGAAAATGGTCGACTGAAGCAGGAGCGCGAGGAGTGGGAGCGTCGCCTGACCGCCCTGCTGGGCAAGTTCGACGAGTTGGAAACCGAGAGAAGCTGAACCCTTTCGCCCTGCCTCACGGCAGGCGCGACATGAGAATGGCATCCTCCCTGTTCGAGTCGGCTGCCTCATCCAGCGGCGGGTAATAGCCGCGCCGCCGTCCGTCTTCGCTGAAGCCTGCGCGGCGGTAGAGTTGGATGGCGGCCTCATTGCTCGCCCTGACCTCGAGTAGCAGCCGCTCACTTCCCCAGTCGCGGCTCTGTTCGGCCACTGCTTCGAGCAGTGCTGCGGCCAGGCCGCGCCGCCGCATGTCGGGTGCAACCAGCATGGCCTGGAGCTCGGCCTCGAAGGGTAGCCTGACCACCACCGCATGGCCGACGAACCGGTCTCCAGCCTCGGCGCCCAGCACGCAGCAATCGGGGTCCTGCAGAAGCGTCTCGAGCTGGCTGCGCGACCAATGCCGCGGCTGGCAGCGCTCCAACTCCAGCAGTGGCTCCAGGTCGGCACGCGACAGCTGTCGCAGCCTGGCTTCAATCATCGTTGTCGGCGCTCTCCTCCGACCAGGCTTGCCGCCAGCCCAGCAGGGTGGGCCACAGCTCGCGCTTGGCTGCGGCATTCTGCGCCAACTCGCTCAGTGCGGGCCCCTGCCAGCCGGGTAGGCCCAGCAACTCGAAAGTGCCTTGTTCAGTGCACAGAAGCCTGGCAAGTGTGTCGTCCTGGCCAAACACCAGAATCCTTTCGAGCGCCCAGCCGCGCCGCTGCGTTCCTTCGACAAAAGCCTGCAGACCTTCACGCGCCTCATCCAGCGGCGCCTCGACCGGCAGATTCTCCATCGGCGGCCAGCGAAACGTCTCGAAGGCCAAGGGTAGCTCGAGCCCTGCCGCCTGGAAAAGATTGCTCAACAGCTGCCCTTGGGTGGCATCCGGCGTTGCCTGCCCCGGCACGATCACCAGCCAACGCCCGGCCAGACAGGTGACTTGCAGGGTAAAGCGCAACGGCTGCTGAGCCGGCTTGGTCTCGGGCGGCACCGCCTGTTCGCGCTCGAGATTGGGTTTGTTGAGGGAGGCCTCTTCGTCCGGCGCTGCGATACCCAGCAGATGTCGCGCCCGCTTGACTGTCCGCGCGCGAGGCGGCTCCACGGCCGGAGGCGGCGTGGGCTGACGAGCGGCGGCCTCGGCCTCGTCGAGCAGCGCATGCAGGCGCTCGGCAGGCGGCGAAGCGACAGGCCGCTCGGGCAGCTCCCATTCGCAGGCCTCGGTCGGCCGCGCATGGGGCAGCTGGTAGCGAGCGACCCAGGCGGTCAAACCCATCGCCTCCAGGTACTGCAGGCGCTGTGGTTCGGTGGTCACGCGCCGGCGCCGCGACAGTTGGGGGAGTCGGGGCGGGCTTCGCCGCGGGCGGCCCACTCCTCGGGCGTGTAGAGGTGCAGCGCCAGGGCATGCACCGGTCCCGACAGCTCATCGGCGAGCAGCGCATAGAGACGCTGGTGGCGCTTCACCGGCATCAGTCCCTGGAAGTGTTTGGATACCACCGTGACCTTGAAGTGGGTTTCGGAATTGGCCGGCACGGCGTGCCGATGGCTCTCGTTCTCCACCGTCACATGGGTGGGCTCGAGGGCCTTCAGCTTCTCCTCGATAGCGGCCTGAATGCTCATGCTGGCTCCTCGATCATGGATGTCTGGTCATTGTACTCGCTTGCTCGACGACTGCACCTGCGAGTCCTCATCGCAGTTGTCCGCCTGGGCGGCACCAGCCAGCGTCACCCGTGCCAGGCTGGCCACCAGCGCCAGCAGACAGGCCAGGCAGCCGATCCACAGGGTGGCCTGCACCGGCGCACTGGCCGCCATGAAAGCGCCCACCAGCGCCACACCAAGGGACTGACCCACGGTACGTGTGGTGCTGAGCACACCCGAGGCGCTGGTGCTCAGTTCGCGCGGAGCACTGGTCATCAGCTCGCGATTGTTGGGCGGCTGGAACAGTCCGAAGCCGATACCGCACAGCGCCGTGCGCCACAGGCTATCAACGATGCTGGCGTCCTGCGGCAACAGGGCCAGCGAGGCGAGCCCCAGCATCAACAACACCAACCCCACGCTGGCCATGAGGCTGGGATTGACACGATCGGCCAGACGGCCGGCAATGGGGCCGACCAGCATGATGGCCAGCGGCCAGGGCGTGAACAGCCAGGCAGTGTGCAACGGCGAGAAGCCCATCTCCTGCTGGTAGAGGAACGACAGCGCAACGAAAGCGAGACCCTGACCGACGAAGGCAAGCCCCGAGGCGGAAACCGCCAGGCGGAAGCGCGCCACCCGAAACAGCAGCGGGGGCAGCAGCGGATGGCTGGCTCGACGCTGGCGACGCAGAAAGAGATAGCCCGTCACCACGCTCAGAGCCAGCCAGGCCAGTGCCTGCCACAGCGGTGCAGCATGAGCCAAGGTATCCATGGCCAGGAAGAAACTGCCCAGCATGACCACCGAGCCCAGCGCCCCGCGGCCATCGAAGCCGCCGCGGCGCCCCTTCTCCCGCGGCAGCGCGCGCCACGCCAGCCACAGCGAGATGATGCCCAGGGGCAGGTGCAGGGCGAACAGCCAGGGCCAGCTCACCACCGACAGCACCAAGCCCCCCAGTGCCGGGCCGGCAGCATAGCCACCCGCCACCACCAGGGCGGAAAGCCCCAGGGCGCTACCCAGCAGGCGAGTCGGGAAGATCGAGCGATACAGCGAAGGGCCGATGGAGAGGGTAGCCGCCGCACCCAGGCCCTGCAGCGCGCGAAACACCAGCAGCCATTCAAGGCTGCGCGACAACGCCGCGCCCAGCGAGGCCAGCACGAACAGTGCCAGCCCGGCCACGTAGAGCCTGCGGCGGCTGACCATCTCGCTGAACGAGGCGCACACCAGTAGAAAGGCAGCGCAGACGATCTGGTAGAGGTTGGTGACCCATACCGCACGGGCGTCCGACACCTGCAGATCGCGCGCGATGGAAGGCAGCGCGATGTTGACCATGGTGACGTCGACCACGGCCATCAGGGTGCCGAGGATCAGTGCCAGTACTGCCAGGCGTCGTTCGGGGCCCGGCAGCCCGTCGTCGCCGGGCCGGGTGGTGAAGAGTCGGCTCATCCTGTTTCCATCACTACGAGGGTCATAACGAGAAAACCGGCCGCAGCCGGTTCTCGAAGATCAACGAGGGAAGCGGATCAGTCTTGATCGGTTTCCAATAGCAGCGAATCGTCGACTTCAGAGATTTCCAGCGCCGTCTCGTCGTCCAGGTCGATGGCGAGATAGCTGTGCTCGACCTGCAGGAAACGCTGAAACAGCGCCCAGTCCACGGCCTCGGGCCACTGGCGCTCGTCCTCTTCCCAGGCGCGCAGCTCGGTCTCGAGGATCTCGAGATAGCGCTCGCGCACGAAGGCTTCCAGTGCCTCCGGGGTGTCCATTTCTGGGATCAGGTAGACGGTGCTTTCGCGTTCGACGTCGGCCAGGGTGAGGTCGTCCTCCCCCATGGTGGGTTCCAGGGCGTTGATCCAATCCACGAAGTGCCGGGTCGGCCTGACGCTCAGGGCGGAGCGGTTGAGCAGTTTCATCGCGGTCTCCTCGACGTCGAAACGGTGATCATTATGGGCGCTAGCGCCGCCGCTTACCAATACTTCCGCCGGTTGGCAGAGAAGCCCGGGCTTGATCTGTCAGAAGAGGTAACGCGGCGGGGGAATGCCGGAGAGGAGGTCCGGCGCCATGGATGGCGCCGGTAGCTCCCAGGGATGGGCTCGGTGCGCCTCCTCGAAGGCATGTCCCCCGTCGCTTCAGCGGCTTGCCTGGCCGAAGCGCAGCCCCTTTATTCCACCTCGGGACGCATGGCCGGGAACAACAATACATCCCGGATCGAGGCGCTGTCGGTGAACAGCATCACCAGCCGGTCGATGCCGATGCCCTCGCCAGCGGTGGGCGGCAGGCCGTACTCCAGCGCGCGCACGTAGTCGGCATCGTAGTACATCGCCTCCAGATCGCCGGCCTCCTTCTCCGCCGCCTGGGCGCGGAAGCGCTCGGCCTGGTCTTCGGCATCGTTGAGCTCCGAGAAGCCGTTGGCGATCTCGCGCCCGCCGACGAAGAACTCGAAGCGCTCGGTGACGAACGGATCGCGGTCGTTGCGCCGCGCCAGCGGGCTCACCTCGGTGGGATAGTCGGTAATGAAGGTCGGATTCTTCAGGCGATGCTCGACGGTCTTCTCGAAGATCTCAATCTGAACCTTGCCCAGGCCCCAGCCATCCTTGACGTCTATGTCCAGGCGTTCGGCGATCTGCCGCGCGGCGGCCTCGTCGGCCAGCGCCTCGGCGTGGATGTCCGGGTTGTACTCAAGGATCGAGTCGAACACGCTGATGCGCTTCAGCGGCTTGCCGAAATCGTACTCGAAGCTCTCGAGAATCTCGCCGTCGGCGTTGCGCACGGTATTGACCACGGTAGTGGTGCCCAGCACCTTGAGCGCGATGGTGCGCAGCATCTCCTCGGTGAGGTCCATCAGGTCATGATGGTTGGCATGGGCCTGGTAGAACTCGACCATGGTGAACTCGGGATTGTGCCGCGTCGAGAGACCTTCGTTACGGAAGTTGCGGTTGATCTCGAAGACCCTCTCGAAGCCACCCACCACCAGGCGCTTGAGGTAGAGTTCCGGCGCGATGCGCAGGTACATGTCGATGTCGAGCGCGTTGTGATGGGTGATGAAGGGCCGCGCGGTGGCGCCGCCAGGAATCGGCTGCAGCATGGGGGTTTCGACCTCCATGAAGCCGCGCTCCTCGAAGAAGCGGCGCATGGCGCTGATCACCCCGGCGCGAGTCTCGAACACCTTGCGCGAGTCGGGGTTCATGATCAGATCGACGTAGCGCTGGCGGTAGCGCGCCTCCATGTCGGTCAGGCCATGGAACTTGTCGGGCAACGGACGCAGGCTCTTGGTCAGCAGCTTGGCCTCCTCCATCATCACGTAGAGGTCGCCCTTGCCCGACTTGTGCACCGGGCCGCGTGCGGCCACGATATCGCCGATGTCCCAGCCCTTGATGTCCTCGAGCACCTCTTCCGGGAGCCCCTTCTTGTCGACATAGAGCTGTATCGTGCCACTGGGATCCTGGATCACCAGGAACGGTCCACGCTTGCGCATGATGCGCCCGGCCACCGCCGCAGGGCGGCTGAGCGACTCCAGCTCGGCCTTGTCCTTCTCGCCCAGCTCGTCGATCAGATCGGCCGCCAGGCTGTCGCGGCGAAAGTCGTTGGGGAAGGCGCTGCCGCCGGTGGCAGCGGCGCGCTCCCGCCGTGCCGCCAGCTTGGCCCGACGCTCGGCGATCAGGCGGTTCTCGTCGATCTGGGGGCTATCCGTGGAAGAGCTCTGGTTGGCCATGTCGTTACCTGTTAAGAATTCGCTACGGCGAGCCCCGAGCCACGGGCGCAAGCGGACTGGCTACCGCTCGTGACCCGCGGCTCGAAACCCGGGGCTACAAGCCCTGTTTCAAGCTGGCTTCGATGAAGGCATCCAGGTCGCCGTCCAGCACTCGGTCGCAGTTGCTGGTCTGCACGCCGGTCCGCAGATCCTTGATGCGCTGATCGTCGAGCACGTAGGAGCGGATCTGACTGCCCCAGCCGATGTCGGACTTGGCATCCTCCGCTTCCTGCTTGGCGGCATTGCGCTTCTGCATCTCGTGCTCCCACAGCTTCGCCTTGAGCTGCTTCATGGCGAAGTCGCGGTTGGCGTGCTGGCTGCGCTGGCTCTGGCAGGCCACCACGATACCGGTGGGCTCGTGGGTGATACGTACTGCCGAATCGGTGGTGTTGACGTGCTGGCCGCCCGCGCCGCTGGAGCGGTAGGTGTCGGTGCGCAGGTCCGCGGGGTTGATCTCGACCTCGAAGTTGTCATCAACCTCCGGCGACAGGAACACCGAGGCGAAGGAGGTATGGCGCCGGCCGCCTGAGTCGAACGGACTCTTGCGTACCAGGCGATGCACGCCGGTCTCCGTGCGCAGCCAGCCGAAGGCGTGGTCGCCCTGGACGTGAATGGTCGCCGACTTGATACCCGCCACCTCACCGGCAGAAACCTCGACGATCTCGGTCTTGAAGCCGTGGTGCTCGCACCAGCGCAGATACATGCGCAGCAGCATGTTGGCCCAGTCCTGGGCCTCGGTGCCGCCGGAGCCGGCCTGGATGTCGAGATAGGCGTTGTTGGCGTCCATCTCGCCGGAGAACATGCGCCGGAATTCGAGCTTGGCCAGGCTTTCCTGAAGCCCGTCGAGCTCCTTCTGCACCTCGGCGACGGTATCCTCATCCTCCTCCATCTCGGCCAGCTCGAGCAGGTCGCGGCTGTCCGCCAGGCCCTGGTCGAGCTCGTCGATGGTCTCGACGATGACCTCCAGCGAGGCACGCTCCTTACCCAGCTTCTGGGCATATTCGGGGTCGTTCCAGACGTTCGGGTCTTCCAGCTCGCGGGAGACTTCCTCTAGCCGATCCTTGCGTTCGGCATAGTCAAAGATACCCCCTCAGGACGTCTGTCCGCTCGGCCAGGTCCTTGATGAGGTTGTGAATGGGGTTGGTTTCCAGCATGGGCTCGCTCGCCTGATTCGCTAGGGAAAAATCGGCCGCAGCCTGACGGATCGAGCCTGTAGGCGGACGGCGCGGAAAAGGCGCTTATTGTAGCGAATTCGGCGCTATGGCGCACCCTCACCAGCCGGTGCCGTCGGCAAACTCCGACACGTGGGCCGTCTTTCTCGATCAGGCGGCTTAGCGCTGCCAAAAAGCACAAGGCCCGGCTATGGCCGGGCCTTGTTCTCAGGCTCGTTTCAGTTCAAGCGCTCGACTGGCTCAGAAGCGATAGGTCAGCTGAGCGCCGAAGCCGTGGGCTTCGTTCTTGTAGTCGGCGGAGTAGGCCAGCTCAGTTTCCGCTATTGTCCCGGCATGATCCGTGCGCGTTTGATCCACTTGCGTACCACGCTCGGTCAGGTAGGAGTAGGCGAAGTCCAGCGTCAGGTTATCCATGGGCGTCCAGCCGGCGCCAATGGAGAAGATACGGCGATCGTCCGAGGGAATCCGCGCGCTGCGGTACTGGTCGCTGGTGGGCGTGAAGTCGAGAGTGACACCGGCACGCAGGGCAAGCTGCGGATTGAGCTGGTACTCGCCGCCGACACCGTAAGCCCAGGCATTCGAATAATCCTGCCTTTCACGGGTAATCGTATCGCCCGCATCGTTGGTTACATGGATTTCATTGAAGCGGCTCCAGCGAACCCATGAAGCACCCGCCATCAGCTTCAAGCGGTCGCTCATCTGCTGAGTCACGGAGAAGTTGACGGTTTCCGGCGTCACCAGATTCAAGCGTGCATTGTCCTCCAACGCTGCGCCTGTCAGAGGATTGGTAGCGACAGTGCCATCCGGGTTGGTTGCCCTGTAGTGTCCCGTAAGGGTGTAATCGACCTTCGAACGGTAAGTCAGGCCCAGCGTGGTTTCAGGAACCGGCTGGAACATGATGCCCAGATTATACCCCCATGCATCGTCGTCACCTTCCACCCGAGAGTCCAGGTCCTGGTCTGGATCCGCCATGCCAAAACCGGGCTGCGGAACCTGGCGCCGGAGCTCCCCGTCCACGCGGTTATAGGTGACACCGGCACCCACCGACCATTGGTCGTTGAAGCGGTAGGAGACGGTGGGCTGGGCACTGATGACACGCAGTTCGGTGTAGTTGCCCAGATTACGACCGACGAAGCCGTCCTCATAATCGGTCTTGGAGCCGAACGGCGCATAGACGCCGAAGCCGAAGGCGAGTTGCTCATTCACCGGATGCGCATAGAAGGCAAAGGGAATCAGGGTGCCCGGCACCATGTCGCCTTCAGAGGACCCGTCCACCGGCTGAGCGAACCCACCAGTGAGGAGGTTGGAGCGAGTCGCTTCGGCATTGCGAATCCGGCTATTGACGTTCAGATAGGTGCCGCCCGCGGTCAGTTGGGCGCGATCGAGGAAGGACATGCCCGCCGGGTTGCCGAAGACGATGGTGGCATCGTTGACGTTGGAGCTCCGTCCGGAGTGGCCATAACCCTGGCCGCTGACGCTCTGCTCGTTGATCTGGTAGCCACCGGCGTTGGCCTGGCTGGCGAAGGCGGCAGCGGCAATGGCTACGGCCCAAGTAATCCTGTTGAACTTGTTCTGCATGATTCGACGTCCTCTTCCAGATGCGAGCTGGAGCTGGTTGTTTGTTCCGCCCTCCCCGGAGCGGTGCCCTACTCAGCCAGTTTTCGCCAAACATCCGTCCGGATCAAGGCCAAACGTTCGTTTTAATGCTAGAAATACTAATACTTTAGTCCAATTTAAGCCTAGGCCGCTGAACTTTTCCTCTTTCGCGGACAGCATTCCCCATCCTCGGATGCCGCAACAGACGTCTGGCCGACCAGCTCCCAGGCAAACGGGAAGCACCTGCTAAGCTGAAAGCATATGGCAGAAGGAGAGAAAGCCATGCCCAAGCTCAACGGCGTTCTTGAAACCGCGCTCTACGTTGACGACATGGATCGGGCGCGGGTCTTCTTCGAAGGCGTGATGGGACTCGAGCCCTTCAATGCCGACCACCGCTTTACCGCCTACGATGCCGGCGCCGGTTCAGTGCTGCTGTTGTTCCTACAAGGCGAGACCCTGGAAACCGTAGTGCTGCCC
This sequence comes from Halomonas sp. A29, assembly GCF_046723295.1. Taxonomy (NCBI): domain Bacteria; kingdom Pseudomonadati; phylum Pseudomonadota; class Gammaproteobacteria; order Oceanospirillales; family Halomonadaceae; genus Halomonas; species Halomonas sp. A29. The sequence goes on from NZ_JAXQPR010000001.1 coordinate 663,332, forward strand.
AACGACATGGGCACCATCCCGCCACACGACGGCAAGGGGCGAGTCCACCTCGCCTTTGCCATTACAGCCCAGTCATTGTCAGCCTGGGAACGTCAGTTAGACGACCACGGCGTAATCATCGAGGGACGCACCCACTGGCCCCGCGGCGGTGAAAGCCTCTACTTCCGTGATCCGGACGGGCACCTGATCGAGCTGGCTACACCAGGCGTCTGGCCTAATTATTAGGAAACACCCATGTAGCGGCCGGGCTTGTGGTTAAGGGCAATGATCAAATTGAGCGCCACGGCGCCCAGCACCGAGAGCCCTACCCGATCAGCCGGCAGCACCAGTAATGCGACGAGCATGATCAGCCCGTCGATACCGAGCTGCACGTAGCCGGCACGTAGCCCGTAACGGCCCTGCAAATAGAGCGCGAGGATATTGATGCCGCCAAGGCTGGTGCGGTGGCGAAACAGCACCAGCATGCCGATGCCGATCAGGCTTCCGCCCATCAGCGAGGCATAGAGCGGATTCAGGGTCTCGAAGGAGATCCACTTGCCGGTCAGCTCGGAAAACAGCGATACCAAGGCGATGGCGACGAAGGTACGCAGGGTGAACGACCAGCCCATGCGCTTCACCGCCAGGTAGTAGAACGGCAAGTTGATCAGGAAGAACCACACCCCGAAGCGCCAGCCGGTGGCGTACTGCAGCAGGAACGCCATGCCGGCGGTACTGCCGGTGAGCAGCAGTGCCTGGGTATAGAAACTGACGCCGAGGGCCACGAACAGCGTGCCCACCAACATGGCCATCACGTCCTCGTAGAGGCGATGGGGGTCGATGGGCAGATCTTGCGAATCCATTCACTTTTCCTAGGGAGTGGGAGCGACTGTGACGGAACGAAGTCGGATTCTAGCGAGAAAGACCTGTCGCATCCTTGATCTCGCTCACCGGCTTGACCCGCTGTTCAACGGCTCGGCGTACTCCACCATCAGTTGCAGCGACTCTTGGCCTCGCCAGCGGTTGCGATTGAGTCGATAGGCGCAGCGCAGCCTGTCACCCATGTTGAAGGGTGGCAGTTCCCCCGGCGTGAGCGCGCGAAACCAGATCGCCTTGAGGCTCGTGGCGCCCGTGGACAGATGCATCGAGAGATGGGTGCCGTCGGCACCCACGGAGCGCATCGACTCGACCAGAAACTCCCCATCGAACAGCGGCGCATCGAACTCTCTGCCGTAGGGCCCCAACGCTTCCAGCTCAAGCAGCGTGGCCAGTTGGAACTGCTCGGGGGTAAGTGCGCCATCGGTCAGTACATGGGGGTAGAGTTCGGTACCTCCCAGCTGTTCGCCCACCGCCTGCAGGAAAGCCGCCTGGAATGTCTCCAACTGCTCGACCGGCACGCCGACCCCGGCCGCACCCCGGTGACCGCCGAAGCGCGGCAGCGCCTCGGGGGCGAGCTCGAAGGTGCGTTGCAGTGCGTCACGCAGGTGCAACGCCTCGATGGAACGCCCCGAGCCGGTGAGCATGCCGGGAGCCGCAGCGGGAGTCAGCACCAGCGCGGGGCGTCCATAAGACTGCACCAGACGTGAGGCAACGATGCCCTGCACGCCGGGATGGCCGCTATCGAGAAAGATCACCAGCGCCGGCTGGTCGGTTTCCAACTGTGATAGAGCCAGGGCGCGGGCTTCCTCGACCATCTCCGCCTCGATCGCCTTGCGTGACTGGTTGTCGTCGTCCAGCGTCTGCAGATGGCGTATCGCGGTGGTGTCGTCGGCCGCAAGCATGAAGTGCAACGCGGCATAGGGGTCGTCGAGGCGCGAGCGAGCGTTGATGCGCGGCCCCATCTGGAACGCCAGCGTCTCGGCCGAGAAAGGCACGCTGTCTTCGCCCAGGCGCGCTGCCATGGCACGCCAGCAGGCGGCTTCCATGCGATTGATCAGCGTCAGGCCATGGCTGACCACGGCGCGGTTGGTCGGACTCGCCCCCAGCGACACGCAGTCGGCCACGGTACCCAGCGCCACGTAGGCGAGCCAGGCAGAGAGCTTGGGCGTGGCCTCGGGAATGGCTCCCCACTCGATCAGCACGCTGCGGGTGAGCGACATGACCAGCCAGGCCACCATGCAGCCGGCAATGGTGCGATCCGGGTACTGGCAGTCGTTGCGCGTGGGATTTACCACCGCATGAGCCGAGGCCGGCGGTCCTTCCACCGGCAGGGCGTGGTGATCGCTCACCACCACATCGATGCCCGCCGCCTTGAGCCGGGCAATGCGCGGCTCGTCGGAGCTGCCGCAGTCGGCAGTGATCACCAGGCTCGGCCGCGGCTTGAGCCTCAATGTCCGCTCCACCAGCGGCAGGCTGATACCGTAGCCGTCGTGGATGCGATGGCCGATCAGGCTGTGCAGCCGCGACTCCGGCACGCCAAAAAGCTCCACCAGAGTGCGCCGGATCACTACGTGGGAGGTGATGCCATCGACATCGTAGTCGGTAAGGATGCCGATATGCTCGCCATCCACCACGGCCTGGGCGATACGCTCTGCGGCGCGACGGCCGTCGGCCAGGCGCTCCGGGTGTTCGAGATAGCGCAGGCTGGGCTGGGTGAGCGGTGCAAGCTCTCCGTCGTAGTCGGCCAGGCGGCCGGCGAGCACACGGGCCTGCAGCTCGGTCAGCCCTTCTGCGAGCGCGCGGGCGTAGAGAGCCTCGTTGCGTGGGCGCAGCAGCAGACGCGGCTTGAGGCGGGCGTGAAGATCGATGGGGTCGGTCACGGCGTCCAAGCCTGACTCCTCTGGTTCGCATCTGATGGTACACGGCGATGGAAACGGCGATGGAAACGGCGTGCCGAGCGAAGGGCGCCGGGGACAGGCCAAAGAGGGGGTCTTTTGCCATGGATGGCAAAAGTAGCGCCCAGGGAAGGGTTTACAGCGCCCCCTCGTAGGCCTGTCGCCGGATCAGCCCTGAGCAGGCATCTGGCGCCAGCGGCATCGAGCCTCCCCGAGGCCTTTCCCCGGCACCCTCGCTACAGGCTCCGGCCTTCAGCTTTAGCGACGATTTTCCGCCACGAACGCCTGCACCTTTGTCAGCTCCGCCGGCAGCACGGTGTAGCGCTCCTCACGCTCCAGCAGGCCGTCCATGTGCGGCGGCAGCGGCACGCCGGGGAAGCCCGCCTTGACCACCGCCTCGGCGAACTTGGCCGGGTGGGCCGTGGCCAGGGTGATCATCGGCGTCTCGGCGTCGGCCCGCGCCCGCTCGGCGGCGCGGTAGCCGGTGGCGGTGTGCGGGTCGAGCACTTCCTTGGTGCGGTGGTGCGCCTCGCGGATCACCTCGAGGATGGTGGCATCGTCGACGCTGTAGCTGGCGAACAACGCTCGCAGCCGCTCCAGTGGCGCCTCGGCCAGCGCCGCGGGCTCATTCTGGAAGCGTTCGAGCAACGCCGCCACGGCATGGCCGTCGCGCTCGTAGGCCTCGAACAGCAGGCGCTCGAAATTGGACGACACCACGATATCCATGGATGGCGCCAGAGTCGCCTTGAGTTCCTGCTTGGAGAAATCGTTGGCGGCAATCGTACGGTGCAGAATGTCGTTGGCGTTGGTGGCGATGATGAACTGCTTGACCGGCAGGCCCATGCGGTAGGCCATGTAGCCGGCGAAGACATTGCCGAAGTTGGCCGAAGGCACGCAGAAGCTAACCTGACGATGCGGCGCGCCCAGTGCCACGCCGGCTGCCACGTAGTAGACGATCTGGGCCATGATGCGCGCCCAGTTGATCGAGTTCACCGCCACCAGGCGCGTGCCGTTGAGGAAGCCCTGATCGGCGAAGCTCGCCTTGACCATGGCCTGGGCGTCGTCGAAGTTGCCTTCGATGGCAATGTTGAAGACATTGTCGGCCAGCACCGAGGTCATCTGGCGACGCTGTACTTCGGAGACGCGGTTGTACGGGTGCAGGATGAAGATATCGAGGTTGTCGCAGTGGCGACAGCCCTCGATGGCCGCCGAACCGGTGTCGCCGGAAGTGGCACCCATGATCACGGCGCGCTCGCCACGCTTGGCCAGGAAGTGGTCGAGGATGCGGCCGAGCAGTTGCAGGGCGACGTCCTTGAACGCCAGCGTCGGGCCGTGGAACAGCTCGAGCAGGAAGTGGTTGGCGTCGAGCTGGTTGAGCGGCACCACGGCGTCGTGGCTGAAGGTGGCGTAGGCATCGCGCACGATGCCGCGGAACGTATCGTCGTCGATCTCGCCGTTGACGAACGGCTGCATCACGCGGAAGGCGATCTCGGCGTAGGAGAGCCCGGCCATCGCAGCGAGACTCTCGCGCGAGAGTTGGGGAATCTCTTCCGGGACGTAGAGCCCACCGTCACTGGCCATGCCGGTCAGCACGACCTCTTCGAAGGAGAGCGCAGGCGCCTGCCCGCGGGTACTGATGTAGCGCATGCCCTTACTCCTGCTCATCCAGAGACTCGACGCGAATCCGCGTGACCGGCCCGGCGATGTCGGCCATCGCCTCGATCTGCCGAATCGCCTCGTTCATGTGCTTTTCGCGGCAGCTGTGGGTCAGCAGGATGATCGGCACCAGCTCGCCCTCGGTGGCTTCCTTCTGTACCAGCGCCTCGATGGAGATGCCCTGCTCGGAGAGAATGGTCGCCACGCGTGCCAGCACCCCGGGGCGGTCCACCGCCAGCAGCCTCAGGTAGTAGGCGGTGACGATGTCCTCCATGGGCAGGATCGGCATGCCGCCGTCGCCTTCGCCGATACCGCTGAAGGCCAGATAGGGTACACGGTAGTGATGATCGGTGGTGATATCGCGGGCCACGTCGAGCAGGTCGGCGACTACCGCCGAGGCAGTTGGCTCGGAGCCGGCACCGGCGCCGTAGTAAAGGGTCGGCCCCACGGCATCGCCCATGATGGCAATGGCGTTCTTGACCCCATGCACATTGGCCAGCAGGCGCTCCTTGGGGATCAGGGTCGGATGCACGCGCAGCTCCAACCCATGCTCGGTTCGCTTGGAAATGCCCAGGTGCTTGATGGTGTAACCCAGGTTGTCGGCCTGCTCGACGTCCTCGGCCGTCACCCGGGAGATACCTTCGGTGTAAGCCTTCTCGAACTGTAGCGGCACGCCATAGGCAATCGAGGCCAGGATGGTGAGCTTGTGAGCGGCATCGATGCCCTCGACATCGAAGGTGGGATCGGCCTCGGCGTAGCCCAGCGCCTGGGCCTCGGCAAGCACGTCCTCGAAGGCACGACCTTCGCTGCGCATATGGGTAAGGATGTAGTTACCCGTGCCGTTGATGATGCCCGCCACCCACTCGATGCGGTTGGCGCCAAGGCCCTCGCGCAGCGACTTGATCACCGGAATGCCGCCGGCCACCGCCGCCTCGAAGGCGACGATGACGCCCTGTTCGTGGGCCGCCCGGAAGATCTCGTTGCCGTGCACGGCGATCAGCGCCTTGTTGGCGGTAACCACGTGCTTGCCGTTGGCAATGGCAGTGAGTACCAGCTCGCGGGCCAGGTCATAGCCACCAACCAGTTCGACCAGCACGTCGACATCAGGGTTGCGGGCCACCTCGAACACGTCGTTGGTGGTCTTGATTCCGGTGAGGTCGCACTCCGCGTTGGTGCTACGCAGCGCTACCTGTTCGATGATGATCGGCCGGCCCGCCCGCCGCGCGATCTCGTCGGCGTTGCGCGTCAGCACGTTGAAGGTACCGCCGCCGACGGTCCCCAGACCACAGATTCCCACTCTCACCGGTTTCAATGTCCTGCTCCCATGATGGTGTCAATGTCCAGCGTTCATGCATTCGGCAGCTCTTGGTCTGCCATCATTTTGCCAGGCCGAGCATGTCGGCAAGGCGCTCTGCGGGCACGTAGCCCGGTACCAGCCGGCCATCGGGCAGTACGATGGCCGGTGTGCCCTGTACGCCCACGGCCATGCCCAGATGATACTGGTCCTCGACCGGATTGTCGCAGTCGGTACTACCTGAAATCGCTTCCTGGCGCTTGCCCGCGTTCATCGCTTCGCTGCGGTTGTCGGCACACCAGATCTGCTCGAGTATCCTGGCCCCCTGGGAATTCATGCCGGCACGCGGAAACGCCAGGTAGTGTACTTCAATGCCCATCTCGTTGAGCGTCGACACCTCCTCGTGGAACTGGCGGCAGTATGGGCAGGTGGTATCGGTAAAGACGACCAGTTCGGCGCGGCTGTCGCCGGTGCCGCGAAAAACGACCCGCTCGCTCTCGGGCACCTTGGCGAGTTGCTCGGCGCGCTCCACGTTGCGTGCTTGCTCGGTCAGGTTGGTCAGCCCACCCTCACCGTTTTCGTAGAGGTCGCCGACCAGGAAGAACTTTCCTTCGGCGTCGCTGTAGAAAGCCTCGCCGGTTTCCAGACGCACCTGGTAGAAGCCCGCCAGTGGTGTCTCGTGCACGCTGGCAACAGGCATTGGCTGGCCGCTGACCTGCAGGCGCTCGGCCAGGCGCTCGGCACCATCGGCCAGGGTGGCGGCAGGCAGCAGGAGCACCGCGAGGGGAACGGCCAAGGCGAACAGGGAGCCGGCAAGACGATGGAATAACACGATCATGATTCAGCCTCGAGGATGATGGTCGGCGTGCAGGGCTTCGAGTCGCGCCTGCGCAACGTGGGTATAGATCTGCGTGGTCGACAGGTCGCTGTGACCGAGCAGCAGCTGTACGACACGCAAGTTGGCCCCATGATTCAATAGATGCGTGGCGAATGCATGCCGCAGCGTATGCGGCGACAGCGGTCGCGTGATACCGGCCGTGCGCGCGTGCGTCTTGATCCGGTGCCAGAAGGTCTGCCGCGTCATGCAGTTGTCGCCACGCCCGGGAAACAGCGCCGGCCGTGTCACATCGCTCATCAGCGCACCACGCGCGCTGCGCAAGTAGCGTGTCAGCCAGTGTACGGCTTCTTCCCCCAGCGGGACCAGTCGATCCTTGTCGCCCTTGCCGCGAACCCGCACCACGCCCTGGCGTAGATTGACGGCATCCACGCTGAGCCCCACCAGCTCCGAGACGCGCAGGCCACAACCGTAGAGCACTTCGAGCATGGCTCGGTCACGAAGCCCCAGGTCGGTGGCAAGGTCAGGAGCGGCCAGCAGGCGCTCCACTTCGTCCTCTTCGAGGGTGTCTGGCAGGTTGGGCCGCACCCGCGGCAGGCGAACCTCGGCCAACGGGTCGTGCGCTATGCACCCCTCGGCCAGCGCCCAACGATAGAAGCCGCGCAAGCTGGAGAGCAGCCGGGCATTGCTGCGCAGCTGATAGCCGGCGGCACGACGCTCATCGAGCCAGCCTGGCAACAGGCCTTCAACCGGCGCGAGCAGTTCGCCACCCGCCTCCGACAGGTGGCTGGACCAGGCCTCCAGGTCGCGACGGTAGGCTGCCAGGGTATGTTCGCTTGCCCCACGCTCTAGCCACAGGGCATCGAGGAACGCCTCGATGAGGGCAAGGGATGGGTTATCTTGGGTCATGCCCCTCTCTCCAAGCACTCACTCCAGGTACTCATTCCAGGCACTCAAGACCAAGACAAGGCCCCAGTGACGACAAAGCCCCGCCCCGCGTGAGCGGTGGCGGGGCTTCCAGCCTGCGCAATGAATCGGGCAACACAGCGACTCGCCCGCGCAGAGTGTCTTACGACAGCTTTTCCTTGATACGGGCAGACTTGCCGCTGCGCTCACGCAGGTAGTACAGCTTGGCCTGGCGCACGTCACCGCGACGCTTGACTTCGATGGAGTCGACCAGCGGGCTGTAGGTCTGGAAAGTACGCTCGACGCCGACACCGTGGGAGATCTTGCGCACGGTGAAGGCGGAGTTCAGGCCGCGGTTGCGCTTGCCGATCACCACGCCTTCGAAGGCCTGCAGACGCTCGCGGTTACCTTCCTTGACCTTGACCTGAACGATGACGGTGTCGCCCGGGGCGAAATCCGGCACCTGCTTGCTCATCTGCTCGGCTTCGAGCGCCTGGATCACCTTGTTCTTGCTGCTCATGACAAAACTCCTCGATATTCGGCATCGCCACTCTTTACGAGTAAGGGCAATGCGTGATCCCGGCGCCCGAGTCTGGCTCGAGAGCGCGGGAGATGATGGGTGACGCAGGTCCACGCTCCCCAGGGAGCCGCTGTCCTGCACCGCCGCCCTGCCAGCCGGATAGACAGCCTATCGGGTAGACAGCGCGTATTCCTCGATGAACTCCTCGAGCAGCTTCTGCTGCTCGGCATTCAACGTCCTGCCTTCCAGCAGGTCGGGGCGCCTCAGCCAGGTCCGCCCCAGCGACTGCTTGAGCCGCCAGCGCCGGATCTCGCCATGATGGCCGCTGAGCAGCACATCCGGCACCCGCCGCCCGTCGATCTCCTCGGGGCGCGTATAGTGCGGGCAATCCAGCAACCCTTCGTTGAAGGAGTCCTCGATCGCGGAATCCTGATGCCCCAGCACGCCGGGAACCAGTCTTGCCGCGGCGTCGATCAGTACCATGGCCGGCAGCTCGCCGCCGCTGAGCACATAGTCGCCGATCGACCACTCTTCATCGATGTCGCTCTCGACGATACGCTCATCGATGCCTTCGTAGCGCCCGGCCACCACCACAAATGGGGGGCCGGAAGCCAGCTCGCGCACACCCTGCTGGTCGAGTCTGCGCCCCTGGGGCGACAGATAGATGACCTTGGGCCGCTGCCCCGTGACCTCACTTGCCCGCACGCGGGCATCGTGAATGGCCGCGCGCAGGGTGTCGACCTTCATCAGCATTCCGGGGCCACCGCCGTAGGGTCGGTCGTCCACGGTGCGATGCTTGTCGCTGGCGTAGTCGCGCGGATTCCAGAACTCCAGCGCCACCCGCCCCTGACTGACTGCCCGTCCCGTGACGCCGTGCCGGGTAATGGCCTCGAACATCTCGGGAAACAGTGTCACGACACCGATCCACATGCCCTGCGACCCGCTCGGATGGCTGTCCGACTCGGTGCTCAAAACTCCGGATCCCAGTCGACGGTCATGCTGCCGCCCGTCAGGTCCACCTCGACGATGACCTCGCCGGGAAGAAAGGGCAGCAGACGCTCACGATCATCGATGGCCGGCGGCGTCCCTTCCGGGTCGCCCCTGACCACCAGCACGTCGTTGGCACCGGTCTCGAACAGGTAGGCGACGCGGCCCAGCACCATGCCTTCACGGGTCGCGACCGTGAGCCCTTCCAACTGGTGCCAGTAATACTCGCTGCCGCCAAGCTCGGGCAGGTCGGTCTTGGGCAGCAGGATCTCGACCCCTGCCATCCGCTCGGCCGCCTCCCGCGAGTCGACACCCTCGAGCTGGACCACCAGACCCTTGCCTTGCCGCCGCCCCTGCAGCAGCCGATGACGCGTCAGGGCACCGCCCTGCCTCAGCACCCACTGCGGGTACTCGAGGATGCCGTCCATCGGGCTGGTATGGGAGTAGACCTTGAGCCATCCCTTGACGCCGTAGGGGCTGGTCAGCTTGCCCAGCACCACATGATCTTCGCGATGGTCGTCGCGCTCGCTGCGTTCGGCCTGCTCGCTCATGATGTCACCGGGGCATCACAGGCTCAGGCCTGCTTGCGGGCTTCCTTGACCAGCTCGGCCACGCGGTCGGACATCTGCGCACCCTGCTCCTGCCAGTGAGCGATGCGGTCCAGATCGACGCGCAGACGCTCTTCCTGACCGCGAGCGATCGGGTTGAAGAAGCCCAGACGCTCGATGAAACGGCCGTCGCGGGAGTTGCGTGAATCGGTCACGGTCAGGTGGTAGAAGGGACGCTTCTTGGCGCCACCACGTGCCAGACGAATGGTAACCATGGCGTTGACTATCCTTCGGTTGAGGTTACGTTTAATACCGATGCGCCGGACCCGGCTAACGGCCGGGGTTCTCGGCAACTGCCAGGAAAGCGGGTCCGTGGACCCGCTTTCGCGTCATTCGGTCACTTTCTTAACAGCGCTTCTTTACAAGCGTGCAGCCGGGCAGAGCCACGGTCCTGCCATGAAGACGCAGCATTCTACGGAAATCAGCCCCGCTTTGAAACCCTTTTATCGAGTTCTGCCATCAGCGCCACGGGAAGCCACCGGGACCGCCCATGCCACCCATACCGCCAGGGCCTCCGGGACCGCCGCCGCCCATCATGCCGGACATACCGCGCATCATCTTCTGCATGCCACCCTTCTTGCCGGCCTTCTTCATCATCTTCTGCATCTGCTTGTGCTGCTTGAGCAGGCGATTGAGGTCGGGCACCTGCAGGCCGGCCCCGGCGGCGATGCGGCGCTTACGCGAGCCGTTGATGATCTCGGGCTTGCGCCGCTCCTGGGGCGTCATCGAGTTGATCAGCGCCTCGAGCTTGCCCAATTCCTTCTCGGGGCCTGGCCCCTGAGCCATCTCGGCCATCTGGCCCATTCCCGGCAGCTTGCCGAGCAGACCACTCATGCCGCCCATCTTCTTGAGTTGCTGGAGCTGGTCGCGGAAGTCCTCGAGATCGAAGCCCTCGCCCTTCTTGACCTTCTTGGCCAGCTGCTCGGCCTTCTTCTTGTCGACGGTGCGCTCGGCCTCCTCGATCAGCGACAGCATGTCGCCCATGCCGAGGATGCGTGAGGCCACCCGATCCGGGTGGAAGGGCTCGAGGGCATCGACCTTCTCACCCACGCCCATGAACTTGATCGGCTTGCCGGTGATGTGGCGCACAGAAAGTGCCGCACCGCCGCGGGCGTCGCCGTCGGCCTTGGTCAAGATCACGCCGGTCAGCGGCAGCGCCTCGTGGAACGCCTTGGCCGTGTTGGCGGCGTCCTGGCCGGTCATGGCGTCGACCACGAACAGGGTTTCCTGCGGCTGGCAGGCGCGGTGCAGCTCGGCGATCTCGGCCATCATGGCCTCGTCGATGGCCAGGCGGCCGGCGGTATCGACGATCAGCACGTCGTGGAACTGGATTTTGGCGTGCCTGATCGCCGCCTCGGCAATCGCCACCGGCTTCTGGTCGGACTGCGAAGGGAAGAAGTCGACGCCCACTTCGCCCGCCAGGGTTTCGAGCTGGTCGATGGCCGCCGGACGGTAGACGTCGGCGGAGACCACCAGGACCTTCTTCTTCTCGCGTTCACGCAGGTAGCGCGCCAGTTTGGCCACCGAGGTGGTCTTGCCCGCACCCTGCAGCCCGGCCATCAGCACCACCGCGGGCGAACCCTTGAGCGAGAGCCCCTCGTTGGCCTCGCCCATGATCGCCTCGAGTTCCTGCTGGACGATCTTGACGAACTGCTGCCCGGGCGAGAGGCTCTTCGACACCTCCTGGCCCACCGCACGCTCGCGCACCCGCTCGATGAAGGCCTTGACCACCGGCAGGGCGACATCGGCCTCGAGCAGCGCGCGACGCACCTCGCGCAGGGTGTCCTTGATGTTGTCCTCGGTCAGGCGCGCCTGACCCTTGATGGACTTGAGCGTCTGGGAAAGTCGCTCGCTGAGATTCTGGAACATAAGCCACTCCGGCTGTCGGGCTGTCGGATCAGCGCAATGTCTCGCCGCCTGGCAAGAGGCACCTGCGGCGAAGCGTCACGCTCAGCGCGAGATGACGGTCCACCCAGCGACGGAACAGCCCTGGTAAAGCGGTTGATGAATCTGGGCAGTATTATACGCCCTGCAGCGGCCAGTCTCCATGCATGAGGCCATGCGCCACGGCTGTGCGCCGCAGCGAGGATTGGGTATAGTGACCTCGGCAGACTCCATTCACCACGAGATGCACAGACGCCGGCAACGGCGCACGGGCGACAATCGATGCAGGCGCTTCCTCTGGCCATCATGGCCTTCATCCTTTACCTGGGTGCAGCTTCCTGGCAGGGGCTCACGCTGCTTCGGCGCGTGCCGCAGCGTCCCGCCCTGGTTCGCGTCCTGGGCCTGCTGGGCCTGTTGTTCCATCTTCCCGTGGCCTTCAAGCTGATCGACCAGAGCCCAGGCCTGATGCCCGGCCTTTCGACCAGCGCAGTCATGCTGACCGCAATCATGGTGATTCTGCTGCTCAGCGTGAGCCTGGCCAAGCCGGTATTGAGCGTGGCCGTGGCCCTGTTCCCGGTATCGGGCCTGGCGCTGCTGTTGGCGGTGGGCCTGCCGAGCCCGGAGCGCACCGGCGGCATGACCCCGGGCATCGCCCTGCATGCCATGAGCTCGGCACTGGCCTTCGGCATACTCTTCATCGCCGCCTGTCAGGCGGTGCTGCTGGGGCTGCAGAATCAGGCCCTGCGCCACCATCACACCCGCGGTGTGGTCCAGGTGCTGCCGCCGTTGACCACCATGGAAAGGGTACTGTTCGAGCTGATCTGGGCCGGCATGGTGCTGCTCACCTTGTCGATCGTCAGCGGCTTCATGTTCGTCGAGAGCATGTTCGCCCAGCATCTGGCGCACAAGACGATTCTGTCCTTGGCCGCCTGGGTAATCTTCGCCATTCTGCTGATCAGCCATCATGTGCTTGGCTGGCGTGGCATGCGCGCCGTGCGCTGGACGCTGGGTGGCTGTGCCGTGCTGCTGCTGGCCTACTTCGGCAGCAAGTTCGTGCTCGAGGTCATTCTCAACCGTACCTGAATCGGAAGTCGCCTTGACACTGCCGGGCCGAATACCTACAAACGGGGCTGACATGCCAGCGAGGATCCAACGACCTTGAGCGACGACTTCCCTTTGGGATTGCTGTTCGGCCTGCTTTTCCTACTCGTCTGTCTTTCCGCTTTCTTCTCGAGCTCCGAGACCGGCATGATGTCGATCAACCGCTACCGGCTGAACCACGAGGCCAATAGCGGAGACAGTCGTGCCCGCCGGGTACTGCGGCTGCTGGCGCGTCCGGACCGGCTCATCGGCGTGATCCTGATCGGCAACAACCTGGTCAACAACCTGGCGGCCGCCATCGCCACCGTCCTCGCCATCCATTTCTTCGGCGAGGTGACCGGCCCCGCGGTCGCCCCACTGATCCTGACCATCGTGATCCTCATCTTCGCCGAGGTCAGCCCCAAGACCTACGCCGCGATCAAGCCCGAGCGCATCGCCTACCCCTCCTCGCTGATACTGGAACCGCTGCTGAAGGTGCTCTATCCGCTGGTATGGCTGGTCAATGCGATCTCCAACGGCCTGCTGAGGGCGCTCGGTGTGAAGGAAATAGAGGGCGGCACCCACAGCCTTTCCCGCGACGAACTGCGCACCGTGGTGCACGAAGCGGGCACGCTGATACCTCATCGCCATCAGGCGATGCTGCTGTCGATCCTCGATCTGGAGAACGTCACGGTCAACGACATCATGGTGCCACGCCATGAAGTGGTAGGAATCGACCTCGACGACGAACTCGAAGCCATCCTGGCCCAGATTCGCACCAGCCAGCATACCCGCCTGCCCGTGTTCAAGGGCGACATCAACAACATCATCGGCATGCTGCACCTGCGCAATGCGGCACGCTTCCTGTCGCGGGACGAGGTGACCAAGGCCTCGATCGTGCAGGAAGCGCGCGAGCCCTATTTCATCCCCGAATCGACGCCGCTTCACACCCAACTGCTCAATTTCCAGAAGCAGAAGAGGCGCATCGGTATCGTGGTGGATGAATATGGCGACGTGGAGGGCCTGGTCACGCTGGAAGACATCCTCGAGGAGATCGTTGGCGAATTCACCACCGACGTGGCCGGCCAGGACGAGGAGATTCATCGCCAGGATGATGGCAGCCACATGATCGATGGCACCGCCAACATCCGCGACATCAACCGCGCCTTGGGCTGGAAGCTACCCACCGACGGTCCCAAGACCTTGAACGGCTTGATCCTCGAACACTTGGAAGCCTTTCCCGACGGACCCGCCTGCCTGCAGATTGGCAGTATTCGCATGGAGATCCTCGAGGTTCGCGACAACCTGATCACCGCCGCGCGCTGCTGGCAGGCGGTACGCAGCGGCCGCCAGCGTCAGCAGTGATCAGCGCCGGCGGGGCGAGGTGGTCGCCTTGAGCGGGCAGGCCCAGCCATCGGCCTCGGCCTTGAGCGCACGCACCCGTGCCTCGAGCAGCTCGCGACGCGCCAGCCGTGATGGAATCGGCTTGCCGAAGTAGAGTGCCACCCGCGCGCGAAAGCGCCGCGGCCGCTTGGACAGTGCCGGCCCATCACGATGCGAGGTCCACGAGCCCCACAGGCCAGCCAGTCCAGCCGGGATCACCGGCACCGGGTCGCGCGCCAGGATCGTCTCGAGCCCACGGCGGAACGCATGCACCTCGCCGTCAGGCGTCAGCCGCCCCTCGGGAAAGAGCATCACCACATCGCCGCTGCGCAGCGCCCGGCTGACCTCCTCCAGGGCGCGACGCACGCTGCCGGGATCGCGTCGGTCGGACTCCACCGGAATCGCCCCCACCAGGCGAAACAGCCAGTTGAGCCATGGCGACTCATAGATCGGCCGATCCATCAGGAAGCGCAGCGGCCGCGGGCTCGCCCCGCCCATGACCAGCGCATCCATGAAGCTGACGTGATTGCACACCACTACGGCCGGCCCCTTGGCAGGTATGTGCTCGAGCCCGCGCAAGCGTAGTCGATAGCAGCAGTGAACCAGCAGGAAGATGAGGAAGCGGATGAGCGGTCGCGGGGCGCGCGCCGCGCGCCAGCCCCCCAGCAACAACAGGGAGCCGAGCACCCCGTATAGCACGAGATTCACGCGATATCGGACCTGTGTCTCAGGCCGGCGAGGATTGTGGAAAGCAGCTGATCGAGCAGCTCCGGCACTTCGAGCTGCTGCCCCTGCCAGTAGCCCAGGCGCTCGTTGAGCCCCAGTTGCACCAGGCCATGCACGCTGCCCCACAGGGTCCGCCCGAGGCGCCTGGCCTCGAGGTCGCCGAGTGCCGGCTGGTACTCCTTGAGACTCGTCTCGACGCGCAGGAACAGCGCCTCGATCATGTCCGACTGCCGCTGGTCGAGCTCACCCTCCTGGGCCAGCGGATAGTCGAACAGCAACTGCCAGCGGAACGGCTCGCGCTGGGCGAACTGCCAGTAGGCCAGAGCCAGGGCGCTTAGCTGGCGTTCGGGCAGGGCTCCCTCGGTCAATGGTTCGATGACCGTACGCAATCGCGCAAGGGTTTCGATGTTCACGTGTTGCAGCAGGTTGCCGAAACTGCCATAGAGTTTGAGCAGCGTACTCGGGGCACAGCCCACCTCGCGCGCCAAGGCGCGCAGCGAGAGTGCATGCACGGGGTTGCCCTGCAGCCAGTCATCGCATGCAGACATGACTTGGGCATGGAGCGCTTCGGGCGCATGCTGTCTGGGACGAGCCATCGAGTTCCTCGCAGGAGGTTACACATCTCGGGGCGGCATTGCTTCGCCCGGTAGCTTAGGATAGCGCACATCGAACACTGTTTTCGACCATTCCGCGTCAAGCCTTTTCAGGCTTCTTCGACTTGACTACCCTGACGCCGTTCCGCCACTCGGAGACTCCATGGCCGGCCGCCTCTACATACCGCCACTCGACATGGTTCGACTGCTGCCCGAACTGCGCCAGGAGACCCCCTTGCTCACCGCCACCAACCTGGCTCCGAGGCGCCCGCTCTCGCACATTCGGCTGGAAGCCGGTCGCGCCAGCCTGAGCCAGGTCTTCTGGGGGCTGACGCCTTCATGGCTGACCGTGCTCGACCATGCCCCCCACTGCGCCCGAGCCGAATCGCTCGATGCACGCCCCATGTTCCGCGACGCGTTCTCCTCTCGCCGTAGCCTGGTGCCGGTGGGGGGCGTCTACGTATGGAAGATACAGCCCCGCTTCAAGCAGCCATTCCTGGTCACCCGTGTCGATCGTGGCCCGATGCTGCTGGCCGGCATCTGGAGCCGCTATCACACAGACCTGACCGAACATACCGATTCGATGGCGTTGGTGACGGTGTCGACCAACGAGTTCCTGGCGCCGCTCAGCGACAGGCTGCCGGCGCTGATCGATGCTGCCGACGCCATGCGCTGGCTCGATCCCAAGACGGCGCCGGAAACCGCCTACGCGCTACTGCGTCCTGCCCCTCGGGAACTGTTGGGCGCCTTTCCGGTATCAAGAAGGGTGAACGACCCTGCCAACCAGGATCCCGCCTGCGCCCATCCGACGGGTCCCATGCTGCGCTGGAACGAACAGGAGAAATGATGCTCAAGCCCCGCCCGCCCCTGCATTGCCCAGGCCGCCGACACTCGCCGCCCTGGCTTGCAAGCCTGCTGCTGGCCGGCTTCCTGCTGCCCACCACGGCCCAGGCACAGCAGTCAGACGACACCGATGCCACTCCCACGGAGGCGATAGAGGAGGTCGTGCTTCCTCACGTCAGCCCCCATGACACCCGTGACTACCGCGTGCTGCTGCTCGACAATGGCCTCACCGCGCTGCTCGTCAGCGACCCCGAAGCCGACCGCGCGGCCGCCTCGATGAACGTCGGCGTGGGCAGCGCTCAGGATCCCGACGACCTGGCAGGACTTGCCCATTTCCTCGAACACATGCTGTTCCTGGGTACCGAACCGTACCCCGAGGCCGATGCCTATCAGGGCTACCTGCGCCGCCATGGCGGCAGCCACAACGCCTTCACCGCCCTCCAGGATACCAATTACTTCTTCGACATCGAGCCTGAGGCACTGCCCGGCGCCCTGGACCGCTTCAGTGAATTCTTCCTCACACCGCTGTTCAACCCCGGTCAACTGGAGAGCGAACGCAACATCGTGCACTCCGAGTACATGGCGCGCATCCGCGACGACGGCCGACGCGAGAACGACGTGCTCAACCAGGTGCTCAACGGCGACAACCCCACCACAGGCTTCTCGGTGGGCAGCCGCGAGACACTCGCGGACCGGCCAGAGGGCGAGCCCAGCCTGCGTGAGCGGGTGATCGACTTCTATGAGCGCTACTACGATGCCAACGTGATGCACCTGGCGCTGGTCGCGCCGCAGCCGCTGGACGAGCTGGAAGCGATGGTGGCCGAACGCTTCGCCGACATTGCCGACCGCGGCCTCGAACGCCCGGTCATCGAAGAGCCCCTGGTTAAGGAGGGGAGCCTGCCGCGCCAGGTGGAACTGCAATCGGTGCGCGACAGCCGCCATGTGAGCTTCATGTTCCCGGTGCCCGACCCCATTCAGCACTATCGCCACAAGCCTGCCGATATTCTCGCCCACCTGCTGGGGCACGAAGGCGAGGGCAGCCTGTTTGCCGTACTGCGCGAGGCGGGGCTGGCCGATGCTCTGGCCGCCGGCGTGGGTCGCGGCGACGAGCGTCATGCGCTGTTCACCGTCAGCGTCAGCCTGACGCCCGCGGGTGCCGAACGCATCGACGAGATAGAAGCCACGCTGTTCGCCGCCATCGAGCAGATCCGCGATCAGGGCCTGGAGGAGTGGCGCTATGCCGAGCAGGCACAGCTCGCAGAACAGCAGTTCCGCTTCCAGCAGCATGGCTCGACCTTGCAGAGCGCCATGCGCCTGGCCATGAACCTGGCCCGCTTCCCGATGGAGGACGTGCAGTATGCTGCCTATCGCATGGACGGCTTCGATCCCGAACTGGTCGCAGAGTATCTCGATGCCCTGCGCCCCGAGGCACTGCTGCGCACTTACAGCGGTCCCGAGGTGGAAGGCGAACATACCTCGCCCTGGTTCAATACACCCTGGCGTGAGACCGAGCCCGAACAAGCTCCAGCCCAACCGCTGGCTGGCCTTGCCCTGCCCGACCCCAACCCCTTCATCGCCGAGGACCTGACGCTACTCGACGAGCAGGACGAACGCCCCACGCAGCTACTGGAGGAGGACGGCTTCAGCCTCTGGCACATGAGTGACGCCAGTTTCAACACGCCCAAGGTGGAGTGGCGCTTCAGCCTGCAAAATCCCACGGCCAGCAGCGATCCGCATCATGCCGTACTGGCCAACCTGCTGGCCGGCTGGCTGGATGACAGCCTCAACGAGGAGTTCTACACGGCGCACCTGGCCGGGCACAATGCCGAGGCCTATGCCCATGCCCGCGGCATCACGCTGTCCTTCTCGGGCTGGCGCGACCGCCAGGACCGGGTCATGCGTCGCACCCTGGAGCAGCTTCGCGAAGGCAATATCGACGAAGCGAGCTTCGAGCGCGTACGCTATCGCCTGCAGCGCGAATGGCGCAACGCTCCCCAGGCCGCGCTGTTCCGCCAAGGCCACCGCACCCTGGCCGAGGCCCTGATGAGGCCCAGTTGGCCAACCCAGGACCTGCTGGAAGCCAGCCGCGACCTGACCGTGGATGACCTGCGCGAATTCCGTGAGCAGTTCCTGGGCGAGCTGCGCCTGCAGGCACTGGCCATCGGCAATCTCGATTCCAAGCTGGCCCTGCGCGAAGGAAGGCTGGTGGCCGAGATGCTGGCCCCCACGCTGCCCCAGGAGGCAATCCCCGACCTGACACCGCTGCGTATCGATACCGAGCTACCTACTCTGCACCCGCTGACCAGCCGTGAGGAGTCACTGGTGCTGCGCTACCTGCAGGGCAGCGACCGCTCGCTCGACGCCCAGGCGCGCCTAGCGGTACTGGGGCAGGTGATCGACACACCCTTCTACCAGCGCCTGCGCACCGAAGAGCAGCTGGGCTATGTGGTCAGTGCCGGCTACTCTCCCCTGCTCGACGCGCCGGGGCTGAGCCTGCTGGTGCAGTCACCCGATGCCACGAGCGCCGAGATTCGGGCCCATATCGACGCCTTCCTCGAGGAGTTCGGCCAACGCCTGGCAGAGATGGACGACGCCGACCTGGCCCCCTACCGCCAGGCCGTGCACGACAGCCTGCTGCAGCGCGATACCAGCCTGTCGGGAATGACCAACCGGCTGTGGCGCGCCCTGTCGTTCGGCGATACCGGCTTCGACCGCCGCGAGCGCTTGGCCCAGCGTGTGCTCGCCGTCACCGCCGATGACCTGCACGACATCTGGCCCGAGCTGCTCGAATCGGCGATTGCCACCATTGCCTACGACCCGGGCGACGAACCCAGCGACGTGGCCGCCCTGACCCGGCACCTGCAGCCGCTACCCGAAGCCAACGACTGATCCCGCCCGCGATCCCACAGCAAAGCGCCCGGCCAATGGCCGGGCGCTTTCATGAGCCTGCTGACGCTCAACCAAAAGCCTGAGCCGGCATCATCGCCTCCACATGCATGACGAGCTCCTCGAGGATCAGGCGATCGCGGTCACTGAGAACGACCTGATTGAGGCGCTCGATCTCGCGGGCGAAGTCCTTCAGCGTGAACCCGGCCACGGCGCCATCGTTCATGCGCTCCCAGCGATAGGCCTCCCAGCGCGCTTGCTCCTCGCTGCTGAGGGTGTCGGGGTAGCTGCGTGCCCGATAGCGGAACAGCATCTCCTCCAGGCGTGGGTCCTGGAAGGCGAACCTGGCATCGACGAGATCCCAGGGCTCCGCTGCCCGTACTCGCTCCATCTGCTGGCGATCTGAGGGCGAGAAGAAACCCCCACTGTAGAGCATCAGATCCGGGTCGTGGGGACCATCGGGGGGAGGCTGGGCGAAGACTTCAGCTACCTTGTACGCCACTTCGGGGCTCGCCGTCAGGCGCTTCCAGTGCGTACGGCAGGCAGCCAGGTCGAGCCCCAGGCGCTCGACGATCTCGCCGTACTCGCCCTGGCGCGGCCCCTCCCCGTCCTTGAGCGCCGCAGCGGGGAGGATGACCGGGCTGCGATTGATATGGATGACCTTGAGCGGAATTCGCTCCTCGCCTTCGGCCAGGTCGTCGCTGCTGACGAAAACGCGCTGCCGTATCTCCTCGGCACTCAATTCCAGCAGCGCCCGAGGGTCTACCGAAAGGTCGTAGACGATCACCCCGTTGGGGTTGGTGGGGTGCTCGGCCAACGGCATTACCAGCGCACTGCAGCCGCGGCTGGCCGGATAGCGACGTGATACGTGCAGCACCGGCTTGCGACCAGGGATGTCGAGTCGCTTGGCCACCTCACGCTTGCTACGCAGGGCCAGCAGATGATCGAAGAGACGGGAATTGCGCTGCCGCAGCAGCCGCGCCAGGGCGATGGTGGCACGCACGTCGGCTACGGCGTCGTGGGCACCCTCGTGGGCGATGCCGTTGGCCGCGGTCAGGTGCTCGAGGCGAAAGCTGGGCGAGCCGTCCTCACGGCGCGGCCACTCGATACCTGCCGGGCGCAGGGCGTGAAAAGCCCTCACCGCATCGATCAGATCCCAGCGCGAATTGCCGTTCTGCCACTCACGGGAGTAGGGGTCAAGCAGGTTGCGGTAGAACAGGCAGCGGCTCACTTCGTCGTCGAAGCGCAGGCTGTTGTAACCTAGTGCACAGGTACCGGGTTCGCTCATCAGCGAGTGGATACGTCCGGCGAACTCGGCCTCGGGTAAGCCCCGCCTGCGCGCCTGCTGCGGCGTGATACCGGTGATCAGGCACGCCTGGGGATGCGGCAGGTAGTCATCGGCCGGCTTGCAAAAAAGCTCGACAGGCTCTCCGATCTCATTGAATTCGGTGTCGGTACGTATCGCGGCGAACTGCGAGGGCCGGTCGCGACGAGGGTCGGCGCCGAAGGTTTCGTAGTCGTGCCACAGGAAGGTCATCGGGGCGGCATTGGGCTTCGCCATGGGCGCGGTGTCTCCTGACTGCGTCCTGAGTGGCACAGCCTAACATAGCCCCGCAGGCGACTCAGCCGGTGAAACGCTGCGTGCGTGCCGGCGTGAGCGAATCGCTGCATCCGGTACCTTTCTAACTGCGCGGCAGAGTGACGTTGAGCTCCAGCACCGAACAGTTGTCCTCGCTGTCCAGCGTGATGTTGATGGCGTCGTCGTCCACCTGGACGTAGCGTCGAATCACCTCGAGCAACTCCTTCTCCAGCATCGGCATGTAGTCGGGCTGGCCACGCTGGCTGCGCTGGTGAGCCACAATGATCTGTAGCCGCTCCTTGGCCACAGAGGCGGTTTTCTTGCGCTCGCGCTTCAGGAATTCCAGTAACTTCACCGGCGACCTCCTCCGAACATGCGGCTCAGCAGGCTCTTCTTCTGGAGCTCATGGAAACGCAGCGGGACTTCTTCTCCCAGCAGGCGCGATACGGTATCCATATAGGCCTGCCCCGCATCGCTATCGTCGTCATGCGTCACGGGCACCCCTTGGTTGGAGGCACGCAGCACCGCTTCCGACTCGGGAATCAGCCCGATCAGGTCGATGGCCAGAATCTCGCGGATGTCCTCGAGGTTGAGCATGTCGCCATGGTCGACACGCGCTGGATTGTAACGGGTGATCAGCAGGTGCTCCTTGACCGGATCCTCGCCGCGCTCGGCGCGCCGCGTCTTGGAGGCAAGCAGACCCAGGATGCGATCAGAGTCGCGCACCGACGAGACTTCGGGGTTGGTGACCACGATCGCCTCGTCGGCGTAGTGCATGGCCAACTGGGCACCGCGCTCGATGCCGGCGGGGGAGTCGCACAGGATGTAGTCGAAATCCTTGCCCAGCGTCTCGAGAATCTTCTCGACGCCTTCGGGCGTGAGGGCATCCTTGTCGCGAGTTTGCGAGGCCGGCAGGATATGCAGGTTGTCGACCCGCTTGTCACGGATCAACGCCTGGTTGAGGCCGGCTTCGCCCTGGATCACGTTGACCAGGTCATACACTACACGGCGCTCGCAGCCCATGATCAGGTCCAGATTGCGCAGCCCCACGTCGAAGTCGATGACGACGGTCTTGTTGCCTCGCAGCGCCAGCCCGGTGGCGATGGCCGCTGCACTGGTAGTCTTGCCGACCCCTCCCTTGCCTGAGGTCACTACGATGATCTTGGCCAAGTTGCACGTTCCTTTGGATAGACGAAGAAAGACGAAGAAAGACGAAGAGAGCGCAAGCGACTCAGGCCAGCGAAGTAATCCCCAGCTGAGCATCGCGCAGCGCGACCTGAACCGAGGAACCCAGCAGGTGCGGATCGATGTCCTCAAGGCGCTTGTAGTTACCCGCCACTGAAAGCAGCTCGGCACGCAGCTCGCGGCAGAAGATGCCGGCTTCGGTATCACCATGGATTCCAGCCAGCGCACGACCGCGCAAGGCGCCATAGACGTGGATACTGCCGGCGGCCAGCACTTCCGCCCCCGCGTTGACGGCGCCGATGACCACCAGGTCGCCGTCGGGCGCACTCACCTGTTGCCCCGAACGTACCGTGCCGCGGTAGATACGCCCACCACTGGCCACCGAGACTGCAGCCTCGGGCTCGCCTGCACCCGGCACTGCCGTCTCGACGGGCGGCACCTCCTCGAGCGAGCGGGCACGCGACCCATCGGTGGGCGGAAACCAGCCCAGACCCAGCGCCCAAGCCGACTGCTTGACGGGGTCGGCACCACCGCGCACCGCCACCGGCAGCAGCTTGTGTGTGCGGCATACGGCACAGATCCGCTCCAGGGCCAGGTGGGGCTCGTCGAGCTTCTCCACGCTGAGAACCACGGGGGTATGCTGGAAGAAAGCAGGGGATTGGCTAAGCTTGCCCGAAAGCTGCTCGCGGATCTGCTCCGGATCTGCGCTAGCCAACTCCATGACCGTCATGGGCAGCATGCCCCCTTTGAAGGTGAATGCCATGTCTGCCCTGTCCACTTTGAGGCTCATTGCCGGACTCCACTCGGGTGTTGTCGGGTCGTGGGACTAAAGCTAAGCGACTCCCATCCCCCCTGCAACTGATGATACGGCCAGCCAGGGCTCGGCGGCCACTGCTGCCATTTGCCACACGCTCCTGTTCCGACAGGCTTTTCCACAATCGCGGCGCATGCTTAGATAACATACCTTAGACGAAAGACGCCGACACGACAGCAACAATACGGCTTGCGCAGCAACCGGCTGCGCCTCTCACTGCAGGATGCCTCATGCCCGGATTCCTTCGCCGCCTTCTCGCCCCTCGCTGGCAGCATCCCGATGCCAAGGTTCGAGCTCAGGCCATCGGCCGGCTCGACCCCTCACGCCCCGAACAGCGCCTGGCCCTGGAAGCGCTGTGCCTTGATGCGGAAGCCGCCGTTCGCCAGGCGGCGCTGGAAAAGATCGACTCGGTCGACACCCTGCTCGCCCTGTCGAGTCAACAGCCGGAGCTGCCTGAGCTGCACCGCCGACTGGTCGCGCTGCTTACCGGTCAGGCCGGCAACCTGGACCTGACCCAGCGTCTACGCATCGTCGAAGGGCTCGAGGATAAAGGCTTGCTGTCGCGCGTGGCGCTGGAGGGCGACAACCAGCAGCTGCGGCTGGCCGCCGTGGCACGCCTGACAGAGGAAGAGGATCTCATCAAGCAAGCCTGCGACAACGGTATCGCCGCCGTACGCCACGCCGCCGCGACGCGGGTGACCAGCGAAGCCGGCCTGCAACGCCTGGCCCAGCAGGCGCGCCGCGACCGCCAGGTAGTGCGCCATGCACGCGAGCGCTTGAATCGCCTGCGCACGGACGCGGCCTCCCTGGCCGCGGCGCAGGCTCGGCGGGAAGCCCTGCTGGCCAAGCTGGAGGCGCACGCCAGGGCTCCTTGGGAACCACTCTACGCCGGCCGCTATCGCCACCTGGCACGCGAGTGGGAGGCGCTCGACGACCTGCCCGAGATCGACCAGGAACACCGCTTCCAGGAGGCCAGTCTCAGCTGCCGCAAGATCATCTCGGATCATGAAGCCCATGAACACGCCATTGCCGAGACGGACCGCCGACGGGAACAGGCCGCCGAAGCCCGTGAGTCACTGCTCGAGGCACTGGAAGAGAGCCTCGCAGGACTTCCCCGCGGCGACCGTCTGACGGGACAGGACATCGCCAGCCTGCGCTCGCAAAAGGTGCTGCTGGCCAATCGCTGGCAAACGCTCTCCGACCTGCACGTGACCGACGAGACGCTACGCCACCGCTACGATACCGTATTGGGGAACTACGACGAGGTTCTCGCTGCCTGGGAGCGCCTCGAGGGCCGCGCCAGCGATATCGAACAGGCATTGAGGGAGAAGGACGCCGAGCGGCTGCAAAGCATCATTGCAACGTGTAACTGGCCCGACACACTACCACCCACCCCGCTGCTCACCCGTGCGCAGCAGATGCTGGCCGGCCAGGAGGAGCCGGAGGAAGAAACCTTGGAGGTACGCCTCGAGCGCTTCTCCCAGGACCTCACCCAGTTGGAGAGACTGCTCGATCGCGGTGCCTTCAAAGGTGCCAGCCGCCTTCACCAGAGCCTCAGGCATCGTGCCGACTCATTACCCGCAGCGAGCCTGCGCCCCTACCAGGCCACGCTCAAGCGGCTTGGCGCTCGGCTGGCAGAGCTTCGCGACTGGCGGGGTTTCGTCGCCGGCCCCAAGCGCGAACAGCTGTGCCAGGCCATCGAACAGCTTGCCGACGTGACCGATGTCACGGAAGCCGAACTCGACCGCCGCCACCGTCAGTTGGTACGCGACTGGAAGGGACTCGGCGATGCCGCAGGCAGCCGAGAACTCTCCGAGCATTTTCGCAGTGCCTCCGACCGTATTCACGAACGCCTGGCCCCATGGCGCGAACACCAAGCCAGCGAGCGCATGCGCAACCTCGAGGCACGCATCGCCCTGTGCGAGCAGCTCGAAGCCCTGCTGGACACACCCGCCGCCAACGCCGACCCGGATGCACTGAGGCGTATCCGCGACCAGGCCCGTGAAGAGTGGCGCCGCCACTCCCCGGTACCACGCGAACAGGCACAGGCCATCGGACGACGCTTCGGGCG
This sequence comes from Halomonas sp. A29, assembly GCF_046723295.1. Lineage (NCBI taxonomy): Bacteria > Pseudomonadati > Pseudomonadota > Gammaproteobacteria > Oceanospirillales > Halomonadaceae > Halomonas > Halomonas sp. A29. The sequence continues at coordinate 687,932 of NZ_JAXQPR010000001.1, forward strand.
CATACGCTTCGCCCTGCAAGGCCTGATCGACCAGCGTGCCAAGGAAGTGGCCGATGCCAAGCGTCAGCTCATCGATGAGGCTCAGGCAATGATCGAGCACCAGTTGCCTCCCGATGCGAGAGCGGAACGAGCCAAGATCCTGCAGCAACGCTGGCGCGAACTCGGCCGTGCACCACGCGGGGAGGAGCAGACCCTGTGGCGCGAGTTCCGCGCGGCCTGCGACCAGATCTTCGCCATGCGCGAGGCCCAGCGTGACGACCACGTGCAGCGGGCACGCCAACGCCTCGATGACATGCAGGCCCTGATCGACCGACTCGATGCCTGGCAGCCGACCCGCGATGCCGACAGGACCGTGCTGGAGCAGGCCATTGACGAAGCCGCAGCCTTGGAGCCGCTACCTCCGGGACGGCGTACGGAAGGCATGCGGCGGCGCTGGAGTGGCATCGTGCGCACCCGCCGCGAACGCCTGGCACGCCTGGCCGTAGCGGAAGAGATTCATCGCTGGCAAGGCTGTCGTCCCTTGCTCGAGGCTCACTTGGCGGCAGATGCCGCATGCCTCGACAAGGAAGACTGCCAGGACGTATCTCTCGACCAGGGGCTCGACCTGCCCGAGGACATGCGCAGCGCCCACGAGCAGCGCAACGCCTCGCGGCGCAATCCGCTGCCCTCTAATGAGATCAGCGAGCAACTGGCGCGCCTGCGCGTACATCTCTCACTGCTCTCCATGGGGCGCGTCAGCCAGCACGATGAGCCCCTGCGCCTGGCCATCCAGGTCGAACGGCTCAACGAGGGCCTTGGTCGCGAGTTGAGCCGTGCCGAAGAGGTCCGCATCGTACTGCGCAACCTGCTGGCGACGGGGCCGGTCTCTCCCGAACAGTGGCAGCGGGAAGTGGGCGAACTCGACTCGCTGCTCACACGCCTGACACGCCTGCCACCGCCTTGACGCTCCGATAGAACGAAAACGGGAGGCCTGGGCCTCCCGCACAAGGACTCAAAGCAGCTTCAGCCCATGAACTGGCCGCCATTGATATCGATGTTGGCCCCAGTAATGAAGCCGGACTCCTTGTCCGCCAGGAAGACCACCAGCCGAGCGATCTCCTCAGGAGTTCCATAGCGCTTCACCGGGATGGTTTCGCGAATGGCCTCACGCACGTTCTCGGGAATCTTCATGATCATGTCGGTGGCGATATAGCCAGGCGACACGGTATTGACGGTAATGCCCTTGGTGGCGGTCTCCTGGGCCAGCGCCATCGTCAGGCCATGCATGCCGGCCTTGGCCGCCGAATAGTTGACCTGACCGAACTGCCCCTTGCGGCCATTGATCGAGGATATATTGATGATGCGCCCATGCTTGTGCTCGAGCATGCCCTCAATGACGCTGCGGCAGGTGTTGAAGACGGTATTGAGGTTGGTATCGATGACTTCGTGCCACTGCTCCGGGGTCATCTTCTTCATCGTGCCATCGCGGGTAATCCCGGCACAGTTGACCAGTACACTGATCGGCCCATGGGCCGCTTCGATCTCCTTGACTCCTCCTTCGCACGCCTGGTAGTCGGTCAGATCGACACCCGACAGGGAGATATTGTCGTATCCGTCGGCCCTCTGAGTCTCGAGCCAGGACTTGGCCTTTTCCGGATTATGGTAGCCCGCCACCACGTGATAGCCCGCCGATGCCAACGCACGGCAAATCGCCGAACCGATACCACCGGTTCCGCCGGTGACCCACGCTACGGGTGCTGTTTGAGTCATATTCCACCTCCCTGATCATGACGCTTGTAATCGCATTGCCGGTCCTACCGGGGCAGGCCAGCTCCAACAGGATGCTGGCAGAAGGGCTCGCCTTCAAGTTTCCCCCTCACTGATTATGGACACATGCGCCGCCCTTGCACGAACAACGTCGCCCTCCTTGACACAGCGCAGAAAAAGCGTAATATATGCCTCACGTTGATGCGGGGTGGAGCAGTCTGGTAGCTCGTCGGGCTCATAACCCGAAGGTCGTCGGTTCAAATCCGGCCCCCGCTACCAAATATGAGAACCGAGGCCAGAGATAGCCTCGGTTTTTTGTTGCCTGCACGGCAATGAACCGACGACCGTCGGTTCGCCACTGGTTACAAGGTCAGTGTTTCAAGGTCAGCGGCCCCGCTACAAAATGTGAAGGCCGAGGTCACAAGCCTTTCAGCAGATCACGCGCTGCCAACGCTATGCTGCGGTCATCGCCGCTGGTGCCGCGGCAGAAGCTCTCGCTGTAGAAGCTCCGCACCAGATCGCGCTGGCGCAGCCTCCCATGACGCAGGTCGTCGAACCAGTGGCTGAGCTGTCCGGACACCTGCTCGCCATTGAGAGAGACCAGCTTCTCGGCGGCACCGTCACTCATCAGGGCGACACCGGTCAGGGCCTTCGTCGGCTCACAGCCGTACTGCGCCTGCTCGAAGGCCAGGCGCTCGTCGACGAAAAGCGTCTGGTTGGCGAACTCCCCCTTCCCCCGCTCGCCCAGGGTCGAGAGGTGAGGCACCAGCTCTGTTGCCTCGCCTTCCTTCGTATCGCTGGGCACCGCCCGCTCCAGCACGATCTCGCCATCGCCGACCTTGAGCCACAGCAGCCGCTCGCTGCCCACCAGCGCCAGCAGCAACGTGCAGCGAAGGTCACGCACCGCCCGGCTCTGCTCGGCAGCGCGATCGGCCAGGCTGCCCTGGGCATGGCGAGTGAGCAGTTCCGCAAATTCGTGCAGCGCCTCCGGGGAGGGCTCGTCATGACCGTCCAGCAGCCAGGCCAGTTGCGACTCCAGCGTAGTGGCCAAGCGCAGCATGGCGGCTACCACGGTGCGCGCGCCCACGTCCGAGGCCGGCGAGCTGCCGGCGCCGTCGGCCGCTGCCAGCACCGGCCGCGAACTCGCCACGACACCCACGGCGTCCTGACAGGGCAATGGGGGCGTGTTTTCCAGGTGAGCCAACCCGGCGGTGGCGACACCCAGGGCCGACCATGGAGACACCGCCCCACTCCTCAAGAGATCCAATTCAGCGGGCATGCAGCACCTGCGGACGCTGCGAGCGACCGGGCTTGGCCAGATGCACGGCACACTGGCCAGCTGCCATCGCCTCGCGGTAATCGCTCAATGCGGCATGCCACTGGGCCAGCGTGGCGCGTTGGATGGGGGCATCAGCCCCTACCGTGAAGGTCGTCACGAACATGTCGCGAATGGAGTCGGGCAGCTCGCTCCAGAGTTCGTACCACACCCCCTGGGGCACGTCACGCTGGCCACGACCGTAGGCGAAGTTGCCGCGCCGGAGATTGCGCACCGGGTCGTCGCCGCCGACGATGTCGTATGGGTGACGTCCCAGCATCAGGCACTTGAACAGCACGATGGCCAGCGAGAAAGCCTCGCTGCGCGGCGAACGCACGATATGCCGGAAGGATACGCCCTGGTGCTCCTTGGGCGTCATGTCAGGGCTGCCCACGGGGCAGGGGTAGAAGGTGCCGTCGACGCGCAGCTGGTAGCTGTCGCAGTCGATCAGCGTCACCTGCTCGGATGCAGGGACACAGAAAATATTGTTGAGGTTGTAGTCGCCGATGCAGACACCGGTCTCATGCAACTGCTGGACGATCTCGACGAAGCGGATCAGGTAGCCGACGATTCGGCGCCTATCGAGACCGGGGAAGTAGCGCTGGTGGAGCAAGGAGTGGGCAAGGAAGCTCATCTTCACGCCACGAGCGCGATACATGGCAAAGCCGATCCAGCGATGCTGCTCGTCGAACACACGAATCAGCGGCCAGCAGACGTCGCGGGTCATGTAGGCGTCACGCAGGCCGCGCATGGCCTCGACCTTGCGGTGAAGCTCCTCGCCGCGCTTGTCGAGTATCTCTGGGTAGTACCATTTGACGATCACGTCGGGCCGATCGCGCAGGGCGAAGATCTCCCCCTCGCCCCCGCGCTCGAGTCGCTTGCCGAGCCGGCGAACCTTGCCCTGCGAATCCGTGACTACCAGTGCACGTGCAACCACTCGGCCTCCTTCGACCCCACGCAATCCTTCTAGATGCTGTCCCAACTGTCCGTCGGTGGCAGCTTGACTTGATCGGTGGTCGACGACGACGCCGAGACTCGGCTCATGCTGGCCGAGAGCCAGAGGAAGAACTCACGGAACTTCAGGCCATCGAGGCGTTTGGCGGGCCGAGTGGAAAAGGCGCTGAGCGCCTCGAGATCGGCCTCCTCGACGCCCACCGGCACCACTACCAGCTTGCGCTGCTGGGCCAGGGTCCGCGCCCTCGACGATGCCGCCTGCCACTGGTCGGTCGGCACGCCGTCGCTGATCACGACGAGCCAGGGCTGGTAGTAGGCCACTCCCGCCTTGCGGTAGGCTGCGGTGCGTTCCTCCAGGCGATCCAGTGCCAGCTCCATGGCCTCGCCCAGCGGCGTCAGACCGGAGGCGGTGAACTGACGGCATTGCGAGATGTTCATGGCCGTGGTGAAGGGCAACTGTTCGGTGACCTTGCCACCGGCAGTGATCACACCGAGCTCCACGGAGCAGGCGGCCATGTCGTCTTCCTGAATGGCCGAAATGAAGGCCTGGACGCCAGCATTGAGCTCACGAATCGGCGGGCCGAACATCGACGCAGACGTATCCAGCACCAACATGCAGGCGCAGCGTGGCGAAGGGTTGTCGATCAGGTCGCTATCGCCGTTCAGTCGGTATGTTGCCATCCCACGATCCTCATGTCTGGATGCTCGGCCCCGATACGGCCGAACGAAGACGAGACTATCACAGCCCTGTAATGGATGCCGCGCCTACGGCAGTCCGCTGGCCAACGCGACGATCAAGGCGGCACCCACCCCTTGAATCCCGCGGCCTTTACCCGCATCTTTCGAACGAACTCACTCTTTGTGCAAGGCCGTTTCCATGTCCATCGTCGATCCTCGCAATGGTGCCCCGCTGGCGGCACCTCAGGAATACACCTCATCGCAGGAAGCGGCGCCCAGCGATGAGCAACTTATCATCGATGTCGATCGCGACAACATCCAGCAACTGCTGGAGTTCTCCATGCAGGTGCCGGTGCTGCTCGACTGCTGGGCGCCCTGGTGCCAGCCGTGCAAGGTGCTGATGCCGATTCTCGAGAAGCTGACCCGGGAGTATCGCGGCACCTTCATCCTGGCCAAGCTCAACATCGAGGAGAATCAGGAAATTGCCGCTCAGCTCGGCGTGCGCTCGGTGCCGGACGTCAAGCTGATCAGCCAAGGCGGGTTGGTGGATCACTTCCAGGGGGCATTGCCCGAAAAGGAAATCCGCGAATGGCTGTCGCGCTACTTTCCCGCGCCGGAGGACGCACCGGCCAGCCCCGAAGAGCAGGCCGCGGAGGCCCTGGCCCAGGGCGACGCCGCCACGGCCCGCGCCCTCTATGAGCAGCTCGTGCAGCAGAACCCCGAGCACTACCCTTACCAGGTGGAGCTGGCTCGGGCACTGGTCGCGGAAGATCGTAGCCAGGAAGCCCTGCCCCTGCTCGACAATCTGCCACCCGAGGAGCGCGACGCTGCTCCGGCGCGTGGCGTGCGCGCCAGCATCGAGTTTCGCAAGGAAGCACCAAGCGACGAGGAACTGGCCAGCCTGGCCGGCCGTGACGACAGCGAGGCGTGTTTCAAGCGCGCCCTGCGCCAGGTCGCCGACGGTGACTACGAAGCCGGGCTGGAGGGACTGCTCGGCGTGATGCGCACTGATCGAAGCTACGGTGACGATGCGGCACGCTTGACCCTGCTGCGCGTCTTCGATGCCCTGGGGGCCGATCATCCCTTGACCGTCACCTACCGTCGCAAGCTGTTCACGCTGTTGTACTGATCCCGCGGCTCCAACCAGAGGCGGCCCCGATGGGCCGCCTCTCGGGCATCACCTCTTCAGCACCGTATCGAGACGCGCCAGCGCCTCTTCGAGCTGCGACGCAGTAGTACCGAAATTGAGCCGTACGAAGCCCGGCCAGCCGAAGTCGGCACCTTCGGAGAGCGCCACTCCTGCCTGTTCCATCAGCACCTGCTGGGGCGAGCCTTTTCGCTGCGCCAGCCCTTCGGCACGGCGCAAGTCGAGCCAGGCCAGGTAGGTCGACTCCGGCGCGCTCATGTCAACGCCAGGCCACTGGGCGACCCGCTCGATCAGCGTCTGGCGATGGCCACGCAGCGTCTGCAGCAGCGCCTGCCGCCAGGCATTGCACTGCCCGTAAGCCACCTCGGCAGCCACCAGCCCGAGCACGTTGACGTCCGGCAGCAGGCCTCGTGTCGCCGCCGCGAAGCGCTGACGCAGAGAGGCATCAGGAATCACCGCACAGGCCGCGGTGAGGCCGGCCAGGTTGAAGGTCTTGGAGGGCGCCCACAGCGTGATGGTACGCGCTGCCAGAGCCGGGAAGGTGGCCGCCAGTGGCCGATGCACGGCCCCTTCGTCGAGCAGCAGGTCGCAGTGCAGCTCGTCGGAGACCACCAGCAGATCGTACCGCTCGACCAGCGCCGCCAGCCCGGCCAGCTCCTCGTGGCGCCACACCCGCCCGGTGGGGTTGTGGGGGTGGCACCACAAGAGCAAGCGCGTCTCGGGCGTTATAGCCGCTTCCAAGGCCTCCAGATCGAGCCGCCACGGCTCGCCGGGGGCAACCGGCTCGCCCAGCGGTGCCTGCTGAGCCAGTCGCCCAGTGCGCTCGGCCACCTTGAGGAACGGCGGATAGATCGGCGTTACGGTCATAACCCCCTGCCCCGGCTCGGTCAGCGCCAGGCTGGCCAGGTGCAGGGCCGGCACCACGCCAGGCAGCCATAGCTGCCACTCCGGCTCGATCGGCCAGTCGTATTCCCGTGCGCTCCACTCGCACAGCGTACGCTTCAGTCTGTCGGGGACCAGCCCGTAACCGAACACACCATGATCGACCCGCTGTCGCAACGTCTCGATCACCTGCGGCGGGGAGCGGAAATCCATGTCGGCCACCCATAGCGGCAGGATGCTGGCATCATAGCGATGCCACTTCTGCGATGGCCACTCCGCACAATCGGGGTGGCGGCGCTCAATGGGCGTGGCAAAATCGAACTCCATGTTCTCTCCTCGGGAAACAGCTGTATGAGCGAAACCATGCCGCAAAGCGGCTTCTATGCCAAGGCAAGGCGGGGCATGCCGGCACTGATCGACCAGTGGCGCCAGCTCGGACAGGGTGAGCCCGATCGTCTCGCGCTGATCCTGGCCGAGACGGCACGGGTGGCCCACCTGGGCGAGCCGGAAGCCACCCCCGACGCGGCAACGCTCGCCGCATGGAGTCGGCCCGAGGCAGGGGACCGCATTCCGCTATGGGCGGCACGCACCGCCACCTTCCTACTGATCCAGATGCCGGCGCGCCCAGTACCTAAGGACGATGACGAGGCTTGCGCCTGGGCCTATTGCTGGCTGCGCAACCGGGACTTCGCCAGCGTCGACGAGGCGCGAACCGCCCTGCCTGCTCACCTGCAGGAGATGCTGACCCACGCGGTGGGAGCCGCCTGGGCCGATCGTCAGGGTTTGCGCCTCGTCTAAGTAGCGCCACTTTCACCTCAAGGAACCAACCATGGATGTCCCTCTGAGCTGGCAGCTGGCCAAGCTCGTGGTTTCGATCGGTATCGTGCTCGGCCTGTCGATCGTTGCCGAGCGCGTCAGTACCCGCGTGGCCGGCCTTCTTTCCGGCTATCCGCTGGGCACCGCCATCGCCCTGTTCTTCATCGGCCTGGAGATCTCACCGGGTTTCGCCGCCGAGAGCGCCGTGTTCAGCCTGGCGGGCTTCACCGCCACCATGGCGCTGGGCGGCGGCTACCTGATTTGCGGGCGTCGCGACGGTCTCGTCGGCGTGCTCGCCGGCACGGCGGGTGGCCTCACCGCTTGGTGGCTCACAAGCCTCGTGCTGACGCGCTTCGAATTCGACCGCCTGAGCGGCACCCTGGTCACACTGGTTGCCATCTTCGGCTTCACCTGGCTCTATCGGCACCTACCGGAAACCCGTGTCACGATGCGTCACGACAGCTCACGCTGGAAGCCGCTTGCACTTCGCGCCGGACTGGCCACCCTCATCGTCTTCGTGGTGACAGGCCTGGCACATGTGCTGCCGGCTTCCTGGGCCGGCATGCTGGCGGCATTTCCGATCTCGATGTATCCCCTGCTGGTAATCCTGCACCTCACCCACGGTGCGGCGCCGGCCGCCACGGTAATCAAGCATTACCCGGCCGGCCTGGGCGCACTGCTCTGCTATGCGCTCTGCGTGTCGCTCACCTATGCCACGCTGGGCCTGCTGTGGGGCACTCTGGCCGGCTTCGCCGTGGCGACTTTGTGGCTGCTGGGCTGGATGCGCCTACAGGCCTGGCACGGCGCGAGACAGAGGGGCAGACACTTGACCTAGCGTTTGCTAGGGGGCAATGCTGTTAGCCTGCCAACGACACGCCACAAGACCAGAGTGATAGAGGAATCCCCATGTTCGTGCGCACCATCGAACCGGCCTTCTACGACACCGATGCCCTCGGGCACGTCAACAACACCCGCCTGCCCGCCTGGTTCGAGCTGGCACGCAACGACCTGTTTCGCCTGTTCACGCCGGACCTGGATCCGCGCAAGTGGCGGTTGATCATGGCGCGCATGGAGATCGACTACCGCGCCGAGCTGCATTACGGCAGCGACATCGAAATTCGCACCTATGTCTCGCGGCTGGGCAACAGCTCCTTCACCGTGACTCAGGAGGCCTGGCAGAAGGGCGAGCTGACCAACCTGGGCCATACCGTGCTGGTGCACTTCGACCACGACACCAAGCGCGCCGTGCCGATCGAGGGCGAACTGCGCGCAGCGCTCGAAGCCCACCTGCAGCCGATCGCGGAGCCGGCCGAGGCATGACCCCGGCCGTCAAGGCGCTGCAGCGCGACGGTGCCGCCTTCGAGCTGCTCAGCTATGAGCACGACCCGCGCGCACCGGCCTACGGCGAGGAGGCCGCAAATGCTCTGGGACTCGACCCGCACACCGTCTTCAAGACCCTGATCGCCCGTCTCGACGACGGCCGCCTGGCGGTAGCCATCGTGCCGGTGACCGGCCAACTCGACCTCAAGGCGCTGGCCAAGTCCGCCGGCGCCCGTCGCGCCAGCATGGCCGAGGCGACCGAAGCCGAGCGCGCAACTGGCTACGTGCTCGGCGGCATCAGCCCCTTGGGGCAGAAGAAACGGCTGCCCACGTTTCTCGATAGCAGCGCCGAGGTGCTAGGGCAGTTGCACGTCAGCGGCGGGCGCCGCGGCCTGGAGATTGCCCTCGCGCCCGCCGACCTGATCCGCCTGTGCCAAGCCCGCCTGGCCCCACTGGCACGTAACTGACCCCTTATGAGCCGAACCCGGCCTCATGTGGTCAAAGCTCCATGACCCGGCAGGATGAGGGGTTATTCATTGCAGGCAGGAGTCCATCATGGCCATCCGCTACAACCTCTGGCTCGACCCCGACAACGTTGCCCAGCACCGCGCCGTGGAAGCCGACCTGGAGCGCTACTTCATGGAGCGGTTCGCCGACTACCCGCATATCCGCTTGTTCGGCGCCGACCCCTACGATTATGATGCGCCGTTCAATCGCCTCTACGACGTGCTGATGGCGCGGGCCAACGAGTACTGCGAACGCCAGTGGCGTGGCTACGTGCCCACGCCCGAGCAGCTCAACCGGACCTTCTTTCGCGCCGTAGGCCGCTCCAACAAGTTCGTAAGGGAACCCGCCGATGGTGATCCAGACCGACCAGATGCCTGACGCCCGCCAGCTCGCCATCATTGCCGAGCAATTGGGCCGTGCTCCCCGCGGCATCGAAGCGGTCGCGGCCGTTGACGGTGAAGGCACCCCGCTGGTACTGCGCATGGCCCCCATCGTCGACGGCAAGCCCTTCCCCACCCTCTACTGGCTCTGCTCCGAGCGGCTCAAGATCGACATATCCCGTATCGAGGCCAGTGGCGTCATCAAGCAGCTCGAGGCAAGGCTGCAGGAAGACACCGATTTTCTCGCCGCCTATCATGCCAGCCATCGCGACTATGTGGAGGCACGCTGGCGCTACATGAGCGAAGCACAGCGCCATGAAGTCGAGCGGCTCGGCTACGAGGAGGTGATGCGCGAACGCGGCATCGGCGGCATCGCCAACTGGGACCAGGTGCGCTGCCTGCACACCCAGTACGCCCATCATCTGTGCGGGAACAACGTCATCGGCCAGTGGCTCGACGCCGAGTTCGCCGTGGCCGACTGCCTGCCCTGACGCTATTTCGACGCTTTCGAAGCCAATCCCTGGCAGCTAGGATAGAGGCTTGCCAAGGAGAAGCGCATGTCGAAATTCTGTGTCTATCTGGGCTCCCGCGACGGTCGGGATCCTGCCTTCATTCAAGCCACCCGAGCCCTCGGGCATGAGCTGGCCGCCCGCGGTCATGGCCTGGTCTATGGCGGTGCCCGTATCGGCCTGATGGGAGAGCTGGCCAACGCCGTACTGGCGGGTGGTGGCGAGGTGATCGGCGTGATGCCCGACCATCTGGTGGAGCGCGAGCAGGCCCACGAAGGGCTGCCGACGCTGATACGCGTGAACAACATGCACGAGCGCAAAGCCAGCATGGCCGCCCATGCCGATGCCTTCATCGCCCTGCCCGGCGGTATCGGCACCCTGGAAGAGCTGTTCGAGGCCTGGACCTGGCAGTACCTGGGGCTTCACGACAAGCCCATCGGCGTGCTCGATATCGCAGGCTTCTACTCCCCCTTGCTGGCCTTCCTCGACCAGACCGTGGAGCACGGCTTCCTCAATGCTCGTACCCGCGCCCAACTGATCGACGCCAAGGACCCCGCCGCCCTTTTGGATGCCCTGGAAGCCCGGCTCGCCGAAGCCATCACTTAGGAGGCCGCCCATGCATGCCATCGCCATCGAACAGGAGCGCTTGCGTTGGCGTGAGCGACCCGCCCCCCAGGGCCCAGCGGCCGGTGAAGTTCGCCTGCGCGTCGCCTGGGCCGGGGTCAATCGCGCCGACCTGATGCAGCGCGCAGGTCACTATCCACCCCCGCCCGGTGTCAGCGACATACCGGGCCTGGAGGTCAGCGCCACGGTGATGGAGGTCGGTCCCGACGTCGATCGCCTATGCCCTGGCGACAGGGTCTGCGCACTGCTGGCGGGGGGTGGCTATGCCGAGGAGGTAGTGGTCGATGCACGGCAGGTGCTGCCGCTGCCCGAAGGATTCGGCCTGCGCGAAGCGGCCGCCCTGCCCGAGGCGTTCGCTACCGCCTGGCTCAATCTGTTCATGGAGGGTCAACTGTCCTCCGGGGATCGCGTCTTGCTGCACGCCGGTGCCAGCGGCGTCGGCACCGCAGCGATACAGCTCTGTCATGCCTTTGACCATCCCTGCTTCGTCACGGCAGGCAGCGATGCCAAGCTCGCCGCCTGCCGTGAACTGGGTGCCGATGGCGTCTTCAACCGCCATGAGGGCAGCTTCGTGGATGCCGTGAAAGCCTGGGGCGGTGCCGACGTGATCCTCGATCCGGTAGGCGCGTCCTATCTCGGCGACAACCAGCGCGTGCTTAACGCTGACGGCCGGCTGGTGCTGATCGGCCTGATGGGAGGGCGCCACGCCGAACTCGACCTGGGTCGCATGCTGATGAAACGGCAGAGATTGATCGGTTCGACCCTGCGCGCCAAGCCACCGTCAGCCAAGGGCGCCATTCTCGACGCACTGTCGGCGCATGTCTGGCCGCGCCTGGCGAGCGGCGAGATGCGTCCACTGATCGACCGCACCTGGCCGATCGACGAAGCCGAGGCTGCCCATGCCCATGTCGAACGAGACGCCAATATCGGTAAGGTACTGCTCGCCGTGAGCGGTGAAGGCTAGTCGCTACCGGCCTGTTGGCGGGTACGCTGGTAGGTGAGCTGCAGCAGCCGGGCGTCCTCGCTGGCACGATGACGGCGGATTCCCAGCTCCTTGACCAAGGCCTCACGGGTCATATGCCAGAAAGCAAGCTGCTGCTCGCTGAGAAGGATTCGTAGCGCCTCGAGGCGGAAGGCCGGCAGCATGCCGGCATGGTGGAACAGTAGCGACAGCCAGGTATTGTCGTAGCCCCAACTATCGCTATAGGCCACTCCGACCTCGCTCAGCTCGTCATTGAGCCAACGCGCGACTTGGGCCACAGGCAGCCCTTCGCGCTGCAGGCGCGCCCGGGAGATCCCGTGCAGCAGCTCTGCCTTGGGGTCCCAGTGCTTCCACTCCTCCAGCGGCTGGACGAGGAAGGCGCAGCAGCTGCCGTCGGCCCGTGCCAGGCCGATCTCGATGGGGTAGCTACCGCGTCCGAACCCGGACGCCTCGATATCCAGCAGTGTCGGCAGCGTCACGAATGGGCGTATCCTCGAAAGCAAGGCCGCATGGCAGGGCCGTGGAAGGGATAAAGGTTAGTGTCGGGCCTGGACATCGTCGCTGTCCAGCTCCTCACCTTCCAACCCGCCATGACGCTCGGCAAGCGTCTGCCAATAGGTGGCCTGGGCGCTATCCACCGGCAGCCCCAGTTCGCCCAGACGGTACGCCTTGGCCAGGCGCTGGGCGGCAAGCGGATGGCCCGCTTCGCCGGCTCGGGCGTACCAGGTCACGGCACGCTCCTCACGACGAGGATACTGGGCGCAGCCGTGCTCGAGTATTCGCCCGGCCTGGTACTGGGCCTTGAGATTGCCAGCCTGTGCTGCCTCGAGAACGTAGCGGGCGCCACGTGCCTTGTCCTGCGGGCTGATGCCTCGATGGAAAAGCATGTGTCCATAGAGCGAAAGTGCCGCAGGGTGGCCGGCATCGGCGCAGCGCTCGAAGAGGTGCATGGTCAAACGCTGGGTACGTGGAGAGCGTGGAAGCCAGCGCGTATGAAATAGCTGCTCCGCAAGACGGTATTCGAGTCGGGTAAACAGTGATGATGCCTGCGTCATTGTGCAAACAACCTTGCATTCGTCTTGAAGCCACATGACGTCTTACACCACCCTGTGGTCTTCGCCATGGCCTGTCTTGAAGCTCGCCGCGGGACTCCGCCGGGGCCGCTGAGGGTGGCCAGCATACGCTCGCCCCGGCGGTGACTCAACCCCTATGATTTGCTGCCTCGGTAGGCCTCGGCTAGCATGGCTTTGGATATGCCACGAGAACGCCTCCGATCCCACCTCTACAGGAGCGATGATGCAGACGCGACCGCTTGGCGACACGGGCATCGAGGTCAGCCGCCTGTGCCTGGGCACCATGACCTTCGGCGAGCAGAACAGCGAAGCCGAGGCCCATGAACAGCTCGACCGCGCCGTAGCCTTCGGCATCAATTTCATCGATACGGCCGAAATGTATCCGGTTCCGCCCCGCGCCGAGACCCAGGGGCGTACCGAAGCCTATATCGGCAGTTGGCTCAAGCGACGCGAGAGTCGCGACGATGTGATCATCGCCACCAAGGTCACCGGTCCCCGGATGGAACACATTCGCGGCGGCTCGCGTCTGAGCCGCGAGCAGATCCACCAAGCCATCGATGCCAGCCTCACGCGACTGCAGACCGATTACGTCGATCTCTACCAGTTGCACTGGCCGGAACGCTCGACCAACTATTTCGGCAAGCTGGGCTATGTTCACGACGAAGAGGAGGAAGCAGTCGCGCTGGAAGAGACCCTTGCCGCACTGAAGGAACTGGTGGAGGCTGGCAAGGTACGCGCCATCGGGCTTTCCAACGAAACCCCCTGGGGTGTGATGAAGGCGCTGCAGTTGGCCGAGCGCCTGGACCTGCCGAAAGTCGCTTCGGTCCAGAACCCCTACAACCTGCTCAATCGCTCTTTCGAGGTCGGCCTGGCCGAGGTCGCCCACCGCGAGAACGTGGGGTTGCTGGCCTATTCCCCTCTCGGCTTCGGCGTGCTGTCGGGCAAGTACCTGGACGGCGCGCGCCCGGTAAAGGCTCGCTTGACACTTTTCGAGCGCTTCCAGCGCTACACCTCACCACTCGCCGAGCAGGCCACCCGCGCCTATGTCGACATCGCCCGCGAGCATGACCTGGACCCCGCCCAGATGGCGCTGGCCTTCGTCAATTCGCGCAGCTTCCTGACCAGCAACATCATAGGTGCCACCACCATGGAGCAGCTCGAGGACAATCTCGCCAGCGAGTCGCTCAAACTCGAGCAGAGCGTGCTCGATGCCATCGACGAGGTGCATCGGCGCATCCCCAACCCCTGCCCCTGAACGGCATTTGTCAATCGGAGCAGCCGCCATGGCTCGGGGCTATCGTTGCGATAGCCCCGGTACTGCCGCGCGACTGATATAATCGAGCCATTCCCGACTCGTCTCTTTCAGGTACAGGAGTACCCCATGCTGAGCGTGATCTCGCCCGCAAAAACGCTGGACTTCGAGACTCCGGCCACTACGGACATCCACTCCCAGCCGGACTTTCTCGCCCGTAGCCAGCAGCTNGACTTCGAGACTCCGGCCACTACGGACATCCACTCCCAGCCGGACTTTCTCGCCCGTAGCCAGCAGCTGATCACCATTCTGCGCGACTACTCCCCGCAGCAACTCAGCGAGCTGATGGGAATCAGCGACAAACTGGCCGGGCTCAATACCGCACGCTTCGCCGAATGGCGCCCTCCCTTCTCTGTGGACAACGCCAAGCCGGCGGCCCAGGCCTTCCAGGGGGATGTCTACATGGGACTCGAAGCGGCCACCTTCAGCAACGACGACAATGCCTTTGCCCAGCAACACCTGCGCATCCTCTCGGGCCTGTACGGCCTGCTGCGCCCGCTCGATCTGATCCAACCCTACCGCCTCGAGATGGGCACTTGGCTGCCCAATCCGGCCGGCAAGGATCTCTATGCTTTCTGGCAGGACTCGCTGAGCGAGGCGCTCGACCGCGCCATCGCCGATAGCGGCTCGAAGGTGCTGGTGAACCTGGCTTCCAACGAGTACTTCAAGGCCATCGACGCCAAGCGGCTCGACGCACGTGTGATCACGCCGGTATTCAAGGATGAGAAGAACGGCAAGTTCAAGATCATCAGTTTCTATGCCAAGAAAGCCCGAGGGCTCATGGCCGCCTGGATGATTCGCCAGCGCCTGGACGACCCTGAGCGACTCAAGGAATTCGATGTAGCAGGATATGCTTTCAATCCCGCCATGTCGGAAGGCGACACCTGGGTCTTCTCTCGCCGTGAGGGTGAGAGCTGAACGGATCAGAAGAAGCGTAGCGGACGCGCCGAGCGCGGCTTGAGAAAGCGCTTGTGAACCTGGCGGAATCGCTCATCGTCACAGCGGTCAAGCCACTCGTAGGCAACCATGTCGGCGCTCACCGGCATTGCGCCCGCACGCACCACGCGCTCGCGGGCGAGCGTCGCCTCTTCTGCCCTCCGGCTGACCGATGCCTCGCAGAGCCAGTACACCTCATAGCCGGCCTCCAGCAGCCCCAGGCCGGTCTGCAGCACGCAGATATGTGCTTCGCTGCCGCACAGTACGACCTGACGCTTGCCACTGTTCTTCAGGGCGCCGGCAAAGTCCGGCTCGGCATGAGCATTGAAATGTACCTTCTGCCATAGCTGGTGATAGGGCAGCGCTTCCAGCAACCTCGGCTCGCTGC
Source organism: Halomonas sp. A29 (assembly GCF_046723295.1). Classification (NCBI taxonomy): domain Bacteria; kingdom Pseudomonadati; phylum Pseudomonadota; class Gammaproteobacteria; order Oceanospirillales; family Halomonadaceae; genus Halomonas; species Halomonas sp. A29. The sequence continues at coordinate 703,501 of NZ_JAXQPR010000001.1, forward strand.
CGCCCAAGCCTTCGGGATACTGCTCGGTCAGCCATACCGGAATGGTCAGCGCGCAGGCGATGCCTCCCAGCCATGCTGCCTCGTTGACGGCTTGGTCAGCTCCTTCGATTACCGGCAGCAGGCCTGCCTGCAGATCGACTACCAATAGCAGGCTCTGTTCGCTCTTCAAGCGCATTCATTTCCCCTTTTTTATCGTCACTTCCAACAGCATAGCCGCTAGAATGGAGCTTCCAAATTCTACTTTCCCTCCATTACAGAGAGACCGTTCGATGCGTCACATCCTTGTCATGCTCATGGTCGCCGTGCTGGGCTTCGGCCTGGCCGTCGAACACGCCGAAGCCCGTCGCCTGGGCGGCGGCGGCAATGTCGGTAGCTTTTCCCGCTCGGCCGACCGTCCTGCTGCTGCCCCCAACCAAGCTGCCCCGGCTCGCCAGGCCCAACCGAACCAGGCCACCGGCTCACGCATGCCCGGCATGCTGGGGGGCATGCTCGCCGGCGGCCTGCTGGCGGCACTGTTCTTCGGTGGGGCCTTTGACGAACTACGGCTGATGGACATCCTGCTCATCGCCGGCCTCGGCTTCCTGCTATTACGGCTATTGGCGCGTCGCCGCACAGCCGCCGTCGGCGGACCGCAGCCCAGCGAGCGTCAGCCTTACGCCGAACCCCAGGCCTTCCAGCCGGCACCCGGCGCCACCATGGGCGGAGGCAGCTTCGGCAGCCTGCCGGCCTGGTTCGACCGTGAGCGCTTCCTGTCCGGCGCCAAGGAACATTTCATGACCCTGCAACGCGCCTGGGACAACAATGATTTCAGCGGTATTCAGGAATACGTCACGCCGGAGCTCTACAACCTCTTGCGCGAGGAACGCAGTCGGCAGCCGGCCAACAACCGCACGGAAATTGTACGTCTGTTCGCCGAGCTGGGTGATGTGCGTGAACTCGGCGCCCAGGCCGAAGCCACCGTGATCTTCCACGGCATTCTCGAAGAAAACGGCGAGCAAACCGAGTTCAACGAGACCTGGCACCTGACCCGTGAAATGCGTGACGGCGCACCATGGTACCTGCAGGGCATCGAGCAGAACGCCGCCCAAGCCTGACTGTGTCGAAATCATCCAAGTTTGACGCATGTCGAAAAAGCCGGCCCGCCATGGCGGGCCGGCTTTAAGGTTCAGGCCGGTTCAAATATCCGTGGTTCGCCAGGCGCAGCCTCTCAGCTAAGCCTGAAACACTCTTTCCATTTACGCTGGTACCCTCACCCCTTTTCTTCTTCAGCATCCTCTTCGATCTCTTCGCTGACCTCTTCGATACGCTCTTCCACCTGCTTCATCGCCTTGTCGATATTGCGCTCCGTTATGTCGCCGGGGCCCGTGTTATCACAGCCCGCCAGCCCTAAACTTATGGTGGCTAACCATGCGATTGCAAACCATTTTTTCGGCTGCATCTTCTCTGCTCTTGGCTAAGTGGTTCGTGTAGGCATTAACGCTAATCGCTATCTGGTGCTTACGCCACTCGTTCCTGTATGAAGCTGTTCGCCTTTGTAAAGCCCGACTCATATCTCGCCGATAAGATCGGCACGAGCACGACCCTCAAGGCGTACAAAGAAAAACCCCGAGCTCTTTCGAACTCGGGGTGTTGGGATAGATGCCTGACGATGATCCGGGCGGCGCTCCGCTACTCTCCATGGGAGACCCCCAAATAGCGAAGCCCCGACCAATGGCCGGG